>NZ_LSZQ01000001.1 GCF_001580015.1 Cephaloticoccus primus
GGTACGCCCGCCGAGCAAACCGCACAGTCAACGGGTGCAGGCACCGCCTGCCGCCCCCCGCGCAGGGGTCTTCGACCCTGTCATCTTGCGAGCCGCTCGTTGGCGGCTCGTCAGGTCACGAGGTGCCCCTCGCCGTCAGGTTTCGCCGGCTTCTTCGGTGACGTCGGTCTCGTAGAACTGGCCTTTGGGGAAGAGGCGCACGTGGCGGAAGATCACCCACACGGAGTCGCCCTGGCGCAAGGCGAGCTCGGCCAGGCGCACGCGGGAGAGCTCGGCATCGAAGGCCTCGCCGGTGTCGAGTCGGCGCAGCGAGACGCGGCCGGTGTTTCCCGCTGCAAAGACGTGCAGCACCTTCACCGGGAGCGCGTGGGTGCTGGTCTTCTCGCGGCGGATATCCACGTCGTGTGGCCGCACGTAGAGCATGTCGGCCTCGCCGAGGCTGGCCGCCCTTGAGGCGCTCGCCGCGCGCGCGGCCTGGGCCGAGGCCGCCGTGAGCTGGTTTACGTTGCCCAGAAACTCGATTACGAAGGGCGAGGCCGGATGGTCGTAGACCTCTTGCGGCGCGCCCACCTGCTCGATCCGCGCATTGTTCATGACGACGACCTCGTCGGCGATTTCCAGCGCTTCCTCCTGGTCGTGCGTCACGAAGAGTGTGGTCAAGTTAACCTCTTCGTGAAACTGGCGCAGCCAGCGGCGCAGCTCCTTGCGCACCTTGGCGTCGAGCGCGCCGAAGGGCTCGTCGAGCAGCAGCACCTTGGGCTCGATGGCGAGTGCGCGCGCCAGTGCCACGCGCTGGCGCTGGCCGCCGGAGAGCTGCGTGGGCAGCCGCTGGCCCAGCCCGTCGAGCTGCACGAGGCTCAGCAGCCGGTTAACGCGCTCGGCGATCTCGGCGCGCGAGGGCCGCTCGCGCCTGCCGCGCACCGTGAGCCCGAAGGCGATGTTTTCGAAAACCGTCAGGTGCCGGAACAGCGCGTAGTGCTGAAACACAAAGCCGATCCCGCGCTGGCCGGGGCCGAGCGCGCTCACGTCCTCGCCGTCGAGCCGCACCGCGCCGCTGCCCGCATCGGCAAAGTCCAGCCCGGCGATGATCCGCAGCAGTGTGGTCTTTCCCGAGCCCGAGGGCCCGAGCAGCGCGGTGAGCTGGCCCGGCTTTACGGAGAGCGAGACGTCGTCGAGCGCGGTGTAGGCGCCGAAGGTTTTGCGCAGGTGGGAGACTTCGATACTCATGAGGCGGAAGGTGTTTTTCGGGAGCGGGGTCTTCGACCCGTTTTTCTGGCGAGCCGCGCGTTAGCGGCCCGTAGGCTATGCGGGGTACGCGGCAATCGCGCTGGCGGAGCGGGCGCGGCGGCGCCTGCGTACGTGCGGGCAGAGGGCGAGCGAAAGAGAGGGTGGGGAGTTGGGTGTGCGCATTAATGGGCGGCGCGGCTGCTGCGCGCGTGTTGCCACTCGACGAGGCTCTTGAGCAGCAGGGAGAGCAGCGCCAGCAGCGTCAGCAGCGAGGCCACCGCAAAGGAGGCCTGGAGGTTGTATTCGTTGTAGAGGATTTCCACGTGCAGCGGCATCGTATTGGTCACCCCGCGGATGTGGCCGGAGACGACGGACACCGCGCCAAACTCGCCCATCGCGCGCGCGTTGCACAGGATCACGCCGTAGAGCAGCCCCCAGCGGATGTTGGGCAGCGTGACGCGGCGGAAGATTTGCCAGCCGCTAGCGCCGAGCGTAAGTGCCGCGAGCTCCTCATCCGTGCCCTGCGCTTGCATGAGCGGGATAAGCTCCCGCGCGACGAAGGGCACCGTCACAAAAATCGTCGCCAGCACGATCCCCGGCACCGCGAAGATGATCTGGATGTCGTGCGCGTCGAGCCACGGGCCGATCCACCCGTGGAGCCCAAACATCAGCACGTAGATCAGCCCCGCAATCACCGGCGAAATCGCAAAGGGCAGGTCGATGAAGGTGATCAGCAGGCTTTTGCCGCGAAACTCGAACTTCGTGACCGCCCATGCTGTCGCCACGCCAAACACGAGGTTGAGCGGCACGGCGATCCCCGCCGCAGTGAGCGTAAGCTTGATCGCGGCAAGCGCGTCCGGATCGGCGAAGCTCGCGAAGTACGCGCTCACGCCATCGGCAAAGGCTTCGCCAAATACCACCACCAACGGCAGCACCAGAAACAGGCCGATGAACCCAAAGGTCAGCGTGAGCAGCAGGGCGCGCAGCCAGCGCGGGTCGCCCAAGGCCGGACGCACGGGCGGGGTCGGCGCCGGTACGGAGCGGATACGGGAAGCAGGAGCAGCAGCCATGTTCGGTTAGGGTTTATTTGTGCGGCGGAAGCAGGTGGGTAGCGGCGTAGGAAGAGTCGGCGGCAGGCGGGAGGGCGGGAGGGCGCGCGCTCAGCGGCCCTGTCGGCGCGACCACAGTTGCAGGCAGTTGATGAGCAGCAGCAGCGCGAAGGACACCAGCAGCATGGCCACCGCCAGCGCGGTCGCGCCCGCGTAGTCGTATTGCTCCAGCTTGGTGATGATCAGCAGCGGCGTGATCTCGGTCTTCATCGGCATGTTTCCGGCGATAAAGACCACCGAGCCGTACTCGCCCACCGCGCGCGCAAAGGCCAGGGCGAAGCCCGTGAGAATCGACGGGCGCAGCGCGGGCAGCACCACGCGCCACAGCGTTTGCAGCCGCGAGGCGCCGAGGCTCGCCGCCGCCTCCTCCAGCTCCGGCTCCAGCTCCTCCAGTACCGGCTGCACCGTGCGGATCACAAACGGCAGCCCGATAAAGGTGAGCGCCACCCAGACTCCCGTCGCCGTGTAGGCGACCTTGATCCCCTCCGCGCCGATCTTGGCGAGCGGGGCGCCGAGCCAGCCGTTGGGCGCATAAAGCGCGGTGAGTGCGATCCCCGCGACGGCCGTCGGCAGCGCAAACGGCAAATCCACCAGCGCATCGACCAGCCGCCGCCCGGGGAACGAATAGCGCACCAGCACCCAGGCCGCCACGACGCCAAACACCACGTTGGCCGCCGCCGCGAGCAGCGACACGCCAAAGGTCAGCCGGTACGAGGCCACCACGCGCGGCGAGCTCACCGCTGCCCACCAATCCGCCGCACTCAGATCCATCGAGCGGATAAACGTCGCCGAAAGCGGGATCAGCACGACCAGCCCGAGGTACGCCAGCGCAAAGCCCAGCGTAAGCCCAAAGCCCGGGATGATCCGGCGCGTAGTGATAGCGGGCGCTGCGGTACTCATAATCAGACAAATCAGACGGCGAATTGCGTAGGAAAAGGAGGGAGGCGCGGGAGGGAGGAGAGAAAAGCGGGAGGCTCGGGAGGGGGGCAGAAATCGGGGAAGCTGGGAAGCCGGAAGAGGCGGGAGGGGCTCAGGCTACCGCCGCTCGCGCGGCGGCTTCGACCCTTTTTATCCAGCACAGTCTTCGCCCCATTTCTTTGGCGCGGTCTTCGACCGACTTATCTGGCGGGCTGCTCGTTGGCAGCCCGTCGGTCCACCCAAATCGGGTGGGGCCGGGACACGCGGCCAGGCGGGGGGGCGAGCCGCGTGCCAGATGAAGGAGTCGAAGACTCCGCCAGATAAAAGAACCTGCGACGCCCATTAGGGGGCATAGATCTGGTCAAAGATGCCGCCATCGGCGAAGTGCGTTTTCTGCGCGTTCGTCCAGCCGCCAAACTCCTCGTCCACCGTCACGCGCTTCAAGTCGGGGAAGCGCGCCGTATCTGCCCCATCGGCAAACTCCGGGTAGAGCGGGCGGTAGTAGTTCTTGGCGGCGATCCGCTGGCCTTCGGGCGAGTACAGGTATTCGAGGTAGGCTTGGGCGACCTCCAGAGTCTTCTTTCGCTTCGCGTTGCCCTCGACCAGCGCGACGGGCGGCTGCGCGAGCACGCTGATCGACGGGACGACGATCTCAAACTCGCCCTCGCCGCGCTCCTTGAGCGCGAGAAACGCCTCGTTTTCCCACGACAAAAACACGTCGCCGATCCCGCGCTGGGTAAAGGTGATCGTCGAACCGCGCGCACCGCTATCGAGCACGGGCACGTTTTTGTAGAGCTTGGTCACGAAGTCGCGCGCCGCCTCATCGCCGCCGTAGCGGTGCTTCGCGTAAGCCCAGGCCGCGAGGTAGCTCCAGCGCGCCGCGCCGCTCGTTTTCGGGTTGGCGGTGATGACCGAGACTCCGGGTTTTACCAAGTCGTCCCAGTCCTTGACCCCGAGCGGATTTCCCTTTCGCACCAGAAACACAATCGTCGAGGTGTAGGGCGTACTGCTCGCCGGAAGCCGCTCCTGCCAATCCGCAGGGATGCGCCCCGTGCGCTCGGCAATCGCATCGATGTCGGCCGAGAGCGCCAGCGTGACGACGTCCGCCGAGAGCCCGTCGATCACCGAGCGCGCCTGCTTCGACGAACCGCCGTGCGACTGCTGCACCGTGACGGTATCGCCAGTCTTCGCCTTCCAGTGCGCGGCGAAGGCCTTGTTAAACTCGACGTAGAGCTCGCGCGTCGGGTCGTAGGATACGTTGAGCAGCCGGACGTTTTTGGCCGGTGCGAGAGTCGCCGCGCTGAGCGCGACGAGTGTAGCAAAAATACGAAATTTCATGAGCTGACTGGATGGAGAGTTTTCTTTGATTTGTGGGGTGAAACGGAGGGGGACGGGGAAGCTCAGGCGGCCGTTCATTCATTCGACCAGCCCGGGCGCAGGAGGCACAGCCCCTTTTTTTGGGCCAAACCTCGAAGGACTAGCGCGCCAAAGCGCATCCCTCCAATTTCCTTGGGTCGGGGCAGCAGTCGCTGCCGCCGCCCCGCGCGTAAACAAAAGTGAACCGCGACCTAAAAGAGGCCGCGCCTCCAACATCGCGCCCCGGCCCGCTTCGCCCGGGCCACCGCCCCGGAGGAGCGCCGCTCAGCCGCCCGAAGCGGGCGCGCGGCGCACAGCGATATTAATTCATTACTAATGTAGTGCAGTATAGACACGCCGCGCACCCTAGAACCCCAATCCCCTTGGGCAACCCAAATCTATGTCATATCGTTTTCCACTACGCGTGGCGCGGGAGGGCAGCCCTACGCGGGCGGCGGGGGACGGTGTCCCCTGCCATTTACTGTGCGGCTTGCGGGTTGTGCGTTCCGCACAACCCGCAAG
>NZ_LSZQ01000002.1 GCF_001580015.1 Cephaloticoccus primus
ATCCCGCCTCACACGCAGCCCTGCCAACGCTTCCCGCAGAGCTGATCCCCAGCGGCTCCTACGCCGTGCCGGACGTCCACGCATGACGCCCGCCGAAGCCGCAAGCTTTGCCGCCGATGTCGAAAGCGTGCGCGCCGCCACCAACCTGCCTGTCTTGGCTGCACCCATTTAAGGTGTGTATCAATTGGTGCGGCAGGGAATCGTGCCAGAGGTTTGCTCGTTAACCCGAGAAATCCGCCCAAATGGGCTCCCGCTCTATCCGCATTCGATGCTTCCAGTCCTGTCGCAACGCGACAGAGAGGCAAATTTGGGAATCGTGTTTCGCCGCGTAGCGGCGGGGCCGATTCCCAAATTAAATGGCACGTGGCGCCACGCCACCGCCCCACGCGCAGTGGAGTCTTCGACCGTTTCATTTGCCCCCTTAGCTGAGCTTGTAGCGGCGTTTGAGTTCGGCGAAGGGGAAGTGGCGGCCGGGGCAGACGGTGTGGTTGCGGTCGACCCAGCGGTGCACGGTGATCGTGTGCTTGGGGTTGATTTGACCGCGGCGCAGCCAGTCGATGAGGGCCCAGGTGGCGGCGAGTTGTTTGGGGCTGGGCGCGCGCTGCTCAAAGTTGCCCACCAAGCAGATGCCGATGCCGGTGTCGTTTACGTGGCTGTCGCGCACGTGGCCGCCGCGCAGTTGCTTGAGCCAGCGCGGGCCGATGTCGATCTGGCCCTCGGGGCAGTCGCGCCCGTTGCCGATGACGAAGTGGTAGGCAAGCCCGTTTTCCATGCCGCGGCGGCGGTGCTCGGCATCGTAGGTTTTGGCGCTACCGCGCTCGATGCCACTGTGGTGCAAGACGATGTGCCGCCAGCGTTGGCGGTCGATCCGCAAGGGTGCGCTGGCGGCGATGACTTCGGCGAGGCTGCTTGTGGCAAGGACGCTGGCCCGCGCGGTAGCGGGAGGATTGGCGGCGGCGGCTTTTACCGCACTGGGCTTGGCAGGGATGACGAGTTTTTGGCCGACGAGGATCCGGTCGCCCGAGAGCTGGTTGCGGGTTTTTAGCGTGACGAGCGGGATGCCGTGGCGGCTAGCGATGCGCGAGAGCGTATCGCCTTTCTTTATGGTGTAGGTCTGCTCTCCGGCCTTCGCGGGCGCGGGGGCTCCGAGGAGCGGCGGACTGCTGCCGACGAGTAGCAGCCCTGCTGTGCCGAGCAGGCTCTTGCTTAAAAACTGGCGACGGTCGTAGGGCATTTTTCCAACAAAAAAACAGGAGGCGCAGTGGGGTGCGTGGATGCGAGCGCGGCACTAGGCGCGGTAGCGGAGGGTGTAGAGCGTGCCATCGCGAGTGCCGATGGCGAGCAGGGAGTCATCGGGCGACCAGGCGAGCTTGGTCGCGACTGCGGGCATCGTCACGGTGGCGCGCAGGGGGCCGGAGGAGCGGGAGGAGCGGGAGGGATTGGGCGCGCCGCCGATGCTCCAGAGCTTGACGGCGCCGTCTTCGGAGCCCGCGGCGAGCAGACCGCCGCTCCTGTTTTGAAAGGCGAGCGCGCAGAGCCGCGCACCGTGATTAAGCATGGCGGGCTCGCGCCCCTCGGGGCCCGGGCCGGAGCAATCCCACACGCAGCAATCGGTACTGCCGCTGGTCGCCAGCCAGCGGCTGCCGGGATCAAAGGCGAGTGCGCCCACCCTGGTTTCGTAGCCGCTCATTTGCAGCTCAAGGTCGGCGGCGGGTTGCCAAAGGTGTACGCTCGGATCGTGGTTGCCGGAGACGAGCCAACGGCCATCGGGCGACCAGATGAGCGCCTGAATGCCGCCTGCGTAGGGCAGCTCCTTTTCCAAGGCGAGCGCGTGGGAGTCCCAGAGCTGCACACCGCCAAAGTAAGCGCTGGCGAGGCGGGTGCCGTCGGGCGACCAAGCCAGCGCCGAGATCGACTTGGGGGCAGGAGCGAGACGGTGGAGGACCGAGCCATCGGCACGCAAAAGATGGAGCTGCCGCCCCGACGCTGCCGCACACACGGCGGCGCCAGTCGTATCACTCTCGGAGCGCGGCTGCCAGGCGAGGTGCTCGACCCACTCGCCACTTTTTTCGCCGAGCTCGGCGGTGGCGATGTGCTGCCCCACGCCCGCATCCCAAAGTTTAACGCGGGGCTCCTGTCCGCCAGTGCCGAGAATCGGCGCGGGGGCGTGGGCTGCGGCTCCTTGCTCAAGGGCGCGCGCCGCGAGCGGCTGCCACGCAATGCAGTTGGTACCTTCGTCGTGCGCTGCGAGCTGGTGCTGGAGTGTCCCGCTCTGCGCATCGTAGAGGGCGACCGGGCCAGCGGCTGAAGCTGCGGCGAGCTGCGCTCCGTCCGGCGACCAGGCGAGGTCGATCACGTAATCGTCGAGGCGAGCCGCCCAATGCTTCACAAGTTCCATTTGGGACGCGGACGCTACGCTTCCTTCTCCCCACCGCAAGGGGGGCTTCGCCCCATTTTTCTTGGCGCGCGGCTCGCTGGCCGCGCGTCAGTTCAAAGCGGGTGCAAGATTACGCGGCGGCGTTCCCGTCATTCGGCAGTGAGCAGCGAGCGCAGGTCGCTGAGCGAGAGGCGGGCGTTGGCGGCGTCGCTCGCTTCAAAGACATCGGCCAGCGCGGCGCGTTTTTCCTCCTGAAGCGCGAGGACTTTCTCCTCCACGGTGCCGCTGCAGATGAGTTTGTAGCTGGTGACGGTGCGGGTCTGGCCGATGCGATGGGCGCGGTCGGTCGCCTGGGCTTCGACAGCAGGGTTCCACCACGGGTCGAGGTGCACGACGGTGTCGGCTGCGGTGAGGTTGAGGCCGGTGCCGCCCGCACGCAGCGAGAGCAGGAATACGGGGATGTCGGGCGAGCGCTGGAAGCGGTCGACTTCGCGCTGCCGCTCGGTGGCGTTCATCGTGCCGTCGAGGTACGCGTGGGCGATCCCGAGCTGGTCGAGCTCGGGCCGCAACAGCGCGAACAGCGAGGTGAATTGGGAAAACACGAGGACGCGGTGGCCGTCGTCTATCGCCTCTTCCAGGAGCTCAAGCAGCGCGGCGAGTTTGGCCGAATCGGCGGCGCGGTGCGCTTGCGGAGAGACGAGCCGTGGGTCGCAGCAGATTTGGCGCAGCCTCAGGAGCTGGGTCAGCGTGGCAAGCCGCAGGCGGCCTTCGCTCGCACCGCTCGCGGCGAGGTCGATGAGCTCGCGCTCGCTGGTCTCCTGCCACTGGCGGTAGAGGGCAGCTTGGGCGGGCGTGGGCTCGCACCAGATCGTCTGCTCGATTTTCTTCGGCAGCTCGGGGGCGACGGCGGCTTTTGTACGGCGCAGGATGTAGGGCGCGGTGGCGTGGCGGGTCTGCGCATCGTGCCAGGCGCGGTCTTCGGCGCCTGCCCCGAGTGGGAGCGCGGGGAGCAGCCCGGGCATGAGAAAGGCGAAGAGCGAGCGCAGGTCGTCGAGCGAGTTTTCCAGCGGCGTGCCTGTGAGCACGAAGCGGGTATCGGCGCGCAGGGCACGCAGGGCGGTGGCGTTTTGCGAATGGCGGTTTTTGATGTGCTGCGCCTCGTCGGCTATGGCACAGGCGAACTCGACTTCGGCGAAGAGTTTCCGGTCGCGACTGAGCGTGCCGTAGCTGGTGATGATGAGCTCGTGCGCGGCGAAGGCCTCGGCCTTGCGCAGGCGGTTGACGCCGTGGTGAACAAGGACGCGGAGCTGTGGGGTGTAGCGCTGCGCTTCGCGGCGCCAGTTTTCGAGAAGCGAGGCAGGCGCGACGACGAGGGCCTTTGCCCCCGCCGAGGGCGGTTTTACTTTGTGCGCGCGCTGGCCGCCGCGTGGGCGCGCTCCCGCTTTTTTGGGCGTGTCGCCCGCTGGCGACAGGGCCGCGGCCGCGCCATCAATCGCGGGCTGGGGCGCTGCGCCATTATTTTTTGCAGATGCCGTCAACGCGGCGAGGAGCGCGAGGGCCTGGAGCGTTTTTCCAAGGCCCATTTCGTCGGCGAGTACGCCGCCGAGGCGTTGCTCTTGCAGATACCAGAGCCAAGCGACGCCGAGCCGCTGGTAAGGGCGCAGCGTGGCCTGAAGCTCGGGCGGGACGGGCGCAGGCGGCAGGCGGCTCAGCTCGCGCAGGGCGCGGCTGCGGCGCTCCCACTCGTCGGTGGGGCGAAAGTTTGGCGCGAGCTCGTCGAGGATGTCCTGGGCCTGCGGTACGCGCTCGCGCGAGATCCGCAGTGTGCTGTGCGCGGCGGGGCCGGCCTGACGTTGGCTGGCGGCGGTAGCGAGGGCCTGCTGGGCGTCGGCGAGTTTGGCGAGCCGCGCTTCGTCGAAGAGGTAGATGCGCCCGCCGTGCTCGATGTAGTGGCGGCCTGTGGCCAGCGCGCTGCGCAGCTCGGCTTCGGGGGCGCCGCCCGCCGCGAGGTCGAGGTTGAGGACGAAGTCGTCAGGCCCGCTTTCCTCGACGGTCGCGTTGACCTGGGCTTCGCGCAGGTGCGCTGTGCGCGCGGTAAAGTTGGGCGTCTCTTCGAGGTCGAAGTTCTCGCGAAGGCGGTGGCCCTGAGTGGCGAGCAGGTTTAGCACCTTGTGCCGGTCGCGCAGCCACCAGCGGCGGTTCGAGGGCTCCAGGCTGAAGCCGTTGGCTTTTAAAAACTCCAGCAGCGAGCGGTAGCAGGGGTGCTCGCGCGAGGGCAGGCTGACCGAAAGGAAATGCTCGCTGCCATCCAGTGTGCCCACGAGGTCTTCGGCCTCCTCGTCCGGGCGCGGTGCCGCTGGGCTGCGTCCGGCGGATTTACCGGATTCAGAATTTCCGCTTCGCCGACTGGGCAACGAGCTGCGGCCTCGGCCTTGAGTAGCGGTGCCTGGCTGAGCGCCGGAGGAGGGCTCTTCGAGCAGCTCGGGCCGCGGCCAGGCGCTGCGCTCGCCGTTGTAGAGGAAGATCGGTTGCCCGCCCGCAGCGGCGACGAGCTCGCGGAGCTGCATGCGGCTGAGCTGGATCAGTTTGGGCGGCTCCGCATCTCCGTGTGTCCAACGTTGCAGTAGTGCGAGTGCGGGGAGCTGCTCGGGTGGCGGTGCTTGGCTTAGATCGACGTCAACGCGCAGCGGCACGGCATTGCGCGCGGCGGCTGCGACCAGGTTAGGCGGGATATGAAATAGCAGGCTCACTCAACCGCCATTCGTCGCGCCCACTGCCCGCTCCGTCAACTTCGGGAGACCGCGCCCCACCGCTTATGCCACTGAGCCAAGTCACCTGCCGGCTACCATGCCGCCCGCGACTCAGGCGAGTTGCCAGTCTTCGACTTCCAGGTGCGGCACGCGGGAAAACTCGCGTGTGTTGTGAGTGATGATCGTCGCCCCAAGCGCGAGCGCGTGCCCCGCGAGCAGACAATCCGCATAGCCGATCGGCTGGGCGTTGGGCTTCAGGTTAGCCAAGTACGCGCGCACATTGGCCGCCCACCATGCCGCATGCTCATCAAAAGCTTCCACCTCGGGAAACTTCTCCCGCAGCTTCGCCAAGCGTATCACCAGTCGGGGCAGGTTCCCGCTCTTTTCGACTCCGTAGCGGAGCTCTGACCAGACGATGGCAGAAAGGTAGAGCTGCTCGGCGTACTTCTCCACCCGCTCACATAATCGGACGTCACGCCCCAGCAGAAACTGGGAAATCAGATTGGTATCCGGCAGGTAGATGCGCGCGATCATGGCCGCTCAAGTTCGAAGCCTGCGGGTAACGGGGGCAGCTCGCACAGCTCGCGGAATGCCTTGCGGCGGTCTGCCTCATAGCGTTCGCGCTGTACCGGATCGTAAAGCAGGATCACCCCATCTTTGCGCGTTTCGAGGACGAGCTCCTTGGCCTTGAGCTTGAGCTCGCTGGGCAGGCGCACAGCCTGCCGATCTCCGACTTTGAGAACTCTGGCGACGGTCTGCATGGGCCGCACTTTGGCGCGCCAAAAGCTGGGGTCAAGGGGCCGCGGTCTTCGGCCCTTTTATTTGGCGCCTCGGCTGCTGCCCAAGTACACGCGGCCAAGGCTGGCCCCTGCGTTATCAGGGCAGCGAACAGCGATGCTGCATCGTGTCGCGCGAGCGTAGAATTGATCGAACTGGCACAGCTCACAGCCCCAGGTCGGCCTGCTTCGGGGCGTGCCTGGAGCGGAGTTTGGCGGCTTCTTCTTCGGGGCTTTCGGTGAGGTGGCGCGGCGGGCGGGTGGCCTTGCTGGCGACGGCCGCTTCGCGGTCGCTGACGATCCGGTCGCAAATCGCCTGGATGTGCAGCTTTAGCCAGCGGGCGGTGCTGCTGCCGTCGCGATAATCGGCGGGGCCGTAGCCGTGGATGCGGCCCGCCTGGAGGAGCCGGTCGTTTTGCTCAAACTCGCCGCTGTGCTCGGGGTTGTAGACACCGTAGCAGCGGCCCCCGCCGCTTTTGACCACCGAAAAGCTCGGGATGTCGCTGGGCCCATCGGCGATGTAGAGCATGTTCTGAAATGGAATCCGCCGGTCTTCCGGCCTCAGGTAGGCGTTTACGTCGATGTCGGGATTTTTGTTGGTGCCTTTGTTGATCTCAAACAGCGCGCGGGTCTTCGTCGTGTTGTCGATGACCATGCCGATCTGCGCGATGACGGCATCGTCGCTGAGCGGGATTTCGCCCTGGGTCATGAAGCCGGGTTGCAGCGGGCTTTCGATAAACTCGCAGCCCCAGATGTCTTCGACATAGGGCGCGATGGCGCTGCCGCGGATCATCTCGGCGAGGCCGGTGCTCACGATGTAGTGCTCCAGCTCGATCTCGTGTTTTTGGTAAAGGGGCTTTTCGCGGACATAGGTTTTGGCGAGGTCGAAGAAGTCTGGCAGCCCGGGGTAAAACGCGATCTCCGCGCCGTACTCGCGCAGTTGGCGGTTGTTGAGCCGGCCGAAGCGGCCCGCGAGCACGTAGGTGAGGATGTGGTTCAGGTAGCTGATCTCGCCGGAGAGCCGGTAGCCGCGCCGCCGGTAGTTTTCGACCAGCGCGTTGGTCTCGGCCCAGAAGGCGGCCTCGCCCACGTCGTGCCGCCTAAAAAGCGGTGCCTGCATGTAGCCGGGGATGAGTGTCTTATCGAAGTCCCAGATGCAGGCTATCGTGTTTTGAGTGAAAAGTGTCGTGGACATTGCAAATGGGCAGGCAGAGGGAGCGCGCGAGCGGTTGCGCCGAGGCGGGCGGCCGCGCGGCACGCGGGCTTGGGTGGGCGGCTCACGCGCCCGGGCCAGCGTGCTTGCGCAGGGGCATGGCGCCCGTGCCGCGCAGAGGAACCGCAGTTTTTCACTGCGCGCAATTCGCAAATCTGCCAGCTTCCCTCGTCCTGAAACAACGGCCGATCCTCGGACCGAACTTCTTTCATTAATCTGTCTGCTGCACTTTCCCTCACGCGCCTTTTCCTCATGCCCTCTCTGCCCGACCTCGCCCCCTTTCAGCAACGTCATGACGAGCTCGCCGCGCAGATGGCCGACCCCGCGTTTTACAATAACCCGCGCGCCGCCGCCGACATTTCGCGCGAGCACCAGCGCCTGCACGAGCTCGTCGAAGCGCACGCGCGCTACCAAAAACTGCTCGCCAACATCGCCGAGGCCGAGGCCCTGAAAAGCGATTCGCGCGCCGATCCCGAGCTGCGCGAACTCGCGCTCGGCGAGCTGCTCACGATGCACGCGGAGGCCGCCGCGCTGCACGACGAAATCCTGCGCGCGATGATCCCGCCCGACCCCAGCGACTCGCGCAACACCGTCATGGAGATCCGCGCGGGCACCGGCGGCGACGAAGCCAGCCTCTTCGCCGCAGACCTCTACCGGCTGTACTCGCGCTACGCCGAGACGCGCGGCTGGCGCGTGCAGGTGATGAGCAGCAGCGGCTCCGACCGCGGCGGCTTTAAGGAAGTGATCTTCCTGATCAGCGGCAGCGACGTTTATAAACAGCTCAAGTACGAGAGCGGCGTCCACCGCGTCCAGCGCGTGCCGGTGACCGAGGCCAACGGGCGGATCCATACTTCGACCGTGACCGTAGCCGTGCTCCCCGAAGCCGAGGAGGTCGACGTGCAGATCGACCCCGAAGACCTCGAAATCACCATCTCGCGCGCCAGCGGCCCCGGCGGCCAAGGCGTCAACACGACCGACTCTGCCGTGCAAATCCTCCACAAACCCACGGGCCTGATCGTCCAATGCGCCGACGAGCGCTCGCAGATAAAAAACAAAGCGCGCGCGATGACCGTCCTGCGCTCGCGCCTGCTGCAACGCCGCGAAGAAGAAGAGCGCGCCAAATACGCCAGTGAGCGCAAAAGCCAGATCGGCTCGGGCGACCGCAGCGAGCGGATCCGCACCTACAACTTTCCGCAAAACCGCGTGACCGACCACCGCATCGGCCTGACGCTGCAAAGCCTGCCGCAAATCCTCGCGGGCGAAGTCGACGAGCTCTTCACCGCCCTGCAACACGCCGACCACGCCGAAAAACTCGCCGCCATCAACCGCGGTGAATCGCCCGCCTGAGCCTCTAGCAAAACGCCCCCCCCTCCATGCGCACGGTTTTAGAAATCCTGAAGCACAGCAGCGACTTCCTCGCCGGACGCGGGATCGAAAATCCGCGGCTCAATGCTGAGCACCTCATCGGCCACGCGCTCGGCCTGCCGCGCATGCAGCTCTACATGCAGTTTGAGCGACCGCTGATGGAGCGCGAGCTGGAGACGATCCGCGGGTTGCTGCGCCGCCGAGCGCGGCGCGAGCCACTGCAATACATCGTAGGCGAGACCGAGTTTTTCGGCCTCACGCTCAAGGTGGATCCACGCGCCCTCATCCCCCGCCCCGAGACGGAGTACCTCGTCGCCCTGCTCACCGAGCGCTTGGGCGCGCCCCGCGCTGCACCACCGCCACACTTGTCGCACTTGTCGCCGCCAGGGCTACCGCACCTGTCGCCGCCGCGCCGGATTCTCGACCTCGGCACCGGCTCGGGCGCGATTGCGCTGGCACTCGCCAAACACTGGCCGGAGGCGCAAGTCCTCGCCCTCGACGCGAGCGCCGACGCGCTCGCGCTTGCCCGCGAAAATGCCGAGCAAAACGGCCTCAGCGACCGCGTAACCTTTGCCCAATCCGATTGGTTTTCGGTTTTTGAAAACGGGAACTCGGCCGCCACACAGCCCCCCCCTTTTTTTGATTTGATCGTGAGTAATCCGCCCTACCTCTCTGTAGCCGAGGTCGCTGAGTCGCTACCCGAAGTGCGCGACTACGAGCCCCAAATCGCGCTGACCCCGGGCGATGATGCGGGCCTGGAGGCGATCCGAAAAATCGTGAGCGACGCGCCGCGCTACTTGACCAAGCCCGATGAAGCCACAGCGAGCCACACTGCCGAGAATTCAGGCGACGGCGTGCGTACAGCCGGCGGATTGCTCGCCATGGAAACCGGAATCGCCCAACAGGCCGCGCTTGCCGAGCTGCTCCCCGCCGCGGGCTTCGCCCACTACGAATTTGTAAACGACCTGAGCAGCCGCCCCCGCTACACCTTCGCAGTCCTCGACTGACTTGTTTTGCGGGGCGTCGTTGCCGCCTCGTCAGTTTAATCTCCTTCGCTGGCGGCGCGGCCGACAATCAGGCCCGCTCCCTGCACCAGCAGGGAAGAAGAACTTGCGCGCGCCACTCTGGCCGCGAGGTAATTGGCGGCGGCCACCGGCCGTAAAATTATGACTGCCGCTCCCCAAAACGAAACTCTGCCGCACGGCACACGTGATGGCTTTTCGATCAAGTATTACTGCACGAGCTGGGGGATGGCCGCCAACTGGGGTTGGGACGCTTTTTGCCAGAAGGTGAAGCAGGCCGGCTACGACGGTGTGGAAACCGCGCTGCCCTCTTCGCATGAAGAGCGCGAACGCATGACGGCGGCCCTGCGCGAGCACGGGCTGGCGCTCGGGATACTCTGCGGCTACTGGGGCGACCCCACATACCCCACACACACGCAGGGCTACAAAACAGTCCTGGAAGAAGCGCTCCCGTTTAAGCCCGACTACATCAACTCCCAGACGGGAAAGGACTACTACAGCTTTGAGCAAAACAAGGCGCTGCTCGACCTGGCCGAAACGCTCAGCCGCGCCTCCGGCATCCCGATCTACCACGAGACGCACCGCAGCCGCTTCAACTTTGCCGCGCACATCACGAAGGAGTTTTTGGAGCGAATCGGGCACCTGTCGCTGACGCTCGACATCTCGCACTGGTGCAACGTGCACGAGTCGATGCTGCGCGACCAGCAAGAGGCCGTCGCGCTCGCCCTGAGCCGCACCGCGCACATCCACGCCCGCGTGGGCCATCCGCACGGCCCGCAGGTGAACGACCCCGCCGCGCCAGAGTGGAAAAACGTCCTGGAGCAACACCTGCACTGGTGGGATGCGGTAGTCGCGCAGCACCGCACGCAAGGCAAGGCGCAGCTGGGCATCACCGCCGAGTTCGGCCCGCCCGACTACATGCCCACCCTGCCCTACACGCGCCAACCGCTGGCCGACCAATGGCAGGCAAACGCCTTCATCCTCAACCTGCTGAAAGCGCGGTACGCAAAGTGAGTCGTTCAACGAACGCCACTACGCGTGGGGCGGCAGGCGGTGCCTGCACCCATTTACTGCGCCGCTTGTGTGTCGGGCAGAAGGCCCGACACACAAGCGGCGCAGTTGGAAATGCACGATCAAAGGCCGGCTTAACCCGTAACCCCTTTCGTCGCGCCCCAATGGGTTTCCCGCTTCATTCGCGCGCGGGCTGACGCACTTGACGAGCCGCCAACAAGCGGCTCGCCGAATAGAACGGGGCTACGCCCCTCGCAACGCGACTGGGGGAAGAACCTTAAATTTGCGATTTTGGTCGGGCGCGCAGCGCACGCGGCAAAATCGCAAATTGAATGGCACGTGGCGCCCCGCCACCGCTGCCCGCGTAGGGCCGCCCTCCCGCGCAGTGGTAGCTGACTGCGCCCTTTATCCGAAGAGGGCGCGGGTGTAGTTTTCTATGGAGAAGGGCTGGAGGTCTTCGGGCTGTTCGCCGAGGCCTACGAAGTAGATCGGCAGCCGCAGTTCGCGCCAGATGCCGACGATGGCGCCGCCGCGGCTGGTGCCATCCAGCTTGGTGAGGACGAGCCCCGTCAGGCCGAAGTGTTTGTGAAACACGCGGGCTTGCTCGATCGAGTTGCTGCCCAGCGAGCCGTCGACCACGAGCCAGCGATGCTGCGGCGCGCTGGGGTCGTGCTTTTGCAGCACACGCGCGATCTTCGCCAGCTCCTCCATGAGGTTGCTCTTGGTGTGGAGCCGACCGGCCGTGTCGACAATGAGCGTGTCGCTGCCGCGCGCCTTGGCCGCCGCCCAGGCGTCGTAGGCGACAGCGGCGGCGTCCGCTCCCGTGTGGCTGGCGACGAGGTCGAGATCGAGCCGCTCCGCCCAGCTTTTGAGCTGCTCGACCGCCGCGGCGCGAAAGGTATCGCACGCGGCAAGCGTCACGCGCTGGCCTTCCTGTTGTAGCCGCCAGGCGAGCTTGGCCGTCGTCGTGGTCTTGCCCGAGCCGTTGACGCCGATCAGCGCAATGACGGTCGGCGCGCCCTCGCCTCCCGCGCCGCCCGCCGACTGCGCAGCCGTTTCGCCTGCGTCACCTCCGGCCACGCCAGCCGCCGCTTCGACCGCAGTGGGCAGCGCGCCCTCCGATCCGGCCAACACGCGGGCGAGCACGGCGGCGCCGATCTGTGCCGCAGCGGCGCCCTGGAGCGCGGGGTCCTTGCGATAGGCGGCGCGGATTTCGTCTAAAATCTCGGTCGTGGTCTCGACGCCAAAGTCCGCCGTGTAGAGCGCTTCTTCGAGTTGATCGAGCGAGGCCGCATCGATTTTGCGCCCACCGAAGAGCCCGCGTGTGGTCGCGCTGATCGAGGCCACCGTTTTGGCAAAACCGTCCTTAAATTTTTTAAATAGTCCTAGCATCTGGATAGCGTGTGGAGGGCTTTCCTCTCGAAGCGCGCGCCCGACACAGCGAGCGTCGAGCCACAGCAAAAGAGTCCGGGCAGGTGCGCCCGGCGCGTGCCTCAGGCCTTGCGCGCATCGCGGCCGAGCTGGTCTTTGAAGCGATCGAGTATGCCGTTGATGAAGCGGCGCGAATCGCCGCTGGAAAACTGCTTCGACAGGTCGATGGCTTCGTTGATCGAGACGATCGGCGGGATGTCCTTGCGAAACTTCATCTCGTACATCGCCAGCCGCAGGATGGTCAGGTCCATGCGCGCGATCCGGCTAAACTCCCAGTTGTGCGCGAGGCCCTTGATGCTCGCATCGAGATCGGCGACTTGCTCGATGACGCCGTTGATCAACTCTTCGCCAAACGCGTAGTGGTCGCGCGGATGCTCCAGCGTGTCGAAAAAATAGCTCAGATCGACCGCGAGGTTTTGCGGCACGTTCATGCTCCACGCGAAGAGGTATTGGAGGGCGGCCACGCGCCCGTCGCGCCGCTGGGCGAAGGGCCCGCGAGGCGGCGCTTTGGAAGCGGGAGGGGGAGGCGCAGCAGGAGCTGCGGCAGGGTCGGCAGTCATCGGTTGGAAAACGTTTTTTTGAGGGCGGCCATTGTGAGCGCGGCTTGCGCGAACTCGCTCCCGCGGTCGATCTTGCCCGTGCAGCGCGCGCGGGCCTGGGCGAGTGTGTCGGTCACGATGACGCCGTTGATCACGGGCACGCGGTGCGCGAGCGCGACTTGCTGGAGCGCCTGCGACACGCTCTGGCCCACCATCTCGTGGTGGTTGGTGTCGCCGCCGATCAGGACACCCAGGGCGATGACGACGCTCATGCCACGCCTCTGCGCGAGCTCGCCCGCGACCCAAGGCACCTCATGTGAGCCGGGCACGCGCAGGACCTGGATGTTTTTCTCCAAAACGCCCGCCGCGTGGAGTGCCCCCAGGACGCGCGTCAGCAGCGCGTTGACGAGTGCTTCGTTGTAGCACGCAGCGACGATCCCGACTCGAAAGGTCGAGCCATCGACGGCGGCGGCACTTGGCGGAGGAGCATCACGACTCATGGTGAAGGTGGCAAAAGGGCCGCGAGCGGAAGGCTGCTGCCAATGCCGCGCAACCCTGAAATCGGGGCGGGAAACACGACTGGCAAAACCATGCAGAAAACCCGCCCAGGCGGACGACTACGCGGGCTGCCCGAGCGGGGGGCGACGGGTGCAGGAGCCCTGTCGTCGGTACTCGATCAGCGAGGCGATGGAGATCAGCTTCAGGCCGAAACGTTTCTTGAACTCCACGAGCTGCGGGAGCCGCTGCATCGAGCCATCGTCATTGACCAGCTCGCACAACACGCCGCTGGGGTGCAGCCCCGCCAGCACCGCCAGATCAATCGCCGCCTCGGTGTGCCCGGGCCGCTCAAGGACGCCGCCCGGCTTGGCCCGCAGCGGGAAAACGTGCCCGGGCTGCACAAGCGCCTCGGGCCGCGCCTCGGGATCGGCCAAAATGGAAATCGTGCGCGCGCGATCTGCCGCACTGATGCCGGTCGATATGCCCTGCGCCGCATCGACCGATACGGTGAAATCCGTGCGGTGCGCCTCGCGGTTGTTCTGCACCATCGGCCCGAGTTTCAGCCGCTGGAGCTGCGCCTCCAGCAGCGGCACGCAAATGATGCCGCTACAGTAGCGGATGATCATGCCGAGGGCCTCGGGCGTCACTTTTGAGGCCGCCATGATGAGGTCGCCCTCGTTCTCCCGATCTTCGTCATCGGTCACGATGACGAGCCGCCCCGCAGCGATTTCGGCAATCGCAGACTCCACTGAATCAAAGAGCACGGAAGCGGCAGAAGACATGCTCCCGAAGCTCTTGCGCCACGCGCCCTACTGTCAAGGAACGCACGGCCTTCGGAGGCGAAGGCCTCTTGCTTATTCGGGAGTACTCCGCAAGATCCGCGCCGCATGAAAGTGACTGTTGAGATCCCTGAACAGCTTGTACGCCAAGCCAAGGCGTTGAGTGCCTTGCGCGGAGTCCCACTGCGACAGCTCGTAAGCGAGGCGTTGGAGGCCCGAGTCACTGCCAGGAATTTTGACCAAGCGGTTGGTGAGGCCAGCCCGCCGTGGATGACGGGATTTGGAGGACTCAGTCACTTGCACGAGGAAAATATGCGCATCGATAAACTCATCGAAGAGGAGTTCGGCCAGATCGAGAAAGCGAGCTAGGCGATGATTTGGGACACTAACGCGCTTTCGGCTTGGGCAGACGGAGCACAGTCCGTGCGAGAGGCGATGAGGGAGTGCAGGGAGGTTTTTATCCCGGTCATCGTTTTGGGAGAATATCTTTTTGGTATCCGCAAATCGCGTTACCGCGAAGAGTATGAAGAATGGTTGCGGAAGAATCTGCCCAAAACCCAAATCGTTTCCGTCACCGCACAGACAGCCAATTATTACGCCAGCCTGCGGCTTCGTTTGGCAGAAAAAGGCCGTCCCATTCCGGTCAACGACATGTGGATTGCAGCACTGACTTTGGAGCTTGGGCTGCCTCTGCTGAGTCGGGATGCGCATTTCGATGTAGTACCCGGACTCGTGCGCAAGAGCTACGGATAGTCCCTACTCCTATCTTCCGCTCCGCGCGTAGCGGGAGTCTTCGACTCTTTCATTATGCGCGCGGCTCGCCCTCCCGCCTGGCCGCGCGTTTGCGACTCATTTTATTTGGCGGCGCGGCTGCCCAGCAGCGTGCCGATGGTGCCGAGGATTTCGCTGCGGCCTTCGCGGTTCACTGCCGAGGTGGTGAAGGTCGCTACAGGCGGGCGGGCGAGGTCTGCCACGACTTCGCGGCTGAAGCGTTGCACGCTGAGCTGGGTCTTACTCTTCGACTGCTTGTCGGCCTTGCTGAAGACCAGCGAGTAGGGAGCAGCGGTCTCGGCGGCGAGCCAGCCGAGGAAGGCGACATCGAGTTTTTGCGGGGGCAGCCGCGAGTCGATCAGTACGAAGCTGTGGCGGAGCACTTCGCCGCGCTGCTCCAGATAGTCGGCGACCGCCTCGTTAAAATCCGCGCGACGGTCTTTGGACACTTTGGCGAAGCCGTAGCCGGGCAGGTCAACGAGGAGCCAGGCGGCGTTGATCGAGAAGAAGTTGATGAGCTGCGTCTTGCCTGGCGTCTCGGAAACTTTGGCAAGGCCGCGCCGCCCGACGAGCAGGTTGATCAACGAGGATTTGCCGACGTTGGAGCGGCCAATGAAGGCAAACTCGGGCGCGGCGGGCGGCGGGCAGGCAGCGAGCGTGGGCGCACTGGTGAGAAACTCGGCGGTGGCGATTTTCATTTGCCCGCCACGATGCGCCAACCGTGCCGCGAAAGGCCACCCTTTAGCTCCGCCGCGCAAACGGCATCGGCCCGGAAGCAGCCGCAAAACCGGTAAACCCAATCAATCGCCCAAACGGAAATCGTCCCATTTTTGGCTTCTACGCATGCGTAGAGTTACGCCATAGACTTGGCCCGCTTTCCCCCCCCCACCCGCGCCGCAAAAACAAACCGGCTTTTACCAATGAAAATCAGCTCCGCCCGGCGGTGTTTTTTATAAGCGGTTTTCATGTGTCATTAAGCCATTTTTCCCTACGCATTTTTTCTCCGTAAGTTATCGATTGTCTGGGAGTTACCCCTTACCCAAAGTCCTCCCTGCTGATCGGCGCCCAGCGCCGCAAAGTACTGCGAAAAAGCGTTTTTTTCATAACCCAAACCCGCACGCACGCATACGCCTATGACCACACTCGATTGGATTATCATCGCCGGTTACTTCGTCCTGCTCGCCACGATCGCCTGGCGCTCCTCGCGGCAGACATCGACCAGTGCAGACTATTTTTTGGCAGGGCGAAATTTGCCGTGGTTCGTGGTGGGCTGCTCGCTGCTGGCCTCGAACATCGGCTCCGAGCACATCGTCGGGCTCGCGGGCAATGGAGCGACCAACGGGATGGCGATGGCCCACTTCGAGCTGCACGCATGGATCATGCTGCTGCTGGGCTGGGTCTTCGTGCCGTTTTACTACCGCTCAAAGGTATTCACGATGCCCGAGTTTCTGGAAAAACGCTTCGACTCGCGAGCGCGCTGGACGCTGTCGATCGTCTCGCTGGTCGCCTATGTGTTTACCAAGGTTTCGGTGACGGTCTACGCGGGCGCGGTGGTGTTTATGGCGCTGCTGCCCGATACCTTTGGCTCGCCGGAAAACGCGTTCTGGGTCGGCGCGATTACGACCGTCGTCCTCACGGGGATTTACACGGTGGTGGGCGGGCTGCGCGCCGTGGTTTACACCGAGGTCGCGCAGACGGGGATCCTGATCCTCGGCTCGGCGCTGCTCACGTTTTTCGGACTGCGCGGGCTGGGCGGCTGGGGCGAGCTGCAAGCCACGCTCGGTGCGCATGCCGAGCGCTTCTCGCTGTGGCGGCCGATGAGTGATCCGGATTTCCCGTGGCTGGGCATCATGCTGTGCTCGCCGATCATCGGCATCTGGTACTGGTGCACCGACCAGTACATCGTGCAGCGCACGCTGGCGGCCAAGTCGCTGCGCGAGGCGCGGCGCGGCTCGATCTTCGGCGCCTTCCTGAAGGTGCTGCCGGTCTTCATCTTCCTGGTCCCCGGGATGATCGGCTACGCGCTGCACACCAAGGGCGTGATCTCGATCCCGCTCAGCGCCGACGGCCACATGAATGGCGACATGGTCTTCCCCACGATGGTGACCACGCTGATGCCCACCGGCCTGCGCGGCATCCTCGTCGCAGGCTTGCTCTCCGCGCTGATGAGCTCGCTGGCCTCGCTCTTTAACTCCTGCGCGACGCTGTTCACCGTCGATATTTACAACAAGCTGCGCCCGGGCCGCCCCGAAAAGGAGATCGTGCGCGTGGGCCGCTGGGCCACTGGCTTCGTCGTCATCCTCGGGATCATCTGGATCCCCGTCATGAAGCTGATCTCCGGCGGCGGGCTCTACCAATACCTGCAAAGCGTGCAGGGCTACCTTGCCCCGCCGATCACGGCGACCTTCCTGCTCGGGCTGTTCTTCAAGCGGATCAACTCGCGCGGCGCGCTGGCCGGGCTCGTGGTCGGCTTCATCCTCGGGATGATCAAGCTCACGGTGCAGGCGCTGGATGGTGGCGGCGCGTTCGGCGACTCGGGGCTGCTGCACGCGATCGGCTCCTACAACTTCCTCTACGCGGGCGGCTGGCTCTTCCTCGTCAGCATCGTGATCGTCGTGGGCGTGTCGCTGACCGGTGCGCCGCCCGCCGCCTCGCAAGTCGAGGGGCTGACCTACACCTCGCTGACGCGCGCGCAGCACGACGAAAACCGACGCTCGTGGGGCGCCGCCGATGTGCTCGCCTCACTCGGCGTCGTCGCCCTGATCGTCGGCATCTACGTGTACTTCAGCTTCTGGCTGGGTTAAGGGGGCGAGGCCTCCCACTCCGTTTGCACGCTGCCAGCTGGCAGCGTGCAAACCACTCGAGAGTCGGGTCGAATAACTCGACTGTACCCGCGTTGCGTTGACGAACCGCCAACGGGCCGCGCGCATGATGCGGGGTCGAAGCCCCCTTGACGGTCGCGGAAGCTGCCCCGACAGTCCCGCCCGCTCTTTTTTGCCTGGGTGGTGGAATGGTAGACACTGGGGACTTAAAATCCCCTGCCCGTAAGGGCGTGTGGGTTCGAGTCCCACCCCAGGTAAGACCGCCCCGCGCGTAGTGGAGTCTTCGACTCTTCTTTTTGACGAGTCTGCCGCCGTTATGCGAGTGTGTGCGCCGCGATGAGAATTGGACTTTATGGCGGTAGTTTTGACCCCGTGCACCTCGGCCACTTGATCGCCGCGCAATCGGTGTACGAGCACTGCGGGCTGGAGCGCGTGATCTTCATTCCGGCGGCGCAGGCCCCGCTCAAGTCGGGCGCGGTACAGGCTTCGGGCGAGGATCGGCTCGCGATGCTCACCGCCGCGATTGAGGGCGACCCGCGTTTCGAGGTCAGCGACATCGAGCTGCGGCGGGGCGGGCTCAGCTACACGAAGGACACGGTCGATGCCCTGCGAGGGCGCTACCCGGGCGACGCGCTGTTCTGGATCATCGGGGCCGACCAATTGGCGCAGCTGCCGCGTTGGCACGAGATCGAAGCGCTCGCCGCCCAGGTGGAGTTCATCGCCGTGGGCCGCCCGGGCGGGAGCGGCGCGCACGAGCCGCGCTCGGCGCACGCGAGCGAGAGGCCGGCTGCGCCCGCGCCAACGGCCCCGCCCTTCACGCCGACGCCTATCCCGGGACTGCGTGTGCAGCGGCACTCGGGCCCGTTGATCGACATCAGCTCCACGCAATTGCGCGAGCGGGCGCGACGCGGACTTCCGCTCGATTACCTGATCCCCCACAAGGCACTTGTTTACCTGCAAGCTCACTGCCTCTATCGCGACGCCTCATGAAAAACGAGTCCCCCACCCTCACTCTGGTTAAAACGATTTGCCGCGCGCTGGATGCGAAGAAGGCCGAAGCGCTGCGAGTGAGCGATGTGCGCGCGCACTCTTCGATCACCGACTACATCATCGTCGCAACGGGCACGGCGGACACGCATTTGCGCGCGCTGCGGGTCGAGCTGGAGAAGGTGCTTGATGCAGCGGGCGCACGCATCCTCGGGATGGATGGGCAGCGCGAGAGCGGCTGGCTCGTCGTCGATGCCTTCGATGTCATGATCCACCTGTTCCTCGGCGAGACGCGGCAGCACTACCGGCTGGAGCAACTCTGGCAGGATGCGCCGCAACTCGACCTGGGCGAACTGCTCGCCGAGCCCAAGCCCTCCCGCACTTCCCGCACCGCCCTCTCGCCCCGCGCCAAGAAAGTGGCAGCTGCGAGCCCGGCCGCTCCGAAGAAAACCAGGAAACCGCTTACAAAAGCGGTGCCCGCCGCCGGGACAGCAGTCGCCGAAAAGGTCACGAAAAAGGCAGCGGTAAAAAAAACAGCAGCCAAGACCGCTGCCGCGGCGGCTCCTGAGAAAGGCACGCGCGGCGCGGCGAAAAAACCCACCGCCGTCAAGAAGGTCGCAGCCACGGTGAAAAAGGACGCGGCTGCCTCGCGGAAAGCCGCAGCCCCAAAGAAGCCCGCTGCGAAAAAAACGGTGGCGGTAAAAAAAGCGGCCAAGGAGTAAGGCCGCGCGCCCGCCCCTTGCGTCCCTCCCGCACCGCCCGCCGCTCTCGCTGCGCCCTCCCGCCTCTCCCGCTTCTTGAAGCCCACCCTATCGGCGGCCTCAGCCCAACTCGCCCCTCCCGCCCTTTCCGACCAAGCCTACCATGCGCGATTACTTTTTGCGCCGCTTCTTGCTCATCCCGCCGACCCTGCTGGGGATCACGCTGATCGTGTTTTTGATTACACGGCTCGTACCGGGCGGGCCGCTGGAGCGCGCGATCATGGAGTACCAGCAAGTCCAGAGCGGGGCGGGTGGCGCGGGCGGCGGCGGTTCCTCGGGGGGCGGTGGAGGTGGAGGAATGGGAGGCGGGGCAGCAGGCGCGGGTGGCGGCCAGTCGATGGCGCTTTCCGACGAGCAGCTCCAGCAGCTCAAGGCGTACTACGGCTTCGATAAGCCTGCGCTTGTGAGCTACGGGCTGTGGCTCGGGAAGGTCGCGCGCGCCGACCTCGGCAGCTCCTATCGCTACAACGAGCCGGTCTGGGACGTGATCCGCGAGCGCTTCCCCGTGTCGCTGTTTTACGGGTTGATCACGCTCGTGGTCACCTACGCGGTCTCGCTCCCGCTGGGGATCCTGAAGGCGATCAAGCACCGCTCTGCCATCGATAATGCGAGCTCGGTGCTGATCTTCATGGGCTACGCGGTGCCCGGCTATGTGCTCGGCGCGCTGCTGCTGCTCTTCTTTGCGGCGCGGCTGGAGTGGTTTCCGATGGGCGGCTTCGTGAGCTACGATTTTGAGGACTTGCCGCTCTGGGGACAGGTCGGCGACCTCGCCCGCCATGCCGCGCTGCCGCTGCTGTGCTATCTGGTGGGCAGCTTTGCGGTGACGACGCTGCTGATGAAAAACCACCTGATGGACAACCTCGCTGCGGACTACGTGCGCACGGCGATTGCCAAGGGCGTGTCGTTTCGCGCGGCGGTGCTGCGGCACGCGCTGCGCAACTCGCTGATCCCGATCGCCACGACCTTTGGCCAAAACATCACGCTGCTGGTCTCCGGCTCGTTTCTGATCGAGAGCATCTTCGACATCGATGGCTTCGGCCTGCTGGGCCTCCAGTCGATCTTCGACCGCGACTACCCCGTCGTCATGGGGATCATCTTTCTGGCGAGCCTGCTGCTGCTGCTCGGCAACATCCTCTCCGACGCGCTCGTCGCGCTGATCGACCCGCGCATCCGCTTCAAGTAGAGCCCCCCGTAAAACGCGACGACGCACCGATGGCCCTGAACCCGCTCACCCTCCGCAAGCTCCGGCGCTTCCGCTCGATCCGCAGCGGCTACTGGTCGTTCCTCGCCCTCATGGCGCTGATCGCGCTCACGCTGGGCGGCGAGCTGCTCGTCAACAACCGCCCGCTCGTCATCCGCTACGAAGGCCAGTGGTTTTTCCCGACCTATGGGGCCAACCTGCCCGGCACGACCTTCGGCTACGACTACGGTTACGAGACCGATTACCGTGCGCTGCGCGCGCGCTTCGCCGCCGAGCGCGAGCACGGCAGCGGATCGGGCGCGACGCGGCGGGAGGCGCGGGCGGCGCGAGCGGACAACTGGCTGCTGATGCCGCCCGTCCCGTTTAACCCCAACGAAAACGCCGCCTACGAAGGCGTCTTCAAGCCCGCGCCGCCCTCGTGGCTCGGCGGCCCGCCCGGGCACTGGCTCGGCACCGATACCACCGGGCGCGACATCTTCGCGCGGCTGTTTTACGGCTTCCGGACCACGATCCTTTTCGCGCTGGCTTTCACCGCGTTGACCTACCTGATCGGCATCGCGGTGGGCTGCCTCATGGGCTACTACGGCGGCGTCTTCGACCTCATCGTGCAGCGCGCCATCGAGATCTGGTCGAACATCCCCTTCCTCTACATCGTGATCATCCTGTTTTCGGTGATTCCGGCGACCTTCAGCATCCCGATGCGGATCGCGATGCTGCTGCTCATCATGGTGCTGTTCTCGTGGACATCGATGACCTACTACATGCGCACGGCGACTTATCGGGAAAAGGCGCGCGACTACGTCGCCGCTGCCGTGGTGCTGGGCGCGAGTCCCGCGCGCGTGATTTTTTACCACATCTTGCCCAATACGATTTCGACGCTCGTCACCTTCATGCCCTTCACGATCGCCTCGGCGATCACGGCGGTGACCGCGCTCGACTTCCTCGGCTTTGGCCTGCCGCCGCCCTCGCCCAGCATCGGCGAGCTGCTCAAGCAAGGCACCCAATCGCTCACCACCGCGCCGTGGATCGTCGGCAGTGCCTTCGGCGCGCTGGTCTCGATCCTCGTCCTCGTGACCTTCATCGGTGAGGCCGTGCGCGAAGCCTTCGACCCCAAGAAATTTACCACCTACCAATAAGCCCAAGCGCACAGCGCCTCCCCCACTCCCCATCCCCGCACACACACAATGAACCGCACTTCCCAAACTCTCGCGCTGGCCGCCAGCAGCCTGCTGCTCCTGCTCTGCGGCTGCGGCCAAAAAGATGACGCCGCGCAAACCCGCGCCGACAACGGCAGCGCCACGGCAGGCGCGGCGAACGCAGCGGGAGGGGCGGGAGGGCTCAGTGGTGCCGCACAGGCTCAGGCATTTTACGCCGAGCACCCCGAGTTCTTTCACTTCAAAACGGTGGCCGACATCCCCGCCGACCTGCGCTGGGAAGACGGTGCCGGGCTGCCCGAAGTCGGCAGCCCCAACGCCAAAAAAGGCGGCACGCTCAACACCTGGATGCAGGACTTCCCGCGCACGCTACGCACCGTGGGCCCCGACTCCAACGGCAGCTTCCGCCGCTGGATCCTGGACGACGTCACGCTCGGCTACGCGCACCGCCACCCCAATGTCACCGAGCTGCGCGAGGACGGTTTTTACTACTTGCCCGCGCTCGCCGACCGCTGGGCCCTCGACCGCGAAAACAGGACCGTCTACATCCACCTCAACCCCGCCGCGCGCTGGAATGACGGGCAACCCATCACCACCGATGACGCGCTGTTCTCCTTCTTCTTCTACCGCAGCCCGCACATCCGCGCGCCTTGGTATAACAATTTTTACGGGACGAAGTACGCGGGCATCACGCGCTTCGACGCGCACACCTTTGCCCTGCACTTCCACGAGCTGCGGCCCGACATCTACTCGCTCGCGCTCGGGCTCTCGCCCACGCCCACGCATTTCTACGCCGAGTTTGGCGAGGACTTCACCGAGCGCTACCAGTGGCGCGTCGCTCCCACGACCGGCCCCTACACCATCGCGCGCGACAGCGACATCGCCAAGGGCCGCTCCATCACCCTGACGCGTGTCAAGGACTGGTGGGCGCGCGACCAGAAGCACTTCCGCTACCGCTTCAACGCCGACCGCATCCGCATCAGCGTCATCCGCGACAGCGCGAAGGCCTTTGAAGCCTTCCGCAAAGGCGACCTCGACACCTACGGCCTCGGCCTCGCCGAAGACTGGTACGACAAACTCCCCGACACCGCCCCCGAAGTCGCCAAGGGCTACATCCAGAAAATCAAATTCTACAACGACACGCCGCGCCCCACCTACGGCCTGTGGATGAACCAGGCCACGCCGCTGCTCGCCAACCGCGACATCCGGCTCGGCGTCCAGCACGCCACCAACTGGCAACTCGTGATCGACAAATTCTCGCGCGGCGACTGGAGCCGCATGCAGACCACGGCCGATGGTTACGGCGACTTCACCCACCCGACGCTGCGCGCGCGCGGCTACGACATCGCAGCCGCCCTCGCCCACTTCGCCGCCGCGGGCTTCACACGGCGCGGGCCCGACGGCATCCTCGTAAACGACCAGGGCCAGCGCCTCTCCATCCAGCTCACCACCGGCTACGAGCATTTTAAAGACATGCTCACCATCCTTCAGGAAGAGGCCATCAAAGCCGGGCTCGACCTGCGCATCGAAATCCTCGACGGCACCGCCGCCTGGAAAAAAGCGCAGGAGAAGAAGCACGAAATCCTCTTCGCCGCCTTCAACGTCGGCGCCGAGATGTTCCCCCGTTATTGGGAGACCTATCACTCGGTAAACGCCTACGACGCGCCCTTCACCGCCGACGGCCAGCCCAACCCCGCCCGCAAGCCCAAGCCTCAAACCAACAACCTGCTGTCAATCGCCCGCCCCGAGATCGACGCGATGATCGAGGCCTACGACCGCTCCGACGATCTGGGCGAGATGCGCCGCCTCGCCCACCGGCTCGAAGAAGCGCTCTACGACGACGCCTCCTTCTCGCCCGGGTTCGTCACGCCCTTCATCCGCAGCGGCGCGTGGCGCTGGCTGCGCATCCCCGAAGACGGAAACGTAAAAATCGCCAACTCCTTCGAGGGCTCGCACCTGTTCTGGATCGAGCCCGAGTTGAAGAAGGAAACGCTCGACGCGCGTAAAAGTGGGAAAACCTTTCCGCCCGCCATTCGGGTTTTCGAGCAGTACCGGAAGCCTTGAGCCCCCCGCGCGAACACCGCGCCCATACACGCACCGGAAACGCGCCCCCTCGAAGAATGACTCCCCACACGCCAGAGCCGACCGCCGACGCAGCCCCCCCCATCCTGACCGTTAAAGACCTCGTCACGACCTTTGACACCGATGCGGGCCGGCTCACCGCGGTAGACGGCGTGAGCTTCTCGGTGCGGCGCGGGCGCACGCTCGGCCTCGTTGGCGAGTCCGGCTGCGGCAAGAGCGTCACCGCCTGCTCCATCATGCGCCTGCTCCCCCAGCCGATGGGCCGGATCGCCAGCGGCCAAATCCTCTTCGACGGTCAAGACCTCGTCACCGCGCCGCCCGAACACATGCTCAAGGTGCGCGGCGGGCAGATCGGCATGATTTTTCAGGAGCCGATGACCGCGCTAAACCCCGTGCACACCATTGGCCGCCAGCTCAGCGAAGTCTTCTTGCTGCACCGCACCCGCGACCGCCGCGAGGCGCTCGCCCTCTCCGCCGGGATCCTGGCCAAAGTCGGCATCCCCTCGCCCGAAGTACGGCTCGGCGAGTACCCGCACCAACTCTCCGGCGGCATGCGCCAGCGAGTCGTCATCGCAATGGCGCTCGCCTGCAAACCCGCAGTCGTCATCGCCGATGAGCCGACCACCGCGCTCGACGTCACCATCCAGGCACAAATCCTCGAGCTCATGCAGTCGCTCCAGCGCGAGATGGGCATGGCGATCCTGCTGATCACGCACGACCTCGGCGTCATCGCCGAGATGTGCGACGACATCGTCGTCATGTACGCGGGCCGGATCGCCGAGGCCGGGCCCGTCGAAGAAATCTTTGCCGCGCCGCGCCACCCCTACACGCGCGGCTTGCTCGACTCGATCCCGCGCCTCTCCACACCGCGCAAGGCCCGGCTCAACACCATCGAAGGCATGGTGCCCGGCCTCGCCGATATGCCGACGGGCTGCCGTTACCAAAACCGCTGCCCCTGGCGGGCCGACATCTGCGCCAGCCCGCCGCCCGAGCAGGTCATCGTGCCTGCCGCCACCGCGCCCGGAACGACAAAGGCCGGCCCCCGCGACAGCAGGGAAAACCCCGTTGCAGGTACCCCATGTCGCGAGAGCAGAGCCGCAGACTCTTTCCTCTGGCCAAAGGCGCTAAGCCCGAGACACCAACAATCGACCCCTGCGACAGCAGGGAAGAACAACCCAGCGCACCACCCATGTCGCGAGAGCGTAAATGGAGGGGCACCTCACCCCGCAGCCGCGAGGGTCGCTTGCCACCGCTGGCAGGAGCTGCCGACCTACCGCCGCCCCGACCACCCCTTATGAACACCGCGCCAAACCCCAGCGCATCCGCCCTGCCGACCTCCGTCGAGCCACCGCACTGCTCGCCCATCTCGCCCGTTGTGCCCGTTGCACCAACCGGGCCAGCCCCCCGCACACCGCCCGAGACACCAACAGTCGGCCCCTGCACCAGCGGGGAAGAGCAACCCAGCGTGCCACCCAAGTCGCGCGAGCGTAAATGGCAAGGGGCGCCACGCCCCGTGCCTCGCCCCGCAGACCGCAGCGCCGCGCTGTTCATGCTCGGCAGTGCACTCGGGTTTGCCGCGATGGTGGTCTTCATCCGGCTGGCCTCCAGCAGCACGCCGAGCACCGAGATCGCGTTTTTCCGCAACTTCTTCGGCCTGCTCACGCTGCTGCCGATCACCCTGCGGCCCGGGCAGCCCTTCCCGCGCACCCGCCATATTGGCCGCTACCTGCTGCGCACCAGTATCGGCCTCACGTCAATGCTGTGCGCGTTTTGGGTGATCGCGCACCTGCCGCTCGCGCAGGCGGTTTCGCTGTCCTACTCCGCGCCGATCTTCGTCACCCTCGGCGCGGTCTTCCTGCTGCGCGAGGTGGTGCGCATCCGCCGATGGGCTGCGGTCGTCGCAGGCTTCGGCGGCGTGCTGGTGATTCTGCAACCCTGGGGCCACGCCTTCACTCCGGCGATGCTCGTCGCCGTGCTCGCCGCCCTCTTGACCGCCACGGTCTCGATCCAGAACAAGCAGCTCGCGCAGCTCGACCCGCCCGAAACCGTCGTGCTCTACACCTACCTGTTTTGGGTGCCCATGTCGCTGCCGCTGGCCCTCTGGCAATGGCAGTGGCCAGCCGGCCTCGGCTGGCTGTGGTTAATCGGCACCGGCATCTTCGGCACGTTGGGCCAGCTGCTCTGGGTGCGCGCGCTGCGCATCGGCGAAGTCTCCGCGCTACAGCCCATCAGCTTTATCCAGCTGCCCGTGGTCGTGCTGTTCGGCTGGTGGCTGTTCGACGAAACCCCAGACCGCTGGACGCCCATCGGCGCCGCCATCATCCTGGCGGCCAACACCTACATCGCCCGCCGCGAAGCGCGGCTCGCATCCGAAAAAACAGCATGAGCTCCACCTCTCCGCGTAAAATGAAAAGGGCTGCGACCCGCGCATGCCGCGAGGCGCAGCTCACCAAATGCAGAGCCCGCCCACAACACAGCAACACCACTTCAATCCGCGCTCCGGCATGACGCTCCCCACAACCCAGCCCAGGCCAAGGGCCACCCATCCGGGCGACTCGTCCCGTTCACCAGTCGTGACCGCAGGAAACGCAGGGGCGGGCGCGCCCAGCCGCGCGGCGGGAAAGGCAAGCGGGGCAAGCGCAACGGGAGGGGCGGGAGCTACTAGAGGCGCGGAGCCGCTGCTCGAAGTGCGCGGACTCAAAATGCACTTCCCCGTGCGCGAGGGGCTCTTCCTGCGCGCCAGCCGCAGTAACCGCGCCGTCGACGGGCTCGACCTCGCGCTCGCCTCGGGCGAGACGCTCGGCCTCGTCGGCGAGTCCGGCTGCGGCAAGTCCACGCTCGGCAAATGCATCGTCCGGCTCTACCGCCCCACCGCGGGCGAAATCATTTTCCAGGGCAGCGACCTCGCCCACGCCAGTGGCGCCGCGCTCAAAGCCCAGCGCCGCCACCTGCAAATGATTTTTCAGGATCCGGTCGAGTCGCTCAACTCGCGCCACACCGTGGGCGACATCGTTGCCGAGCCGCTCGCCATCCACGGCCTCGGCGACGCCGCTTGGCGGCAGGCAAAGGTACGCGAGCTGCTCGACCGCGTGGGCCTGCCCGCAAACGCGGCGACGCGCTTCCCCTTCGAGTTTTCCGGCGGCCAGCGGCAGCGCATCGGCATCGCCCGCGCCATCGCGCTGGGCCCCCGCCTCATCGTGTGCGACGAGCCCGTGAGCGCGCTCGACGTGTCGATCCAGTCTCAGGTGCTCAACCTGCTCCTGGAGCTCCAGCGCGACATGCAGCTCAGCTACCTGTTTATCGCGCACAACCTCGCCGTCGTAAAACACGTGTCCGACCGGATCGCCATCATGTACCTCGGGAAAATCGTCGAGCTCGCCGAGGCCGACGAAATCTACCGGCGCCCGCGCCACCCCTACACCCGCGCGCTCATCTCCGCGATTCCCGAGCCCGACCCGCTGCGCAAAAAACAGCGGATCGTCCTTCAGGGCGATGTGCCCTCGCCCATCGATCCGCCCAGCGGCTGCGCCTTTCACCCGCGCTGCCCACACGCCACCGACCGCTGCAAAATCGAAGCCCCCGCACTGCGCGAGACTTCGCTGGCGGGTGGCGCACACGCACCAAAAGGCACGCGCCAGAATTACGGCAACAGCGAGGGCGAAAACGACAACGGCAGCAGCCGCGCCGCTCCGGCAGCGCCGCCCCCTCCGGCAGCGCGCCACCAAGTCGCCTGTCACTACGATCTGTGAAAACGCGCGGCGACAAACAGTCGTCTGCCCGCCGCAGTGCCCACCGCCCCCCAACAGCCGCCCGCGAAACCTCACGAAAACGCCCCGACGCCCGATGCACCCATTTCTGAAATGGCCGCTGGCCGCGCTCACCCTCATCGGCTCGATACTCGGCGCCGGGCTCACGCTGCTCACTATCCCGCTCGCACTCGGGCCCAGCGCGGACTCCAGCACCACACTGCCCTTCTTTGTCGCGAGTGCCTTCTACGCGCTGGGAATTGTCGCAGGCCTGCGCTTCGCAAACAACGATGCGCGGCGCGGCTTGATGCGGCTCTACTACGCGCTGCAAATCCCCTGGCTCAGCTCGCCCCTCATCGGCCTGCGCTTCGTCTCGGGCGCCAACGTCAGCGCCGCCCTCATCGGCGGCACGCCCAGCTTCAGCTACAGCCTCGGCAGCGTATGGCACTTCGGCTCCTCACACGCCGCCCCCTGGGGGCTCGGGCTAAACCTGCTCGCACTCGCCATCCTGTTTCTCCTGCGCGGCCGCCCACAAAACGGGTCGAAGACCGCTCGCCGCAAAGGCCGCCGGAAAAAATAACGCGCACACGCCCCAACCGCTCGCCGCCCATAAAACAGGGGGCCTCCCGCGCGGGAAAAATCGCCCCACCACCGCTGGCGGAGAGGGGGGGATTCGAACCCCCGTTACCCTTGCGGGTAAACCTGATTTCGAGTCAGGCGCGTTCAACCACTCTGCCACCTCTCCTTAAAAAAACTCCCCTCCCGAAAAAGAAGGGGCCGCGACCGTAGAACCAGCCCCCACCAGAACAAAAGCAGAAAACCACCCCACCCGCCAATTTGCCCTGACAAGTCGAAGCTGACGGCGAGGCAACGACTCGCCGCCCATAAAACGGGTCGAAAACCCCACTACGCGTGGGGCGGCAGGCGGTGCCTGCACCCATTTACTGTGCGGCTTGCTGTCGGGCGTTCCGCCCGACGAACAAGCCGCACAGTTGAATGAACTCCCTGAATGGGGCTCAGGTGGGAGTTTAACCCGTAAACTTTTCGCCGCGCCCAAATGGGTACGCGCTCCATCCGCATTTGATGCTTCTTCTCCTGTCGCAACGCGACAGGGAGGCTAATTTGGGAATCGTGTTTCGGCACGCAGTGCCGAAGCCGATTCCCAAATTGAATGGCACGTGGCGCCACGCCACCGCTGCACGCGTAGTGCGGTCTTCGACCGTTTCATTTGGCGGCGCACTCGTTGGTGCGCTGTCGGCTTCGACTCGGCTTTCTGGAGCGCGGATCGCTGGCGCGCGGCTCATTGGTGTGTGCGCGTTACTGCACGTTGTCTTTGTATTGCTGGATGGGTTTTACGCCGAGGGGGCCGCTGCGCAGGGCCTGGATGCCGTTGAGGGCGGCGCGCGCGCCGGTGATGGAGGTCATGATGCAGACGTTATGCGCGTAGGCGGCGGCGCGGATCGCGTTTTCGTCGCGCCGGGGGATCATGCCGCCGGGGGTATTGATCACCAGCTGGATCTGGCCGTTTTTGAGCATATCGACGGCGGTCGGGCGGCCTTCGTCGATTTTTGCCAGGCGGGTCACGGGGATGTCGTTATCGGCCAGTGTCCTGGCGGTGCCACTGGTCGAGAAGAGCGCGAAGCCGAGCGCGGAGAGTTCGCGCGCGAGCTCCACGGCGCGGGCCTTGTCGGCATCTTTGACCGAGAGGAAAACGTTACCGCTGGTGGGCAGCCCGGGCTTGGCGGCGGCCTGCGCCTTGGCGAAGGCGATGCCGAGATCGGCGTCGAGGCCCATCACCTCGCCAGTCGAGCGCATCTCTGGCCCGAGCGTGATCATGGCGCCCGGGAAGCGCACAAAGGGGAAGACGGCTTCCTTCACGCACCAGTGCCTGGGGCTGAGCTCGCGGGTGAAGCCGAGCTCGGCGAGCGTGCGGCCGGCCATGACTTGCGCGGCGAGCTTGGCGAGCGGCACGCCGATCGCCTTGGCGACGAAGGGTACGGTGCGCGAGGCGCGCGGGTTGACCTCGAGGACGTAGAGCTGCCCGTCTTTGATCGCGAACTGGATGTTCATGAGGCCCACGACGTTGAGGGCGCGCGCGAGGGCGTGCGTGGCGCGGCGCACGGTGTCGAGGATCTCGGCGCCGAGCGTGTGCGGGGGCATGACCATCGAGGCGTCGCCGGAGTGCACGCCGGCAAACTCGATGTGCTCGAGCATGCCGCCGATGACCGAGGTCTCGCCGTCGCTGATGCAGTCTACATCGAGCTCGGTCGCGTCTTCGAGGAACTGGTCGATCAGCACGGGCTTGTCGGGCATGACCTCGAAGGCCTGGCGGATGACGGATTGAAACTCCGCCTCGTTGTACACGATGAACATGCCGCGCCCGCCGAGGACGAAGGAGGGCCGCAGCAGCACGGGGAAGCCGATCTCGCGGGCGAAGCGCAGTGCTTCGTCCTGATTCATCGCCGTGCGGTTAGCGGGCTGCTTGAGGTCGAGCTCGTGCAGGATCGCGGCGAAGCGCTTGCGGTCTTCGGCGGCATCGATGCTTTCGGGCGAGGTGCCGATGATGTTGACGCCGCGGGCCTTGAGCGCGGAGGCGAGGTTGAGCGGCGTCTGCCCGCCAAACTGCACAATCGCCCCGTCGCACTTCTCCTGCTCGTAAATCTCCAGGACGTCTTCGAGCGTCAGTGGCTCGAAGTAGAGCCGGTCGCTGGTGTCGTAGTCGGTCGAGACGGTCTCGGGGTTGCTGTTTACCATCACCGTCTCGTAGCCGATCTCGCGCAGCGCGAAGCTCGCGTGCACGCAACAGTAGTCGAACTCGATGCCCTGGCCGATCCGGTTGGGCCCGCCGCCCAGGATCATGATCTTCGGCTTGCCGCTGGGCGGGCTGATCTCGTTTTCGTCGCCATAGCTGGAGTAATAATAGGGCGTAAACGCCTCAAACTCCGCCGCGCAGGTATCGACCAGCCGGTAGGTCGTAGCGATGCCGAGCTGCTGGCGGCGCGCACGGACGGCCTCGGGCTCGGCGCCGAGGAAGTGGGCGAGCTGCACATCGGAAAACCCGAACTGCTTGGCGCGGCGCAGCAGCGCGGGCTCGACCGCGGCGAGGGCCGACTCGCCTGCGGCTCCGCCGGACGCGGCGGGGCGCGACGCGCTTTTCAGCGACCGCTCCATGTCGTAGATCTCGCGCAGTTGGTGGAGGAACCACGGGTCGATTTTCGAGAGCTCGAAAATCTCGTCCACCGTCATCCCGCTCATGAAGGCATAGCGGATATAGAAAATCCGCTCCGCGTTCGGCGTGGCGAGCCGCGCGCGGATCTCGCTCTCCTCGGGCGGTGTATCGAGCCCGTGCTTGCCGCCGCCACCGCCAAAACCGTGCGCGCCGATCTCCAGTGAGCGCAGCGCTTTTTGTATCGACTCCTTGAACGTGCGGCCGATCGCCATCGCCTCGCCCACCGACTTCATCGCCGAGGTGAGGGTCGAGTCCGCGTCGGGGAATTTCTCGAAAGTGAAGCGCGGGATCTTCGTGACCACGTAGTCAATCGTGGGCTCAAAGGACGCGGGCGTGACGCGTGTGATGTCGTTGCGCAGCTCGTCGAGCGTGTAGCCCACGGCGAGCTTGGCGGCGATTTTGGCAATCGGGAAACCGGTGGCCTTTGAGGCGAGTGCCGAGGAGCGCGATACGCGCGGGTTCATCTCGATCACCACCTGGCGGCCCGTGCGCGGGTCGAGCGAGAACTGGATGTTCGAGCCGCCCGTCGCCACGCCGATCTCGCGGATCACCGCAAACGACGCGTCGCGCATCGCCTGGTACTCCTTGTCGCTGAGCGTCATCGCCGGAGCGACCGTGATCGAGTCGCCCGTGTGCACGCCCATCGGGTCGAAGTTTTCAATCGAGCAGATGACCACACACTGATCCTTGTGGTCGCGCATGACCTCCATCTCGTACTCCTTCCAGCCGAGCAGGCACTCCTCAATGAGTACCTCGTGCACGGGCGAGAGGTCGAGCCCGTTGGCCGTGATCTGCTCAAACTCCTCGCGATTGTAGGCGATGCCGCCGCCCGCCCCGCCCAGCGTAAACGAAGGCCGGATGATCAGCGGGTAGCTCCCGATCTGCTCGGCGGCGGCGCGCGCCTCGTCCATCGACTTCACCGTCTTCGAGCGCGCCACATCGAGCCCGATCTTCAGCATCGCCTGCTTGAACAGCTCGCGGTCTTCGCCCTTGGCGATCGCCTCGGGCTTCGCGCCGAGCATCTCCACGCCGTATTTCTCCAAAATGCCCGCCGCGTGCAGCTCCATCGCAAGGTTCAGCGCCGTCTGCCCGCCGAGCGTCGGCAGCAAGGCCGAGGGCCGCTCCGCCGCGATGATCTTCTCCAGAATCTCAACCGTCAGCGGCTCGATATAAGTCACATCCGCGAACTCCGGATCGGTCATGATCGTGGCCGGGTTTGAGTTCACGAGCACGATCCGGTAGCCCTCCTCGCGCAGTGCTTTGCAGGCCTGCGTGCCCGAGTAGTCAAACTCGCAAGCCTGGCCGATCACGATCGGGCCGGCACCAATGATGAGGATGGACTGGATGTCGCTGCGTTTGGGCATGGGGGCGTAAAAATCGGCCGAGGCTTGATAGCCCACTGTGGCCCCGCAAGCCCTCTTCAGGCAGCGCGCGACTCTTTTTTGGTGCGGCCTCGCAAAGTACGCCACATACGCGACGGCGGGCGCACACAACGCCCACTCCCCAAAGGCCGGCGCGAAAACGACCCAACATGCCGCCAACGAGCGACACGCGCGAAAGAGCAGCCGACGGCGAAGGCTGCCCCCGGAGCAACGGTCGAAGCCCGCGCCTGGGGAGCGTGCCCAAAAGACCGGCGCGAAAACCGCGTACCTGCACAAAACAGGCGAAGACTGGCTTGACCGCTCCGCCGCGCCGCCCTGTGTTCTCCCCGCACTCAATGCGGGTGTAGTTTAGTGGTAAAACTCCACTCTTCCAAAGTGGCCTCGTCGGTTCGATTCCGTCCACCCGCACCAGCAGCAAACGCTCAAGGCGGAGGGAGGGCACGCCGAGTGTTCCGTGTGGACTGATGCGTTGTTGCCGGAGCCGACACGCGCCAAGCTGCGGCCTGTGAACCTCATTTTATTTACGCGAGAGGAAAGCCAGGTCCCGCTGCCGCGCAGTGACGCGCGCGCGCAACACATCCTGCGCGTGCTGCGCCGCCAGGTCGGCGATAGCCTCGACGTCGGCCTGCCCGATGGCCCGCGCGGCAAAGCCACCCTGCGCCGCATTTCCGAAACGGCGCTGGAGCTCAGCTTCACCTGGGAGCCCGAGCCGCCCGCGCCCCCACCGCCCACCACGCTTATCATCGGGCTGCCCCGCCCGCAAACCGCGCGAAAGATTTTGCAAGACGCCGCCGCGCTCGGCGTCCGCCAACTCCACTTCGTCCGCTGCGTGCGCAGTGAGCCCAGCTACGCCGCCAGCCACTTGTGGCACTCCGGCGAATGGCAGCGGCACCTCGAAGCGGGCACCGCCCAGGCCTTCGCGACCGACATTCCCCAGCTCAGCCACGGGCGCACACTCGCCGAAGTTTTGGAAAAACTCACTGCCGCGAGCTCGCCCGCCCCTGCGCCCCCGCCACGGCGACTCGCGCTCGACAACTACGAAGCCCCACAGCCGCTTGGCCACTACGCGATTGGCCCGGACGAACTACTCACGCTCGCGCTCGGGCCCGAGCGCGGCTGGGCACCCGACGAGCGCGACGCGCTGCGGGCAGCGGGCTTTGCCCTCGCCCACCTGGGCCCCCGCGTACTCCGGCTCGAAACCGCCGTCACCGCCGCCCTCGCCATCACCCACAGCCTGCGAATGAGCCACGGCGCGGCGCAGCGCGCTTCCACTCCCGGAGCCGAGTCCTCCGGCTGACGCGTGAAACAGCCGCTCAGCCGTAAAAGCCCCACGCATCCTTGACGCCTCTTCCCAGGCAGACAGATTTCCCCGCATGGCCTCCGGCGGCGCAGTGCTTCCCCGCAAACTTGCCCACGCGCTCGCCCAAGAAAAACCCGCAAGGCGAGAGCAGGCCCGTGCACAGGAAGTCCCCCAACAAGCAGCAGCGCGCGAAACTATCGTGCAAGCCCACTCTACCGAAGAGCGAGTGTCTGTCCTTGAGGCCCGCTGGGAGGAGACGATTCCCGCCTTGGCCACCAAAACCGATCTGGCCGAACTCAGGACTGAGCTGGCTCAGGTCAAGTCCGACCTAGTCAAGTGGGCCCTCGGTATCGCAGCGAGTGTGCTGGTTGCTTTTATCGGCCTGCTTTTTGCCAGTCATCACTCGACCAATACTCGCTTTGATCAGGTAAACGTGCGGATTGACCAGTTACAGAGTGAGACCAATGCACGCTTCGACCAGCTCCAGAGCGACACCAACGGTCGCTTTGACCAAGTGAATGCACGGATCGATCAACTGCAGAACGAGACCAACGCTCGCTTCGATCAGATGAATGCTCGCCTGGATCGGCTCTTCGAATTGATCGCCTCCCAACAGGCCGCCAGTAAATCGCAGTAGCGCTAACGGCGTCCCAACGGGAAGGCAGCGCGGCAGGCCCCGCCGCCAAAATAAAACGAGGGCCCATGCCGGCGTGCGACTATCGAAAGCACGCCAAAGAAATGGTCTAAGCCCGTGGTGTCAGCGAGCGACACCCAATAGGGCCTGTGCCTCTGCGTGACCGTGCAGGATCTGCGGAGCTTTCGTAAAAGGGCCCGCAAACGGGAAATGAGCAAGCCCTGTGCTACCTAAGACTATATCCACCAAGTAATTGGCTCGTAGCCGAGGATGCATGATTACGCCGCCATGGACAAAATATGCGCAATTTTATGCAGGATATGCGCAATAAATAGCAGTGACACGCTTATCGGGAATTAGATTCAGTCGCTCCAAACACAACAATGCGCTGATTATTATGCTTATACGTAATTACCCCCCCCCCCCCCCCCCCCCCCCCCCCCCCCCCCC
>NZ_LSZQ01000003.1 GCF_001580015.1 Cephaloticoccus primus
GGCTGTGTAGCCGTTTTCTAGTAACGACCCTGATTGTATTTATATTTGGCGGGACTTGGGTTATACAGAGCGAGGCACAAACGATTTTTTATATCCCCGATGGGGCAATTCATACCTTCACGTCTCTCCCTAACGACGATCTTGTATTCAAATCAGATGGACTAGGGACCGCTCAACTGCAAGGGAATTGGAGCCATATCTATGGCTCAGTGAGTTTCGAGGGCGTCGTCGGGAGCCTTACCGGAGCATATAGCTATAACCTGTCCAATGCTAATACTATAAGATTAAAATGGGGTAAATTACTCATACAACGCCCGGGACAGATTTCCGAAAACGCTTCGATCTACCTTCACTCAAGTACGTTACAGATGTACGATGGTTTTTATGGCTCTTCGAATCGCAGTGGTAACATAGTGCTCGTTTCTGGCTTTAATGTGGTTTATGTAGACAATTCAACGATGTACTCGTTCCTTTGGGACGACCATAGTGAATTTTCGGCAAACTCCCTGATCAGGGAAAGCCCACAAGCAACACTTTTAGCTAATGAAGCCGTTTTTGATGAGATACTCCCCGGAGGCCTGTACACCAATTTGGTATTTAAAAATGCCCCGGACATGGTGAATAGTGTAATGCCTTACTCTGCGACTCAGTCTGGGCTTGAAAATCCCGTGATACCATACGGGTATTATTTCTCTACTGCTGTTCTCCAAGGGGGGCGATGGAAAATAAAGCCACTTTATGGCTCCAATACCGCACAGCAGGGATGGAATTCAAACTCCCTAAACATATGGCTCAGTAATGGGCAGGTTTTAACGGCTGACAGACTGATTAACTCTCTCCAATTCCGTGGCCCTCATAACCTGAACCTATCAGGACACTCGCTCTCTATTTTTAGTGGTGGTATTCTCACAGGAAGAGGACAGGGAGGCTGGAGACAAATATCGAATGGGACAATTACGACAGCACAAGATCGCTACTTCTTTCACATCTATAGTGACCCTAACACTTATAACAATAGCGAATCCTGGATGGCCGTAAGCGCAGTAATTTCCGGCACTGGAAAGGAGCTAATCAAATCAGGGCCCGGGTTACTACGCATGGAGGGCTCTCAACCCAATACCTATACGGGCAATACCTATGTACAATCCGGCACACTGGAGCTGATGAAGCAGCCCAAAGCCACAGCCGTTCGTAATGTAATCGTCGAACAAGCAAACCTCCAGATTTCTGGAAGTCACCAAATTGAGGATACGGCCAAAGTCACATTAATCCGGAAGGCTACTTTTACGTTTAATGGTGCGGGCGGTGTGGGGCTTACGGAAAAGATCCACACGCTTCAGGCGGATGGTCAGGGCGTAATCAACTTTGCGGGCGGAACGCTCGCGGTGCCCAATGTTCTGGAGACCACGCAAGTGCTGCTGCCGACTGCGGACGATACGCTGTTTATCCGCAACTGGATCGAGTTTTCCGACTACTTCCTCGTAAGCCGCGCCTTCGCGCCCAACTCGGCGGCGCTCTCCCGAATCTGGTTCGAGGGCTGGGACCCGGGCGCCAAGCTGCGCGACTACAATACCAGTCACTGGGAAATCGTGCCCTTCGCCGCCCCCGAGCCCGCCACCTACGGCGCCCTCCTCGGCGCTCTCGGCATGGGCGCGTACCTCGTCCGCCGGGGCCGCAGGCCCTCTCATCGGCGAGGCGCCGCGGTCGCAGGCCGGGCCGCCTCGTCAGGTGTGGCTGAAGTCTCCCGCCGCCAAATAAAATGAGTCGAAGTTGACGAGCCGCCAACGAGCGGCTCGCAAGATGAAAGGGTCGAAGACCCCTGCGCGGGGGGCGGTGGCGGGGCGCCACATGCCATTGAATTTGCGATTTTGCCCGTGCGCTTCGCGCCCGAACAAAATCGCAAATTAAACGGGACCTCCTCCCTGTTGCTTCGCAACAGGGGAAGGAGCCTGAATCGCGGATGGAGCGGAAACCCATTTCGGCACGGCAAAAAAGTTTACGGGTTAAACTCCCACCTGAGCTCCGGTCAGGAAGTCCATTCAACTGTGCGGCTTGCGGGTTGTGCGGAACGCACGGCCCGCAAGCCGCACAGTTGAATGGGTGCAGGCACCGCCTGCCGCCGCCCGCGCAGGGCCGCCCCACGCGTAGTGGTCAGAGACCCCTTCATTTTGCGGCGCACTTGGTGGTGCGCCGTCTGCATTCAAAGGCGGGTGTACAGGGCGAGCGAGGGCTGGCGGGGGCCTTTGCCGCCGAGGCGTTTGGCGCAGTGCCAGCCGTCGAGCTTGAGCTCCAGGCCGCCGGGAAGCTCCATAACGACGAGCGGATCGGATTGGCCGGGAGATGCGGCTGGCGCGGCGAGCAAGGCATGCAGGCGGGCAAAGAGCGGCGCAGCAATCGCCTGGATCACTTCGTAGGGCGGATCGATAAAAACGAGGTCCGGGCGCAGTGCGGCAGCGGCGGGCTCCCAGCGTGGGGAGTTCACATCGGCATTCAGGATCGAAGATCCATCTGTTTTGCCGAACCTTCGTTGGCGGGCGGACAGTCTCTGCGCTTCTTTGCTATCGATGGAAATCGGGGAAAGAGCATTCCGGCTCGTTTGGTCATCAGGGATGTTTTCGCCCAAATCCGCGTGATGCCCGGGGGTGGCGCGCGCCGTGCTGATGCTCTTTAGCACCGCCGCGAGATTGCGCTCCAGGCAGGCGAGGGCTGCCTTGTTTTTCTCCACCCAAAGTCCGCCTGCCGCGCCGCGGCTGAGCGCCTCCAGGCCGTAGGCGCCGCTGCCCGCGAAGAGGTCGAGGAAACGCGCGCCGGAGACACGCGCGGCGAGGCTTGAGAAGAGCGCCTGGCGCAGCGCATCCGTCGCCGGACGCACCGCAGCCCCCCTCGGCACAGCGAGAGGAATCCCACGCGCTTGGCCACCGGTGATTCGCACACCCAAACCACAAAATCCGAGTGCTCCCTTGGCAAACCGGAAAGCCTGTGCACGATTCGCCGCCCTGATGATCAAGCCCCCAAGCCAACGTGTGACGCTGCTCTGCGCACTGCTCTTGTGCACGATGCTGAGCGCGACTGCGGGCGGGGCGAGCGAGGTGCGAGCGGGCAGCGCGGCAGGAGGGCCTGAGGAACCGCGAGCGAAAACAGAAGCGGAGGGCCACGCGGCGGCAGGGGCGCCGCCGGCGGGCGAAAAAGCCGCCGCGCCGGAGGCCGAGCGGCAGTTTTTCGGACCGCTGTTTGCCAAGGGCGAAACGGCAGCGGGAGGGGCGGCAGGAGCGGCAGGAGCGGGCGAGCACTACACGGTCCTGCGCCCGCTGTGGCTGCGACAGGAGGCTACGGATGAGTCGGGAGAGCTGCGCTACACGGAGCACACGTTTCTGTACCCGCTCTTTTCCTACCGGCGCAGTGCGCAGCGGCTGGATTGGTCGCTGCTCAATCTGGTCAACTTTTCGCGAGGGCAGCATCCCGCGCAGAGCGGCGCGGCAGCCCCGCACGCCGCGCCCGACTCGCACGGCGGCGAACGCAGCTTCGATGTGTGGCCGATCTACCTGTCGCGCGACACGGGGGATCCGGCCACGAGCTACCGCGCCGTGTTTCCCATCGCGGGGCACATCCAGTCGCGCTTCGGTTACGACTCGCTCCAGTGGCTCCTCTTCCCGCTGACCTTGCGCAGTGAGAAGGCGGGGCGCGTCACCCACTCTGTCGCGTGGCCGATTTTCAAAAAACGCTCGGGCGACGGGCACCGGGGGCTCGCCGTGTGGCCGCTCTTCGGCTTCGCCGAAAAGCAGGGCGAGTATCGCACGCAGTACGCGCTGTGGCCGCTGGTCTATAACAACACGCGCTACGACCCGGCGTCGGGCGCGCCCACGCGCCACGCGCTCGGTGTGCTGCCGTTTTACGCGCGGGAGGAGCGCCCGGGCTCGATCAGCGAGAGCTACCTGTGGCCCTTTTTTGGCTACACACTGCAGGCCGCCCCGCTCCCGACCTATCGCGAGAGCCGCTACCTGTGGCCGCTGCTCGTGCAGGGGCGCGGTGCCGAGCACTACGTCAACCGCTGGGCGCCATTTTACACGCACTCCGTCCGGCGCGGCGTCGATAAACGCTGGCTGCTCTGGCCGCTGTTTCGCCACGAGGAGTGGGCGGGCCAAGGGCTCCTGCACACGAAGAACCAGGTGTTGTTTTTCCTGTACGCCTCCGAGCAGCAGCGCAGCGCCGCCCAGCCCGACCTGCCCGCCGCGCACAAGACGCACCTGTGGCCGCTGCTGAGCACTTGGGACAACGGCGCGGGCCACGCGCAAGTGCAGCTCCTCAGCCCGCTGAGTGTGTTTTTCCCCAACAACGAGAAGATACGCCTCATCTACAACCCGCTCTTCGCGCTGTACCGCTACGACCAACGCAAGCCGGGCCAGGCGCGCCACGAGTGGCTCTGGCGCGCGGTGACCTGGGAGCGCCGGGGTGAGGCACGCGAGCTGCGCGTTTTCGGGCCGCTCCTCGGCTGGCGCAAAAACGCCCAGACCCGGAAGTGGCGGCTCTTCCTGTTCGATTTTTCACACAAACCCGACAAGGTCGCCGCCACACCCAAGCCCGACGCGACACCACCTGCGCCTGCGCCCGACGGCCTCGCACCCGCCGCGCAGGTGGCGCCGCAGTCAGCGACTGGCAGCCGCCGCGCGAGCAGCCCTCAGCGAAACCCACGATGAACCCCTTCACTGCAATCCTCGACGGCCTCGGCAGCACCCTCGTCTTGCTCTTCAATGCGCTGCGCGAGATCCGCACGCTCCCGCGCCAGTTCGGCCGCTTCGCGGAGCAGTGCTACCTGATCGGCTACACGACGCTGCCGATCGTCGCCGTCCTCAGTTTCTTCATCGGTGGCGTACTCGCGCTGCAGAGCGGCTACAGCATGTCGAACTTCGGCACCAAGGAGTTCATCGGCTCGCTCGTCGGCCTCTCGATGACGCGCGAGCTGGGCCCCGTGATGGTCGCCATCCTCCTCGCGGGCCGCGTCGGCTCGGCGATCTCTGCCGAGCTGGCCTCGATGAAGGTGTACCAGGAAGTGGATGCGCTGGTCACCATGAACATCCCGCCCGAGCGCATCCTCGTCCTCCCGCGCCTGGCCGCCGTCCTCGTGATGATGCCCATCATCACGCTGATCGGCATCATCGTCGGCTGGTTCGGCGGCGCGCTCGTCTGCGAGTATGTGGGCTTCATCTCGCTGGCTCCGGAAAAGTACTTCGAGACGCTGCGCCGCTACACCGACTTTCGCGACATGTGGAGCGGCCTGCTGAAGGCCGAGATCTTCGGCTTCGTGATCGTCCTGGTCTCTTGCAGCATCGGGCTGCGCACCCGCGGTGGCCCGCGCGAGATCGGCGCCTCGGTCACCAAGGCCGTCGTCACCTCGCTCATCCTGATCCTCGTCCTCGACTACTTCGTCACCAAAGCCCTGATCTAAAAATGCCGCAGCCCCAACCGCAGCCCCAGGGCGACAAAGCGCCCGCGAGCGACCTGCCGCGCAGCGACGCGCCCCACTCCCCCGCCACCGCCGCCAGTCGAGCCGCCCGGCCCAGCAGCGCGGCCGACCGCGCCGATGCCGCAGCCAACGCATCCGCCGCGAGCGCCGCCGACCGCGCGGTCGGCATCCGCTTCGAGGGCCTGAGCAAACGCTTCGGCGAGCAACCCGTCCTGCGCGACATCTCCCTCGATATCGAGCCCGGCGAGATTTTCGTCCTCATGGGCCCCAGCGGCTCGGGCAAGAGCGTGCTCCTCAAGCACGTCGTCGGCCTCGAAGCCCCCAGTGCGGGCCGCGTCCTCGTCGCCGGCCGCGACGCCGCCGATCCCGCCACCCGCCGCGCGGTGCACATGGCCCTCGTTTTCCAGGCAGGCGCGCTCTTCAACTCGCTCTCCGTTTACGACAACCTCGCGCTCTACCTGCGCGAGCACCGCCTCGGCACCGAAGCGCAAATCCGCGAGAAAGTCATGCGCGCGCTGCAAATCCTCTCGCTCGAAAGCGCCGCGCGGAAGTCCCCCGCCGAGCTCTCCGGCGGCATGCGCAAGCGCGTCGCCATCGCACGCGCCCTCGTCATGGAGCCGCAACTGCTGCTCTACGACGAACCCACCTCCGAGCTCGACCCCGTCATGTCCGCGACGATCAGCGAAATCATCGCGACCCTCAAAACCCACTACCGCGTGACCAGTGTCGTAGTCTCGCACGACCGCGACCTCGCCCTCGGCATCGCCGACCGCGTCGGCATCCTCATGGGCGGCGAGCTCATCACCACCACCACGCCCGCCGAGCTGCGCCGCAGCACCGACCCGCGTATTACCGACTTTCTCAACCCGCGCATCGACCTCAGCGCTCCCCGCTTCAAGAAACTGGAACCCAACCAACCATCATGAACACCGCCCAACACAGTGCCCGCGTCGGCCTCCTCTTCCTGCTCGGCCTCGCCCTCATCTGGGTCACCCACGAAGCCCTCGACAGCAAGTCCTCGCTCAGCAAGACGGGCTACCCGCTCGTCGCCGGATTCCAGAACCTGAAATCCCTCAAGCAAGGCGACGACATCCGCATGGCCGGCGTGCGCATCGGCTCCGTAGAGACCACCCAGCTCGCCGGACACCGCGTCGAAGCCATCCTGCGCATTGACAAGAAAGTCACCATCCCCAGCGACGCCCGCGCGACGATCACCAGCTCCGGCCTGCTCGGCACCAACTACGTGTCGATCTCCCTCGGCACGCCCAGCCGCGCGCCACTCGCCCCCGGCGGCGAGATCGTCACCTACGAATCGGCCGACCTCGGCACCGTCATGACCCAGCTCAGCGAGCTCGGCGAAAAACTCGAAGACACGCTCGGCTCCATCGGCAGCGTCTTCCAGGGCCGCGGCGGCGAGCCCAGCCTCTTTGACCGGCTCAACCACCTGCTCAGCGAAAACAGCAGCAAGATCGACACCGTGATGAGCAACCTGGAGGACATCACCAACAAGGTAAACCAGGGCCAGGGCACGCTCGGCAAACTCGTCAACGACCCCAAAGTCTACGACGAACTGCTCGCCACCCTCACCCAGATCAAAGCCGCCGCGTCCCAGGCCAGCGGCTTCGTCGGCGACGCTCAGGAACTCGTCGCACACGTGAAAAGCGGCCAAGGCACACTCGGCACACTCCTCTACGACCAGAAGACCAGCGACGACCTAAAAGCCATCACCGCCAACTTCGCCCAAGTCTCCGAGAAACTCGCCAAAGGCGAAGGCACGCTCGGCAAACTCATCCAGGACGACAGCCTCTACACCGACGCGCAAGCCACCCTGCAAAAAGCCGATCGCGCCCTGGGCAGCATGAGCGACTCCGGCCCGATCAGCGCCGTCGGCGCCGTCGCCAACGCCCTGTTCTAGAAAGGAGCAGCGGCCAAATAAGCCGGAGCACAGGAGCCGTGCGCCCAAGCCACTCTGCAAGTCCCCGCTTGCCTTGCCGCACACCACCAGACAACCCCGCCCAAAACTCAGGAGTGGTCGGCCGCTGCCCAAGAATGGGAGCAGCCGGGCAGGCGCCGGGGAGCCCCGGGCGGGCTACGACGTTTGTTTGGCGAGGTGGCGGGCGCGCAGGCGCAGGCCGTTTAGCCGGATGAAGCCGGTGGCGTCGTCCTGGTTGTACCAGCTTTCCACGCCTTCCATGGAGGCGATGTTTTCGTCGTACAGGGAGTACTTCGAGCGGCGGCCACAGGTGATGATGTTGCCCTTGTAGAGTTTCAGCCGGACGGTGCCGGTCACGTAGCGCTGGGTGTTGTCGATCAGCGCTTGCAGGGCTTCGCGCTCGGGCGCGAACCAGAAGCCGTTGTAGATCAGCTCGGCGTACTTGGGGATCAGCGAGTCGCGCAGGTGCATGACTTCGCGGTCCATGGTGAGCGACTCGACCTGCCGGTGCGCGTGCATGAGGATCGTGCCGCCCGGGGTCTCGTAGACGCCGCGCGACTTCATGCCGACGAAGCGGTTTTCGACCAGATCCACGCGGCCGATGCCGTGCTTGCCGCCGAGTTTGTTAAGCGCTTTCAGGACGCCGCCGGGGCTCAGTTTTTTGCCGTTCACGGCGACGCAATCGCCTTTGGCGAACTCGAGCTCCAGGTACTCGGGCTTGTCGGGCGCGTCTTCGGGCGAGACCGAGAGCTTGAACATGGCTTTGTTTTCCTTGGTCGTGGGGTCGAACCAGGGGTCTTCCAGGATCCCGGCCTCGTAGGAAATGTGGAGGAGGTTGCGATCCATCGAGTAGGGTTTCTTGAGCGAGGCTTCGACGGGGATCTTGTGCTTGCGGCAGTAGGCGATCATCTCCGCGCGGCCGGGGAAGGCGTCGCGGTAGGCCTCGATTTTCCAGGGCGCGATGATCGCGAGCTGTGGGGCGAGCGCCATGTAGCTGAGCTCGAAGCGGCACTGGTCGTTGCCCTTGCCAGTCGCGCCGTGAGCGACGGTGTCGGCCTTTTCTTTTCTGGCGATATCGACCTGCGCCTTGGCGATCAGCGGGCGGGCGATCGAGGTGCCGAGGTAGTACTGGCCTTCGTAAATGGCGTTGGCCCGCAGCATCGGGTAGATGTAGTCGCGAGCGAACTCCTCGACGAGGTTCAGCGTGTAGTGCTTGGCGGCACCGGTCTTGCGCGCTTTTTGCGCGAGCCCTTTTAGCTCCTCTTCTTGGCCGAGGTCAGCGGCGAAGGTGACGATCTCCGCGTCGTAGGTTTCGCGGAGCCACTTGACGATGACCGAGGTGTCGAGACCACCCGAGTAGGCGAGGACGATTTTCATAGGTTTTGGGAATTGGTTGGGGGGGGGAAGAGAGAGTTTTTTTGGGAGAAACGAAAGCGGCAGGCGCGCACCTGCCGCGATCACGCGTGACCGGCAGCGGCTGAGGCGCACAAGGTCGCCATGATGGCCTTCTGGATATGCAGCCGGTTCTCGGCTTCGTCGAAGATGATCGAGCGCGGGTCGTCGAGGACGGCTTGCTCGACTTCCTCGCCCGCGTGCGCAGGGAGGCAGTGCATGAAAAACGCATCGGGCCGCGCCGCCGCGAAGAGCTCGCGCGTCACCGCGTAGGGCTCCATCAGGCGCCGCCGCTCGCGCGCTTCGTCCTCCTGCCCCATGCTGGCCCACACGTCAGTGTAGACGGCATCGGCTTCGCGCACGGCTTCGCGCGCATCACTGGTGAAGACGTAGTTTTTCGGCAAACCTGCCTCGGCGAGGAGTGCATCGATCTGCGGGCCCGGGCCGAAATCCGCTGGGCCGGCGAGCACGATCTGCATGCCGAAAAGCGCGCCACCGAGGATCCACGAGTTGGCCATGTTGAAGCTGCAATCGCCCAGGTAAGCGAGCTTGCGCCCGCGCAGCGAGGCGACGAGCGACTCGCCGATCACGGTGCCCGCCGCTCCGCCACCGCTGTGGTTGTTGCCGCCCGTTTTCGCCGTCCACTTTTCCGCCAGCGTAAACAGATCGGCGTAAATCTGGCAGGGGTGCAGGAAATCCGTCAGCGCGTTGACGACTGGCATCGATGCGTGGGCGGCGAGTTCTTCGAGCTCGGCATGCGCGTAGGTGCGCACGATCAGCCCATGCAGGTAGCGCGAGAGCACGCGCGCGGTGTCGGCGACCGTCTCACCGCGGCCGAGCTGGATATCACCCTTACTCAAAAAAATCGGATACCCGCCGAGCTCCTGAATTCCGACCTCGAAGGACACGCGGGTGCGCGTGCTCGATTTTGCAAAAATCATCCCCCAGGACTGGGCGTTGAGCTGCCGAAACTCGGGCGCAACACGGGCCGACGAGCCCGCGCCAAAAAGAGCGGCTCTCGACTGCTTGAGTTGCTGCGCGAGGGAAAAAACAGCGGGAAGCTCCTCCGCACTAAAATCGGTCTCTTTCAAAAAATGTCTCATCAGCAGAAACAGTGAGCGAAAGGGCTTTTAGTTTTACCGACCAGTGAATTCAGCCCCGCGCCCTACAGTTTTAACACGAAGGATGCGCACCAAGAGGTCGAAGACTCCACTGCGCGTGGGGCGGGGGCGGGGCGCCACTTGCCATTCAGGTTTTGTTCTCGCTCTGCGCTGCGGCGCAGAAGCGAAAACAAAACCATAAAAAGGAGCCTCCCAGTCTCGTTGCGACACGGTCTTCGACCGACTTATTGGGCGCGGCCTCGCTGGGGCCTCGTCCAATAAGCGTTTACTCGTTAACTCAAAAAATCGCCCAAATGGGTTAATCTCACCTCTGACCTTTGGTCGGGTGTTCCCAACTGTGCGGTTTGCGTGTTGGGCGTTTCGCCCAACACGCAAACCGCACAGTAAATGGGAGCAGGCACTGCCTGCCGCACCACGCGCAGTGGCGATCCTTACGAAAACTCAGCCCAGCGCGCGCAGCGTCTCGCGCAGGATCTGCACGGACTCGGCGAGCTCGGCTCGCGTCGCGATCAGCGGTGGCAGCACGCGGATCACGTTACCGCCAGCGGGCACGACGAGCAGCCCGCGCTCGCGAAGGCCCGCGACATAAGGCGCCGAATCGACCGCGAATTGTAGGCCGACGAGGTAGCCGCGACCGCGCACGTCCGCGAGTTTTTGGGGAAACTCGGCCACCAGCGCGCTGAGCTCGGCGAGCCATTCGGCGCCCTGCTCGCGCACTTTGGCGAGCAGCCCTTCGCGCTCGATCACGTCGAGGACGGCCAGCCCGGCGGCACACGCGAGCGGCGTCCCGCCAAAGGTGCTCCCGTGCGTGCCCGGCGTAAACAGTTCGGAGAAACGCTCGGCGATCCACACCGCCCCGATGGGGAAACCTCCACCGAGGCCCTTGGCCATCGCGATGGCGTCGGGCCGGATGCCCGCCGCCTCAAACGCGTAAAACGTGCCTGTGCGCCCGAGCCCGCACTGCACTTCGTCGAGCAGCAGCAGGATGCCGCGCTCGTCGCACAGCTTGCGCAGGCCGACCAGAAACTGCGGCGTGCAGGGGTTGATCCCCGACTCGCCCTGGATGGTTTCGAGGAGGACGGCGCTGGTGCTCTCGTCCATCTGCGCAGCGAAGCTGTCGAGGTCGTTGAGCTCGGCCACGGCAAAGCCCGGGACGAGCGGGCGAAAGCCTTTCTGGATCTTCTCCTGCGCGGTCGCGCTCATGCCGCCAAACATCCGGCCGTGAAAACCGCCGCGAGCGGTGATCACCTTGAAGCACTGGCCCTCCGTGCCGCCCGCTTTGGCGACGCCGTACAGCCGCGACAGCTTGATGAGTGCTTCGTCGGCCTCGCCCCCGCTGTTGCAAAAAAACAGGCGGCCCGGCCCCGCGTAGCCCGCGAGGCGGCGCGCAAGCTCGCCCTGATTGGGGTGGCGATAAAGGTTGCTCGTGTGGACGAGCTCACCGGCCTGCCGCCGGATCGCGGCGACCCAATGCGGGTGGCAGTGGCCGAGCGACGACACGGCCACGCCGGAGCTGAAGTCGAGGTAGCTGCGGCCCTCGTCATCCCAGGCGCGGCAGCCGCTCCCGCGCACCAGCGTGATCGCGGCGCGCGCGTAGTTTTTGAGGACGTGCGCGTCGTAGAGCGCGGCAGTGTCGGCGCGGGAAATGTCGGGCTGGGCAGTCATCTTCGTTTCGCAAGCAGAGAGGTCGGGCGGAGGAGGGAAGGCAGAAGGGGCGGGAAAACTACCCGTGGACGATCTCGGTGCCGATGCCCTCGTCGGTGAAAATCTCGAGAAGGATGCTGTGCGGCAGCCGCCCATCGACGAAGTGCACGCGGCGCACGCCTTCGTGCAGCGCGCGCATCGCGCTGTGTACCTTGGGCAGCATGCCTTTGCCGATCACGCCGCGCTTTTTGAGCTTGTCGACCTGGCTGACCTTGAGGGTCGAGATGAGCGACTCCGGGTTGGCCGGATCGGCCAGGAGGCCGGGCACATCACTCATAAACACGAGGCGGCGCGCGCGCAGGACGCTCGCCACGCGGGCGGCGACGAGGTCGGCATTGACGTTGTAGGGCTTGCCGTCGTGGCCGAGTGCGACCGGCGAGATCACGGGGACGAATCCCTCGGAAATCGCCTTCTTGATCAGCTTGGCCTTCACCTCGGTGACGTCGCCCACGAAGCCAAGATCGACCGGTGTGCCCTCCTCGTCGGTGAGCAGTTTTTCGCAAACCAGGACGCTGTCGCCCGGCAGCCCGCGGGGCCGCCCGCCCGCCGCAGCGATCGCCTCGCACACGCCTTTGTTCACGACCGCGTCGAGCGTGTGCTTCACCACGGTGACCGCCGCCTCGGTCGTCACGCGCAGGCCGTTGATAAACTGCGTCTCCAGGCCCGACTCGGCCATCGCACGCGTGATCGCCTTTCCGCCACCGTGGACGACCACGACGTTGATCCCCACAGCCGCCAGAAACGCGATGTCGTATGCCACGCTCTGGCGCACGCCCGGATCGGGATCGTCCATGAAGCTGCCGCCATATTTGACGACAAAGGTGGAGCCTCGAAACCCTTGGATGTAGGGCAGTGCTTCCAGGAGCACCTTCGCCTTGGCGGTGATTTCAGCGACGTTGATCAATGTCTGTAAAAGATAGGAGGGCGGTTGGAGAAAAGGGCGCGGACAGTGCCGCCCGCCCGCTCACTTTTCCATACTATTCTACTACGCGAAGTGCGGGCCCACTGCGCGTGGGGCGGTGGCGAGGCGCCACTTGCCATTCAGGTTTTGTTTTCGCTCTGCGCTGCAGCGCAGAAGCGAAAACAAAACCATGAAAGGAGCCTCCCTGTCGCAATGCGACACGGTCTTCGACCGCGACCAGAGGTCGGGAGTTTCCAACTGTGCGGTTTGCGTGTTGGGCGAAACGCCCAACACGCAAACCGCACAGTAAATGGCAGGGGACACCGTCCCCCGCCCCACGCGCAGTGGGAGGCCGCTCAGCTACGGTAGTCGGCGTTTTCGCTGACGTATTCGTGTGTGAGGTCGCCGCCGAGAACGACGGCGCGTCCGCTGCCCGAGCTCAGCTCGATCTCAATCTCTACGCAGCGCTCGTGCGGCGGGTAGTCCACCGCCGCGCGGTAGACTCCATCCGTGGAAGGGCGGCTCTCGTAGAGCTCCGCCGACTTTAGATGCGCGACGAGTGAGGCCTCCTTTTGCGGATCGAGCTGGAACACACCGTTCGAAAAAATCTCCACGCCGCCCATCTTCAGCCGCAGCCTCGACAGCGATTCCGCGCCAGCGGCGAGAGCGCCAGCAGATGAGCCGGGCGGGGCCCACTTGCCCATCGCCTGGATGAGGCGGCCCACGTTGGGGTCGTTACCCGCCACTGCGCATTTAAAGAGCGGCGCATTGACGATCACCTTTCCCAGCGCGCGCGCCTCTGCGGCATTCGCCGCACCACCGACTGCGACGCGAATCACGTGGCGCACGCCCTCGCCATTGCGCACCACGTCTTCGGCCAAGTCGGCGCACACCTGCGCGAGCGCGGCCTCGAATGCGCCGAGATCCGCGCAGGGCACGCGGCCCGATGACACGAGCGCCACGGTGTCCGAGGTGCTCGTATCACTATCGATGCTGATGCTGTTGAAGCTGGGCTCGACCGCGCGGCGCAGCATCGCGCGCAGCACTTCGCGCGGCACCGCAACGTCGGTTAACAGGTACACCAGCATCGTGGCGAGGTTGGGCTCAAGCATTCCCGCGCCCTTGGCGATGCCGACGATGCGGCCCGAGCCGACCGCAGCCGCGCGCACTTTCGGATACAGGTCGGTAGTCACGATGCCCTCCGCCGCGGGCAAGATCGACTCCGCCTGCAACGCCGCCGCAGCCGCGGGCAGCGCGGCGAGCATCTCCTCCACCGGCAGCGACCAGCCGATCACGCCCGTCGACGAAGGCAGCACCGCGGTTGACGGCAGCCCGAGCAGCTCGCCCGCGCGGGTACACACCGCCTCGGAGGCGGCACGGCCGTCGGGCGCACACACGTTGGAGATTTTGTTGTTAACGAGGATCGCCCCGAGCTGCGGCTCCGCGAGCCGATCACGCCCGATCAACACCGGCGCGCCCGGAAAGGCGCTGCGCGTAAACACCGCCGCAAAGTCCGGCGTGGGCTCATCGAGCGCGATCAGGCTCAGCGTCATCTCCGCAGGCTTGGGCACCTCGCGCGGAGTGAAGCCAAAGCGGGCCGTGCCCACGCGAAAGCCAGCGGGCAAGGCCGCCTGCGTCGCCAGCCACTGGCGATGCTCGGCGCGCGACGAAAAACAGAGGGCGGTACTCGGCATGGTGAAAAATAGAAAGCGGCGGCAGCGGAGCGCAGTTGAGATGAAGCGGGGCAGTTGCGCTTACGCCAGCCCCGCCGTCTCCGCAAAACCGCACCACAGGTTCATGATTTGCACGGCCTGACCGCCGGCGCCCTTGAGCAAGTTATCCTCCGCCGAAGTGAGGACAAAGTTGCGCGTGCGCGGATCGTAGGCCGCCGCGATATCGATCCGGTTGGTCCCGACCACGTGCGCCGTATCCGGCGTCTGCCCCTCGGCGAGGAGCTGCACAAAAGGCGCCTCGGCGTACGCCGCCGCCCAGACCGCACGCAGCGCATCGAGGCTCGCGCCTGGCGCGGCGGGCACAGTGATCGTGGTCGCAATCCCCCGGCGCATCGGCGCGAGGTGCGGGTTAAACTGGATGGCCAAAGGCTGCCCCGTTTTGTGCGCCTGCGCGGGTCGCGCGTCAGCCGCGCGGCTGGCCAGAGCCGCCTCCCACTCACTCACCGCCAGCGACAACTGCTCCTCAATCTCCGCCAGGTGGCGGTGCGACGTGAGCCCATAGGCCTTGGCGCTCTCCGCGCGCTCAACATACAGATACGCCTCCTCCGCCTTTTTCCCCGCACCGCTCACGCCGCTAAACGAGTTGGCGACGATATGCTCGCGCGAGACCAGGCCCGCGCGCAGCAGCGGCACCAGCGGCACAAGGATGCTCGTCGGGTAGCACCCGGGCGCAGCGACGAGCTTTGCCTGCGCGCGCCAGCTCGGAGCCGTGATTTCCGGCAACACATAGCGCGCATGCGGCAACAACTCGGGCGCCTGATGCTCGCCGTAGTAGCGCGTGTAAGTCTCCAGATCCGCGATGCGAAAATCCGCCGAAAGGTCGATCACCCGCTTGCCCGCCGCGACCAGCGCACGCGCGTACGTCGCCGCCGCGCCGTGAGGCAGCGCGAGGAAAAACAGTGCGCAATCACTCGCCGCCAGTGCGGCCGGATCCGAGTCCACAAAGACCAGGCCGCGATCCGCGCCGCGAAGCATCGGGATGACCGCCGAGAGCGGCTTGCCCGCATGCGCGCGCGAAGTCACCACCGCCAGCTCGACCGCCGGATGCCTAATGAGGAGCTGCACGAGCAACTCGCCCGTGTACCCCGATGCGCCAACAACACCGACCTTCATCATAGGCGCAGCAGTCAGCCCCCACCCCCGCCCCCTGTCACGAGTAAAGCACCGCGCACGCGCTGACAATAATCGCCATCACGGCCAATGCACGGCTCTCCTCCTCCACTACGCGTGGGGCGGTGGCGGGGCGCCACTTCCATTTACTGTGCCGTTTGCCTGTCGGGCGTTCCGCTCGACGAGCAAGCCGCACAGTTGAATGAACTCCCTGACCGGAGCTCAGGTGGGAGTTTAACCCGTAAACTTTTTCGCCGCGCCCAAATGGGTTTCCGCTCCATCCGCATTTGAGGCCTCATTCCCTGTCGCAACGCGACTGGGAGGAGCCCTTTAAATTTGCGATTTCATTCGGGCGCGAAGCGCACGCGGCAAAATCGCAAATTCAATGGCACGTGGCGCCCCACCACCGCCCCCCGCGCAGGGGCAGCTCATACAGTGACCAAAGCTTAGGCTCCGGCCGCCCAGGCCTTGGCGCGATCCACTGCACGCGCCCAGGTCTGGGTGAGCCGCGCGGCAGCTTCGCGCGGGAGCTGCGGGCTAAACTCCCGGTCGATGTGCCACTGCGTCTGAATTTCCGAAACACTACTCCAGTGGCCGACGGCCAGCCCCGCCAGGTATGCCGCGCCGAAGGCCGTCGTTTCGCGAGTCTGTGGGCGCAGGATTTTTAGCCCCAGAAGGTCGCTCTGGATTTGCATGAGCAGGTCGCTCGCGCTCGCGCCACCATCGACGCGCAGCTCCGCGCAGACCGTCCCCGCATCGGCCTGCATGGCGCGCACGATATCGCAGACCTGGCACGCGATCCCTTCGAGCGTGGCGCGCGCGATGTGCGCCGCACTCGTCCCGCGCGTAAGCCCCAGCAGGGTGCCGCGTGCATGGCCGTCCCAATGAGGCGCGCCCAGCCCCGTCAGCGCGGGGACGAAGACCACCCCGCCGCTGTCTTCGACGCTGGCAGCGAGCGCGTTCACCTCGGGCGCGCTCTCGATTAGCCGCAACCCATCGCGCAGCCATTGAATCGCCGCGCCTGCGACAAACACGCTGCCCTCCAGCGCGTAGGTCACCTCGCTGCCGAGCCTCCACGCGACGGTGGTCAGCAACTGGTTGCGCGAGGTCACCGGCACGCCGCCCGTATTCATCATGAGGAAGCAGCCCGTGCCGTAGGTGTTTTTCATCATGCCCGGGCGCAGGCACATCTGCCCGAAGAGGGCGGCGTGCTGGTCGCCCGCCATGCCCGCAATCGGGATCGGCGGGCCGGGGAAAAGCCCCGCCGCCGTGTGGCCGTAGACTTCGCTGTTGCCGCGCAGCCCGGGCAGGCACGCGCGCGGGATGCTGAAGAGCGCGAGCAGCTCTTCATCCCAATCCAGCGTATGGATATTGAAGAGCAGCGTGCGGCTCGCGTTGGACACATCGGTGATGAAACGCGTCGCGGCGGCGGGCGCTCCATGCTTGCGCGCCTCGACCGAGAGCACCGCTGCCCCCGCCGACGGATGCTGCGGCTCGGTCAGCTTCCAGAGCAGCCACGTGTCAACCGTCCCGAAACACAGTTCGCCCGCCTCCGCTCGGGCGCGGGCGCCGGGCACCGAGTCGAGGATCCAGCGCAGCTTCGTGGCCGAGAAATACGCATCGAGGACGAGCCCGGTTTTCTCGCGAATCATGGCGGCATGCCCTGCTGCGCGCAGCGCGTCGCAATACTCCGCCGTACGCCGATCCTGCCACACAATCGCGTTGTAAATCGGCTCCCCCGTACGCCGGTCCCACACCAGCGTCGTCTCGCGCTGATTGGTGATGCCGACGGCGGCGATTTTTGGGGCCTCTGCCGTGAGGCCTTTCCCGGTGGCACGAGCCAGCTCCCCGCTTGTAGCAGCACGCGCTGCCGCCGGAGTCGGCGCATCCGCAGCCTCCGCGATGACCGCTCGAGCCGCTGCGAGCTGCGACTCCCAGATGTCGCGTGGATCATGCTCCACCCAACCCGGCTGCGGAAAAATCTGCCGAAAGTCGCGCTGCGCCATGTGCCGGATCGCCCCGCACCGATCAAAGAGGATGGCGCGCGACGAAGTCGTCCCTTGGTCAAGCGCGAGGATAAGCGAGTCACTCATAGCGGGGTAAAAAAAGGCTCAGAATTGGCCGAAAAATAGAGCGAATGGCACAGCACGCCGCTCCACTTGACTTAAATACGTCAGGACGTAAATCCCGGTTCAGACGGAAACCGTATCATTTATGTCCAAGGAACTCACAATTACGCTGGATGATGCGGTTTATGAAGATCTGCGCAGCCGCATCCCCGAAGAGAAATTGAGGACATTTTTCGGCGACCTGCTGAGAGCATGTTTTCAGAGTGCGCCTGACAAAATCCACCCACAGTCAAATGCTGCCGGGCTGGCGGAAGACAAAACTCGGGAAGCACAAATCGCCGCCGTCCCGGACGGCATGTGGGATTGGAAGCCCGGTATGCTACCAAAACACGCAGGCCTGAGCCCTGTCCAAATGGAAGCCGGCTACCGGGCGGCGGCGGCTGATGATGAGCGAGAAACTGAAGCCCGCGAGTGGGGTAATGGGTTCGTCAACGACATCACAGACATCAATGAAAACGATGAAGCGTGGTGAAGTCTGGTGGGTGATCGGGCCGAAAGCCACAGTCGGCACCGAAATTCGGAAAACCCGCCCGGCCTTGATTATCAGCAACGAAGCTTCAATCCGCCGCAAAGGCAGGGCGACCATCATCCCTCTATCCAGCAAGACAGCCCGACTCTATCCGCCCGAGACGATTGTCACAGTTGGAGGGCAGCTCGCCAAAGCATTGGTCGACCAGATAGGGAGACAACTCAAGGTTTACCACACGCGTCGGAGCGCTATCCCAAAGCGACCTGGACCTCGTCGCAGAATGCCTCAGGGAGCATCTCGAACTTTAGGGTCACCGCAGGAAACCCCTCCAGCAATTCCTTGATTTCGAGCGCTGCGCGGCGGCTTTATCATCCTCGTAAATCGACCAAAATATGGTGGATTTGCAAGGTACTATAACGGCCGTGCATCTCGGCGTCCTCGGCACTCACCACCTTGGGTATAAAGCGGCGGCGCAGTGTTGAACTGTGCCGCCAGTCCAAATCCTGAAGGCGGCCCCTTTTGCGAAGGCGGGGGGATTTGAGGGACACGGCCCGACAAGGCCGCGCCCGGTGAGAACAACCTGCGGTCGTCAGAAGGTGAGCTGGAGGCGGGTGTTGATCGTGTAGCCGTCGTCGGCACCGAGGTAGGAGCCGGAGCGGTTGTCGGTATCCCACAGCACCGCGTCAAAGAGGACCCGGCTGTAGTTGTTGAGGTACCAGTTTACGCCGACGGTCCACGCGTCGCCCTCGCCGCCGCCCGGCAGCTTGCCGTAGTCGAGCGACTCGTAGCGCGCCTTGAGCTCCCAGGCTCCCGCGCCGCCGGAGGTCACCGGATGCGCCACCTTTGCCCCGCCCCAAGTACCGGTGCTCGCATTGTATGCGGGCGTCGCTCCGCTCAGGAACCAGCCAGCCGAAACCGCGTACGCATCGTAGTCGCGCGCGCCCACGGCGGACTTTACCTCGCGCCGACCGTACTCGCCGTAAGCCCAAAAGGGACCGCGGAAACCGCCCAGCTCCACGCCATAGGCGCTCGCACTCGTCGCCCCGGCCAACGCGCCCGCGCGGGTTTTCACGTTGTCATTGAAGTGTCCGCCGATCGCCCAGTTGCGCACGATGCTGCCCTGGCCGGGAGCGAAGTCCTCGTAGGTGCCCCAGGCGCCGAGGTGCACGGTGCCGTTCTTGCCCTTGACCGGGTTGTAGTGGGCGCGCGCGCGGTAAGTCAGCGTGTCGTTGTTGTCGCCCGGGTTGCTCAGGTCGTTGCCCGTCACGCCGAGGCTGGCATGCCAATTGTCGCCGCCGACGCGCTCGGTGATCCCCACGCCGAAGGTGCCCGAGGCGGGCTGTAGCGCGAGGGCCACGACGTTGCGATCCTGGAAGGGCACGCTCGGCATGCCGCTCGCGCCGTCGATCCCCAGATCGTGGAGCCGGTTGCCCACGGTCAGGTCTGCGCTGTTGCCAAACAGCTTGTGCCCGAAGGCCACGTAAGCGCCTTTCCAGGCCGTCGTATTGTCGGCGAAGTCGCCCTCCAGCTCCCACCTGATCTGGTTGTACTTGCCCTCGAAACCGAGCCGCAGGCTGCGCACTTCGGTGCCCGAGTTGTTGAGCCCGCCGAAGCGCGAACCGCCCGTCCCCGAAAAGTCGATGAGCACCCGCCCGCGCGGCCGAAATGAGAGGCTGCCATCGGCACTCGTAAACTGCGGCGCGGCACCGCGCGACCAGTTGATCTTGGGCTGCCCTGCGGCCTGCTTTTCCAAAGCCTCCACGCGGTTGCTGACCTCGCTGGGGTAAAGGATTTTCGTGGCGGCAGGGGCAGCAGCGCCCGCCGTGGTGGGAGCACGCGGCGTGGCCTCGGCCCCACGCTCGGCAAGGGCGGCGAGCCGCGCCTCCAGTTGCTCGATCTGGCGCGCCTGAGCTTCGATCAGCCGCAGGAGCTGCGCATTATCAGGGACGGCGGAACTGGTGGCAGCGGCGGGTGTCGCATCACCATCAGCCGCGCGGGCTGCGCTGCCGCCAAATGTGGAGGCCAGGACTGCGCCGGCCAGCGCCGCAGTGCGTAGATTCGGGAAGAAGGATGGGTATTTCATGAGACGTTTAACTCCTCGGTTTGGCCCGCAGCTCAGCCACGGTTGGCCGACCTGCGTGGTGTTGAGATCGGGTTAAAGAAGGAACTTAAACATCAGTAAAATACTAAAAAACAAAAGTATTAAATAAGCATATGACACACTTCTAGTTGTGTCGGGCTAATGGGCTCCACCAAACCGCCTTCTAAAAGGGGTTTTAGCCTCTTTCAGTTTGTGGGCAGCTCGCTGGCCGCCCATCGGGGCGACGGCCCAGTTTTTTTCGGTGAACCAAAAAAATCGCCCGAATGGGTTTACGCCCTATTGAGGGGCTGCCCTTCGCAGCCGGGTTGACGGCGCATCAAGGCGAGTGCGGGAAGCGCGCTTGATGAGTCTCGCCCAAACGTCCGCTGCACGCTCGCAGCCGCACCACCTGCCCCGCCCGCCCCCATAAACGCGGTGCGCCGGCCCGCGCTTATTCGCTCAGCGTGAGCGCTCTCGCTGCTGCTCGCAGAGGCACTCGACTTGCCGTCCCTGGAGGACGGCCATGACGACTGCGGCCACGTCGGTGTTATCCACATATTGGCCGTTGTTCCAGCCGACGTACTTGGCATAGCGGGCGTCGAGGCCGCGCACGCGGCGGGCGAATTGCTCCGCGCCTGCGCCCTTGGCCCACAACGGCACGAGCGCGTTGCTGTGGCCGCCCGTGCGGCGAAAACTGAAGCCCGGCATGCGGCCCTTGCCGTTGTTGACGATCGGCTGAAAAGGCTCGGCCTGCGCATCCGGCCCAAAAGGCATCCCGTTACCGTGATCGGTGGTGATGATCAGGAGCGTTTCCTCCCAACTGCTGTTGGCCTCGACCCACTCGATCACCGCCACGACGGCGTCGTTGAAATCGAGGGTCTCCTCAATCAGGCGCCCGTACTCGGGCTGCGGCTGCGAGCTGGTGTGCGCGGCCCAATCGGTCGCGCCGCCTTCGATCATGACGAAGAAGCCGACATCGGAGCGACGCGCGAGGTGGCGCAGCGCACCGCGAGTCATCGTCGCCAGTGTCGGGACAGTCTTGATGTAGGCGACGCCGGAAGGGTTTGCCGCATCGTGGCCGACGACCTCGGCCTGGCGGTCGTATTGCAGCGTGGTCGCGACCTCGGGCACGCCGATCAGCGGGCCGTCGGGGCGGAGGCGCCCATCGGCCAGTGCCTCAAAACTGGCTTTGCTGCGGATCAGTTGCCAGGCGCGCGCGCTGCCGCGGGGCACAAGCGTGCCCGCCTCCAGTTGCTCCCAGTCATCGTCCGTCACGACGTGATGCAGGTAGCCGCTGCGAATCGCCGCCCACTCGTCGGCCCCCATTTCCGGATAGGGAACACCGTTTACATCGAAACCGCGCGCGCCCGCCGTGCCCATGATCACATCGAGGTGGCCTTGCGTGAGCATCTGGTGTGCGATGCCGAGGTAGTTGTTGCGCGAGTAATTTTGCGCGGCAAAGGCCGCGGGAGTCGCATGCGGGAAAGGCACGCTGGTCACCACGCCCGTCGCGCGGCCCGTGCGCTTGGCCACGAGCGTGCTGTAGTCCACAGGCTGGCCGTAGTTGTCGTAGTTGACCGCCGAGTTGTAAGTCTTGATTCCGGCGGAAAGCGCAGTGCCTGCGGCGGCACTGTCGGTCGGTGTCGTGTTGAGGTACTCATAGGCCGCGAAAGGCAGGACCTCGTTATCCGTCGGGTTAAGGTCCCAAGCCCGCTGCACATCGTAGCCCACCCGCGAAACCGTGTCGTAAGTCGGGCTACTCGACGGATTGAGCGGGAAAGTCGTCATCCCGTAGCGCGCGGGGAAATCCGCGTAGGGTAGCCCAGCCCGACTGCCATATTGCCAATAAGCCGTGGCATCCCAAGTGCCCCAACCCGCACCATCGTTGATCATCACGATCACATTTTTCGGCCGAGCCACCTGCACCTCGACAGCCCTCGATTCAGCAGAAGGCCCCTCCCCCGCGCGAGCCGCTCGTGCAACAGAAGCCGCAGAAAAAGCGACCCACACCAAAACGCCGGAAAGCAGCGCACGAAAAGCGGGCACACACCGCGAAACAATCAGCGACGAAGGAAAAGGGCGAAACTGGGGAATATGGGGAATACACCGAGTCATACCCGCAGCTCCTACACCACAGGCTCAAAACTGCGAAGCTTTTCGTCGGGCAAAACCGAAACGGTAACTGCGCTGGCACACAAACAGGCAGCAGCAATCGCCAGCCCCCGCGCGCAGAGCATATTAACAACCCGCACAGAGAGAATCGGGGCTTGATTTGGGGTATTAGACGCGCCTAGGGATTTCTACCCAACCCTGCTCTTGGAGCAGCTCCCCCCAAACGTCTGAAAACCTGAAGATCCCCCATATGAAGAAACTGTTCATGCTCTCGTTGGCAGCAGTACTGCACCTGCCGCTTTTTGCTGCAAAGCAAGTCGATAGAAACCCACCGCCGCTGAAAGTCCTGGCCATTGGCAACAGCTTCTCCGAAGACGCGGTCGAGCAATATCTCTTCGAGCTCGCGGCAGCCGCCGGTCGAGAAATCATCATTGGCAATCTCTATATTGGAGGCGCCCCGATCCACTTTCACGTGGATAATATCAAGGAAAACAAACACCCCTACAGCTATCGTAAAATCGAGTCGATGTATGTTAAAACAGTCACCCAAAACGTTACCCTAGCTCAGGGGATAGCAGACGAGGACTGGGACTACATCAGCGTGCAGCAAGTCAGCCCCGACTCTGGCCGATACGACGTCATCATGAAGCACCTGCCGCAGCTTTTGGCTTATATTCGCGAGCAGGCTCCAAATGCAAAAATCGTTTATCACCAAACCTGGGCCTACCAGCACGACTCCACACACGGTGGTTTCGCCAACTACGACCGCAGCCAGGAGAAAATGTATAACGCCATTATCGAGACGACCAGGAAGATCTCGGAGCTAAAAGATATTCATTTCATAATCCCCTGTGGCACCGCTGTTCAGAACGCACGAACCAGCTCACTCGGCGATACACTGACCAAAGACGGGTATCATCTCGAAATGACATACGGCCGCTTCATCGCTGCCTGTACCTGGTACGAAAAGCTCCTCGGCCTGGATGTGCGCAAAAACCCATACAAGCCCGACTCGATTACAGAACTCCAGAGCAGCATCGCCAAAGAAGCCGCCTACAAAGCAGTCAAAACGCCCTTCAAAGTCTCCAAAATCAAAAAGTAACCCCCTAACGAGCGCGCGACGGGTCGCGCGCTCGCCCATCTGCAATCCGCTTTCCCAGCTCCCCAATTGGCTGCTCAACCCATCGATAAGCGAAAGCTCCAAATACCAGGCAAACCGGCAGAAATACCGCAACGTATAGTGGTAAGGGCCAACCAGCCAATATGTTAAACAGTCCCGACTTGATGCCAATAACTACCGTATGGATAATGACCATATGCCAGAGGTAAGTTGAGTAGCTAGCACGCCCAACTACTCTCATAAGAGACAGTCTCACCGGTGCTAAAACTGCCCAGAAGAGAAATACAATAACCCAAAGGAGCAGAAATAAAAACTGCCGAACTTTCCCCTCATCCCCAAACGCTTTCCCTAACCATATATGATATAGGGATATAACCACCATCCCCGCCGCCACTCCGCCTACCCCAATGCAGCGAGACCAGTTGCACCTCTGCCCCCGTACTTTACTTCGCGGAAAATCTAGCCGCATAATCTCTCGCACACACGCTCCAAAAAACAGTAACGATAAGAAAACAGGTAGTCGCCCCCAAAGCCCTCTAGCGGAGGGAAGCGCAAGTCGGGAGAACGATAATGCAAGCGAAATAAGGTAAGCAGGGAAAACAATCCGCAGTCGCAATTTTCCGAATATCAAGAAAAGCAGCGCTAATACCACATAGGAGATAACGGTGACTTCCAGAGCCCAAAAGTGCCCAAGAACAATATCCACCTTGGCCAACGAGGGTAGCATGGTTAGTCCCCACCAGAATCGTCCATCCCAAAGAGTTCTATATTTCCCAAGGCTGCCAAGTATCAAAACGAACCAGAATGAAGGATAGAGCCTAAAAAAGCGAGAGATGGCAAATCGCCTAACAGCTAGAAATCGCTCTCCTCGCAGAGAGCCAGGGATCACATACCCACTGATAATAAAAAACACCAAAAAACCCTCGAACCCATTGCCCTCCTCTCCGAGTAAATTGTAAAGCCAAAAGCCGCCTCCCGCGACTTTATTAAATTGCCAGATTATATGATAAACAACAACTGCAACGCAGCCAAATGCGCGCAGGCTATCAATCTCGGCGAAACGCAGTTTTTTTGGTGGAAAACCGTTAGAAGGGCGGGAAACAGAAGACCATTGAGAACTCATCAAGTGCGAAGGTGTTGCACACCTTCATACCGACTGCCTTCAGGCGCACCGGTTGCACCATTTTGTGTCATAATTCGTTCCTCAGCAAAAACCTACCTTCAACCAAGCAACTTCAACATAGGGTCCCTCTCTCCCTGGCAGAAGATTGTCCGCCCCCCCTGGAGAATGGAGGTAGTCGCTTCCGGGATTGCACGCGCCAGCTACACTCGCTAACGCCCCTCCCGAGTGACCAGTTCGGCTCGGCTCACAGCTAGAATAATGTACTTGGGGCAAGTAATTCCTCAGATGATATCACTTTGGGGGAAGCTTTGGGTTTAGCGGGCTGTACCAAGGCGGGATCCGGTGGTGCCGGCAAGTCGGATGGTGACTCGGCTTCGTTGGCGAATGCAGCGGATATTGGTGATACGGTGAGCGCAGCGGGATGGTTCAGGGTGGCGGCGGGCGCATTTTCCGGAGGCTCGGCCACAGCGGGAGGCGACGGCGGCGCTTCCAGGAGTCGCAGGAACTCCGCTTGGTCGATGATGGGCACGCCGAGGCTGCGGGCTTTTTCGAGTTTCGAGCCGCCGTTTTCGCCTGCGAGCAGGTAGCTGGTTTTCTTGCTCACGGAGCTGCTCACCTTGCCGCCTGCGGCTTCGATTTTGGCCGCCGCTTCTTCGCGCGTCATGTCGGGCAGCGTGCCCGTGAGGACAAAGGTTTTACCCAAGAACACTGCCGGAGCAGCGCCCTCTCCGCTCCCTGCCGGCGGCACGGGCGCGATGCCCAGGTCGCGCAGGTCGGCGAGCAGCGTACGCGTCTGCGGCTGCTCAAAGTGCGCGACAATCGCGCGCGCCATCGTCTCGCCGATGCCCTCAACCAGGCTCTCCTTTTTCGGGCCCAGAAAATCGCTGAGCGAGGCTGCGGCCAATGCCTCCAGCGAGCCAAATCGCCGCGCCAAGTTTTTCGCCACGCTGGCGCCCACGTGCATGATGCCGAGGCCGTGAATCACTCGCCAGAGCTCGACGCGTTTGCTCGCCTCGATCGCCACCAGCAGCGCATCGGTCGATTTTTCGACGCGCTTGCCGAGTGTCAGCAGATCCTCGCGTCGCAGTCGATAGATGTCGGCGATGTCGCGCACCCAGCCCTTGGCCATGAGGGTCTCGACCATTGCCTCGCCGAGGCCGTCGATATCGACGCAGGCTTTCGACGCGTAGTGCCGCACTCGCGCGCGCGCCTGCGCCGGGCAATCGTAGTTTGGGCAGCGCAGCGCGACCTCGCCCTCGACGCGCACCAGTGGCGTGCCGCACTCGGGGCAAACTTGCGGCGGCTGGTAGGGCACGGGCATGCGGCGCGCGAGGTTTACGCCAACGACGATCGGGATGATCTCGCCCGCTTTTTCCACGAAAACCCAGTCGCCGATCCGGATGTCTTTTCGCGCGATTTCGTCGAAGTTGTGCAAGGTCGCGCGCGAGACAGTGGTGCCCGCAAGCTGCACGGGCCGCAGCTCGGCAACCGGCGTGAGCACGCCCGTGCGGCCGACTTGCAGCGTGATGTCGGTCAACAGCGTCTCGGCGCGCTCAGCCGCAAACTTGTAGGCAATCGCCCAGCGGGGGGCCTTGGCAGTCGCGCCCGCCTCGCGCTGAAGTGCCAGCGAGTCGAGCTTCACCACCGCACCGTCCGTCGCGTAGGCGAAGCGGCTGCGCAGCGACTCCAGCTCCTGCACCGCGCGCCACACTTCGTCGGCGCCCTGCGCCGTCCAAAACTTCTCCACGACAGGCAGCCCCCACTCGCGCAAGCGCGCCTGCACCGCACGCTGCGACTCGGGCAGTGCGCCGAGCGGCTCGCAGTGGCCGAGCGCGTAGAGCGCGATCTCGAGCCGGCGGCGCGCGACTTCGCTCGCCTCCTTTTGCTTGATGGTTCCAGCGCAGAGGTTGCGCGGATTGGCGTAGAGCGGCTCGCCTGCAGCAGCACGCTCGGCATTGATCCGCTCAAACTCGGCCAGGCTCATGAAGATCTCCCCGCGCACTTCGACCCGTTCCGGGAGCGGCGCGCCCGCGCTCGGCGTCAGCTCGCGCGGCAGGGTCGTGATCGTAAGCACATTGGCCGTGATGTCATCGCCCTCGATTCCGTTGCCGCGAGTGACAGCGCGGACGAGCCGGCCGCGCTCGTAAGTCAGGCTGACGGCGATCCCGTCGATCTTGGGCTCAACGACGTAAGCCAGCGGCGCCTGTCCGGCAGGATTGCCCTGCTGCCCAACTTCACCCTCGCCAGCGCACGCGCCCTCGTGCCCGAGCAGTTTTCGCAGCCGCGCGTCGAACTCGCGCAACTCGTCCGGTGAATACGTGTTGTCGAGGCTCTGCATCGGCTGCCGATGCCGATAAGTCGCAAAGCCGCTCGTGCGGTCGTCGCCGATTTTTCCCGTTGGCGAATCCGACGAGGCAAACTGCGGAAACTGCGCCTCCAGCCCCGCCAGATCGCGCAGCAGCGCATCGTACTCCGCATCGCTGATCTCGGGCTGCGAGTGTACGCGGTAGAGCAGCTCGTGCCGCGCAATCTCTGCGCGCAAGCGCGCGATTTTTTCGGCAACAGCGGCAAGGTCGGAGCCAGCGGGTTCGGGCACGGTCATCACCCGCGATTGGGGAGTAGCCGCCTCAAGTTTTCAACCCGCGCCTTGCAGTCTTGTGGCCTGCGCAGAAGCCCCCAACGTCTCGCCGCAATGAGCCCCTCCAAAACCGCTGCCGCCGCTGCGACGAAAGTCCCACCCAAACCACGCAGCGGCACGGGCCGCAAGCGCAGCGACATCAGCCCCGAGCGACTCGCCGCGCTCCACGCAGGCGCGCCCTCCACGCACCTAGTAGAAAACCTCGCGATTGACTTCGCCGTACTGATGGAGGCCGCGTTTCCCGAGCTCGAGGAAACCGTCATCGAAGAAATGGGCGAAGCCGCCGAGCTCGGCATCACCCAGCGCATGGCCCTCGCTGGCGAGCTGCTGCTGGAGCAGCTCGGCGAAACGGCCTTTGAAAAGCTGCTCACCCACGGCTCCGACACGGTACGCGGCTGGGCCTGCTACTTGCTCGCACGGCAGCCGAAGCTCTCGCTCAAACAGCGGCTCACCCGCATCCGCCCTCTGGCCGACGACCCACATTTCGGCGCGCGCGAATGGGCCTGGATGGCGCTGCGACCCGCCCTCGCCGCCGAGCTCGACGAAGCGATCTCGCTGCTCGTGCCGTGGACGCGCGAAAAGTCCGAGCGGCTGCGCCGCTGGGCTTGCGAAGCGCTGCGACCGCGCGGCGTCTGGTGCGCCCACATCGACACGCTCAAAACGCAGCCCGAGCTCGGCCTGCCCATCCTGGAGCCGCTCCGCGCCGATCCCTCCCCCTACGTCCAGGACTCGGTCGCCAATTGGCTAAACGACGCTTCGAAAACTCGCCCGGGCTGGGTTCGCGAGACTTGCGCGCGCTGGCTCAGCGAAAGCCTCTGCGCCGCCACGCAGCGCATCTGCAAACGCGCCCAGCGCTCCCTCCCGCCCCTGCCGCGCGCGTAAAATGTTTCGATTGCGCCGCGCCGGAAACTCACCGCGCCGGATTCGCCGCCGAGCCACGGCGCGTTCCCACAAACAAATGATACAGGTGCAAGCCGCACAGCACCGCGTTGGGAATGACGATCGGCCACAAAATCGCACCGGCATTAAATGCGCCATAAATCACAAACGAAACACAGCCGATACCATTGACCACACGGATCGCCTTAACCCCCTTGAAAACAAAACTTAGCACGACAAAAACCGAGGCCGCATAGCCCACGATCTCCGGCCAGGTCTCGGCGGTAAAAAGATTTGATAGAGTCATCGAAACACAGCTTAAAGCCACCGCCATCAAACGGCTCAACCCCAAGGCCCGCTCTGCTTAACAGTTATCAAAACACCCACTCACCCCGACAGTCTCCTCTTATGAAAACCGCCTCGAAACCTGCATCCCGAAAGAGTGCGACTGCGCACTTTCCCAAAATCGGCCAGATCGCCTACGAAGGCCCCGCCACCAAGAACCCCTTGGCCTTTCGGCACTACAACCCCGACGAAGTCTTCGACGGCAAACCGCTGAGCGAGCACCTGCGCTTCTCGGTCGCTTACTGGCACAGCTTTCGCGGCACCGGGGCCGACCCCTTCGGCTCGGGCACGATCACGCGCAAATGGGAGCAGGGCAAAGACGAGATCTCCGTCGCCAAGAAGCGCATGGATGCCGCCTTCGAGTTTTTCCAGAAACTCCAGTCGCCCTTCTGGGCCTTCCACGACCGCGACATCGCGCCCGAAGGCCGCACGCTGGCGCAGTCCAACAAAAACCTCGATAAACTCGTCGCCCACGCCAAAGCCCTGCAAAAGGCGACTGGCGTGAAACTCCTCTGGGGCACCGCCTGCCTCTTCACCAACCCGCGCTACATGGCAGGCGCGGCGACCAACCCCGACGCACACGTCTTCGCCTACGCCGCCGCGCAAGTGAAGAAAGCGATCGAAGTCACCCAAGAGCTCGGCGGCGAAAACTACGTCTTCTGGGGCGGCCGCGAAGGCTACGACACGCTCCTCAACACCGACCTGAAGCGCGAGCAAGAGCACCTCGCACGCTTCATGCACATGGCGGTCGATCACGCAAAGGCCATCGGCTTCAAAGGCCAGTTCCTCATCGAGCCCAAGCCCAAGGAGCCCACCAAACACCAGTACGACTTCGACGTCGCCTCCGGCATCGCCTTCCTGCGCACCTTTGGCCTCGAAAAGCACTTCAAGTTCAACATCGAGACCAACCACGCGACCCTCGCCGGCCACACCTTCTCGCACGAGATCGAAGTCGCCGCCTCGCAAGGCCTGCTCGGCTCCATCGACGCCAATGCGGGCGACGTGCTCCTCGGCTGGGACACCGACCAGTTCAACACCGACGTGCGCGAGCTCACGCTCGCCATGGTCTCGATCCTGCGCGCGGGCGGCCTCGGCTCCGGCGGGCTCAACTTCGACGCCAAGCTGCGCCGCCAGTCCATCGACCTGGACGACCTCTTCCACGCACACATCGGCGGCATGGACTCCTACGCGCTCGCCTTCAAAATCGCGCGCCAGATCCTCGCCGACGGGCAGCTCGACGCCTTCGTCGCCGAGCGCTACTCCTCCTACGACGGCGGCTACGGTGCCGAAATCGAAAGCGGCAAGGCGACCTTCAAGAGCCTCGAAAAACTCGTCCTCGGCAAACTCGGCGAGCCCAAGCTGCGCTCCGGCAAACAAGAGCTGCTGGAAAACCTCATCAGCTCCTACCTCCACGGCTAGAAAGGGACTGCGCTTATTACCCGCGTGCGCAAAATCGCAGCACCCGCGGGTATAAACGCAGCCAGGCTCGACGCCCGCCCCCTCTCTCAGTCCATCACAGGCCGCTCACGGAACCAACCGTAGCGGCCTGTTTTTTTACACAGGAGGAAACCGCCCTGCCTCCAGCCTCCTGTTTCATCGCGTGTCCGGCGGCCCTCGGGAAAGCCAGCCTGGCAGCGGCCGGATGAGAAAGCGCGCGCAGCAGGTGCGCACGCACTGATACTTGTTGGCGGGGAGCGATTGCATCCAGACTCTGCGCTGCCCATGCGCCTGCTGACGATTCTCCTGCTGTTTTTCTCGGCCTTTGTTTTTACTGGCTGTGCGACGAAGACTGCGCGGCGCAGTGCCGAGGCAAACCTTGCCCAGTTTAGCCGCGTGTATGTCGAGACGCGGCTAAACGATAACCACGCCATTGATGCCATGATCGCCGCCGAGCTGCGCCGCCGCGGTTTCCAGGCCAGCCACGGGCACCTCACCATGATGCCCGAGGATACCGAAATCCTCATCACCTACGACGCCCGCTGGACCTGGGACTTCCGCTCCTACCTTATCGAGCTGCACCTGAGCGCGGCCCACGCGCGCACGAAAAAACTGATCGCTACCGGCCACTACCGCCAACCCGGCCTCATCCCCAAAAAGCCCGAGGGAATGATCGCTACACTCTTTGACAAACTCCTCGACTAAGAGGCCAGCCACCGCGACCGCCACGCCGCGCTCCGGCTTTCACAGGAGTTGCGCGGCGGGAGAGAGGAGCCTTACGCCGGAGTGACAGTCGCTGACTGTTTGCGCTCGCCTTGGGCCTCTACGCGGTCAACGGAAGCGCAGCACGCTCCCCAAAAAAAATGACTACACCCTCTGCTCCTACTCCCGCTGACTCCGAGTTTGTCGCTACTTGGGCGACTTCGATTCTGCCCCTCGGGGTGGATCATCTCACGCCCAGGCTCGACGACGCAATCTTGATCCAGAACGTCCGCGTCTCCGCGGGCGGCGACCGCGTCCGGCTCCACTTCAGTAATCTCTACGGCGAGAGCGAGCTTGTCATCGCAGCCGCCTCGCTCGCGCTCCTTCCGAAAGGCGACACCAACGCCACCGAGCCCAAGGCACAGCACACGCCGCTCACCGTCGGCGGCCAACGCACATTTACGATCCCCGCAGGGCAGGACGCCGTTTCCGATGCGGTTGATTTCCCCCTGCCCGCGCTGAGCGACGTCGCCATCACGCTGCACATCAAGAAGGCCCCCGCGACACACAGCGGCCACGGCAGCGCCCCCGCCGTGTCGAGGAGCTTCTACCGCCACGCCCAATCGACGACGCCCGATCAATACGGACGCGCCCCGCGCTGGTTCTTCATCCACGCCCTCGACGTCGCCACGACTGCGACGCCGCGCGGCGCCATCGTCCTGCTCGGCGACTCGATCACCGATGGTGGCGTCGGCCCGTCCTCCCACTTGCGCTGGGGCGACGAGCTCGCCCGCCGACTGCACAGCACGGGCGAGGCGAGCGGCATCGGTGTCCTTAACAAAGGCATTTCCGGAAACTGCCTCCTGCACAAAGCGTCCAACGGCCCCACGGCACCGGACCGCCTTGAGCGCGACGTGCTCCAGCAAAGCGGTGCACGCTGGCTCGTCGTTTACATCGGCGTAAACGACTGCGGCCAATGCGGCCTCTCGCACGAAGCCGGAGACAGCGCGCCGACTGCCGCCGAGCTCATCGCCACCTACGAGCAGATAATCGACCGCGCGCATACGGCCGGGCTCAAAGTCTACGGGGCCACGATCCCTCCTTTTAAAGGCGCGGGCTACTGGCGGGAAACCGGCGAGGCGCACCGCAAGGCGATTAACGAATGGGCGCGCACGCAGGGCCGCTACGACGCGATCATCGACTTCGAAGCCGTCCTGCGCGACCCGACCGATCCAGACTACCTCGCCGAGAAGTACGACACGGGCGATTTCCTGCACCCCTCGGCCGCAGGCTTCTACGCGATGGCACACGCCATCGATCTCGGGTTGTTCAAGTGAGGGGAAGCCGCGCGCGCCTCTGCGGCAGCGCTTCGATCTTCAATCCCCCCAAAAAAACAAGGCTCTGAAATTTCGCATTTCAGAGCCTCGTAGTGTTATGTGGAGAAAATGGCAGGCCGCGCCGCGGGTGAGTTCACATTTCCATGAACATGCAGCCGAGGCATATCGCGCCAAGTAGCATCACTATAGGAGCCATAGTTTATCGATGTCTTCGGTTTAATTATCGTTTGAGATCGGAGGGAGCCTTCTTATCGGCCAAGCGGCGGCGGCTGGAGAAGAAGAAAGCAAAGAGGAGTGACTGCGGGATTGAGAAGGGATTCATCGGCCCATACGCGTATCCGCCGCACCCGTTTTCCGATAAACCCAAACGCATACGTACCCGCACCAGCCAGATAAGTAGAATCCGCAGCGCGCAGGCAGGCCAGCGGCCCGGCGGTTTCGCTCCGGCTCGCGCGTCTCGCGAGGTGCGCAAAACGCGCCCAAAGGCACATTAGCGCAGGCGGACGAAAAGGCAGGCGGCGATGCCGGTCATTCCGGCATTGGGGAGCCAGGCGGCCAGCGCGGGGTCGAGTACTTGCTTCACGGCGAGCGAGCTCGCGAGGTTCATCAGCACGTAGTACAAAAAGAAGAGTCCGATCGATTTTGACACGCCGACCGCCGGATTCACCCGCACACCGGAGGCAGCAAAGGGAATCGCCAGCGCGATCACGATCAGCGGGCCCAGCGTATCGGCCACGAGGCCGAAGTAGCGCACGGCATAGGCGGCCCCTTTCGCACCGGCCCCCTCGGCCGCGTAGTAATCGACCAGGCGACGCAGCTCGAAAAACGACAAGTCCGCCGGCCGCCGATCCACGGTGAGCATCAGCGCGGGCTCTTCGTCATAACCCGCTTCAAAGTGCTCTGCGAAAGGGCGCGGCTCGCGGATTTCTCCCGTCTCCGGATTAAAGAAAAGCTCCTGGCCATTCGCGAAAACCCAGCCGCCGCGCGCAGGGTCAGGCCAGGCCTGCGCCGCGACGATTCGCCGCGCCTCGCGCCGCCCTCCCGCCACGCCCGCCCCAGCATTTGCCGCTGCGCCTGACGCAGCGTCCGCGCCTCGCACCTCGCGCGCCTCTCCTGTGTCGAACACCGAGACCGTCACTCCGTAGGCCCGCTGGGTGAACTGGCTGTAGCGGTTGATGAACCACAGGCGCCCGCCCGCCCCCTCCCGCCCCGCCGTGCGGTTGTCGAAGCCGATGCGCCGCTGCGCGCCAATCGCATCTTCCGGCTGCGACTCCGCCCTGTGGCGAAACTCCAGCGAGTCGCGCAGCGCGCGCGATGTCTCCACCGACCACGGGACGACGCTCGCATTGAGCACCCCGGTCACCGCGCACATCAGCAGCCCCACGAGCCACACCGGCACCGTGATTCGCCAAAGCCCAACCCCCGCTGCGCGCAGAGCGACCAGCTCGCCCGCCCGATGAAGCCGCCCCAGCGCGTACAACAGCGAGAGCAGCAACGCGACCGGCAGCACGATCGCCAAAAACCCGGGCAGCGTGACCAGCACGTACAGCCCGAAATCCGCCACCCCCGCCCCGAGGTCGCTCAACATCCGAAAGTCATCGTAGAGCACTTGCACGAGGAGCAGCCCGATCATGGCCGCCAGGACGAGCGCCAAGACCTGCAACCACTCGCGCAACAAATGACGATCATAGATACTCACGGGGGAAAAGAGGCGGAGACAGAAAACCGTGGCCCCTCCCGATGCAAAGGCATTCACTCGCCGAACCCGTTTGAGTGCCCCAGCTCTCCCCCCTCAAATTCTCTCCGAATCGCAGAGTCACTCTCCCACCATTTTCACAATGAAGAACCCGACCCGCCGCACTCTCCTACTCCTCCTTCCGCTCCTGCTCGCGCTCACCGGCTGCGCCCCCAAACACGCTGGAGACAGCGACGAAATCCTGATCGGCGAAATCTCCTCGCTCACAGGAAAGGAAGGCGCCTTTGGGCAGGGCGCACACCGCGGCATCGTGCTCGCGCTCGAAACCGCCAATGCACGCGGCGGCGTCCTCGGTCGCCCACTGCGCCTCATCAGCGAGGACAACCAGTCAAAGGCGGGCGAGTCCGCCACGGCTGCGCGCAAGCTCATCTCGCGCAACAAGGTCGTCGCCATCCTCGGCGAAGTCGTATCCAGCCGCTCACTGGAAATCGCCTCCATCGCGCAGCTCACGAAGACTCCGATGATCTCCCCGGCCTCCACCGCCGAGAGCGTCACGCAAGCGGGCGACTACGTGTTTCGCGTGTGCTTTCTCGACTCCTTCCAGGGCACCGTCATGGCGAAGTTTGCGCGCGAGTCACTGGGGCTACAGCGCGTCGCCATCCTCTCCTCGGTCTCCTCCGCCTACAGCGTCGGCCTCGCCAAGCACTTTAAAGATACCTTCCTCGCCGAGGGCGGCACGATCGCCGCCGAGCAGCGCTTCGCCGAAGGCGACAAGGACTTTAAGGCCCAGCTCACCGCCATCAAAGCCAGCGGCGCAGACGCCATCTACGTGCCCGCCTACTACACCGAGACCGCCCTCATCTCCAAGCAGGCGCGCGAACTCGGGATCACCGTCCCGCTCATGGGTGGCGACGGCTGGGGCGAGCCCGAGCTCATCGAAATCGGCGGCGACGCCGTCGAGGGCATCTACTACTCGACCCACTACTCACCCGACAACCAGGCCCCGCAGGTCGTCGAATTCGTCAAAAACTACCGCGCGCGCTGGGACGGCGAAACGCCCGGCGCCTTCGCCGCGCTCGGCTACGATGCCGCACTGCTGCTCATCAATGCCCTGGAACGCGCCGGGACGACCGACCCCGCCGCGCTGCGCGACGCACTCGCCTCCACCCGCGACCTGCCCGGCGTCACCGGCCGCACCGACATCGACGAAAACCGCAACGCCTCCAAAGCCGCCACTATCATGACCGTGCGCTGCGGCCAGTTCATCTACGTGAGCGAAGTCGCCCCGTAGAAGGTAAACGATGCCCCGCCACTGCGCGGTGGGGCGGTGGCGGGGCGCCACCGCTGCACGCGTAGTGCGGTCTTTTCTTTAGTAGGCGAGCTCCACCATTTGGTGCGCGGTAAACTCGGGCACGGTGAAGCGCACCGTGCATTCGCCACCCGCGCCGTCACCTGTGCCCGCTTCTCCGCCGCCGGCGCGGCCGCTGTTGCCCGCAGCGGGGGTCTTCGCGGCCTGCGCCGCAAATTCGAGCGAAGTCCTTGAGGGCACGAGGCGGACGGTTTTCGGCAGCCGCGGCAGCCGCAGCGTGAGCTCCACGCCGCGCAGCGGGACGAGGTCTTCTATTATCTCAATCGGCTTCCCGTTAAACGTGCCGCGCACGTTCGTCGGCGCGTAGAGCAGGTGGGCCACGTAGCGACGCTCGGCAGCTTGCTCCAGCACGTTTACGCGCCCGCTCGTCGGCAGCGCGGCCGTCTCGACCGGCAGCGTGCCGCCGAAGAGATGCCGCAGCGCGGCCTCGAAAAAATCGCGATACAGCGGCTGCCCCTGACGGCGATACGCCGTAAACAAATCGTGCGCGAAGTAGGCGATTTGCTCGCTCGCGACAGCCGCCGGAGAGAGCGGCTGTGCCGCTTGCGCGGGCGCATCGGGCGTGTGCTGGTGCGAGCAGAAGCGCTCCCAAGTGCGGTTGAAATACGGCACGCGCCGCGCTGCGAGAATCGCGACTGCGCTCACTGCGCCCGCCGCCGGGGCACTCGCCTGCTCGCCGAGCTCGACCTCGTAGGCGCCGCCGTGAATCACGATGGGCGACTTGACCGGCACGCGCGGAGTGAGCGCAGTCGCCAGCAGGTAGTCGGGGTCGTAGGGGCTCCGCCCGCGCAGGCTCACGCCCGCCACGGGCGGCAGTGCGAAGGCATCGCGCGCTTCGTTGAGCAGGGCCGAGCCCGCCGCGAGGATCCGCCCACCGCGCGCGAGAAAGGCCTGCGCTTGCTCGCGCTTGGCCGCGCTCATCACAAAGCCCTCGGGCAGGACGACGACCTCGTAGCCGTCCCACGACGCGTGCTCGTCGAGCACGACAAAGGGCTGGTGCAGCTCCAGAAGCATCCGCCCCGCGCCTTCGTCAGCCGCCAGCCCGCTCGTGTGGTCGGCACTCCAGCGCGCCTGATTTTGGCGCGAGCTCACAATCGCGATTTTCGCCACGGGGCGCACCGCCCCGCACCAGGGCTCCTTGGCCTCGACCTCGGCATAGGCCTCGCCGATCAGCGCATAGGTATCGGGGTTCATCTCGCCGCTCGGGTGGAGCTGGTCGCCGATGCTGCACTTGGCGCCGTAGGCGAGCATCGCCGCGCATTCGTAGCGCAGCGCATTGGCGCGCTTGAAGCCGCCGAACTCGCCCCACGTGTTGTGAAACTTGCCCGTCATCCCGAGGAAGTCCTTGGGCCGCGTGATCACATGGCGCGCGAGCAGCGGGAAGTGGTCGTAGCCCCAACCGCCCGTGGGCAACGATTCGAGCTCGAAGTGCGTGTTGAAATCCTGGGCGCGGTGGTTGCCCAGCGAGACGTCGCCCGAGTTGTGAAGCACGGGGGTGTCCGCGCGCACGGACTTCGCCGCGGCGGTCGTGCGCTCGAAGTAGCGGTACAGCACCGACTCGGCGTACTGGCGCGCATCGGCCTCGTCCTCCGAGTTGAGCCCCGCAGCGCGCATTTCCTCCAGCGCATCGTCGCTGTAGTCGAGCTGCGCCGAGATGATGTCCAGGAATATCCCATCGTTATCCGGCCAACGCTGCACCACCTCCTCGATCTGCGCGCACAGGTAGTCGAGGTACGGCGAGTTGAAGCGCAGCATCCGCCAGCTCGATTTAAAGGGCACGGCAGTCGTCCCGTCGCGCCGCTTGACGATCCACTCGGGGTGCTGGTGCGCCGCGTACTCGTCGAGCCCCGCGCTCAGGTAGATGGGGCAGCGCACGTCGATCTCGCGGCAGGCCTCGATCTGGCGGGCGAGCAGGTCCGTCTGCAAATGCGGATGGCGGGCGCCGACACGCGTCGGGTGGTAGCTGTAGCCGTGGTGGCATTTGGAAAACAGCGTGATCGAGTTTACGCGGCCCCGCTTCAGGGCTTCTTGAAAACGCAGTTTGTCAAACGACGCGCCGATCCCGGGGATCGCGCCACTGGTGTGAAAGTCGAGGTGAACTTGCCGGAAACGTAGGGGCTTCATTGGGGAGAAAAAGGGTGGTGGGGAATTTTCAGACTCCCACTGAGCGTGGGGCGGTGGCGAGTCGCCACTTCCATTTAATTTGGGAATCGGTTCCGCCGCTACGCGGCGGAACGCAGCCCCCACTGCGCGTGGGGCGGCCCTACGCGGGCGGCGGCGGGCAGTGCCCGCTCCCATTTACTGTGCGGCTTTTTTTTGGGGGGTCCGCC
>NZ_LSZQ01000004.1 GCF_001580015.1 Cephaloticoccus primus
GGTAAATCGCATCATCTCTCCCCAATAGGCTCCATTTGCGTTTTGGGATTCCTCTCCTGTCGCGAAGCGACAGGGAGGCTAATTTGGGAATCGTGTTCCGACGCGCAGCGGCGGGGCCGATTCCCAAATTCAATGGCACGTGGCGCCCCGCCACCGCCACACGCGCAGTGGACCTCTGTCATCCACCGCGCGGCTCAAAGACCGTTGACAGCGTCGAGAGGCTGCGGCACTTGGGTCACCTCTTAACGACTTAAACTTATGCAACCCACTTTCCGCCCACACCGCAAAAAGCGCGCCCGCCAGATTGGTTTTCGAGCACGCAAAGCCACCGCCAGCGGCCGCAAAGTGCTCGCCGCACGCCGCGCCAAGGGCCGCAAGCGTTTGACGGTCGTCTAAAGGCCGCCCCTCCGGCGACCTGAAACGCACACGACACCGCGCCCTCCTTCCCTGCCACCTCGCCCGCGCCGCTGCCCCGCGCTATGCGTCTTAGCCCAGAGCAGCACCTGCGCACGCAACGCGATTTCCAAAACGTACGGCAGGCAGGCCGCCGTTATCAGTGCGACGCCTTTACGCTGTGGTGGTGGGCGCAAGCTGGCACGGCTTGTGCACGGCGGCCCGCGCCGGACGAGCTCTCAAACGCCGACTGCGCGCCCTCTGCCGCGCCACTCCGGCGAGTCGGCGTTGTGGCCTCCCGCGCCGCAGTGGGAAATGCCGTGCAGCGCAACCGCGCGAAGCGCCGCTTGCGCGCGCTCTTCCGGCTCCACCAGGGCGAGCTGCCGCCCAGTGGTGACTTGCTCCTCGTGGCGCGGCGCTTGCTCAACCGCCTGCCCTGGAGCGTGCTCGAAAAACGCTTTTTGGGAATTTGCGAGCAACTGTGCCGAGCCCTTCCGGGTGCATCTCCCGCACCTCGCACCGCGACCTCCGATGCCTAAGGCCACCACTCCTCCAGCCCTCGCGATACACCAGCCGCCCCTCCCGCCCAGCAGCGCGGCGGCGAGGGCGCGCGCCGTAGCCACGAGGCTGGCTGCGCTCCCCGCGGCTCTCTTGCTCGGGCTCGTCAGGCTCTACCAGCTCACGCTCTCGCCCGCGTTGCCCGCGATTTTCGGGCCAGCCTGCGGTTGCCGTTTCTACCCCACCTGCTCGCACTATGCGAGCGAAGCCCTCCGCACGCACGGCGCGCTCTATGGCACTTGGCTGACGCTCGTCCGCCTGCTCAAGTGCACACCGCTGCACCCCGGCGGGCTTGATCCCGTGCCGCCCCGCCCGCCCGCGCGCCGCCGCAACTCGCGCCCCACCTGCTCGCGAATCGCCACAAATCGCGCAGCTGCCACACAGGCGTTTGCCACGGCCCGGGGCGCAAATGAAGCCGCCGCACCCGCCGCAGCGCTTACCACTTCCTCCAAGGTTCTCACCCTCTCGCTAAACTGATTTTTTTCATGGATAAGAAGAACACCGTCATCGGCGTACTGCTGCTCTTGGCAGCCTTTGTCGCCCTGAAGTTTGCACCGAGCCCGCAGCCACCTGTTGCGCCCGCGCCGCACGGTACCGCAGGCAGCCCGGGCACACAGCCCGCGGGCAGCACAACTCCCGCAGGCACTATCGCGACGCCCGGCGGCATCCCGCCCGCCGTGCAGCCCGTCGCGACCACAGCACCGACGGCGGCCGTTGCCGAAATCTCCGCCCTCAACAGCACCGACAGCGGCCACAGTACCGCGCTGCTCGCCAACGGGTTCATCGAAGTGCGCCTGAGCAACCGCAGCGCTGCGATTGAGGAAGTCGCCCTGCGCCGCTTCCCCGAAGCCCGTGGGAGCAGCCAGCACTACATTTTCAATCAGGTGCGCACGGGCCCGATGCTCGGCATCACCGACCTGCCCGGCCTCCCCCAATCATCCACCGGCGGCCTCGGCCCGCGCTTCGAGATCGTCTCCCAAACCCCCAAGGAAGTCACCTACCGCGCCATCCTCGACGGCGGTCGCCTGGAGCTCACCCGCCGCTACTACCTGCCCGATGGCAACGAGCCCGGCACCGACCCCTACCAGCTCCAGCATCAGACCACCCTGCGCAACCTCAGCGGCGAGACACTCGCCCTGCCGCGCCTCGCGCTCAGCCTCGGCACCGTCGTCCCCACCGGCAGCGACGTGTACGGCCAGCAGCTCACAAGCGGCTACTCCGACGGCAAGAAACAACACTTCATCGAGCACACCCGCCTCCAGGGCGGCGGCTTCCTGAGCCTGTTCGGCATCGGCTCGCGCGAGCCCACCGCGCTGCTCCCCACGCACGCCAACGTGCGCTGGGCCTCGCTCGGCAACCGCTTCTTCGCCAGCATCCTCACGCCTGCCGCAGAGTCGCCTGCCGTGGGCCTGCTCACCCGCCGCGTGCCGATCGCCACGCCCGACGGCTCGCCCCAGCCCACGCACTACGGCCTCGGCGCCGAAGCGCTCTTCGACCTGAGCCCGCTCGCCCCCAACGCGAGCAACACGCTGGCGATGGATTTTTACGTGGGCCCCAAGGCCTACCCGCGCCTCTCCAACAGCGACAACTTCAAGGCCGATCAGGACAAGGTGATGAACTACGGCATGTTCCGGTTCTTCAGCCAAACCCTGCTCACCATGATGGACTGGGTGCACCGCTGGGTCTCGCCGCTCGCGCCCAAGTGGGCCTGGGGCTGGGCCGTGGTCATCACCACGCTGACGCTCAAGATCGTCTTCCTGCCGCTCACGCTCGCCGCCTCGCGCTCCGCCAAGCGCATGCAGAAAATCCAGCCCGAGATGCAGGCCCTGCGCGAGAAGTTTAAGGACAACCCGCAGAAGATGCAGCAGGCCACGATGGAGCTCTTCAAGAAGAACAAGGTAAACCCGATGGGCGGCTGCCTGCCGATCCTCGTCACGATGCCCTTCTTCATCGGCTTCTTCGTCATGCTGCGCACCGCCTCGGAGCTGCGCTTCGAGTCCTTCCTGTGGGCCGCCGACCTCAGCGCGCCCGACACCGTCGCCCGCGTCCTCGGGCTGCCGATCAACATCATGCCACTGCTCATGGGTGCCACGATGGTGATCCAGATGCGCCTCACGCCCACGCCCTCGGCGGACAACATGCAGGCCAAGCTCCTCAAGTTCATGCCCTGGATGTTCACGCTGTTTTGCTACAACTTCTCCTGCGCGCTCGCGCTCTACTCGACCGTCAACGGCATCTTCACCATCGGCCAGCAGCTCATCATCAACCGGATGAAAACCGACGGCCCGGCGGCCGCGCCCGGTTCGCCCGCCGCCCCCGCCACTGGTCCCGCCGCCGGCGGTGGCAAACGCGGTGGCAGCAAGCCCATGAAAAACATCACCCCTGCGCGCAAAAAATAGTCGGCGCAGGGGCCGCGCAGGCCCTACTGGATTTTACACCCCCGCTTTTTCTCGCGGCACAAAACCGCCCACCGCCCGCTCACACCCTTCCTCGTCATGGCTGGACATAACAAGTGGTCAAAGGTCAAACGCATCAAAGCCGTCACCGACGCGCGTAAAGGCAAAGTCTTCTCGCGCCTCTCGCGCGACATCACGCTGGCCGCCAAAGCCGGCGGCGGCGACCCCGACGCCAACGCCCGCCTGCGCACCCTGCTGCTCAAGGCGCGCGACGCCAACATGCCCGCCGACAACGTTGAGCGCGCCATCAAGAAAGGCACCGGCGAGCTCCCCGGCGTCGTATTCGAAGAGCTCGCCTACGAAGGCTACGGCCCGGGCGGCGTCGCCTTCGTCGTAAAAGTGACCACCGACAACAAAACCCGCAGCGCCCAGGAAGTCCGCTCCGCCTTCTCCAAGCTCGGCGGCAACCTCGCCCAGAGCGGCTCCGTCGCCTTCCAGTTTTTGCACGCCGGCCAGTTCCTCATCACCAAGGAACAAGCTACCGAAGACCAGCTCATGGAAGTCGCCCTCGAAGCCGGAGCCGACGACGTCATCACCAGCGACGAAGGCTACGAAGTGCGCTGCGACCTGCACCAATTCGACAAAGTGCTCCACGCCCTCGAAGCCGCCGGCATCAAGACCGAGAGCGCCGAGATCAGCTACATCCCCACCAGCACGATCCCCGTCACCGACGCCCAAGTCGCCAAAACCCTGCTCAAACTCCACGACGTCCTCGAAGACCTCGACGACGTCCAGGCCGTCTTCTCCAACGAAGAAATGGACGACGCCCTGAGCGCAGCGACCGCCGGCGGCGAGTAACAGGCGACTTTGAAAGAACCTCCACTGCGCGTGGGGCAGTGGCGGGGCGCCACGTGCCATTCAATTTGCGATTTTGCCCGGGCGCAAAGCGCCCGGGCAAAATCGCAAATTGAACGGGACATCCTCCCTGCCGCGTTGCGGCAGGAGAAGGAGCTTGAATCGCGGATGGAACGGAAACCCGTTTGGGCGCGGCGAAAAAGTTGACGGGTTAAATCTCCGTCTGACCGGAGGTCAGACTCATTCAACTGAGCGGCTTGTTCGTCGGGCGGAACGCCCGACAGCAAGCCGCTCAGTAAATGGGTGCAGGCACCGCCTGCCGCTGCCCGCGTAGGGCACTGCCTCCCGCTCCCCACGCGCAGTGGGTGGAAGTCTTCGACTCTTGCTTTTGGCGAGCCGCTCGTTGGCGGTTCGTCAACCTGCCGAGAGCGGGCCAGTGCACCAACGAGTGCGCCGCAAAAATAAAACGGTCGGAAGACCGCTCCTATGACCGAGCGAAGGCGTGACGACCGCTTGCTTCGCCACCGCGTTTTCTCTGTGTTCTCCCGCCATGCCCGATCTGGATGATGCCCACTCGACAGCCTGCGCCACTACCGCGCACGACAGGGAGGACGAGTGTAGCCAGCGGCAAGCGGCCTCGGCGGCGCCAGCGGCAGCAGCCGCTGACGGCGGAGTCGGCATCGTCACCCCGCGCGACTTCGTCTGCACCACGCCCTTCACCTTTAAGAGCGGGCAAGTCCTCCCGGGCTTCACGATGCGCTACGAGACCTACGGGCAGCTCAATCGCGCGCGCGATAACGCCATCCTGATCTGCCACGCACTCAGCGGCGACCACCACTGCGCGGGCCGCCACAGCGCCGCCGACCGCAAGCCCGGCTGGTGGGACCACCTGATCGGGCCCGGGCGCGCGGTTGATACCGACCGCTTCTACGTCATCTGCGCAAACTGCCTCGGCGGCTGCTCGGGCACGACCGGCCCCTCTTCCATCGATCCGGCGACGGGCAAGAGCTACGGCATCGCCTTCCCCTTCGTCACGATCAACGACATGGTGCGCTCGCAGAAGCGGCTCCTCGACCACCTCGGCGTTGATCAGCTCCACGCCGTGATCGGCGGCTCGATGGGCGGCATGCAGGCGCTGCTGTGGGCCATCCTCTACCCCAACTTCGTGCGGCGCGTCCTCGCGATGGCGACCACCGCCCGAGAAGGCGCCCAGGCCATCGCCTTTAACGAAGTCGGCCGCCAGGCCATCATGCAGGATCCGGCCTGGGAGCAGGGCAACTATCCGGCCGATGGCGGCCCGCGCGTGGGCCTCGCCATTGCGCGGATGATGGCTCACATCACCTACCTGTCGGACGCCTCGATGGAGCGCAAATTTGGCCGCCGCAAGCGCGTCACCACGACCACCGCGCACGGCGAAAATCCCTACTCCTTCGACATCCAGTTCGAAGTCGAGAGCTACCTGCGCTACCAGGGCCAGAGCTTCATCAACCGCTTCGACGCCAACTCGTACCTCTACATCACCCGCGCGCTCGACCACTTCGACCTCGCCCACGCCTACGGCTCGCTGGAGCAAGCCTTCGCCCCCGTGCAGGCCGAGACGCTCGTCGTCGGCTTCACCAGCGACTGGCTCTTCCCCCCCGAGCAAAACCGCGAGATCGCGCTCACACTGCTGCGTGCCGGAAAACGCGCCAGCTACGCCGAGCTCGCCACCGACCGCGGGCACGACTCATTCCTCCTCGAATCCCCCGACCTCTACCGCATCGTGCGCGGCTTCCTGGAGCGAGAACACGAGTTCGTCCTCGACTTCTCCATCTAGCCCAAGGCCCGGCAACCGACATGCCGCCGACCTCCCCCCCCCTTCC
>NZ_LSZQ01000005.1 GCF_001580015.1 Cephaloticoccus primus
GCCGCACCATCGACATGGAGATCATCGGCCAATGGGTCAGCCCCGGCACCCACGTGCTCGACCTCGGCTGCGGGCGCGGCGAACTGCTCACCTATCTGAAGCAGACCAAGGACATTCGCGGCATCGGCGTAGACCTCGATTTCGGGAAAATCACTGACTGCGTGCGCCGCGGCGTCACCGCCTACCAAGGCGACATCCACAGCTTCACCCGCGCCTTTAAGGACCGGCACTTCGACCACGTCATCTGCTCGCGCACCGTCCAGGAGCTCAGCGACCCCAGCGGCGTAATCCTCGAAGCCCTGCGCATCAGCCGCAGCGTCACCGTCGGTTTCGTAAACCACGGTTTCTGGAAAAACCGGCTCGATGTGCTCCTGCGCGGACGCAAGCCGCGCAACACCGTCTACACCACCGAGTGGTTCGAGAGCCGCCCCAGCAACCCGCTCACCATCGCCGACTTCGAACACTTCTGCACCGTCAGGCGCATCCACATCCAGCGCCGCGCCCACCTGCGCGGCGACTGGAAAACCCCCTGCCGCCACCTCCCCAACCTCCTCTCCGGCTACGCCCTCTACGCCCTCACCCGGTGAGGAAGGGCAGTGAGGACGCGCACAAACGCCTCTAGGCCGCAATAGCCGTCGGTTTGGCCTTGGCGCCAGAGCTAACAGATCTTCCTTTCCGCACGTCAGAGTGCCTGACCAACCGCGCCCGCCGAGCCGAGGCCCGCCGGGGGCGAGGAACGGGATCGCCGAACTCCTTTGCCGTTTTGAGGGCGAGGGCGAGGACAGTGCTGATCTCGCGGGCCGCCTCGTCCGCAGTCTCGCCGTCGGCCTTCAACACCGGCCACTCCACCACCTGCGCCATGAAACGAGGCTCACCATTCACCGCATCATGCCAGATACGGATCTCGTAGTCATTTATGTCAGTAGCCATGCTCTTTAAGCTCCTTTCTTAAATCTTTGACTGAGTACTCCTTCGCCTTTCCATCTGCTCGCGGTACCACGACCATCAATTCCCAGCCCTTTTGGCGATAAGATTGGTGGCTACCTGAACGATGCGCCAGCACATAGCCCACGCGCACCAGCACGACACGGAAATCGCCAAAGGCAATGGAGGCATCATACCTCCCCTTCTCATCAAGAATCCTTTCCAGCGTTTTCTTCCAGTTGGCCATTGAAGTGGGATATTGGAGATCACATCCCGAAAGCCTGACTTAACAAGCCCCATTAACCCTCACCCCACTCACGGCCCTTGCTGCGTTGCAGCAAGGGCCGTGAGTAGCGGACTCCCGCTTGCGCCTCCGGCGGGAGATGAGGGCTAGACCCAGCGCGGTGGCAGAAACAATTGCGCCACAGGTCGTCGGCTCAGGAATCGGTGTCCATGGTACATTGCTAGCGAGCAGAGCATACCACTCACGATTAAAGCGAGAATAACTGTCTTTGTAGAGGACACCGTATTGTTTGTTATTAAAATGACGGATCAGATCATCCATATCCTGACCAAAGTCACGAACCCATACAGCTGAACCCGGGGAATGATCTATAAACGTAACATAGCTACTACCCTTAAAAATAACTTCATCAATATAAAGATAACTAACATGCCCATTACCCTCAAAGTCAATAACCCCAGGAGTATCCACAATCATTCTACCTATCCTCAGGTCACTACCTCCAGCAACCTTCAGAATATCCTTCCAATAACTGAACCTAACCTCATCAATATACTTCCTACCAAAACTATCTACTTTAAAATCATATTTACCTAACCTACAATTATTTACAAAATCTGGGGGGGG
>NZ_LSZQ01000006.1 GCF_001580015.1 Cephaloticoccus primus
AGGCTCAGCTTGGTGTTGCCGCCCATCTGGAGGATCGCCTGCGCGCCGCCGTACTCGGGGCCGCGCGGGTCGTAGGGTGTGCCGTTGAGCGTGATCGAGGCCAAGGCACCACCGGCTCTCACGATCTGGTTCCAGCGGTTGGGCGCGAGCTTGAGGGTGGCATCTCTGCCGCCGTCGCCGATCCAGATCCGACCGTTTACCGAGAGCGTACCGCGCTTCAGGTCGAGTGTCCCGCGGTGAATGTACACGTTTCCGACTGTATGGTTGACGTTGCTGCCGAGCGTCAGCGTGCCCGACTGGCTTTTCACCAAGTCCATGGTGCCGCTGAAGCGCGCACTCCCCTCAAGCGACAAGTTGCCAAACGTGTGAACATAAAAGGCGCGGTTGTTGCTCGTCGCAATCTGGCCGCTGCCGTTGATGATCCTCGTCCCGCTGCCGCTGGCGATCAGCCCACCGGAGTTGATCGTGAGGGTACGGTTTGCGCCGAGATTGAGGTTACCGCCGCCGATAACGAGCGAGTTGATCGTGCGGTTTGCACCGAGAGTTTGATTACCCGTCATCCGCACGTTGAACGTGCCATTCGTCCCCCACGTATCTGCCGCTCCCGTGTGGTAAGTCCCCAGCGCTTTAAGGATGTATTGATAGGGCGAGCTACTTTGGGGATCGTAGAAGAAATCGGAGATGATATGGGCAAAGCCCAGCGAGCCGTCTGGCCTGACGGCTGTCGCCCAAGGGACAATACCCGTGCCCGTTCCCACGTTATAATCGAGGGATCCGTCGTTAACCAAACGCAGCTGGGCCTCCTTCTCGGAGAAGTGCAGGACGCTGCGGAAGTGGTCGCCGCGCTGAAGGCCAGTGGAGTACAGCCAGGCCTCCCCGTCCTGCGCCTTAAAAACCTGGATCGAGTTTTCGCCCGAATTTAGCGCGAGCGCCCCTACTCTTTCCACGGCAGTGCCGCCGCGGCGGTAAATGAGCGAGCCGCCCTCGAAAAACAGGGTGCCGCTATTCATTATCCGATCCGGGTTAACCGAGCCGTTGCCATTCGAGTCGTGCGTGCCCAAGTCGTCGAGGTAGAGGGTACCGCCGTGGCCCATAATGATATTCGCGATCTGGCTAAGGGAACCTTGGCGGTTAAGCCGCAGCTCGGCACCGTGGATATTCAGGAGGTTTACGACATCGGTGGAGAAGTTGTCCGCGCTCGTGAGGTCGATCCGGCCATCACCTACCAACCAAAGCTGCGTTCCCGCATCGCCGCTTAGCTTTCCGCTGAGGAGCACGTCGGCACGGTTGAAGCCGCTGCCGCGCTCGACGCGAATCGTGCGGCGACCGCTACCCAAGTTGAGGTTATTGGTAAAATCGACCGTACCGTCGGCAGTGTAGTGGCCGAAGCGCAGCTCCTTGTCCGCCGCGACGAAATAGGGCGACTGCCCCCAGGTAAGTGTGGCCCCACTGTTGAGCGTGACGCTACGCGTGCCGCCGGCCCACTTGTTGCGGTAGGCGGCAAAGCCGCCATCACCCAACCACTGGAACTGGCTGGGCCCCGTACCGAGCGCGATGTCCAAGCTTTCAGGGGTATCCCCTTTAACCCCGAAAACCCCGCCAGCGAGCTGGTGATTCACCCAAGTGAATAATGGCGTTCCCTGTTCTTTAAGAAATGCACCGTCTTCGATCCTGACGGCGGCTTGGCTGCCGTATAAATGCTGGAGGTAATCAAATACAAGGAGTCCTCGGCCCGTTTTGCGGAGGGTGTTGTCACCAAAGTGGAGTGGTCCCGACAGGCGGGCATGGGCGCTCCCCTCGCCGCGCTCGACGCGGACTTCGCGCTGCTTGCCGCTGCCCGCGCCCAAGGCGAGCTCATTGGTAAGCGTGATGTTGTGCGTGGCGTAGCGGGAGCTGAGCAGCAGGGCCTCACCGTCTTTCAGGAAGTGGGCCGTGCTATCCCAGGTCAACGCGGCGTCTCCCAAGACGCCAGTGTCGAGCGTCACGCTGCGATCGGCGCCGTAGGCCGAAAAACCGCCCGAGCCGGCCCAGCGCACTTCGCCCGCGCCAGTGCCCAAGCTGCGCGTGAAACCGCCATAGCCGAGCTCCAGGATGCCGCCGAAGCGGGGATTATCAGACTCAAAGACGAGGTTTGAGGTGCTGGGCAGCGAGCCCGCGCTGCCGAGCCGCAAGACGCCGGCCTTGAGGATCGTGTCCTTGTCCCACTGGTTCGCGTCGCCTCCTCCGCGTGTATTATTGAGCACGATGAGGCCCGGGCCGAGCTTGTGAAATGGATTCGTGAGCCTGACTGTATTGCGCAGTTCTAGGCCCCCGCCGCGATCCCCGCGCGAGCCAAAGCCTACGGGAACCGGGTTCTGCTGGGTGACCTGGTCAATCCGCATATCGAGCGAGTTCCAACCGCCGTCGTTGTAGAGCGCGCCGATGCGCTTCGCCGTACCTGCTTTGCGAACGATCCCGAGACCATAGAGGCTGATATAGTTGTTTTGCTGAGGTTGGGTGTAAGTGAGGGGCACCCCGACGTGGGAACGCAGCGCGATCGTGCCGCCCCAATTCACCACCTTGTTGCTGCCTTCGCCGAGGGCCTGATTTTCCTTAACGATCAAGAAACCACGGTCGTTAACGTTTAGTACACCTCCCCAATTCTTCTCGTTGTTCGCGCTGAGGATGACGTGAACGTTCTCCAGAGTACCCGCAGAGCCTTCGACGTATAAATTACCGTTGGCCCGCTTGCCGTCCTGGTTGGTGATCTGGTTGGCCAGATGGATCGCTCCCGTGCCCCCAAACTGGACGTTGGCGTCGCTTAACTTGAAAAAGCCGCCGATGCGCAAGCCGCCTTCCGACCAGTTCTCGATGTAAGCACGGGGAGGCATGCCCTCGAGCTGGATGTGGCTCTCGATATTCGTCTCCGATTGCCGAGGATTGCTGACAGAGTTGGTGACGACGAGGATGTGCCCGGTTGGGGTGCCGTTGCTTAGCTTGATCGTGCCGGAGCCGTTGAGCGTGTAAAAAGTCCCGGCCTGAAACCACAGCGAGCGCACCGTATGGTCGCCGGTGCTGAGGTCGGCCCGCTCGGTGCTGGGGACGAAGAGCACATTATCCCCTGAAGAGGGAACGCCACCAATCCACGGGCCAGAGCCCCAAGTCCCGCCCGAGCTCGGCCCATTCCACTGCTTGTAGGAGGAGGGCAGCGGAGGCAAAATCTGCGCACTGGCAGTCTGCGGAGTTAACGCAGCAAGTACGCCAATTGCTGCGCACGCGGTAGATAAACTTACGTAAGTAGTTAACTTACAACGCGATGGGGGGGGGGGGGGG
>NZ_LSZQ01000007.1 GCF_001580015.1 Cephaloticoccus primus
AAGCTAATTCCTAGCTAGAGCGGAAGCTAGCGATATTTTAAGGGTGAAATGCTGCCCTGACTGTGAGGACCCCGTCATTATTTACTTGGAGATGGCGGGGACGTGCCTGTGGGTATCGTTTTAGCTGGCGTAGTGGGTGGGACTCGGTGCGATTGACGGTGGGCGTAAAGCATCAACTCTTGGAGCTGTTTGTGCTGGGAGTGCCCTCTTACTGGCAGCGCTTCCTTAGCACTGTCAGTGCGGCTCTGCTCGGGAACGTTTCTATCGTTTGTTGCGGACCCGCTGTGCCCGAGCGCAGCTGCGCGCTCCCTTTGATGGGGGCTATTAGTTGGACGAAACTACCTTTGGTGGGGCCAGAAAAGGCCGGAGCGCAGCGGACAAGGTAATCGCGTTTGAGATCATCAAGCGTAATGGCCAAGTAAAGGCCATGCCTATCCTAACTGTATGACCGAGCTTCGGTCATACGTCAGATCTAGGCCCACACACGAAAAGGGGCCCTGTACTACACCGATCAGTAGCAGGCATATGCTACACTGAAGCTGCGCGGTGAGCAACGTGATGACCCGCAAAGAGAAAGGCAGGCCCGGTAGGACGCGATCTATATTAACGGCATCGAAGTGCCAAAAACCGGCTGTACTCGTACCGCGGCGTACCCCATCAATACTTCCACCTTTACCTGGGCGAAGTTTGCTACCGGTACAACCATCGCAACGAAGATCTTAAACCACTTATTATTAGGATGATGAAACCAATCCCCATATCACAGTTGAAGGCCTCTTTGGTCCGCTCTGGCTAGGAATTACCTT
>NZ_LSZQ01000008.1 GCF_001580015.1 Cephaloticoccus primus
GGGCCCGCTTCCGCTCGGGCGTGCCGACCTTGTGGAGACGCGCACGGTAAAGGAGCTCCGCCCCGGCCTCACGCACGTGCACATCGAGCGCGGTGCCTGGCCCAAAGAGGGCCCGCCCAAGTATTCGTTTAGCAACAGGCCTTGGAATCCAAGTGAAGACCCAGCCGAGTTTCGGGCCAGCATGGAACAGGCTGGCTACACAGTGCGTGAACAGCCGCTGCCACTGGAGGGCGGAACGGTCACTTTCTTGCTGGCTGGAGAATTCGACACCGCGGAAGAAGCAAGGCAAGCACTCCGCAAGATATCCTATCCAGTACAGCTCCACTATCCAGCCAAGCACGTATATTGGGATGCCGGACCTTATATCTTGGATATCGTGGTCGTAGACCCCAAGGTCTATCGCGGCAAGGTTACCTCGGGTTGGTCGGGCAGGGCGTTCCGCGACAGCCCTGTGGAGTCAGCACGCAGGCACAACGCCGTCGTCGCGACCAATGGGAGCTATTTTGAATATTCGATAGATGAGATCGCTGGCATACCCACAGGCACCTCAATTGTTCAGGGAAAGTGGCATAGCGAGCCCAATAACGGGCCTGCCCTCTACTTGGAGAATAAGGGGAATGGAGAGATCTCTCTCTCGATTCATGAGAAAAACGTCATCCCCTTTCCCGAGTTTAAATGGGTGGGCAAGGACGGTAAGAAAAAGAGCATCAAGCTGGATGGCATTGATCGCATGCCCAAAGACAATGAGCTGGTCGCGATGGGGCAAGACGTGGTGGATACCTCACCACTCTCGCATTTCGTCCCGACACACATACTCATGAGGCAGATCGGTGACGACGGCTATCTCGCCAAGCATTTGGGCTGGGCGAAGTATCTGCGCACTCCCGGATTGGTACTCATGGCGACGGGAGACAAGCAAGCGATCTTGAATGAAGCAATGGAGTCAGACAAACCCGTGGAGCTCGACATTCGTGTGCCAGATCGCCCCGGGCTGAATGCTTGGTATGTGACTCCCATCCTGATCAAAGATGGAAAGCCAAACTGGAAAACAGGGCAGCAAGGGCGAGCCCCCCGCACGATTATTGGAGCCGATGCCGAGGGTAAGATTTACCTAATTTCCGCCGATGGAACCCCCAGCCGGATAGCGCATGAAGGAGGCCCCCCTGGCGTTGGCTTGAGTGAGATGGTGCCAGTTCTGGATTTTCTGGGACTTGTCAACGCGGGCAACTTGGACGGCGGAGCTGGGTCAGTATCGATGGTGATTGAGGGGAAAGTCCTCGGCCACAATAACGATCTTTACATGACCTCACCGTATGATGACGACCGCCGCGTCGGCGACGCTGTGCTCATCATCGACGACGAGTAACCCCGTGCAGC
>NZ_LSZQ01000009.1 GCF_001580015.1 Cephaloticoccus primus
CCGCGCGGCCCCGAGTACGGCGGCGCGCAGGCGATCCTCCAGATGGGCGGCAACACCAAGCTGAGCCTGTCCAACCTGCATATCGAAAACCGTGGGACGATTGACTGGGTAGGTGGCGAAGTGGGCCGGGCCAACATCCTGTGGATCGATATGCTGACCTTCAGCAGCTCAGACGCGCAGCTCTTCATCCGCAACTGGTACGAATACGAAGACATCCTGCTGGTGAAGAGAGCCAACTTTAACTTCGCGACCCTCCCGCAAATCATCTTCGAAGGCTATCAGGACTACGAGACAACCTGGAAACCCTACGACAACAACTACATCCAGATAACCCCCTTCGGCGCCGTCCCCGAACCCACCACCTACGGCGCCCTCCTCGGCGCAGCAGGCATCGGCCTGTACCTCCTCCGCCGCCGCCGCCGCTGCCGCAAGTCCTCGAGACCAGCCCTGCGCGGGCGGCGGTGGCGTGGCGCCACGTGCCATTAAATTTGCGATTTTGCCCGTGCGCTGCGCGCCCGAACAAAATCGCAAATTTAACGGGTCATCCCCCTGTCGCGTTGCGACAGGCGGGGAATCCCAAAACGCGAATGAAGCGGGAAACCCATTGGGACGCGGCGGAAAAGTTTACGAGTTAAACTCCCACCTGAGCTCCGATCAGGGATTTCATTCAACTGTGCGGCCTCCGGTCACGGTCGGAGAGTTAACCCGTAAACTAAAAGACCTGCCCCAACGGGTTTACGCTACATTCGCTCTCAGGGAACTTCATTCAAATTTGGGAATCGGGCTCCGGTGCGAAGCGCCGAAGCCGATTCCCAAATTAAATGGCAGGGGACACCGTCCCCCGCTGCCCGCGCAGGGCCGCCCTCCCGCCCAGTGTGACGGCCCGTTCATCATGTGAGCGGTCCGGGCGGCTTGCGTCTTTAGCGGTTGGTGCGGGCGGTGAGGGGCGGGTGGTTCTGGATCCAGTTGCTGGGGTCGTGGCCGAGGGCGATCACGTCGGCGACGATGCGCAGGCTTTCTTTGAGGTGGACGTCGACTTTGGCGTAGGCGCCGGTGTCGTCATCGAGTGGGTCGTCCAGGTCTTCGTCGTCGGCCTCCGGGGAGGCGGTGTCACCTGCGGTTTTGGCATGGGTTGTGCCCGCCGCCCCGGTATCTGCGGCGGCGAGCTGGGCGCCCGACGTGGGTTCTTGAGCGTTTTCGTCGCTGCTGTTGGCCGTGGTGTCGCCTGCGTCGGCGAGTGAAGGCGCATCTTGTTGCGCGGCCTCGGTGGCGCTGCTGCTGGTCGCGGCTTCGGTGCTGGCGCCAATTCGTTCTTCGGGAGGGCTGAGCCAGAATTCGTCGTAAGCGTAGTCGAGCTCGGCCAGGGTCTTGCGTTCGGCGATGAAGGCTTTGCGCAGGGTTTCGTTTTCTTCGCGTTGCCGGCGGCGTTTTTCCAGATTTACGGAGACGAGTTTTTCTTCCTGCCGTTGTTTGAACCAATCGACGTTGCGCCGTAGGTAGTCGAATTCGGGCAGGGCTTTTTGCCGCTCCAGGCTCTCGCTGCGCAGGGTGTGCAGGAGGTTGTCGTCGATGGGTGCGCCGTCGAAGAAGGAGCTGGGCACCTTATCCCAGGTGAGCGCGCGCGGGAGCTCGGCTTCGCCGATGGGCAGGTGGTCTTCGATGGAGGGCAGGATGATGTCGGGGACGACGCCTTTGAGCTGGGTGGAGTCGCCGCTGGGCAGGTAGTACTTCTGGACGGTGAACTTGGTCGCGCCGGTTTTTACGCCTGCGCGGGCGATTTGCGGGAGGTAGCGGCGGAGTTCTTCGAGGGCCTGGACGGAGCCTTTGCCGTGGGTGGAGCTGTCGCCGACGATGATGGCGCGGCCGTAGTTCTGGAGGGCTCCGGCGACGATTTCGGAGGCGGAGGCGCTGAAGTGATCGACGAGGACGGCGAGCGGGCCTTCGTAGGCGATGCCGGGCGACTCGTCGGAGTTGACGCGGATTTCGCCGGAGTAGCTTTTCACTTGGACGACGGGGCCGCGCGGGATGAACAGGCCGGTGATGTCGATGGCCTCGCTGAGGAGGCCGCCGCCGTTGCCGCGCAGGTCGAGGACGAGGCCCTGGATGCCTTGCTCTTTTAGCTGGCCGATGAGTTTGGCGACGTCGCGCGTGGCGCTGGCGGCGGCGTCTTCGTCGTTAGGGTCGTACTCTTCGGCCGGGCCGTAAAAGGAGGGCAGGCTGATGACGCCTATCGGAATGGTGGTGGCGGTGGGCGCGGCCGCCCCGGCCTGTGCGCCGTCGGCAGTGGCAGCCGCAGCGGCGGCAGTGATGGTGTTTTTATCGGCAACGTTTACGGCTGCTGCCGCGCTCGGTACGTGGAAGAGGCCGGCGTGAGCGCGCGCGGAGTTGAGCTTTACGGTGTCGCGCACGATGACGACTTCGCGGCGGGCGGCGGGGTCGGTGGCGTTGCCGGGCTGGACGAGGAGGCGCACGGTGCTGCCTTTTTCGCCGCGGATCTGGTCGACGATTTTGCGCAGCTTCAGGCCGATGATTTCCAGAAACTCGCCGTCCTCACCTTGGGCGACGGAGATGATTTTGTCGTTGGGCTTGAGCTCGCCGCCGAGCGCGGCGGGGCCGCCGGGCACGAGCTCCTTTACCACGCAGTAATCGTCTTCGACGGTGAGCATGGCGCCGATGCCGACGAGCTCCAGCTTTAGCTGGATGCTGAAGTCCTCAAAGCTGTCGCCCGAGAGGTAGGCGGTGTGCGGGTCGTAGAGGCGGGCGATGGTGGCGAGGTAGAGCTCGCCGATGTCGCTGGCCTCGATCTCGGCGATGTTTTTGAGGAGGCGCTCGTAGCGGGAGCGCACGGCGTCCTTTGCCTCCTCGGGGCTGCGTTTGTTGAGCAGCTCGGCGATGAGCTCGAACTTGAGCCGGTTTAGCCACAGTGCGTCGGCTTCGGCGGCGCTGCGCGGCCACTCGACTTTGCGGCGGTCGATGAGGTGGTGATCATCCGTATCGAGGTCGGCGAGCGCGGCGTCGATGTTTTGGAAAACCCAATCGACGCGCTCCTGCGTGCGCTGCTCGTAGCGGGAGAAGATCTCGTAGGCGGCGTCGATGTTTCCGAGGCGGCTGACGTTCCAGTAAAGGCTGGTGGAGTGTTTTTTCTCAAAAAATATGCGGTCGTCCCTGAGGAAGATCATCCGCTGGCCGTCGAGGGCGCTCATGTAGTCGGGGATGACTTCGGCGTAGTTGGCGCTGCGGACGGCGTCGCGGTTGTAGTGTGCCTGGGAGAGGAGTTGCACGACGATGCGCGCCTCGGTGGCGAGTGCGGGCGTGGTGCTGAATTGGCGGTCGCCTTGGCCGGCGCGTGCGGTAGCGCCGCCGCGGCTCTGGGGATCGGTGCTGCTGCCGCCACTCGCCCGCGCTGCGCCGGAGTTTGTTGCGGCAGTCGTAGTCGCGTTGGTCGCAGGGGCGGCCTTGGCGGCGCGCTGGGCGCTGGCCGGGTGGGGCGCCGCAATGGTGGTGGCGACGACGGCGGCGACCAGAGCGAGGGCGAGCGACAGCAGGGGGCGTGGACGGCGAAGTGCGGGCGAAGTCATGGGAGCTGAGCTGCGGGACGGGGCGGGAGCGGAAGCGGAAGGTGAAAACGGTGCGCAGACTTTGTAACAGGAACTGTGGCGAAAAGTGGCCGCGCTGCGGGGGCGTTTTTTTACGCAGGGTGTGAGCGGTGTTGCTTAGCGGCGGCTGAGCAAATCTTTGGCACTATCGAGGAGTCGTTTTTCTTCGTCGGTCAACGCGCCGAAGCCTTTGGTGTTGATCTTGTCGAGGATGCGGTCGACCTCGGCGCGCAGGTCGGCAGGGTTGCTCATGTTGACGCGGTACTTGGGCGCGCTGGCGCCGCGCGCCGCCGTGGTGAGCCCCGCCTTCTTGTTGCGCCGCTTAAACCACCGCGGCAGCTCAAGGCTCACAGCCCCCCCCCGCCCCGTGCCCCAACGGCGCTCGTGCAGGTAGCGGTAGTAGAGCCAGCCTGTGAGCATCCCGCCTAGGTGCGCTGAGTGCGCGATCCCGAAGGGCGAGGCGGCCCCCATGATTTCGTAAAACAAAAAACCGCAGGCCGAGAGCCCCAGCGCGATAAAGGCGAGGTGCTTCGGCTTCACCGACAGCGGCATTATGAAAAACAGCAGCAGTGTGATTCGCCGGTCGGGGTAAAAGCAGGCGTAGACGGTCAGCAGCCCGTAGACCGAAGCCGAGGCGCCGAGCAGCAAGCTGTAGTCGCGCCCGAGCCAGTGCGTGCCCAGCCACAGCAGCCCGCCCATCACCGTCGCCGCACCGTAGAAAATCAAAAAACGCCGTTCGCCCATGACCGGCAGCAGCTCGCGCCCAAGGAAATACAGCCCGAGCAGATTACCGCCGATATGCAGCAAATTCGTCGGATCGTGCAGAAACGCGTAGGTCAGCAGCGGCCAGACCTGGCCCGCCTTGAAGCCCATCGGGCTCAGCGCGAAAAGCTGCGTAAACGTGCGATTGACGCCAAACCAGCGCGAGAAAACCAGTTGCAGGACGAAGCCCGCGATCACCGCCGCGATTAACCAGACCAGCACCGATGTCTGCCTGTTCCGGTAGCTGCTATCCCGCATGTAAGGCCGGTCGTATAACATGAGCCGCGCAGTTAAGGGCTCCGCCCCGCGCAACACAAGGGGGCTTCGCTGCCTTTTTCGTCGTAGTCGCTGCGCGCGGCTGTTGGGCGGGGGAACTTGGAGGCTGCGGGCCGCGTTTTTGCGGTGCCTTGCGAGGGCGAGCGAGCGGGCGGTCTTCGCGTGGCGCTCCGCGCGCCGAAAATCCAGCAAGACCCAGAAGCCCCCGTTATAGGTGCGACGTAAAAAATAAGCCCGACACGGCTTCTTGAGTGGTTGAGTAGTTGACTCTGCTTAAGCGCTGTTTTTGTGAGTCGCACGACCTATGGCCAACAAAGCAGACAAATGGGAGAACAACGTGGCAGGCGCCTTCTACGTCGATCAGCAATGCATCGACTGCGATTTGTGCCGCGAGACCGCGCCGGATTTTTTTAACCGCTTCGACGAAGGCGGCTACTCCTTTGTCTACAAGCAACCCGAGAGCGAAGACGACATCAGCCTGTGCATGGAAGCACTCGAAGGCTGCCCCGTGGAGGCCATCGGCAACGACGGCGCCGCCGCCTGAGCGGCTCGCCAGAAAGCCGAGTCGAAGACTCCCCCGCGGGGCGGTGGCGGGTCGCCACTTCCATTCAATTTGCGATTTTGCCCGTGCGCTGTGCGCCCGAACAAAATCGCAAATTTAACGGGGCCTCCCCCAGTCGCATTGCGACTGGGAAGAAACTCAAAACGCGAATGGAACAGGAAACCCACTTGGGCGCGGCTAAAAAGTTTACGAGTTAAACTCCCACCTGCTCCAGTCAGGGAGTTCATTCTACTGTGCGGCTTGCTTGGCGGGCGGAACGCCCGACGGCAAGCCGCACAGTAAATGGGTGCAGGCGCCGCCTGCCGCCCCACGCGCAGTGGGAGTCTTAGACCCGTTTTATTGGCCGCGCGTCAGCTCTGCGTGTTCCGCCGTTACGCGGCGAGGCGGATTCGGGGGTTGATGTGGGGTGGGTTTCGGGCTGCGTTGGGCGGCATGCCGACTGAGTGGACGCCCGTTAAAACTTACAGCGATATTGTTTACGAGAAGTGTGCGGAGGGGATTGCCAAGATCACCATCAACCGGCCGGAGAAGCGGAACGCGTTTCGCCCCGAGACGGTCGCGCAGCTTTTCGAGGCGTTTTGCGATGCGCGCGAGGATCAGCGCGTGGGCGTCGTGTTGCTCACCGGAGCGGGACCACACGCGGATGGGAAGTACGCGTTTTGCGCGGGGGGCGACCAGAGCGTGCGGGGCAGCGCGGGCTATGTGGGCGGGGACGGCGTGCCGCGGCTCAATGTGCTGGATTTGCAAAAGCTGATCCGCTCGATGCCGAAGGTGGTGATCGCGCTGGTGGCGGGCTACGCGATTGGCGGCGGGCATGTGCTGCACCTGGTGTGCGACCTGACGATCTCTGCGGACAACGGCGTCTTCGGGCAGGTGGGGCCGCGGATGGGGAGCTTCGACGGCGGCTTCGGGTCGAGCTACCTCGCGCGGATCGTCGGGCAGAAAAAGGCGCGTGAGATCTGGTTTTTGTGCCGCCAGTACGATGCGCAGCAGGCGCTCGACATGGGGCTGGTCAACGCAGTCGTGCCGGTTGCGCAACTGGAGGAGGAGGGGCTCAAGTGGGGACGCGAGATCATGCAGAACAGCCCGCTGGCGATTCGCTGCCTGAAGAGCGCGTTTAATGCGGATGTGGATGGGCAGAGCGGGCTGCAAGAGCTGGCGGGAAATGCGACGCTGCTCTACTACATGAGCGAGGAGGCGCAGGAGTTTCACCGCGCGCAGCGCGAGAAGCGCCCGCCCGATGCGGGGCAGTTTCCCTGGTTGCCATAGCGGCGGGGAGACGGCCGGGCCGCGATAGCTGCGACACCATTTACCGGTGAAAAAAATCCGGCTATAGCGGGAAACCATTAGGCCGGGTTGAAGCAATTTACCGGTAAATCTTCTGCCCGACCAAGGGGCGGGCGTTTCCAACTGTGCAGCTCGTATATCGCGCGGAGCGTGATACGCGAGCCGCACGGTAAATGGGAGCAGGCACTGGCTTGCCGCCCTCCCACTCCCTCGCGCAGTGGTGCTGCCTGAGCGCGCCCGGCAGCTGCTTGTCCTCTCGCGCGGCTTGAAAAAAATCCCCTGCCTTTTCGGTTGCGAAACCGGGTCGTAGAATCTCGATCCTACGTAGGCTCTCTAACCGCAAGTTGCTCGCGCGAGGTGTGGCCCGCCCAGCAACCCATTCGTGAACGCTATCCTTTTAGAACTTCTGGTTATCTTTCTGCTGCTCCTGGCGAACGGCGCTTTTGCGATGGCGGAGATCGCCATCGTCTCCTCTCGCAAGGCGCGCTTGCAGGCACTGGCCGACGAGGGGGCGCCGCGCGCGCGTGCCGCGCTGAAGCTCGCCAGCGAGCCCACGCGCTTTCTCTCGACCGTGCAGATCGGCATCACGCTGATCGGCATTTTGGCGGGGGCCTTTGGCGGGGCGACGCTCTCGGATCACCTCGCGGCGCCGATTGCGACGATCCCGCTGCTTGCGCCTTACGCGAAGGTCTTGGCGATTTTCATCGTGGTGAGCGCGATCACGTATTGCTCGCTGATCGTTGGCGAGCTCGCGCCGAAGCGTATCGCGTTGGGAAACCCCGAAGCGCGCGCGATGCTCGTTGCGGGGCCGATGGCGCGGCTTTCGCAACTGGCCGCGCCGTTTGTCTGGCTGCTCACCATATCGACGAACGGGCTCCTGCGCGTTTTGGGCGTGGGCAAGGAGACGGAGCAGCCGCCTTCGGAGGAGGAAATCGCCAACCTCATCGAGGAGGGGATGAACGCCGGCGTGTTTCACAAAGCCGAGCGCGCGATGGTCGAGGGTGTCCTCAATCTCGACGAGATGCCCGTCACCGAGATCATGACTCGCCGCCCGCAGATGGTGTGGTTGAACGTGGAGGACGAGGACGAGATCAACTGGCGCAAGATCGTCACCAGCGGCCACTCGCAGTTTCCCGTTTACGAAAACACGCGCGACCAGGTGATCGGCGTCGTCACGGTGAAATCGCTTTGGGCAAATGCCGCAATCGGTGTCTCCAACAAACTGCGCGACCACCTCACTACGCCGCTCCTCGTGCCCGAATCGGTGAGCGCGATCCAGCTCCTCGAAACATTTAAAAAGACGGGCCGCCACCTCGCGCTCGTGACCGATGAGTTTGGCGGCATCCAGGGGCTCGTCACGCTGATCGACGTCATGGAAGCAATCGTCGGCGACATGCCGCAGCTCGGTGACCGCAAAGACCCGGGCATGGAGCAGCAGCCAGATGGCTCGTGGCTCGTCGATGCGGCACTCTCGATCGAAGACCTCGACCAGGCACTCGCCCTCCAGGCGGCCTCGCCGACGGCCAGTTACGAGACCGTGGGCGGCTTCATGATTCACCACTTCGGCCACGTGCCGACCGTGGGCGACGCCTTTCTCTGGCAAGGCTGGAAGCTGGAAGTCGCCGAGCTTGATGGGCACCGCATCGACAAGGTCCGCGCCCAGCCACTGGTCGCGCCGACAGCACCCGCGATTGCTGAGCCCTCTGCGCCTGCTGCTGCTGCGCCTGTAAGCGCGCCCAAAAGTATCGTCCCTGCAACGCCTCCCACCTCGGTGAAAGGCCTCTGAGAGTGACCCTACGCGGGTTTGATTGATGGACTTGCAGACACTCCACTACGCGTGGGGCGGCAGGCCGGTGCCTGCACCCATTTACTGTGCGGTTTGCGTGTGCCGTGCGGAACGCACGGCACACGCAAACCGCACAGTAGAAAAAGCCCGCGACTTACCCGTAAATCATTTCGCTTCGCCTAAACGGGTTCCCTCCCTATCTGCGTTTTGGGCCCTGTTTCCTGTCGCAGAGCGACAGGATGCGAAATGTGGGAATCGTGCTTCACTGCCGACGAGCCGCCAGCGAGCGGCTCGCAAATAAAACGGGTCTATGACCCCGCCCCACGCGCAGTGGAGGCTTTGCCTTAGTGAAACTTGGGCTTCAGGCCTTTGCCGCTACTGTGTGAGTTGAGGTGCTGCTTCACGTGGCTCGCCTTGTGGCTGGGGACGTGGTTGCGGTAGTGGTGATGGCTTGGCCGATGGTGGTAATACGGCGGTGCGTAATGGCGCGGGTAGTGGCGGTAGCCGCTGTAGTGCGTGTAGCCTATGCCGATGTGCACCGCCGGATAGCTGCTGTAGTAGTAAGGCGCAGGGGTGACGATGGTGGGCTGGACGACGACGGGAGCGGAGCTGTGAATGACACCACCGCTTACCCAGACGCGCTCAACGTGAGTGACGTAGTGGCCGGGCTCGTAGCGGCGCACGGGGAAGCCGTAGCGATCGTAAGTGGTAATCCAGCGTGCAGGCACCCAAGTCTGGACGGGGCGCTCTTCCCAGTAGCCGCCGGAGCCGCCGCGGGTGACCACGGTTTCGGTAGTGGTGGTGACCGTCTGGGGTGGGGGCGGTGTGGGCACGTTTTCGACGGCGGCGTCTTCAGGTGCGGGCGGCAGCTCACCCGGGACGGTCGTGCGCTCGATGACAACGGTCTCGGTGGTGTGCGTGTGGGTGCTGCCGACCTGGCTGCCGACGATCATGCCTCCGATGAATCCGCCGATGGCGGCAACGCCTTCACCGCCGGCGACTGCGGCGCGCGGGGCAAGCAGCAGGGCGGTGGCTGCGAAAAGGGGGAGTATGTTTTGGGTCTTCATGGGGTCTCCTTGTTGAGGTGAAAGTTCGTCGGCCAAGACGATTCGTTTTGGCGAAGGTTCCAAAAAAATGTTCCGCCCAGAAGATACGAAAAAACGCGCACCAGCAAGCTGATGCGCGTCAGATCTCTGACGGAGAATGAGATGCGGAGCTCTCGGCGGCTTAGCTCGCCAAGGACTTGCGCAAGTCTTCGAGCTGGCCGGAGCTGCCGAGGAAGTCGTTTCGCGAGGCGATGAACTTCGCGTACTCGGCCATGAAGATCTTCCCGGGCGGGCGGAAGTCGAACTGCTCGGGGTTGTCGCGGAAAAACTCGCGGTGGACGCGCGTCCAGACGAGGCGCCCGTCAGTGTCGATGTTGACCTTGGTGACGCCTAGCTTGGCGGCCGGGAGGTACTCGTTGGGATCCACGCCCATCGAGTCCTGGATGGAGCCGCCAGCGGAGTTGATGCGGGCGACTTCGTCCTGAGGCACCGAGGAGGAGCCGTGCATGACGAGCGGAAATTGCGGCAGGCGGCTCTTGATTTGCTCCAGCACGTCGAAGTGCAGCGACTGGCGGCCCTTGAATTTGAAGGCGCCGTGGCTGGTGCCGATGGCGCAGGCGAGCGAGTCGCAGCCAGTTTGTTTCACAAACTCCTCGGCCTCGGCGGGGTCGGTGAGGCAGGCGTTTCCTTCGTCCACCTTGATGTCCTCTTCGACGCCGCCGAGCATGCCGAGCTCGGCTTCGACGGAGAGGCCCTTGGCGTGTGCGCGATCGACGACGCGCTTGGTGATGGCGACGTTTTCCTCGAAGGGATCGTGCGAGGCGTCGATCATGACAGAGCTGAAGAAGCCGGAGTCGATGCAGTCGTAGCAGGTTTGCTCGTCACCGTGGTCGAGGTGGACGGCGAAGATGGCCTCGGGGTAGATCTCCGCTGCGCTGCGAATGATGGCCTCAAGCATGCGCTTGTCGGTGTATTTGCGCGCGCCCTTGGAGATCTGGATGATGAAGGGGGCCTGCGAGTCGATGCAGCCTTGGAACAGGCCCATCGCCTGTTCCGCATTGTTGATGTTGTAAGCCCCTACCGCGTATTTTCCGTAGGCGTGCTTGAAGAGTTGGGCAGTCGTAACGATCATGGAGCACCTAGGCAGGCGCACTCGCCCGTGGCAGACAAGATTATTGTAGGCGTGGCTACGACTGGTGAAGCCGCGCTGCTGGGCCCGAGTAGCCCGAGCGATAGGTAATGGGCGCAGGCAAGCCCTCCCACTGCGCGTGGGGCGGTGGCGTGGCGCCACGTGCCATTTACTGTGCGGTTTGCTTGTCGGGCGTCCCGCCCGACAAGCAAACCGCACAGTAAGGGATGACCGACCTTCGGTCGGGCAGAGATTTACCCGTAAACTTTCTTGCCGCGCTCAAATGGGGTTTTCGCTTCATTCTCGCCCCGCTCTGGGGACAGCTGACGAGCCGCCAACGAGCGGCTCGCCAAATAGAACGGGGCTGCGCTCCTAGCAACGCGACGGGGGAAGTTCCTTAAATTTGCGATTTTGCCCGGGCGCTTTGCGCCCGGGCAAAATCGCAAATTCAATGGAAGTGGTCACTGACCACCGCCCCACGCGCAGTGGAGCCTTAGGTTCTTCTATTGGCCGCAGCGTTGTTGCCGCGGTTCGCGCGCAAAAAAAGCCGCCTCTGACGCGGGGAGGTGTCGCCGAGGCGGCTTTTTTAGAAAACGGAGCAGGGCGGCGCGGCGGGGCTGCAAGTGCCCACGCGCTGCCCTGCTTCGCGTGTGGCTTACGCGCTGGCGAGTGCGGCCTGGGCCGCCGCGAGGCGGGCGACGGGCACGCGGTATGGCGAGCAGCTCACGTAGGCGAGGCCGATCTTGTGGCAGAACTTCACCGACTCGGGGTCGCCGCCGTGCTCACCACAGATGCCGAGCTTGATGTCGGGGCGGGTGCGGCGGGCCTTCTCGATAGCGATTTCCATGAGCTGGCCGACGCCGCTTTGGTCGATGGAGGCGAAGGGGTTCTTCGGCATGATTTCCGACTCTTGGTAAGCGCCGAGGAAGGAGCCCGAGTCGTCGCGCGACATGCCGAGCGTAGTCTGCGTGAGGTCGTTGGTGCCGAAGCTGAAGAACTCGGCGGTCTCGGCGATCTCGTCAGCGGTGAGCGCGCCGCGGGGGACTTCGATCATGGTGCCGACCTGGTAGGAGAGTTTTACTTTCTTCTCCTTCTGGATGTCGGCGGCGATCTCGTGGACGAGCGCGACTTGCTGATCGAGCTCCTTCTTGAAGCCGACCAGCGGGATCATGATCTCGGGCTTGGCCTTGAAGCCTTTTTGCGTGGCCTCGGCGGCGGCTTCGAGGATGGCGCGGATCTGCATGCGCGTGATCTCGGGGTACTTGACGCCGAGGCGGCAGCCGCGGAAGCCGAGCATGGGGTTGAACTCGTGGAGCTCGTGCACGCGGGCCATGACCTTCTCGACGGGCACGCCGATCTTCTTGGAGAAGTCGAGCTGCTGCTCCTTGCTGTGCGGGAGGAACTCGTGGAGCGGCGGGTCGAGCAGGCGGATGGTGGCGGGGAAGCCTTTGAGCGCCTTGAAGATGCCGAAGAAGTCCTTGCGCTGGTAGGGCAGCAGCTTGGCGAGGGCGGCTTCGCGGGCGGCCCGATTGTCGGCGAGGATCATCTCGCGCATGGCGTCGATGCGGTCGCCCTCGAAGAACATGTGCTCGGTGCGGGTCAGGCCGATGCCTTCGGCGCCAAAGGCGAGTGCCTGGGCGGTCTGCTCGGGCGTGTCGGCGTTGGTGCGCACCTTCAGCTTGGTGGCTTTTTTGCACCACTCCATGAGCTGCACGTAGTTTTTGAACTTCTCGGTCTTTTGGGCGGCTTTGTTGTTGTTGAGCAGCCCGTCGATGATCTCGGAAGGCGCGGTCGGGATCTGGCCCGCGTAGACGGTGCCGGCCGTGCCGTCGATCGAGAGGAAGTCGCCTTCGGCGAAGCTCTGCCCCTTCACGGTGGCGATGCGGCGCTCGTAATCGATCTGGATGTCGGCCGCGCCGCAGACGCAGACCTTGCCCATCTGGCGGGCCACGAGTGCGGCGTGCGAGGAGACGCCGCCGCGCGCGGTGAGGATGCCCTCCGCGGCGATCATGCCGCGCAGGTCTTCGGGCGAGGTCTCGATGCGGACGAGGAGGACTTTCTCGCCCTTCTCGGCGGCCTCGACGGCGCGGTCGGCGTTGAAGTAGATCTTGCCGGAGGCGGCGCCGGGGCCCGCGGGCAGGCCGGTCGCGATGGCCTTGGCTTTCTTGATCTCGGCGAGGTCGAAGATCGGCGCGAGGAGCTGCTCAAGCTGATCTGCGGGGTTGCGCTGGACGGCGGTCTTCCAGTCGATCAAGCGCTCCTTCACCATGTCTGCGGCAAACTTGAGGGCCGCTGCGGCGGTGCGCTTGCCGTTGCGGGTTTGGAGCATGTAGAGCGTGCCTTCCTGGATGGTGAACTCGACGTCCTGCACGTCCTTGAAGTGCTTTTCGAGGATCTTGCGGACTTTGAGCAGCTCGGCGTAAGCCTTGGGCATGACGGCCTTGAGCTTGGAAACGGGCTCGGGCGTGCGTACGCCGGCGACGACGTCCTCGCCCTGCGCGTTGACGAGGAACTCGCCGTAGAACTCGTTTTCGCCGTTGGCGGGGTTGCGGGTAAAGGCGACGCCGGAGCCGGAGCTCTCGCCGGTGTTGCCAAAGACCATCGCTTGAACGTTTACGGCGGTGCCCCACTCGGAGGGGATGTTGTACTTGCGGCGGTAGACGATCGCGCGGTCATTCATCCAGGAGCCGAAGACGGCGCCTGCGGCGCCGCGGAGCTGCGCCCAGGGATCGTGTGGGAAGACCTTTCCGGTGCGCTCTTTGACGAGGGCCTTGAAGCGCTTGACGAGCTCCTGCTGGTCTTTGGCGGTGAGGTCGGAGTCCACGATGTCGCGGCCGTAAGCCTCCTGCTTGTAGTGCTCGATGACGCTCTCGAAGGGCTCGTGATCTTCGCCCTCGCGTTTCTGCACGCCGAGGACGACGTCACCATACATCTGGACGAAACGGCGGTAGCAGTCCCAGGCAAAGCGGGCGTTGCCGGTCGCGTTTTCGAGCGAGCGCACGGTGTCGTCGTTGAGGCCGAGGTTGAGGATCGTGTCCATCATGCCCGGCATCGAGTCGCGCGCGCCGGAGCGCACGGCGACGAGCAGCGGGAAGCCCTTTGCATCGCCAAACTTGTGGCCCATGACCTTCTCCATGTTGGCGATGCCAGCCTGCATTTGCGCCTCAAGCTCCTTGGGGTAGCTGCGCTTGTTGGCGTAGTAGTAGGTGCAGACTTCGGTGGTGATCGTGAAGCCCGCAGGCACGGGCAGGCCGATGCGCGTCATCTCCGCGAGGTTGGCCCCCTTGCCGCCGAGCAGCTCCTTCATCGTGCCGTTGCCATCGGCCTTGCCGGCGCCCCAGGTGTAGACGTACTTGGGTGCCTTGGTGGCTTTCGCCTGAGTGCTGCGGGTGCTTTTCTTGGCGGCTTTTTTGGCCGGAGCTTTCTTCGTCGTTTTAGATGCCATGTGTAGTTTTGTAGTTTTTGAGAGAAGGGTGTGTTCGGGAGACGCAGAGCAATGAATGCGCGTCGGGCGCAAAGGGCCCGCGAGTAGAGGGGCGCCCGAGGGACTGTCAACGGTCTGCTTCGCCGAGCTGCTGTGGGGAGGGGGGCGCTGTGTGTGGCTTGCGCTGGCCGATAGGGCGTACTGCGCGCCCCTCGAAGAAAATGTGCATCAGCCGTTGCATTGAGGCGGGCCGCGCGGCAAGGCTGCCGCCTCTTTTGCTCAGCCCCTTCCCACCACTTGAAGAAAGACGAAGACATCTTTTCCGACTCCGCTGCCGAGCCCGAACTCGTGCGCGGAGGTAAGCCGATGGGCTTTTTCGACCACCTGGAGGATCTGCGCTGGACGCTGATCAAGTCCGCTGCGGCGTTCCTCGTTTTTGCGGTGCTGATCGGCCTGTTCATGCGGCAGTTTAACAATGCGCTGCTGTGGCCGCTGCGCTCAGTGCAGGAGGGGCGTCCCGAGCTGGCGCTCGACCTGGGCACGGTGTCGATCATGGAGGGCTTCACGGTCGTGCTTCAGATGTGCTTCATGGGCGGGCTCATCCTCGCCGCGCCATTTATCCTGCTTTTTGTCGGGCAGTTTGTGAGCCCGGCGCTGACGCAGCGAGAGATGCGCGCGGTGCTGCCCCTGTGTGTGGCGGCGCTCGTGCTGTTCTTATGCGGAGCGTGCTTTGGGTACTTCGTCCTCGTGCCGAGCACCTTGGCCGTGTCCGTCGGGCTAAACGAGTACTTCGGCTTCGTGATGCGGTGGACGCCGGGCAGCTACTACGGGCTGCTCATGTGGCTGGTGCTCGGTGTGGGCGCGTCTTTCGAGTTTCCGCTGCTCATCGTGCTGCTGGTTTATATGGGCCTGATGAGCACAGCGACGCTCACCAAGTACCGCCGCCACGCGGTCGTCGCGATCTTCATCATCGCGGCAATCGTGACCCCGACCCCCGATTTTGTGACGCAAACGATCTTTGCCGCCCCGCTATACCTGCTGTTCGAAATCGCAGTCCTCGTCGGCAAACGCGTGGAGCGCAAACGCCACTCCCGCGAAGCCCTGACGGACTAAAAGGTGCCCGGTTTTGGGAGCCGGAGAGGCAATCGCCCTGTGCTTCTAGTCGCTCGCCGAGTTGGAGCAGGGGTGCTTCGTCCTCTTTCAGAAACACGTTTCGAGAGATGAGTTTTAAAAGTCGGTTTTGGTAGTAATGAAGCAGGCGTAGGGCCTCGGGTTTCAGGACTTCGGCGTCGTAGAGGTTGTGTTTCTCGGCGTAAGCACGAAGGGCGATCGCGACGTTGGTGATGTAGGCATAGGCGATATTTGTGTAGGGGGAGGAGGGGCGCCGTGGTACGTTGGGCGCCGCCTCAATATAAAGCGTGCCGGAGGGCTGGCCGCATACATAAGGATCGGGCTCGTGGTAAAACGGCTCCTGCCAGAGTGTTTTCACTGGCGAGAGGATCATCGTTTTGCGCCACGTTTGCTCGGCGACTTCGGCCGAGGTATAGAGTGCTTTGGCCATTTCCCAAGCCTCCTCAATGTGTGCGCTGTATTTATTGATCCCGATCATGCAACCGCCTCGTGTACTGGTGCGACGACCGCCTTTGTGAAAGGCAGGCAGCGGCATGAGCTTGAGTTTCCCACCGAGCTGTGGGTTCTCGATTTTCCAGATGCCCAGCATCCAGTCGGGCACAGTCGTGCCGATGACGAGCCCATCAAGATGCTGGCGGTGCCCCGACCCGTTGAACGGCACATCAATGGCTACACGCCCGGGCCCGGTAATCCATGTAGTGATGGTAGCGAGCGTTTCGGCATTGCGTTCGTTAGCGAAGACAGGGGAGTCGCTCTCATCAAAAATCTGTCCATCGTTTTGGAGAATCAGGATGCTGATCATGTCCTCTCTCATCTCCGAGAGATTGAGCAAGTAGCGGTCGGGCCGCCCATCGCCATCGCGGTCTTCCATCAGTGGGCGCATGAGGCGAAAGTAGTCGTCCCAAGTCTCAATCTGCGACACGTCGATTCCCGCTGCCTCCACAATATCTGCCCGATAGGCGAGTAGAACCGGGTGCACATCGTGAGGGAGTCCGAAGTGCCGCCCACGCGAGATTTGTTGGGAGAACGAAGGCTCGTTGATTTGCTCATAAAGCCCTTCTGCATGGAGCCGGTCGGTGATATCCAAAAAGCCGATCTGCTCAACTGGCCCGAGAAAAGCTTTTGGAAAGACGCCTTCATGAACCTCCAAAAGGTCGCCGACTGGCGTGCCTGAGAGAAATCCCGAGAGCATCCGTTGCTCCAACGCACGATCATGCAGGAGTGACATTACGAAGGGGTTTTGAGGGTGTTTGCGGTTCCACTCCTCAACTTTTTGGATGTAAGAGTCGCGTTGTATAAGAGAGAAGGTCCAAAACTGGATACCCTGCGGCTCATCCGCAGGCAGCAGCGCGACGATCAAGCTCGTTGCCAATGCCCCGACCAAGATGGCAAGTACGCCGGGAGAGCCGAACTTTCGCATGGTCGGAAGAGTGGGTTTACGCGGCGATGATAAACCGCCTTGTTGCAGCTTAAAACTTCATTGTTGTCTGGAGGCGGACGTTGCGGCCAGTGGCAGTTTCGATTCCGCTCTGGGAGAAGCGGCCACCTGAGCCCTTCACATAGCCCTTGTCGTCGGTGAGGTTGTCGACCATCAACCGGAGCTGGTAGCGGCTCCATGTATAAGCCCCACCTGCATTCCATGTTGTGTGACTTGGGACGAAAAAGCTGTTCTGTGTGGCCACGCCAAGTGGGGTGAAATCAACGCTCGGTGTATCGCCCGCCCGTTCGCCTACGTAGCTAAAACCTGTGTACAGGCTGAGCCCTTTAAGGAGACCTTCATTAAAGCGATAATTGACCAAGGCCGCGCCAAGCTGATCCGAAACCGAGCGCACGTGGCGCCCGAGCGAATCGCGCATCCGTAGTCTGGTGAAACTCCCCATAACGGAGAGATTGCGTGTGATTGCACCGTTGATCTCCACCTCGGTGCCGTGGTTACCGAAGTCGGAGAGGAAGGAAGGGGGCTGGCTCAGGTCTCCTGCGTAATACTCTATATTTGGAGTCGAAACATTGGTTTGGTTGATCTCGAAATAAGCGAGGTTCACCGCGAGGCGACGGTTGAAAAACTCCAGTTTTGCGCCCCACTCGTGCTGTTTTCCCTCGCGCCACAGTGGGGTGAAGTTGACCACAGCAGGCTGTGCGTTGGTCGAGTAGCTATAGTAAATGGATGCGGCAGGCGTTACTCGAACGAGGAGGCTTGCCAGGTACATATCTTTCGACTCGTCTAGCACGTCCTGCGGGTTGCTGGTAGCTTTATCGAGCGACTTGGTCTCTGTGTTATATCGCAGGTAACCGCCTGAAAGCGCGAAGCGGTCTTCCCAAAAAGTTACTCGCTGGTTGAGGTAGACCTGCCAATTGGTGTTTTCGTTTTTAACGTCACGGAAAAGCACTGTATCCCAAGCCACGCTGCTGTCTTGGTTGGCGAGGTCGAAGAGATTGATCGGTGCGAGCGCACCATTGACCCGTTGATCTACCAACTCACCGTACACGTAGGCAAAGCCTGTGACTGTTTGTAGCCTCGCGAGCGGCGTCTCAAAACTGAGTGCCCAGTCGTTTTGGACCGCGTAGTTTTCAACTTGGGCTTTAATAATCCGCTCTCCGCGAATCGGTACCGCGCTGGGGTCGTAATAGGGCGAAGAGGTTGCGATGTACGGGTTGAGCACTTCGTCGTAGTCGGCATTCGGATTGGCGAGCCCCCATACCTCGTCAGGCGTCGCGATACCTGTATAGGGATTGTAGCGAGCGGCCATACCAGGGGGGAAGAGAAAGGCTTGGTCGGAATACTCGTCAAAACGTTGGACGCGTCCCGCCAAGCGCATGACCAGGTATTGATTGAAAGAGGTGCTAAATGAGAGCGACAGACTGTGCTTCTGAAATGCGAGTCCGCTCCAGGGCGGCGTGCCGTTTAAGCCTTTGGGGCGAAAACCTGGGCCAAGGATTGGTTCTTGGCCGCGCCGTGTTACCGAGGAGTCTATGATCAGCGCGGGCTCGCGAAATACAGACGTCTCAAGGTAGTCGTAGCGCGCTACGAGTTCGCTCGTGGGGCTAACCCTCCACGTGAACTGTGGAGCGATTAGCTTGCTTCGCAGTTTCGCACTGCTCGCCCAATAGCGTTCTGTATCTTGGTAGGCAGCGATCAAACGGTAGGCAAAGTGATCGGAGCCAAACGGTGCAGTCGTATCGAGCGTAACTTTCTGCGCATCGAAGTTACCGATTAGGGCAGTAAGCGAGTGTTTGGGGATAAACTGTGGGGATTTGGTTACGATATTGATCGTGCCGCCGGGAGGGCCTCCGGGGGAGAGGATGGCGTTGGGCCCTTTGCTCACTTCGATGCGCTCAATGAGAGACTCGTCGTAGTTGTGTGCACCGATGTCGCCGAAGTTATCGACTGTGCGGCTAAATGCCGACTCAAACCCGCGAATCATTATTCGGTCGCCATACATCGTACCTTCTCCGTCTTGGATACTTGCAATGTACTTAGCCGCATCGTGTATCCGTACAGGTGCGACGTCTTCCATAAAATCACGCGTAAGGACGCTGATTGAGCTCGGTGTTTCAATTAACTGCGTGCGTATCCGCACCGCAGAGACAGCCTCTGCCGCACGATAACGATCAATCGTCTCGCTCGATACATTGAAAGCCGAGAGCACAACGAGCTCTTCGGCCTCTGGCTCGGCTTGTTCAGGGGAGTAAGGGCTCGGCTGGGCGCGCAGCCCGGCAGAAGTGGCAAGGGCGCAAAGGCCGAGCGCGAAGGGGACTAGCTGGGGGTATTTCATCGGGGTTTTGGGGTTTGGGGTTGTGGCTGCGTGCTCAGTAGCGGGCACAAAAAAGCCAGTCACGGCGAAGGGCCGTCACTGGCTAAAAAACGGGAGTGTCTATGAGCGTAACTTATTTTTAATAAATTACTTGACAAGCTGGCGCCGTATTTTACATCAGCTTTCGAGCTTTCGAGCTTTCGAGCTTTCGAGCTTTCGAGCTTTCGAGCTTTCGAGCTTTCGAGCTGATAGCGACAGCAGACGCGAAGCGTCTGCTCGCTTAGTCGGCGTGGGGGTGTGGGCCCGAGTAAACATTGCCAAGAGGGGGCTACGGCCAAACGGGTGTTTCGGTGTCGCCTGAATGCAAATCCGATTTTGAGCGGACGCTTTTATCCGCCCGAGCCAACTCCACGTACTACCTGCAAGCTATGGATTTGCAGGTTTGGGATGACGAGATGGCTTTTTACTATGCGTAGGAGCGAAAGTGACCTGCGCGCAAAAAATCAAGAGAGCATCATCGTAAGTGGAGTTCGCCGTCTCGCGCACTGACGCGGTTACCGGAGGGGAGCGGGGTGGGGTGGGGGCGCTTTTTCGCTCACAGCGCACGGAGCCCAGCAGCATGATGGTGAGGACGAGGGCCAAAAGCTGGACGGGCAGCGCGATGCGTTGCCAATGGGAGCGCAGCGGAGGCGGGGCGGGTGTGCTCAGTGGTGAAGGCGTGGGTTGCATGAGCTGAATTGGCCGCAGCGGTGCGTACGTAATTGAGGGAGGGCGATTGGCACGAGGGCGGGGTGATGCTTGGGGAAGCGCGTCTCGCCCTCTCGTCTTTGGCTTTCCTGGCTTTATTTCTCTATTGCGGGTAGCCCCCGCACAACAATGGGCGCGTGCCTTAGCCCGCCACCGGCTCTGCTGGCGCGGGTGGCGTGAGCAGGGTGTGCTGCCCTGTGCGCAGGGCGGCGTATTCGAGCGCGACGGCAAAGAGGGCCGTAAAGCTCAGGTCGCTAAGGAGCGAGTTTCTGAAGAAGGATAAGGTCGAGGGGTACTCGGGGTGGCCGACTGTCAGTGCCTGCCACCAGCCTGCGAGTGTCTTGGCGTAAAATCCGTCTTCCGCCCAAGCCGCCGTGTTGGTGACGAGGTAGAACAGGAGCGAGGCCGCAAAGGCGCCGCCAAAGAGCGTGCCCCACGATTTGCGCCGCGCGATCAGGCAGCCGATGCCGATTGCGGCCACAAAGCAGAGCATGCGCAGGGCTACGCTGCTCCAGGGCATCTCGAAGAAGTCATACTCCGTGGCGTAGTGGTAGTTGACGTAGAGGTCGGAGAGGCCGAGCGCGGCGAGGGGCACGAGCCATAGCCAGCGGTTGCGAAAGTACACGCCGCCGCAAAAGGCCAGGGCCATGAGCGGGGAAAAGTTTGCGAGCTCGGGGTGCCAAAGCGGGACGACTCGCCAAGCGGCGGCGAGCACGATGATCATTACTGCGTGCAACATGAGGGGCGGAATGATGAGAAGAAGGGGGGAGTGTTTGGGGAAGGCGTGTGCGCTGCGGCGTTTGTTGATGGGTGGAGCGTTTGCCGTAGGGCAGGCGGTTTTGCCTTTTTGTCTCCGCGGCGCGTGGTGATAGCTCCTCGGGCGTTCGCGCGGTCACTCATGGGCGGGTGGCGAGACAGGGGGCGCGGGAGAGAGGTGGCGCTGATCAAAGCCGAGAGGAGAGAGCGGACAACAGGGATCGGACAAATAAAACGCCTTTCCGCGCCTGACCTAAGCGGGGATCTTGGCCGCCTCTGCGAGTGTGGCGGCGTTTTTCTCGGCCTCGGTCGCCTTGGCGAGTGCCTTGATTGCGGGATCGACTTTGGTGCGGCTGCGGCGATCCAGCCGGTCGATAAAGAGCGTGCCCTTCAGGTGGTCGGCTTCGTGCTGGATGCAGCGGGAGAGCAGCCCGTCGGTTTTCAGTACGTGGGGCACGCCGTGTTCATCCTGGTAGTGGACGGTGATTTTGTCGGGCCGCTCGACGTCGGCGCGGATGGGTTTTTCGCCGACCTTGGGGAAGGACAGGCAGCCTTCCTCGTAGATCGTGATCTCGTTTTTCGGGGCGAAGGTGATCTGCGGGTTGGCGAGCACCATCGGCATAAACAGGTCGAGCGGCGGGCGCCCGCCATCGAGTTCCCAGTCGAAGTCGATCTTCGATTTGCGCACATCGACGACGCAGAGCTGGATCGCGCGGCCTACTTGCTGGGCGGCCAGCCCGATGCCGCCCGACTCCTGCATAGTCTGGATCATGGCGGCGGCCAGCCCGCGCAGCGCAGTGTCAAACTCGGTCACGGGCGCGCCTTTTTCGCGCAGCACGGGGGAGTTGTAGTAAGCAAGCTCGAGGGTCATAGGGAGTTTCTTTAATTAAATGAGGCAGCGTTGCGTTCATGCTTGGCGCGGAGCAATGCAATTGCAAAACCCGTGTCATCTAGGATGAGTAAATTTACTCAGATTGCTGCTGTGGCTGCTTCCGTTCGCTTGCTTGCGGGTCTGGGGATCGGTGTTTTGGCGTGGCTGCTGCCGGTGAGTTTCAAGTCGCTTGGCCTGCCGCAGCTTGAGGCAGCGGGGCGGGGGACGCCAGGCCTCGCGGCGCTGGGTGAGCGTTTCGTGCATACGGAAAAACTGGGCCCTGCCCAGATCATCCTTACGACGGCGCGCGAGATCGGCTCGCCCGAGGCTGGGGCGATTGCGGAGTCGTTGGGCGGGCTTGCCGAGGCGCAGCCTGCGCTCGTGCGCTGGGGCGGCTGGGCGCCTGCGCTGGAGCCGCTCTTCGGGCTGGGGCTGGATGCTGAGCGCGGGGGTGGGGCACCGCTCGACGAGGCGGGCCACCTGCGCAGTACGCCCGTGTTTGAGCTGCTGGCGCCGGAGTCGGCGCGCGGGGCTCTACGCGCGTCGTTGAGCGGCACGCGCTCGCTGGGCGTGGCGGCGATTTTGGCGACGCGCGAGGTGGCGCAGGCGGGGCGTTTCGTGCCCGCGCTGCAACCCGGCGGGCAGCCGCTCGATGCGGTGATTTTGCTCACGGCCTTGCTGTACCAGGGCGAGCAGTTTTCGCCGGAGCTGCGCCGCGAGCTGCGCGACCTGGCGAGCGCGGCCAATCAGCAGGATGCGCTCGGGCATCTGGAGGAGGTTTACATCGACCTGCTCTCGCTCGCGCAGCGGCTCAACTGGGTGCAACTGGCGGAGCTGGTGAGCCGCAGCAGCACGAGCACGACGCTGGGCGAGTACGCGCACCTGGCGCGAATCGCGCCGGACGAGCTGCCGATCATCTACACGGCGGCGCTATTTACCGACTCGGCGGACCGCGTGGCCCGCTACCTGATCCGCTACGGAAAAGCGGGCGCGGCGGATCTGCGCCTCGCGCTCGCGCTGGGCGGCGGCGCGGTGCAGCAACTGGTCACCCACCAGGTCCCGATCAAGCACAGCAGCCCTGCGCCCGTGTTTAGCGCAGCGGCGGTTTTCAGCCTGCGCTACCCCGGGCTCACTCTGGCGCTCAAGTACCTGGGCTACCTGGCCGCGGCCTTCCTGCTGTTTCGCGGGGTGGAGCGTGCGTTGCTTTCCTCGGTTTTGGGGCCGGGCGCAGATGTTTGGGGCCGCTCCGCCGTGCAAAGTGGTGTGCTCGCGATCTTTGCGGCAGGGCTCCTCATCCTCGCGACCGAGCCCTACCTGCTGGCCGCCAGCGAGCCGTTTTCCGAGTACCGTTTTCGCCTCTCGATCCCGCTCTTGGCCAATGTCGCGGCACTGGCCGAGTCACCTGAAACCCTCCCCTCCCCGTCTATGAATAGCTCGACCCTCATCTCGATTGCGATCTTCGCCCTGCTGCAAGTGGGGATCTACTTCATCTGCCTGCGAAAGATCGGAGAGATCCGCGCGCAGCCCCTCGCCCCGCTGCTCAAGCTCCGCCTCGTCGAAAATGAGGACAACCTCTTCGACAGCGGCCTGTACATCGGGATGATGGGCACGGCGACGGCCCTCGTCCTGCAAGTGCTCGGCGTGATCGACCACAACCTGCTCGCCGCCTACGCTTCCAATCTCTTCGGCCTCGTCTGCGTGGCCTTGGTAAAAATCCGCCATGTGCGCGGATTTAAAACCCGCCTCATCCTCGAAGCCGAGGCTGCCGCGAGTGCCGCCGATAAAGGCGCCGCCACCGAGCCCGCGCCCGCTGCTTGAGTCAGCCCGGTCCTTCGCGGCCCCCCTGCTCTCCCTCCCTCGCTTTGGCCCAACTAAACCCTGCTGTGCGCGCGGCTCCGCGCTTCCCCTCACGCGCGCAGCAATAAAGCCCGTCGAAACCTGTGAACAAGACGCTGTTACTGATCATCATCGACTTTCTCTTCCTGAACCTCATCGCGCTCACGCAGTGGGAGAAGCTGGAAGTCTCGCGGCCCCCCGTCCGGCTCGGGCCGCAAATCCCGGCTGAGCCGGGGGACGGGCCCGACCCGATTGAGAGCGACCTGGTCGCTGCGATGCAGCTCTCGCTGGCCGATGAGGCCGCCCGCCGCGCTGCGCTCGCCGCCGAGCTCGATGCAACCGCGCAAGACCTCGCTGCCCGCGAGGCGCAGCTTGCCCGGACGCAGGAGTCGCTCCAGCAGCGCGAGGCCAACCTCCAACACCTCTCCGAAGCGCAACGCGCCGCCGAGCTCGCCCGCCAGCAACGCGAGGCCGAGGCCGCGCTGCTGGCCGAGGAAATCCAGCGCGCGCTCGCCCAAGCCCAGCGCGACGCCGCGCTCTCGCGCGAGCAGATGCAGCGCCTGCGACTGGAGCTTGAGGCCAAGGAGGCCGAAGCCGCCCGCCAGGCCGCCGAGATGGCCAAACTCGAAGAGCAACGCCTCGCCGCCGAGACCCGGGTCGCCGCAGCCCAAGAGCAAATCCAGGGGCTGAGCGTGGCCGTGCAAGTCGCCGAGCAGGAGAAGCAGTTTCTCCAAACGATGGCCGAGACCTTTCGCAGCCAGGCCGACGCCGAGCGCGAAGACCGCGTCCGCGTGCAGGAGCACAGCGTGCGGCTGGCTCAGGGCATCGACGAGCTCGCCGAGGAGGCCGATGGCCTCAAGCGCGAGATCCGCGAGCACCGCCCGATCAACGCGAACCTCATATACGACGAGTTTCTCGCCAACCGGATCTCGGTGCGACTGCGGGCGACGCGGCAGGGCGTGTTTGGGAAAAACACGCGCGACAAGTCTGCGCTGACCATCCTCGTCAACGACGGGCAGCAAACCTTCGTCCTGCTGCACGTCGAGGACACGCCCTTCTCCGTGGTCGAGCAGGGCAGCGACTGGGAGCAGCTCAAGCTCTCGCTTACGCGCCCGCAGGAGCGCACACGCGTGGAGCCCGCGCAGCTCGCTTTTCTGGACGTGGATCCGCGCCTCGTCGCGCTGCCGATCAGCGAAGAAGAGGCCGCCAGCCTGGGGGTAAAAATCTACACGCTGGCTACGGACGATCCCTTCAAGTTTCCCGAGGCCGTCCTCATCTCCGGCGGCGGTAAAGGCTACGGCGAAGTCCCCTTCAAGCTGAACCCGGCTTATGCGAGATATGTGAAGCTGGACAACCGGCTGATCAAACGACTGCTGGGCAATTTCTCCCCCTCGCGCGGCGACCTCGTGTTTAGCAAAAGCGGCCAGCTCCTCGGCATCATGGTCAACAAAGACTACTGCGCGCTGGTGACCCAGCTCAGCACCCGGCTGCGCATCAGGGCGGGCGACGACATCCGCGCCCAAAAAACCAGCACGATCCTGAATGCCGCTGGCGCCCGCTACCGCGCCCTCCCCGTAAACTTGTACTGAGCCCCGCGCATGATAAACCGGTCAACGATCGCCACTGCGCGTGGGGCGGTGGTCAGTGACCACTTCCATTTACTGTACGGTTTGCGTGTTGTGCGGAACGCACAACACGCAAACCGTACAGTAAGGAACTCCCGACCTCCGGTCGGGCGGAGAAGGCCGATGGGGAACCCGTTTGGGCGAATTTCGTTGGTTAACGCGTAAACGCTGTACCGGACGCGGCACAACGAGGCCGTCTTTATAAAGAGGTCTGAAGCCCCTGTCGCAACGCGACAGGGGGAGTTCATGTAAATTTGCGATTTTGTTTGGGCGCGTAGCGCACGTGGCAAAATCGCAAATTGAATGGCCGTGGCGACCCGCTACCGCCCCACGCGCAGTGGGAAGAGAGGGGCGCGTTACTGGAATGACTCGATTGCGCCGACGCGGATCATGTGGATGGCGATGGCGGCCAGCAGCATGGAGACGATTTTGGAGATGGCGCGCAGCCCCGTCTGGCCGATCTGGCGGCCGAGCCAGTTACTGTACGCAAAGGCCAGTGCCATGATCCCGAGGTTGGCGACCAGGCCGCCGAGCGTCATCCACAGGCCAACCGTTTCGGAGAGGAGCAGGAGCGCGGCGATGGTCGCCGGGCCGGCGATGAGTGGCATGCCCAGCGGCACGACGCCGAAGCCCTCGGCCAGCGGTTCGGGCTTCTCGGCGGCGGAGCGGATCAGGTCTCGCGCGGCGAGGATGAAGAGGATCAGCCCACCGGCGACCTGAAAGTCCCTGACGGAAATCCCCAGCGCGGTGAAAATGCTTTTGCCCAGGAACAGAAAAACGAGTGCAACGCCGCCGCCCGTGAGGATCGCGTGGCGGGCGATCCGCTGCCGTTGGCCGATCTCGGTGTCGCGCGATAGGGCGATGAAAATCGCGACCAGCCCGATCGGGTCTGTTGCCACAAAGAGCGGGATAAACGCTTGAGCAAAGTGTTTGATCATAGAGGGCTCAGCATCGGGCTCCGCCGATTGCGCGCGCAAGGGGCCTCGGCGTCTTAAGGACGCGTCTCATTTTGGCGGCTGCACAGCGCGCCGGCTCTGCGCGCGCGTGGAGGGATTTCTATACCAGCCGCCCCCGCTTAACATTTCCCCGCCGGCTCTGCGTGCGCGGGAGCGGGTATCGCGTTGTGCGCAGCGCTTTTTTGTGCGGCTGGAGTTGATAAAGGCCGAGTCGCCCGTTGACGCAGGCGCGCGCGGCGGCTTGTGGTAGCGGCCGGAGTGTCCGCGCGCTTGTGGCGTGGCCCCGCCTCGCTGTGCGTGCGCGCTCACTGCGCTTTGCCAGTAGCCTCCCCCATTTCCTTGCCGTGAAAATCGATACCACGCTCACCCCGCAAAAACTCCAGAAGAAGGTCGCTCGCGTCTTCGATTTGGCCGCCCAGAAAATCCGCTCCATCGACAAGTCCTGGGACAGCGCCAAGGGCACGCCCGTCTTCACGGTCAAGGGCCGCTACACGGCGCGCGGGTGGACGGAGTGGACGCAGGGCTTCCAGTTTGGCATGGCGCTGCTCCAGTTCGACGCGACGGGCGAGGAGGCGTTCCTCACGCTGGGCCGCGAGAAGACGCTGCGCTTCATGGCCTCGCACGTCTCGCACATCGGCGTGCACGACCACGGGTTTAACAACGTCTCCACCTACGGAAACCTGCGCCGCCTCATGCTCGAAGGCGCCATGCCGTTTAATCAGGACGAGCTCAACTATGCGGAGCTCGCGCTAAAAGTTTCTGGCGCGGTGCAGGCCGCCCGCCACGCGCCGACTGATCAGCGCGAGCCCTGGTCGCCACTCGTCGGCCAGCTGCCCGGGGGCACGAAGTCGGCGGCAAAGTCCGCTCACCGGCGGCCCGCGCCGGGCCTCGTCCCCAGTGGTTATCTCTACTCGTTCAATGGCCCGCAGTCGCTCTTTGCCGACACGATCCGCTCGCTGCGCGCACTCGTCCTCGCGCACTCTCTGGGGCACGCGCTGATGGGCGAGGGCGACCGGCGGATAAACCTCCTGCACCGCGCCATCGAGCACGCGGCGACGACCGCCCGCTACAACGTCTTTTTCGGCGCGGGCCGCGACAGCTACGACCTGCGCGGGCGGGTCGCCCACGAGTCGATCTTTAATCGCAACGACGGCCAGTTCCGCTGCTCCAGCACGCAGCAGGGCTACTCGCCCTTTACGACCTGGACGCGTGGCGCGGCGTGGATCATCTGCGGCTACCCCGAGCAACTGGAGTTTCTTGAAACCATCGACGATGCCGAGCTGCGCGCAGTCGGCGGGCGGCGCGCCGTGAGCGAGCTTTTCCTCGAAACCGCCAGGGCCACGAGCGACTACTACATCGACGGCTACTCCGCGCTCGACGGCGTGCCCTACTGGGACAGCGGCGCGGCCAGCATCCACGCGCTCGGCGACTACCGCGCGCGCCCGGCCGATCCCTACAACCCGCACGAGCCGGTTGACAGCTCGGCCGCCGCCATCGCCGCCCAAGGGCTCATCCGGCTGGGCACTTATCTGGCGGACAAGGGCGAGCCGCGCGCCGCGCGCCGCTACATGCAGGCCGGCCTCACCGTCGCCAATACGCTTTTTGCCGAGCCCTATCTTTCCACCAATCCGCAGCATCAAGGGCTGCTCCTGCATAGCGTTTACCACCGGCCCAACGGCTGGGATCACATCCCCAAGGGGCAGAAAGTTCCCTGCGGCGAATCGTCGATGTGGGGCGATTACCACGCGATGGAGCTGGCACTCCTCATCCAGCGTCTGGCGGAGGGCGAGTATTACACCTTTTTCTAAAAAAACACGCGGAGCTGCTCGCGGGTTGTAAAGGTCGGCAAGCGCGTCACTGCCATCTTGCCCGAGCAAATACTTACGCTTTTCCCCGACCAGTCACTCCAGCCCTGAATACACAACAACGCTACCTCTATGAATACTATGGTCCGCCTGCACAGGGTAGTTATCCTCGCCCTGTTTCTTGCACCATGACTCGCCTGCCCGTTGATTTGTATTCGCTGACGCGGGCGGAGCTGGGCGAGTCGCTGGCCGAGTGGGGCGTAAACCCCGTGCACGCGGGGCCCGTGTGGCGTGCGCTCTATTGGCACTGCGTGAGCGATTTTCGGGAAATGGAGGCGACCGCAGCCGTGCCGCCCCGCGTATGCGCGGTGTTGGCGGAGCGCGCCCGCCTTGGCGTTTTGCCAACTGTGCAGGCGGTCGATTCGAGCGATGGGTTTACGCGGAAATTCCTCCTCGGGCTGCACGATGCCGAGCGGATCGAGACCGTCCTCATGCGCTACACGGGTCGGGTGACGGCCTGCGTGAGCTCGCAAGTCGGCTGCGCGATGGGCTGCGTGTTTTGCGCGACGGGCCAGCGCGGCTACACGCGCCACCTCTCGGCGGGTGAGATCGTGGCTCAGGCCGTGCACGTGCAGCGCGAGCTACTCCGCGCTGCCGCCGCTGCCGATGGTGCCGGCCAAATCGCGGGCGGCTCTGGTGCGGCGCGTGCTGGGGAGCAGCGGTTGCGCAACATCGTGCTGATGGGGATGGGCGAGCCCCTGCACAATTACGAGGCCGTCATGCGCGCCGTAGACATCCTCAGCGACGGCACGGGGCTGGCGATTGCGGCCGAGCGGATCACGCTCTCGACCGTCGGTGTGGTGCCCGAGATCTTGCGGCTCGCGCGCGAACGGCGTCGGGTGCACCTGGCGGTTTCGCTGCACGCGGCGAGCCAGGCCGAGCGCGCCGCAATCGTGCCCACCGCGCGCAAGTGGCCGCTGGAGCAACTCATCGACGCCTGCCGGATTTACAGCGAGAGCACTGGACGGCGGATTTTTTACGAATGGACGCTGATCGAAGGCCAAAACGACTCGCCCGAACAGGCGCGAGCCGTGGGGCGCCTGCTCGCAGGGCTGCCTGCGCAGGTGAACCTGATCCCGCTGAATCCGACGCAAGGCTACTCGGGCGCGCCCACACGCAGCGAGGCCGCCCGCCGCTTCCAGTCCGTGCTGATCGACGAATTTGGCATCCCCTCAACCGTGCGCCAACGCCGCGGGATCGATATCGCCGCCGGCTGCGGCCAACTGGCCGGCCCAAGTCCCGTTCCGCCGTTGACCGATTAAACTCACTCCGTGGCTCGGTTCCTATCGCCTTTCCACTACAGGCGGACGCAGCGTGCCCCCTTGGTTTACCTACTGGCTGAGGCAGAGGGGCAGGGAATAACAGGCGGGAGAATCAAGCGGTCTGCTCTTCGGGGAGTTTATAGGGACTGATACGTATTTGGTGTAAAAATACTTGTCATCTGGGTGTCGGATTTTACCGAGTGCCTACGCTTCTCCTAACACCTGTCCCCGCCCCAATGTCTTCTGTCTGGATAACTCTATTGAGTTGTTTTTCCCTGCCTGACCGCTTGCGTTGCCGTTGCGGCTGCGGGCTGCGGGCTGCGGGCTGCGGGCTGCGGGCTGCGGGCTGCGGGCTGCGGGCTGATTTTTGCGCCTTTATTAGCGCGTCAAGTCTATATTTGCCGGACAAGCGGGAAGCGGGCGGATCCCAAGCGGTTTATTTTCGGGAGCTTAGCCGTATTGGGGCGCCCTTTTTCAGGCCTGCCATGCTCGCTGTTTATAAAGACGAGTAACGGATCTTTTGATGCTTTCCCTACATCGCCCTGCTTTGGGGCGATAGCTAGTAACATAAAACCCTAACTAAAAGCGTATGACCCTACATCGAGTATTCACCCTGCTTGCAGTGGCTGTGCCTCTGACAAGTTTTGCTCAAAATCCCCCATCGAATCAATATATAGATCAGGCCAATGAAGATGAGATGGTCTATTTATCTCCCTTTGAGGTTTCTTCTGATCGGGTGAGTGGCTATCGAGTGACTGACTCGGCTTCGATGCGTCTTCGCCGGGCACTGATTGATACACCGGCGACCATCAATGTTATTACGAGTGATTTTGTCGATGATATTGGCGCGGCCTCAATCCTGGATGCGACGCAGTATGTATCCGGGATGAGCACGCCTGTGCTTGGTGGCATAAATGGTATTCAAGAGCGGCAGACGGTGCGTGGCTTCGAGATCTTCGGGGCCACAGTGGATAACTTTACCGGCCTGGGCTCCTTCACTGCCAACATCGAGCCTCAGCTCATGGAGCGCATCGAGGTGTTCAAAGGCCCCAATGCCATCCTCGCTCCCAATGGTGTGGTCGGCGGCTCGACCAATCTGGTGACCAAGTCGCCCAAGTTTGAGGATCCCGCGCACGTCGCCCGGGTGGAGCTGGCCGACCAGCACTATGGCAACCGCCTGAGCCTGGACTCGACTGGTCGCGTGCCCGGCACGGAGCGTTTTGCCTATCGCATCGTCAGCAGCTATCGCGATGCGCCCTCGGTCGTGCCCGGGCGGCTCAAGAGCAAGACGTTTAACCCGATGCTCACCTGGGCGATCTCCGAGAAAACCCAGATCAAGCTGAAGGGCTTTCTCTTCAACTGGGGCCAATACGGAGCGACGGCGGCCAACGCCAATAACCTGCGCCTCAGCCACGACCACCCGCATGGAGAGGTGGTTTCTGTGGGCAGCCTCGCTCCGGGTTACGAAATCGGCAGCTCCAACGGGCAACCGGAGTGGACGGTGCGCGAAAACAAGATCCGCCGCGGCACGCTCGAAATTTTGACCGCGATCGGCGAGCACCTCAACCTGCGTGTCGCCACCCTCCAGCATTACTCGCATACCTACAATGATGGCGGGGAGGTCTTTTCGTGGCGGCCGGGGGACTGGAATGCCCGGCGTATTAACCCCGAAACCGGCGAATACAGCAATGTGGACTGGCAGCTACAGGACCCCACCCAGCCGTGGCACGAGGTGACCAATCGCTACGTGGGTAACGCCATTGATTTCTCGCCCGAATACAGCCCCAGCGCCTATGGCCCGGCGGCGGCGTGGGCGCGCGAGAGCTATAACCACGACTGGGCGCGCGAGGCGCATTATCAAGTCGACCTTGCGGGCAAGTGGGAGTTTGGCGGGGCCTCGGGTGGCGTCCCTTTTGCTACGCTCAACACGGTCACTGGTGCCGCCCGCACGCGCAACTGGACGCATGCCAAAGCCTACAAAGTGCAGGAAGACCCCGTGCCGAACTACGATTTCAGCAAGCCCTTCTTCCCCCAGCCGCCGCGGCCGACTGGCACTCTGGGGCCCACCGTGATGGATCGGCACAATGGCCACCTGCGCCGCACGAAGAACCAGCTCTACGCCCATGCTCAGGTCGATACCTTCCGCGGGCGGCTGCTGCTCAGCGGCGGTGTCTCGTATCAGGAGCGCAACTACCGTGGTAACTACAACCGGCTCTCTGGCTCCGTGGGCAGCAAGGCCAAGGGCTCGAAGAAAGACCCTTCCTATGCCGCACTCTACAAAGTGACGCCCTGGGCCTCCGTCTACGGCAGCTACTCGACCAACTCCGACGTGGTGAGCGTCAATGGCAGCACCGGCGAAGTCAGCCTCTGGAGCGACGGCAAGCAGCAGGAGGGCGGCCTGAAGTTCGAGTTTTTCAACCGCCGCCTCTCGGTGACCACTGCCTATTACGAGCTGAAGAAAACCAACGTGGCGACCCCGCACCCGCTGCGCTGGCTCGACCCGACGCTCCCCGACAACCTGGCCGACATCACCAACGAAGGCATCGAGTTTGATGTCGTGGGGCAGGTCACGACCAACCTCACCCTCATGGCCAGCTACACGGACATGAAGATGCGCGATCAGGTCGGCCGCCGCCGCGCCAACGTCCCCGACGTGATGTACAACGCGCTGCTCCGCTACGGGTTTTCGAGCGGCCCGGTGAAGGGCCTCAATGTGTACATCGGCTTCACCCACTCCGATGACTCGGTCGGAGAGAATCTCTCTGAGGATCGCACTTCGCTCGGTGAGATTATACAGCCCAGCTTCCGCCTCCCGGCGCGCACGGTCTGGAATGCGGGGGCGAGCTACGACTTCGGCTCGCTGCGCTTCCAGCTCAACGTGGAAAACCTGATGGATAAGGAAGTGCTGATGTCCTCGGGCGGTCGCCACGCGATCGGGTTCCTGCCCGAGCGCAACATCCGCCTCACAACCTCGTATAGCTTCTAAAGGCGAAACCCGGGTGGCGCGTTTCCGCTGGAGCGCGCCGCCCTTGTTGAGTGCGCCCTGACTCGCCTCGCTCTTCTCCCCGGCGGGCTGCTGTGAAAGGCGGCCCGCCTTTTTTGTAGGCAAAGGACTGAGTGCGCGCTTTCAGCGCACTCAGGCCATTTGGGAGGTGCGTGCGCCCCCTTGGTTTACCTACAAGTCGAGCGCGCTGAGGGCTTGGGTGAGGAGGGGTTGGAGGGGCGGAGTCTCGGGGCTGTCGGACTCGCGGAGGGTGGCGGTGAGCTCTTCGAGAGTGGCGGGCTCGGCGGTGCCGAGTTCGCGGGCGCGGGCGAGCAGGGTTAGCGCGGCGAGCGCGGTTGCGGTTTCTTCGGGCGTGCCGCGTGTGCCGGTGGCGTGGTCGACGGCGGCGCGTAGCGGGGCGTCGAGCGGCGGGACTTGCCCGCGGTCGAGCACGTTTTTGCTCGCGAGGAAGAGCGTGAGTGAGGTGCCGAGTGTATCCAGCCAGCGGCTGGGCTGCGTGGGCGCGGCGTAGCGGAGGGGAGCGGCGGGAGGGGAGCCGCCCTCGCTCGCCCCTCCCTCCTCGGCTTCGCGCCCCTCCGGCCCTTCCCGCCACTCCATGAACTGGCGCAGGTAGGCGTGCAGTTTACTGAGCTCGGCATCGGCGGTGGCGGGCGTCCAGCGCAGGACGATTTTCTTGCGCTCGCGAAATTTGCGCACTTCCCACACGCGCAGCGTGAGCGTGTAGTCGCCGCTTCTTTGCTGGAGCGCGCCGGTGAAGATGTAGTCAAGCCCTCCCGCTCCTCCCGCCGCTCCCTCTTGGGCCGCCGACTCGACGAGCTGGCGGAGGTTGTCGGTGGTCCACTCGTTGGCGAAGAGCGCGTAGTGGCCGGGCTGGCCGGGCGTCCCTTGCACGCCGATTGCGGCGAGTGGCGCGTAGAGCGGCGAGTAGCTAAAAGTCTCGGCGAGCCATAGCGGGATCGCACGGCTGAGGCGGCCCATTTCTTCTTCGGGCTGGGCGGCCAGTGTCATGATGTTCTCCAGCCCCGGGAGTGCGAGCTGGGCGAAGGCCACGCGGCGCACGCCCTTCGCGCCTTCGCGCGCGGGGAAGAGCTCGCCGAGGGCGTCTTCCAGTCCGTAGCTCCAGATGGGTTTGCTGATGGTGACGAGGTTGACCCGCGCGGTTTCGTTTTGCTGGGTCGCCACCGAAGCGTCGAGGGCCCCGCCCTCGGGGCCAACGCTGGGGGAGATGGGACCGTCGCTCGCGAACTGGCCCTGCGCCATGAGCTCGGCAATCGCGTTGGAAAAGCCGTGGAGCCGCTCTTCGAGCTCGGGGCGGCCCAGGCCGAAGAGGATGTCGAGGATGTGCTGCGCGGCATCGACGTTGCGCAGCGCGATGTAGGCTTGCAGGAGGTTGAGGCCGGTGGCGGGGCCGTGTTTTTGGGCGTCGTAGCGCGGGCCCACGATTTCGGTGATCTCGCGCAAGTGGCCCGTGCTGCCGAGATCGCCAGAGATGGTGACGAGCACATCGGCGCGTGCGCCCGCGCCGCCGGATTCGTCGGCGAGGAGCTCTTCGTAGATGGCGAGCGCGGCGGCGCTGTCTCTCGCGTCGAGCCGTTCGCGGGCCTCGACCAGCCGTTGCCGCGCGGAGCCTCGGGCCGTGCTGTGTGTCTCGGCTTCGCCATCGGTGCTGGCCGTGGTGTCCGGGCTTTGGTGCGCAGGGGGCACGGTGGCTGGGCTGCTTGCCTGTGAGGTCTGGCCTGCCGGCGCGGGAACCGATGCGCGCAAGGCAGGAGGGGCTGGGAGGGAGGGCTTGCGCGGGGTAAAGAGGCGGTCGAAAAGTCCCATAGGTTTTTGTACCCAAAGCAGCGGCGCCCCCGGCTGGCAATCCGCGTTTGACCGCGCCGCCGCCCACCCGCTTAAAGCTCTGCTTTTTTTCGAACTCCAACCAGCCGGAGCCCTGTCTCGGCTTCCCGCCCTCTTCTTCCTCCCAGTGAACCGCGTCTACATAAAAACCTACGGCTGCCAGATGAATGAGCGCGACAGCGAGGCGGTGGCGGCGATGTTGCGCGGGCGGGGCTACCGGATCGTGGACGATGAGAACGCCTGCGACATCATGCTGCTCAACACGTGCAGCGTGCGCGACGCCGCCGAGCAAAAGGCGCTGGGCAAGGCGGGCTACGTCTCCGCGCGCAAGAAGCGGCAGCCGGACTTCGTGATCGGGATCCTGGGCTGCATGGCGCAGAACCGTGGCGCGGCGATTCTCGATACGTTGCCCGACGTGGATCTGGTGATCGGCACGCAGAAGTTTCACCAGGTGCCCGACTACCTCGACAACCTGCGTGCGGCGCGCGAAGCGGGCGTGCCGATCGGCAGCTCGATCGTCGATATCGCCGAGGAGGCGGGCTCGCAAAACACGATCCGCGACCACCTGATCGATACGGCGGATGCGGGCGCGGGCCCCGACGGCGAGGGCCCCCCACCCGCGCCGCAAGTCAGCGCCTTCGTCTCGATACAGCAGGGCTGCAACATGGACTGCCACTTCTGCATCGTCCCGAAAACGCGCGGCGACGAACGCTCGCGCCCGATGGAGGCGATCGTCGCCGAGTGCCGTTCGCTGGCCTCGAAAGGCGTGCGCGAGATCACTCTGTTGGGCCAGATCGTGACGAGCTACGGGCGGCGCGACTACGCGCACACGGGCGGTGTCAGCCCCTTCGTCCAATTGCTGGAAAAGGTGCACGAGATCGAGGGCATCGAGCGGATCCGCTTCACCTCGCCGCATCCGCGCGGGTTCAAGGCCGACCTGGTCGAGGCCTACGCGCGGCTGCCCAAGCTCTGCGAGTACGTGCACCTGCCGATGCAGAGCGGCAGCGACCGGATCCTGCGCGCGATGAACCGGCCCTACTCGCGCGAGCGCTACCGGCAGATCGTCGAGGCGCTGCGCGCCGCGCAGCCCGACATGTATTTCTCGACCGACATCATCGTCGGCTACCCGGGCGAGACCGAGGCCGACTTTGAGCAAACGCGCGAGCTCTTCGAGGCCTGCAACTACGACATGGCCTACATCTTCAAGTACTCGATCCGCAGCGGCACCGTCGCCGCCGAGCTCGCCGACCAGGTGCCCGAGGCCGAGAAAGAGCGGCGCAACCAGGTGTTGCTCGACATCCTGCGGCGCAACTCCGGGCGGCGTACCGCGAGCCTCATCGGCACCACGCAAGAGGTGCTCGTCGACGGGCCCGACAAGACTGGCCGCCGCTTCACGGGCCGCACGCGCGGCAACCGCGTGTGCATCTTCGACGCCGATCCGCGGCTCATAGGCCAGCTCGTGCCGCTGCGGATCGAGCGCGCCTCGGTCAGCACGTTGTACGGCTCGCTCGTCCTCGCCGGTGTGGACGCGACTGCTGCCGAGGGAGCTTCCGCCGCGACTCCGCTTGGCGCTGCGCGTTCTCCCCACGTTTCTGCCGCTTGATAAAAACTCACTCCTCCGCCCTCTCGCTCTCTTCACGCTCTCGCCGCACTTTTATCCAAACGAACCATGTCACTCACGCTCGCCACACTGATTCCCGCCGCCCTGCTCCTCGGCCTTGGCCTCGCGCTGCTCAGCGGTCGGGCGATTGTCGCCGCCCTGTGCAAGCAGTGGCCGCGGTCGAGCGCGGCGGCGCTACTGCTCTTTGGCGGCGCGGCACTGTGGTTTCTCTACAAAGTGTGGCACCTGCCGGAGGCCGACTTCGGCAGCCACCGCACCTTGCTTGCGATTGGGTTTGGGGCGATTGCCGCGCTGTCCTTCAAGTACGTGCCTGACTTTTTGGCGGTGCGCGGGGTGGCGATCCTCGTGCTCCTCGGCGCCTCGCCGCTGCTGGATGCGGCCTACATGAAGTACGAGCTGCCGCAGCGGCTGTTTCTCGTGAGCCTGGTTTATCTGGCGATTGCACTGGCGCTGTACCTAGGGGCGGTGCCCTACCGGTTGCGCGATTTCTTTGAGTGGCTGTTCGGCCGCCCCGCGCGTAGCCGTGTCTTTGGCGCGATGCTCGCGGCCTACGGTGCGCTGCTCGTTTTTGTCGCCACCACATACTAAAGTCAGCGCTTACCCGTGCGGGCGATTTTTTCGGTTAACGGGATTTTTCGCCGCTGCGGGTTTTCTCTCACTTCCCCCACCGACTGACTTCCTCCCTTTTCCCGTGTCTGTGACTGCTCAAAACCGAAATCCTTTATTCGTTGTCATTGCTGGCCCGACTGCCTCGGGGAAAAGCACGCTTTGCGAGCGGCTCGTAAAGGAGCCCCAGCTCGGCTTCGAGCGCGTCATCACGACGACCACGCGCGCGCCGCGCCCGGGCGAAATCGATGGGGTGCACTACCACTTTTTGAGCCCCGAGGTTTTTGAAGAGAAGGTGCGCGCCGGTGAGTTTCTGGAGTGGGCCTGGGTGCACGGCGACCGCCGCTACGGGACGCTCGCCTCGTCGGTGATCGAGCCGCTCAGCCGCGGGCAAAACCTCGTCGCCAATGTGGACGTGCAAGGCGTCGCCAGCCTGCGCGCGTGCTGCCCGCGCTTTCCGCTGTTGGCGCGAAGCCTGGTTCCCGTTTTTATCAACATCACGCCCGAGGAGCTCCAGCAGCGGATTCGCGCGCGCGGGACGGACGATGAGGCGGAGATCGCCCGCCGGATGGCCACCGCCGAGAAAGAGCGCGCTGCGGCCAGCCAGTTTGAGCACCAGATCCACAGCGGCAGCCGCGACGAAGACTTCGCCGCCCTGCTCGAAATCATTGAGCAGGCGAAATCCCATCGGGGCTGAACTCCTGTCGCGCCCGCTCGGGTGCTGCCTCAGGCGACGCTTGGCACGCGCTGCTGAGCGATGTATCTGCGGCGTTGTTTCTTCCCCCAATACCAAAGCCCGAGGCCGATTGCGCTGAATATTTCGCCGTAAGTCGCGGGTTCGGGGAGGCCGGGGATGATTTCCCAATACGTATTGTCATACGACCTGAGGCTCCCTTTGGGAAGGTGTGTGCCTTCAAATTCTATATTCTCGAGGATATCGTCTAAAAACCAACTGTCCTTGCGAACAAACAGGCGGTGAAGCCCACTTTTCCAGCCCGTGACGAGAAGATGGCTGTCGCCCTCGAAAATCAAGTTGTCGAGGAAAAGATGACGGATGCCATCCCGCCGTGATCGGTAGCCGAATGACAAGATGCCTTCTCCTTTTATGCGGATCAGCCAAGTCGAGCATCGGCGGTGGGAATGCACGTACTTTGGTCCCAAAACGATTATCTCTGCGCTAAATCGATTATTTTAGGGGGGAAAGGTACAAAATCGATTACGGCACCGAGGAGGCGGCAATTGAGAGTCCCTCCTCTTTTTTCGAGCCGGATTTGGGGCGGCGCTACGTATTGGCGGGGCGGCCGGTGAACTCGGCTTCGCTGCCGTTGGCCACGTAGTGGCAGCCTTTGCTGATGGGGTTGAGGCTGGCGGCGCGGACGACGAGGAGTGCGGTCTCCACGGCGTTGCGCAGCTCGACGAGTTCGCGGGTGACGCGGCAGTCGCGGTAAAAACTCTGAATCTCCTCGCGCAACTCCAGCAGGATCCGCCGCGCGCGGGTGAGCCGCTTGTCGCTGCGGACGACGCCCGCGTAGTTCCACATGGTCGAGCGCAGCAGTTGCAGGTCCTGGCGGATGAGGGTCGGGTCGGCATCGCGTCTGGCGGCTTGCCAGGCGGAGGGCTCGGGCAGGCGAAAGCCCGTCGGGCCGAGCGCGGCGATTTCCTGCGCGTCGGCCAGCGCGGTAAACTGCGCGCTCGTCAGGCACTCCAGCAGCGAGGTGCTCGCCAGGCGGTTCGCGCCATGAAGGCCAGTGCAGCCAGTCTCGCCGATGGCGTTGAGGTGGCGCACATTGGTGCGGCCTTGCAGGTCGGTGTGCACGCCGCCGCAGGAGAAGTGCGCAGCGGGGACGACCGGGATCGGCTCGCGCGTGATGTCGACGCCGTACTCGGCACAGCGCGCGAGAATCGCGGGGAAGCGGTCGCGGATGAACTCGGGCGCGAGCGCGGAGAGGTCGAGGTAGACGCAGGGCTCGCCACTGGCGGCGAGTTCTTCGTGGATGGCGCGCGAGACGATGTCGCGCGGCGCGAGCTCGCCGAGCGGGTGGGCGGCCTCCATGAAGCGCTGCTTGCGCGCGTTGATGAGGACGGCGCCCTCGCCGCGAATCGCTTCGGTGATGAGGAAGCGCGGCGCGTTTTTCTTGAAGAAAACGGTGGGGTGGAACTGCACGTACTCGAGGTCGATCAGCCGAGCGCCCACGCGGTAGGCCATCGCGATGCCGTGGCCGACGCTGCCGGGCTGGTTGGTCGAGTGGCGGAAGATCTGGCCCAGGCCGCCGGTAGCCAGTACGGTTTTTTTGGCAATGATGGCGTGTACCTCGCCGCTCGCCACATCGAGCACGTAGGCGCCGAAGCAGGTGAGTGGCGCGTAGCGGTCGGCGGGCCTGCGGCTGTTGTGCGAGAGGGTGAGCAGGTCGATCGAGACCCAGCCGCTGCGGCGCGTAATCTCCGGTGTGCGCTCCACGCGCGCGGCGACCTTTCCCAGAATCGCGTGGCCGGTGGTGTCCTTGGCGTGGATGATCCGGCGGGTGGAGTGGCCGCCCTCGCGGGTGAACTCGAGGTCGCCCTGAGCGTCGCGATCAAAGGCGACGTCGAGCTCGTCGAGCAGGAGTGCCTTGAGCGCGGCGGGGCCTTCGCGGACGAGGTGCTCGACGGCGGCGGGGTTTGCCGTGCCATCACTGGCGGTGATGATGTCGCTGGCGAGCCGCTCGGGAGTGGCCGAGTTTTCGTAAATGATGCCGCCCTGGGCCCAGTCGCTGTTGGCGGCCAGCGGTGCGTCGAGGCAGAGCAGCTCCACGCGCAATCCGGCGCGTGCGGCATGCAGCGCGTAGGCCGAGCCCGCGAGGCCCGCGCCGATGACGAGGCAATCTGTGCGAATGATCTGCATGAAACGTGATGTGTTTTGGGCGAGCCGCGCGCGGGGAAGGAAGTCGGGCGCCGCTCGCTGCCCCGTTTTTATTTGTGCATGGCTCGCGTGCGGCCTGTGGCAGGCGCGGGCTTCGTTTCCCGGGCCTTCGCCTTTGACCGGGCGGCGTTGCCCTTGTTCGCACTGCGCGGCCTGGCCGTTTTTTCGGGGAGGATGTCGAGGCTCAGATCGGCGGCGCTCACGCTGTGGGTGAGGGCGCCGATGCTGATCAAGTCCACACCGGGCAGCGCGTAGTCGCGCAGCGTGTCGTAGGTGACGCCGCCCGAGACTTCGACGAGTGCGGCACCGGCGATTGCAGCGACTGCGGCCTCCACTTGCCGGGGCGTCATGTTGTCGAGCAGGACGATCTCTGCTCCGGCGTGGATGGCCTCCTTTACCTGCGCGAGCGTGGCAGCCTCGACTTCGATTTTTGCACCGTGCGGCGCGGCGCTGCGGCAGAGCTCGACGGCGCGGGTGAGCGAGCCCGCGGCGGCGATGTGGTTGTCTTTGATAAGCACGAGCTCGCCGAGCGAGAAGCGGTGGTTGTGTGCGCCGCCGCAGCGCACGGCGTACTTTTCGAGTGCGCGCCAAGCGGGTGTGGTCTTGCGCGTATCGACGATGCGCACGCCCGTGCCTTCGACGGCCTGCGCGTAGCGGCGGGCTTGAGTGGCGATGCCGCTGAGGCGTTGGAGAAAGTTTAACGCGCTGCGCTCGGCAGTCAGCAGGGCGACCGTAGGGCCGGTGATGTGGAGGACGGCGTCGCCTGCGGCCAGCGTATCGCCGTCGCGCGCGGTGAGCGTGACCTCAAGGCGCGGGTCGACTCGCGCGAAAACGCGCGCCGCGATTTCGGCGCCGCAAAGGACGAGCGGCTGCTTGGCCTTGATGAGGGCGCGCGAGCAATGCTCTGGCGGAAAAATCGCCCGACTGGTGAGGTCGCCCAGCGCGGCGTCTTCGTCGAGAGCGAGGTCGATCAGGTGGTCGGTGCGAGGTGTGAGCATGCGTGTGGGCGGGCCGGGAGGAGAGAGGCGGGTGGGCTGATGGGGCGTTTCGCGCGCGAGCGCGCGGCGCGGCCTCGGTGTGCGAAGGCGGTGCGAGTCGGGCTGGGCTTAGCTGGCAGCGGGCGTGAGCTCAAACATCCGGTCGATGCAGCGCGCGGCGCGCAGGCGCAGGTCTTCGGGCAGGGTGATGACTTGCTCGGGGCGGGGAGCGCGCAGCAGGTCGCGGATTTTCTCCAGCGAGTTGAGCTTCATGTAGGGGCACAGGCGGCAGCCGCCGATGAAGCTTTTCTCGGGGCTCTCGACTTCGAGCCGGCCCACGAGGCCGCACTCGGTGAGCATCAGGAAGTAGGGCGCCTGCGTGCTCTTCACGTAGCGCATCATCTCGCCCGTGCTGCCGACGAAGTCGGAGGCCTGCGCGACGGCTTCGGTGCACTCGGGGTGCGAGACGACCTTGAGCCCGGGGAACTGGGCGCGGGCTTGGGCGATCTGGGCGACGTCGAACTCCTCGTGCACCATGCAGGTGCCGTCCGAGGAGATGATCTCTTTCTCGATGCCGAGCTTGGAGAGCTCGTTGCGGATGTTGTCGGCCATGAGCCGGTCGGGGACGAAGATGATCTGCCGCTGGGGGAGCGCGGCGATGATCGCGTAGACGTTGCCGCTGGTCACGCAGACGTCGCACTCGGCCTTCACCTCGGCGGTGCTGTTGATGTAGCAGACGACGGCGGCCTCCGGGTAGAGGGCCTTCATCCGGCGCACGTCTTCGCCGGTGATCGAGTCGGCGAGCGAGCAGCCGGAGCCGCGATCAGGGACCAGGACGGTGGCTTGCGGGGAGAGGATCTTGGCGGTCTCGGCCATGAAGACGACGCCCGCAAAGAGGATCACATCGGCCTGCGCCTCCTTGGCCTTGAGGCTGAGGAAGTACGAGTCGCCCATGTAATCGCCCACGCCGTACACGATCTCCGGCTCCACGTAGGAGTGGGTGAGGATGACGGCGTTTTTCTCGCGCTTCAGCGCGTTGATCTCGAGCGTGAGCGGCGCGATTTCCAGGCAGGTCTCGTAATTCCAGCGGCGGCCCTTGGGGTCGCACTCGACGTTCATGAGTGCGCGCAACAGCCGCTCGGCTTCCGCTTCGATCTCGGGCGTGGTGGCGACCGCGTGGCTGGGGGCTTCGGCTAAATTGGGAGTGATCATGGCGAGGGGGGAGCGCGGAACTGAGCCGCGACTTGGGCGCACCGCAAGTGCTCAGGCCGGATTGACCGTGGCGTCGCGCTGGCTGGTGATGGCGTTATCCGCACCGATCTGAAGCACGGTGACACGGTGGGCGGTGACTTCCTCGGGTGCGAGCGCCGCGTAGGCGGCGATGATGATGCGGTCGCCCACGTTTACGAGCTGGGCCGCGGCGCCGTTGACCTGCACCTGACCGGGCTCGCCGTAGATCACGTAGGTGGTGAAGCGCACGCCGTTGCTGATGTCGTACACGCTGATCTCCTCAAACTCGAGCAGCCCGGCGGCGCGGCACAGGGCGCGGTCGATCGAGACCGAGCCTTCGTAATCGGGATCGGCAGCCGTGATCGTGGCGCGGTGGAGTTTGGCGCGTAAAAAAGTTCTGAGCATGGGAGTAAGCGCGTGGGTGGGCGGACTGCTGCGGTTTCTTTAATGGGAGGCCGCGAAGGCTTGGAGGCCGTGCAAGGTGAGCGCGGGTTCGCTTACCGTAAAGTCGCTTTCTGCGGCGAGCAAGGGGGCTTGGCCGCCCGTGCCGATCACGATTGGTTGGGCGTTGGCGTCGCGCGGCCCAAAGGCGTCGCGCGAGCCGCGCTGCACGAGCGCGCGAATCGCGCCCGCATGGCCGTAGAGCAGCCCGGCGCGAATCGCGCCCGCGGTATCGGTGGCGACAGCGGGGAGCGGTTGCGGCTGCGCAGGCGCGTGCGCCCGCACCTTGGCGACTGTGCGCGCAGTTTGGGGCGAGCGTGCCGCTGAGTGTGCAGTCTTGGGCAGCGTGACTTTGGGGAGCTGCGCGGTGGCGCGTGCGAGCGCGTCGGCCCAGAGGCCGAGGCCGGGGAGAATCGCCCCGCCGAGGAGGACTCCGTCGCGGGAGATAAAGGTCAGCGTAGTCGCCGTGCCGCAATCGACGACGATGAGGTTTTGCTGCGGGTAGAGTTTGCGCGCGCCGAGCGCGGCGGCGAGCCGGTCGGCCCCTAGTTGGGCAGGGCGGCGGTAGTTGAGCTTGAGCCCGTGCCTGGCGCGCGGCGTGAGCAAGCGCGGGCGCGTGCCGAGCGCGCTTTCGAGCGCGTCGCACAGCGGCTCGGTCAACGCAGGCACCACCGAGCAAAGGGCCAAGGGCCCTTTTATCGTGCGCGGCGTCGTTGCCGCCGCGTCAGTCCAAAGCAGGCGCGAGTGGGAACTTTGATTTCTGCGCGCTTCCGTTGGAGGCGCGTCGGCTGTGCGCGGGCGGGCATTGACGAGTTTGGCGACTTTTGCGGCGAGTGCCTGCGGGCTGTGCTTGGCGACGGGCAACGTGACGTGGGTGACGAGTTGCTCGCCCGCGAAAATGCCTACGGCGAGGGTCGAGTTGCCGAGGTCGAGCGCGAGGGTAGTGGGCGTGTGGCGGCTCATCGCTGCGGCGCGCGGGCGCGCAAAAATTGGTCGAGCCGCTGGGCGAGGGCTGCGGCGTTGGCCAGCACTGGCGGCGACTCATCGGCGCGCGTGAAAAACCGGAAGGGGTGCGGAGTGCTGCTTGTTGCCAGCTTGTTCGTAGGGCGCGCTTCGGCGCCATTCGCGCTGTGCTGCGCCTCGGCTCTGGCGGCTTCGATTTCGCTAAAATCGTTGTGGACGACGGCATCGACAGCGCTGCTGGCGAACTGTTTTTGCACGGCGGCGCGGCGCGCGGCCTCGCCCTCCCGCTCCTCCCGCCCCTCCCTTCCACCCGCGCCGACGGTGAGCTTGAAGCCGATGAGGCACAGCGGGCGCGGCGAAAACTGGCGGAGCTGCGGCAGGAGCTTGGGCACGCGGACGAGCCGCAGGGTGAGTGCGTCGCTGTCGGAGTCGATTTTACCGCCCTGCGCGGAGCTGGGCTTGGGCCGGTAGTCGGCCACGGCGGCGGCCATGATCACGGCGTCAAACGCGCCGGTGCCGAGTCGCGCCCGCAGTTGCGTTTCCAGATCGGCAGTGGTCGTGAAGCTTGGCCCGAGGGAAAGGTTGGCGTGTGGCGGCACTGCGGCGGTCGCGTACTTGCTGAGGAGGAGCTCGACCGAGTGGCCGCGTGCAGCGAGCTCGGCGGCCAGTGCGGCTCCGGTCGCGCCCGTGCTGGTGTTGGCGAGACTGCGAACGCGGTCGATTGGCTCGCGTGTGCCGCCTGCGGTGATGAGGAGCTTCATCGGAGGGCGGGAAAGGCGTGTGTGCGTGCGCTTGTCATTCGACCGGCTTTGGGGGCGTAGCGGTGTGCCCGGAGGCTGGGCTGCCATGCGCTTGCCTGAGCGCGTTGCCGCCTGCCTGGCCCGCGCGCTGGCGCAGCGCGTGCAACACCTCGGCCGCGATTTGCTCTGGATCGGCGAGCCGGCCCACACCGCTGTCGCCGCAAGCGTGCGGGCCGTCGGCCGGCTCGATGATACGCAGGCCCCAGCCGCGCAGTTTTTCGAGCGCAGCGGTGGTGCTCGGGTGCTGCCACATGTGGGGATTCATCGCGGGTGCGATCCACCAGGGCTTCTCTCTTTCCCAGGCGAGGAAGAGCGTGCCGAGCGCGTCGTCGGCGAGACCCGCAGCGAGTCGGTTGATCGTGTTGGCCGTGGCGGGGCAAACGAGTGCGAGGTCGGCGGCGCGCGCGAGGGCGATGTGGTCGAGCGCGCGGCCTTCTTCCCACAGGTCGCAGAAGACAGGGCGGCCGCTCAACCCTTCGAGCGTGGCCCGGCCGATGAAGCGCAGCGCGGCAGGCGTCGCCGCGCACTGCACCTCGACACCGGCTTGTACGAGCCGCGAGATGACGGTGCACGCCTTGTAGGCGGCGATCGAGCCGCTGAGCATGAGGAGGACTTGGGGGGCGGTAGCACTCATGAGCGGGCAATGGGCAGGCTGACGTTGTCGATCAAGCGCGTGGAGCCGAGCCGGGCGGCGGCCAGGCGGCGCGTGCGCTCGGGGGCTTCGGAAAGGTCTTCGACGTAATCGACCGCGAAGCCGAGCGCGGCGAGTCGCGCAGTGGCGCTCGCGGCATCGGGCGCGGTGCAGAGTGTTTTGTAGAACTGTGGGGCCAGTGCGCGCTCGGCGGGGCTCAGGTGGCGGTTGCGCGAGCTGAGGGCGAGCCCGTCGGCCTCGCGCAGGGTCGGGCAGGCGACGATCTCGGTCTCCAGGAAAAACGCGGCGGCCATGCCGCGCACGAGCTGGAGTTGCTGCCAGTCCTTCTCGCCAAAGTAGGCGCGGCTCGCAGCGGCGATTTGCAAAAGCTTGAGCACGACGGTGAGGACGCCGGTGAAGTGCCCGGGGCGATGCGCGCCGCAGAGCGTGCGGCTAAATTGATCTTCCTGCACGGTGTAGCGCGTGCCGGTGTCGCTCGGGTAGAGCTCCCCGACCGGCGGCGCGAAGACGGCATCGACGCCCGCCTCGGCCATGAGTGCGAGGTCGGCGTCGAGCGTGCGCGGGTAGCGTGCGAGGTCGGCCGGGTCGTCGAACTGCGTGGGGTTTACGAAGAGCGTCGCGAGGACGAAGTCGCAGTCGCGCCGCGCCGCGCTGAAGAGCGAGGCATGCCCGGCGTGTAGCGCGCCCATCGTGGGGACGAGCCCGATTTTCGCGCCCGGGCTCAGGCCCGCTTTGCGCGCCCGCCACTCGGCGACTGTGTGCAAAACGGCTGGCATGCTTTTAGAAGGATTCCGCCCCACTGGGAAACTGGCCCGTGCGCACGGCCTCGGCGTAGGCGGTGAGCGCTCCGCGGTGGATGGTCGCTGCATCGCCAAAGTGGCGCACGAAGCGGGGCTTGAAGGCGGGATTGAGCGCCAGCAGGTCATGCCAGACGAGGACCTGGCCGTCGCAGTGCGGCCCCGCGCCGATCCCGATTGTGGGGATGTTTAGCTTGGCGGTGACTTCGCGTGCGAGCTCCTGGGGGATGCACTCCAGCACGAGCGCGAAGGCTCCGGCCTCCTCCAGTGCGTGGGCATCGGCGAAGAGCGCGGCGGCCTCGGCCTGCTCGCGCGCTTGCACGCGGTAGCCGCCGGTCGCGCGGACGCTCTGCGGCTGGAGGCCGAGGTGGCCCATGACAGGGATCCCCGCCTCGACGAGCTCGCGAATGATGGGGAGCTGGCTGCCTGCGCCCTCGATCTTTACGGCGTGGGCGCCGGCGCGCAGCAGTGCAGCGGCTGCGTCGAGCGCGTGAGCGATGCCGCGCCGCGCCGCGAGGAAGGGCATGTCGCCGACGATCACGCAGCCCGGCTGCCCGCGAGCGACGGCGGCGGTGTGCAGCGCCATGATCTCGGGCGTCGCCGCGAGGGTGTCGGCGTGCCCGTGCACGGCCATCATCACGCTGTCGCCCACCAGCACGCAGTCGATGCCGCTGCCCGCGATGAGGCGCGCGCTGGGCGCGTCATAGGCGGTGACCATTGCAATCTTGGTCCCCGAGTGTTTGGCCGCAGCAAAGTCGCGGAGGGCTTCCATAGGTGGCTACTAGCCAATGGGCGAACGGACGCGAGCTTCAAGGTATCATCGCCACTTTTATTTGGTCGGAGGGCGGGGGGAGGCGGGATGGGCGGGCGGGCGCGTTTTGGTCGGTTTTTCAAGTGAGGCGAAAAAAATGAGGGGGCGGCTTGTGCGTATTCTGTGCGCTCGCCTGATCTCCTTTTATTCGTAGTAGTACGCTGCGTATCCTATGCAGTCCTGGCTAAAATTCCTCGGCCCAGTAGCCGTCGTCTTCTCCATTTTTCCGCTCCTGCTAGGGGCCTGCTCCAAGCGCGAGACGGTGGTCGATCAAGCGACCCGCGAGGGAATCATGATCGTGGGAAATGGTGTGGAGCCCGCCGTTCTCGACCCGCAGACGAATACGGGGCTCGCGGAGGGGCACATCCTCGACACCTTGTTCGAGGGACTCGTGCGCACCGACCCCGAGACGCTGGAGGCGATCCCGGGCGTGGCGACCCACTGGGAGGTCTCGGAGGATGGGCTGCGCTACACCTTCTACCTGCGTCACGATGCGTCCTGGTCGGATGGGCGGGCGGTCACGGCACACGATTTTTATGCATCCTACAGGCGGGTGCTCTCCGTGTGGACGAACTCGGAAAACGCTGAGCAGTTTTACCCGATTGCGGGGGCCGAGCTCTATCACAAGGGGAAGTTAAGGGATTTTACTCAGGTGGGCTTTCGGGTGATCGACGATCACACCCTCGAATTGCGGCTGCGCCACGCCACGCCACTTCTCCCGCAGTTGATGACGGGGCGCGCGTGGTACCCGGTGCCGATGCATGTGCTGGAGCGGCTGGGGGATCCCCTGGCCCCGGGGAATCCCTGGACGCGGCGCGTGGAGACTTTTGTCAGTAACGGCCCCTTCAAACTCAAGGCGTGGAGGCGGGGGGAGTTTCTGGAGGTCGAGCGCAATCCGCACTACTGGGGCCGCGACACCGTGCGGCTAAACGGCGTGCGTTTCGTCCCGATCAGCGGAGAGGCCGAGGAGGCGGCCTTTCTCTCGGGCAAGCTGCATAAGACGATCTCTGTGGTGCTGGGGCGTACCGAACGGTACGCGCGGGAATCTCCGTCGCCCCTGCGGTCGTCGCCTGCATCGGGGATTTACTTTTACCTGTTCAATGTGAAGCGCGCCCCCTTCACGGATGTGCGTGTGCGGCGGGCTCTCGCGATGGCTGTCGATCGGGAAAAACTGGTGAGCGAGGTCACGCGCAGCGGCGAGCGGCCTGCCTATCACTTAACCCTGGAAGAGGAGGGGACAGGCTATTCGGGCCGTGCTCGCACGCGGCTCGACTACGATGAGGCGCGGCGCCTCCTGGCCGAGGCGGGCTATGCGGGGGGGGAGGGGCTGCGGCCGATCACGCTTTTGTACAACATCAACTCGGGCTGGCACCAAAGCATAGCCGAGTCGATTGCCGAGGACTGGCGGCGCGAGCTCGGCATTCAGGTAGCGCTGGAGGGGCAGGAGTGGGCGGTGTTTGGCGAGCGGCTCAGGCTTCAACTGTTTCAGCTCGCCCGCGCAGGAATCATTATCGAGCCCTACACGCCGCTGCGCTTCTTGAAGACATTCACCTCCACCTCGGCTTTTAATAACACGAGCTGGCAAAACGCAGACTACGACCGGCTCGCTGCGGAGGTTGAGCTGCTTGATGACGAGGCCGAACAAAACGCGCGCATGCGGCGGATGGAGGAGATCTTGATGGAGGAGATGCCAATGATCCCGATCTACTATTACACGACCCAGTACCTGCTTCACCCGAGCGTAAAGGGCTGGGTAGATAACATCAGCCGGCGGATGCCCTTCGAGCGCGCCTGGCTGGAAGCACGCTAAAGAGGATGGCGGCAGGCTCTGATTTTGAGCCAATGAAGGGGAGCTCGATCCTCTTTAATCCTGATCTAATCCCAATTTTTAAAAAATTAGGATTAGATCAGGATTAAGCTTCCACTGCGCGCAAGCCGCACAGTTGGAAATGCTCCGATCTCTGGTCGGGCCTACAGGTCTGTATTTACCCGTTAACCCAAAAACTCGCCCAAGCGGGTTTTTGTTTCATTCGCGCACGGGCTGAGGCACCTGACGAGATGCTAGGCGGGAGGGCGAGCGGCTCGCAAAATGGAGCGGTCGAAGACCGTGTCGCAACGCGACAGGGAATTGTTCAGCGTTTTGTTTTCGTTTCTGCGCCGCAGCGCAGAGCGAAAACAAAACCTTGAATGGCCTGTGGCGCCCCGCCACCGCCCCACGCGCAGTGGGAGCCCTCGCTTCATTTCTTGGCGAGTCGGGCCAGGCGGCTTTGCAGGCTCTTGGTGGGGCGAAACTGGTAGCGGCGGCTACTGCGGCTGGCTTCGAGAAAGCCGCGCTCCACGAGCTCAAACAGATCATCGCGTGCCGTCTGGTGGGTGACGCCGTGACTGCGAGCATGCGCGTAGATTTCGTATGCGGCACCCGGCTCGCGCAGCGCGTGCGCGAGCAGTGCTTGTTGGCGCGCGTTGAGCTCCGGGTACTTGTCCAGAAAACGCCCCACAGCATTGAGCTCGCGCGCCTTTTGCTCGCGTTGCTTGTACCGCTCTTCAATTGCCGCGCGGATGACTCCGACCTGGTGGAGGATGAAGTAGGTCAGGTCGTTGTCATCGGTCTCGGTGTGGAGGTAGGCTCTCGCGTAGCGAGTGGGCGCGCGGAGGATCACCTGCGAGATCGAGATCAACTCAAAGAGCGGGTAGCCCGTGCGCAGCATCGACCAGTAGAAGAGCGCCCGCGCGGTGCGGCCGTTGCCGTCGTAAAACGGGTGCAGGTAAGCCAGCCAGAAGTGCAGGATGATCGCGCGCAGGACGGGGTGGATGAAGTCCGGCGCAGCGTCCTCGGCGCTGTTTGCGTTGTCTGCGTTATTTGCGGTATGATCGCTCGCGAGCGGGTTCCCCGCATTGGCAAATGCGAAGAACGCCTTCAGGAGCTTCGGCAGTTTTCTGGCATCCGGCGGGATGTGGAAATCCACTTCGCCAGTGAAGTCGCTCACGCGAATCTTCTCGCTGGCGAGGCGTAGCCGCCCCGAAGCATCGGGCTTTTCCAGTGTGTCTTGGGTCACGATCCGGTGCAGCTCCAGCAGGCGCTTCAGGTTCAGCGGCTGCGCAGCGACTTTGCGCAGGTGCTGCATCGCCCGGTAGTTGTTAAACACCATCTGCTCGCTGTTGTCTCTGGGTTTGCGCGCGGTGCGCAGCATCTCCTTGGCCACAGCGTGAGTCGTCCGTGCGCCTTCTAGTTGGCTGGAGGTAATCGCCTCTTCCACAAGCGTGCTGATCGTTGCCCGCTCGCTCCTGGCCTTCGCTTCGGTCTGCGAGTCATCCAGTGCTCTGGCGGCCCCTGCGAGCCCTTCTCCGAGGTCGAGTTGTTGTAAAAACGCACTGAGCGTCCACGGCATCCCAAACACAAAGGGCTGCCCCTTGGCGTCGTGCAGGTCGATCTCGCGGTAGCTCGCGCTGCGGATCGTCTTCAGGATGAACCAGCATTCCTCAGCGCTGAATCCTGCGGGCATCTTCTTCCTCCTGAACTCATCCCAGTGCAGGTAGCGCGCGTCGTTTTTTACCCAGTAGGCGCGTTGGGCATGCAGCTCTAGTTGCCTCGCCTTCGGTATCTGGCGGGCGAGCTCAATCCAGCTGGGCGGCGACTTCGGGAATCTCATTTCCAATCTAATCCTGATTTTTAAAAAATTAGGATTAGATTAGGATTAAACTGCAAATCCTGATTTTTAAAAAATCAGGATTAGATTGGGATCAGGCTCCCGCTGCGCCTGGGGCAGGGGGACGGTGTTCCCTGCCATCTAATTTGCGATTTTGCGCGTGCGCCCTCCCTCCTGGCGTCTCGTCAGGTGCATCAGCCCGTGCGCGAATGAAGCGGAAACCAACTTGGGCGGATTTTTCGGGTTAACGGGAAAATGCTGGTCTGACGCGGCGGCAACGACGCCGCGCAAAATGAGTTGCTGGAAGACCGCCCGATCAGAGATCGGATATTTCCAACTGTGCGGTTTGTTTGGCGGGCGGAACGCCCGCCAAACAAACCGCACAGTAAATGGCAGGGGACACCGTCCCCCGCCCCACGCGCAGTGGGAGCCTAGGACCCTGTTTATCGGGCATGCGCCCCCGAAGGGGCGCTCTCGTTTACGCCTTGAGCTGCGGGCGCGCCGCGTCGGGCCAGTCGATGTGGAAGAAGGCACCGCGCTTTTGGTCGACGCGTTCGTAGGTGTGTGCGCCGAAGTAGTCGCGTTGCGCTTGCAGCAGGTTGGCGGGCAGGCGGGCGGAGCGGTAGCCGTCGTAGTAAGCGAGCGCCGAGGCAAAGGTCGGCACGGGGATGCCGTTTTCGGCGGCCAGGCTCACGACTTTGCGCCAGTTGGTCTGGGCGTCCTGGATCGTCTTGTTGAAGTACGGGTCGAGCAGCAGGTTCGCGAGCTTCGGGTTTTTCGCGTAGGCCTCGGTGATCTTCTGGAGGAAGGCCGCGCGGATGATGCAGCCGCCGCGCCAGATTTGGGCGATCTTGCCGAAGTTGAGCTTCCAGCCGAACTCGTCCTGAGCCTGGCGCATGAGCTGGAAGCCCTGTGCGTAGGAGCAGATTTTCGAGCAGTAGAGCGCGTCGCGAATCGCTTCGATGAGTGCTTTCTTTTTGGCGGACGAGACGGCGGCGGCTTTGGCGACCTTGGGGCCTTTCAGGATTTTGGCGGCGGCGACGCGCTCTTCCTTGATGGCGGAGAGGCAGCGCGAGAAGACGGACTCGGTGATGGTCGGCGCGGCCACGCCCATATCGAGCGCGTTGACGGAGGTCCACTTGCCGGTGCCTTTTTGGCCGGCGGTATCGAGGACGACATCGACGAGCGGTTTCTTCGTGACGGGGTCTTTCTGTTTTAAAATGTCGGCGGTGATCTCGATCAGGAAGCTGTCGAGCACGCCTTTGTTCCAGTCGGTAAAGATCGCGCCCATCTCGGCGGGCTTGAGCCCGAGCAGGCCCTTCATCAGGTCGTAGGCTTCGCAGATCATCTGCATGTCGCCGTACTCGATCCCGTTGTGAACCATCTTCACGTAGTGGCCTGCGCCGTTTTCGCCGATGTAGGTGGTGCAGGGGACGCCGCCTTTTACGGGCTTGCCCGCGCTGGCGCCGAGCAGCGGTTTACCAGTCGTTTTATCGACCTTGGCGGCGATGGCCTTCCAGATCGGCTCCAGGTGTTTGAATGCATCGCGGTCGCCGCCGGGCATGAGTGAGGGGCCGAAGCGCGCGCCTTCCTCGCCGCCGGAAACTCCGGAGCCGATGAACAGGAAGCCCTTTTCTTTGAGCGCTTTTTCGCGGCGGATCGTATCCGTCCACAGCGCGTTGCCACCGTCGATGATGATGTCTCCGGGCTCGAAGACTTCGCACAGGCCGTCGATCACCGCGTCGGTAGGGCGGCCGGCCTGGACGAGGATGATCGCCTTGCGCGGGCGGGCCAGCGATTGGGCGAATTCCCTGAGCGTTTTGGTGGCGACGAGGCCACCGGGCGTGTCGGGATTTTCGGCGACGAACTTTTCGGTCTTCTCGGTCGTACGGTTGTAGACCGAGATTTTGAAGCCGTGGTCGGCGATGTTAAGCGCGAGGTTTTGACCCATCACGGCGAGCCCGATGAGTCCGATGTCGGAGCGTTCTTTGGCCATAAGTAGGCCGAGGTCACTAGAGGGCTGGCCGTGCGCAGCAACCGTTTATTGGGCCGAGCGCCGCCGCATGAATAAAAACGTATCGGCCATTGACGGATTGCGCTGCGGCTCTCGCAAATTAAACGGGTCTGCGACCCAAAATGATAGCCTACCTCCCAGCGGCGTTGCGCCGTCTTTTCAAGCTCACAGTGCCTTCGCCTCCGCCTGCCTACACACTCATCGACCAGCCGGGGCAGCTCCAGCCGCTGCTCGACGCGCTCGCGGGTGTCCCCGAAGTGGCCTTGGACACCGAGGCCGATAACATGTACCACTACAAGACCCGCGTGTGCTTGCTCCAGTTTCTGGTCGGGCGGGAGGTCTTCATGGTCGATGCGCAGGCGCCGCTGCTAAAGCTCGACCCGCTCTGGGCCGCGCTCGCCGACAAGCACCTGATCATGCACGGTAGCGACTTTGACCTGCGGCTTTTGCACGACCTGTGCGGCTTCAGCCCGAAGAGCATTTTTGACACGATGCTCGCCGCGCAGCTCCTCAATCGTCCGCGCGTGGGGCTGGCCTCGCTCCTCGAAGATCACTTTCAGGTAAAGCTCTCGAAGGACTCGCAAAAGGCGAATTGGTCGAAGCGCCCGCTTACGAAAAAGATGCTCGATTACGCGGCGCTCGACGTGTGGCACTTGCCCGCCCTGCGCGACATTCTCACGCGCGAGCTCGTGCGCCGCCGCCGCCTGGGCTGGCTCCAGCAGCAATGCGCTGCGCAGATCAAGTCGGGCCTCTCGGGCTTTTCCCCGCGCGACGAAAATGCGTGGCGGATCGGCAGGACGGAGAAGCTCCGCGATCGCGGGCTCAGCGTCTTGCATGCCGTGTGGCATTGGCGCGAAGAGACTGCCGAGCGGCTCGATGTGCCGGCCTTCAAGGTGTGCAATAACGAGCGCTTGTTCGCACTCGCGCAGGCCGCAGATGCGGGCGGTACGCTCGAATCGATCCTCGCGGGCGTCAACCTGGGCCGCCGCCACGAACGCTTGCTGCCGACCCTCACCGCGGCGCTGAAGCTGGGCCTTGAGCGCGACCCGCAGACCATTGAGCTGCGCCGCCGCCGCCGCCGCGACCCCAACAACATCCCGCTCACGCAAGCCGAGGTCGATCTCCAGCAGCGCATCCGCGAAGACCGCGACCGCGTCGCCCAAAAACTTTCGCTGGAGCCCACCCTCATCGCCAACCGCACCCAGCTGGCGCGAATCGCACGCGAGCCCCACGCGCTCGACGAAATCCTCCTGCCCTGGCAGGCCGAGCTCATCCGCCAAACGCCCGCGCTAAAAAGCGTGTAAAGCACGTGTGCGGCGCGACGGAAGACCGATGAGTGTGGAGGGCGGAGCAAACATCGCGCGGCACCTCACCGCGATGGTGGCGCGCGAAGCCGAAGCCATCCGCGAGAACGAGCCGAGCAGGGAAGTGGGCAGCGCCCCCTCGACGGCGGGGCAAGGGCCCACCGCAAAAACAAGCGCGTCTGCGGTTCCGTGCCAAAACGAAGGGCCTGCGACTTCGCTCTCGGCCTCGCTCTGCGCGCTCAAAGTGCCGCGCGGTCGCCGCGGTGATGGGCGGGAGGGGCGGATCGACTACCTGACACTTTCCTTTGCGCAACTGGAAGCCGAGGTCGATGCGTGGTGCGCGCGGCTGTGCGGCGGCACCCGCGCGGCGAGCCAGTGGCGCGGTGTGCGCACGCTGGTGATGCTGCGGCAGGGGCTGCCGCTTATCGCGGTCGTGTTTGCACTCTTCAAACTCGGGGCGGTACCGATCGTGATCGACCCGGGCATGGGTTTGAAAAACTTCCTGCGCTGCGTGGCGCGCTCGCGCCCAAAAGCGCTCGTGGGGATCCCGCTCGCGCAGTGGCTTGGCCGCCTTTTCTTTCGCAAGTTTCGCAGCGTCGAGTGGCGTGTCTGGGCGAGCGGCTCGCTCACGCATCAACTCAGCCGCAGCGCGAACAAGGCGGCTTCCCGCGCGGGCGATTTTTCCGGTGCAACGGGTAACCCCGCTGCGCCGACGGCCTTTCCGGCAGTGACCGTTTCCGCAGATGAACTCGCGGCGATTTTATTCACGAGCGGCTCCACCGGCTCGCCGAAGGGTGTGTGCTACACGCACGGGATTTTTGAGGCGCAGCTCCGCCTGATTCGCGAGCACTACGGGATCGCGGCGGGCGAGGTGGACCTGCCGATGCTGCCGATCTTTGCGCTCTTTAATCCGGCGCTGGGGATGACGACGGTCGTGCCCGAGATCGACCCGCGGCGCCCCGCCCAGGTCGACCCTGCAAAAATCGTGCAGGCGATTTTACAGGAGCGCGTGAGCAACTCCTTCGGCTCGCCGACACTGTGGTTGAAGATCAAGCGGCACTGCCTCGCGCGCGGCATCCAGCTTCCCTCGCTGCGGCGGATCCTCTGCGCGGGCGCGCCCGTGCCTGCCGAGCTCTGGGAGGATAACGCGCGCTGGCTGCCCAACGGCCAAATCCACAGCCCTTACGGGGCGACGGAGGCGCTGCCAGTTTGTTCGATCTCGGCAGGCGAGCTGGCGGAGCAGTTTTGCCCGCTTCGGCCCGCTGACGCACCCACCGATGCGCGACCATCGGGAGTGCGCCGAACGGGCCGGTCGGAGACCGCGCCAGGTAAAACGGCCTGCGCCCGTTGGGGCGCGTGTGTGGGGCGGCCGCTGCCCGGGATCGGCGTCAAGATTATCGAGATCGTTGATGGCCCGATTGCGACGCTGGCAGAGGTGCGCGAGCTACCGCGCGGCGAAGTGGGTGAGATCGTCGTTTCCGGCCCCGTCGTCACCGAGTGCTACGACGGTCTGCCCGAAGCGACCGCCCGCGCCAAGGTCTTCGACCTTCCCAATGAGACGGGCCGCTCGCTGACGCCTTCGCCCGATTTACTTAGCGGTGACTTGGCAGAACAGTCGCCCCCGCCTGGCACCGACGGGCGTCTAGCGGACGTGCGACCATCGGAAGCACGCCCAGTAAATCGGTCTGCGACCGCGCAAGATAACCGATGCTGCGTAGCCCACCGGATGGGCGATGCGGGATATTTGGACGAGGCGGGTTTTCTTTGGTTTTGCGGGCGAGTGGTCGAGCGCGTGCAGACGCCGGGCGGCACGCTCTACACCGAGCCCTGCGAGCAAGTTTTTCGCAGTCATCCGCAGGTCGAGCGCTGCGCCTTGATCGGGCTGGGTGAGCCCGGCGCGCAAGTGCCCGCACTCGTTGTACAGCCCCGTGAGGCGGGCGCGACCGCGGAGGCGGGAGCTAGCGAATACAGCCGCGCCGACCTCGCACGCGAGCTTCGCGAGCTCGCCCTCGCGCACGAACACACCCGTGGAATCGAGCGCTTTTATTTTCATCCGAGCTTCCCCGTGGACGTGCGCCACAACGCAAAAATCCATCGCCACACGCTCGCTCGCTGGGCTTCGCAGAGTCGGGTCGCGCGGGTCTACATCCCTCAGGAAACATGAGTGAAGCAGGAGCGACATTGGTCACCGGTGGCACGGGTTTTCTGGGGCGGCGGCTCGTGCTGCGGCTCTTGGCGCAAGGCCGCCGCGTCACCGTGTTGAGCCGCCGCGCCGATGCCGAGCTGGCCGCGCGCGGCGTGCGCTTTGTTTGCGCATCTCTTGATGATGCGGCTGCGGTGCGCGCGGCTTGTGCGGGTGTGGGCACGGTTTTTCACACGGCGGCCAAGGTCGGTGTCTGGGGCCGCTACGCTGAGTTTTATAAGACCAACGTCCTTGGCACGCGCGCGCTGATCGAGGGCTGCCGCGCGCATGGCGTGTCGCGGCTGGTTTATACGAGCACGCCGAGTGTGGTGTATAACGGGCGCGATATCGCGGGCGGTGACGAGACGCTGCCGCTCACGACCCGCTGCCCGAGCCCGTATCCGCTGACGAAGGCGATTGCGGAGCGCGAGGTCTTGGCGGCGAGCTCGGCTGCACTGCGCACGGTCGCGCTGCGGCCGCACTTGATCTGGGGTGTGGGCGATCCACATCTGGTCCCGCGCTTGCTGGCGGCTGCGCGGCGTGGGCGGCTGCGCATCGTGGGATCGGGGAGAAACCGCGTGGACATGGTGCATGTCGAAAACGCGGTTGATGCGCACCTGTGCGCAGAGGCGCAGCTCGCGCAGGACACGGGCTGCGCAGCTTGCGGTGGCCGCGCGTACTTCATTACCAATGGCGAGCCAGTCGTGCTCTGGGATTGGGTAAACGCGCTGCTCGCCGCGCTGGGTGAGCCGCCGATTGCGCGAAAAGTTTCGCTGCGCGCGGCGATGGCGATTGGTGCATTGTGCGAAGCCATTTGGCGCGTGTTGCCGCAGCGGATGCTGCCGGGCCGCGAGCCGCCAATGACACGCTTCATCGCGGCCGAGCTTGCACACGATCACTGGTTCGACATCTCGGCATCGCGTCGCGAGCTTGGCTACTCACCGCGCATCACGATGGCACAAGGCACCGCCGAGCTTGTCGCCTGGCTGCGCGCGTCGCGTTAACCTTTCGCAAAACAAAATCCGCCCCCGTTTTTCCAGAATGGCTCTCCGAACCCTTTTTTTTCCCGCGCTGGCAATGGCGGCTGTGGTGCTGCTGTCGAACTGGCTCGTGCAGTACACGATTAACGAGTGGCTGACTTGGGGCGCTTTTTCGTACCCGCTCGCGTTTTTGGTCACCGATGTGTGCAACCGGCTGCTGGGCGCGCGCGCCGCGCGCCGCGTGGCACTCGTGGGCTTCGTGTTCGGGCTCGCCAGCTCGGCACTGCTTGCGCCGATGCGGATCGCGGCGGCGAGCGGGTCGGCATTCCTCGTGTCGCAGCTTCTCGATATCTCGGTGTTTAACCGCCTGCGGCAGAAGAGCTGGTGGCAAGCGCCGTTTATCGGCTCCTGCGTGGCCTCGGTCATCGACACGGCGATTTTCTTTAACATCGCCTTTGGCGGGACGGGGGAAAACTGGCTCCAGCTCGGCGCGGGCGATCTGAGCGTGAAGCTGGCGATGGCTGTCCTGCTCCTGCCGGCCTACCGCCAGCTCATCCTGAAGCTCGGTGCCATGCCCGCGCCCGCGAGCGCAGCCTGACTTCGCGCGTGCGAAAACTCCCGATGAAACCGGAAGAACAAACAGAAGCGCTCCGGAGCCTGGCCGAGCGGCTCACCGCGCTGGAGCGACACGTCTTTGAGCAGGACAAGGAAATGCTGGCCCTGTCGCGCGAGCTGGAGCGCTTGCGCGGCGGGCTGGTGGGCCTGCGCGATTCGGTGCTTGGCGACACAGGCGAAGGAGTCGCCGGCGGCACAACTTCGCCCGCCGCCTCCGCCCCCGAGCGCCCCCCGCATTATTAAGACTCTGAGCAAGGGACGCTCCGGGGAGAGTGGAGGTCGGAGCATCCTTTGCTGTGTGCGGCGTCCTTGGGGGGCGTGTTGATCAGTCGATCACGAGGATCGAGTCCGGGACGGGGCGCTCAATGCCGTCCCCGTGCTCGAACTGGACATTGTAGGGGTGGTTGGCGACTTCGCCATTGATAGCCATTGTGGTGGAGCCGCCGCTATCCAGATGGATCGCATTGATGGCACCGAGGTGCTGAAAGATGGCGGTGAGCTCGGCGTAGCTGGCACCGACACTGCCGAGGCGCCCATCTGCGGGGGGATCGTAGGCATCGCCATCTACCGTGAGGATGTAGACTCTCCCCCCGGCATCCGCTCCCATCGCGGTACGCGAAGTGCGGTGGTAGGGGCGGCCCACTTGCACGACATTGGGCTGCCCATCACGGATTAGAACAGGGATGCCATAAGCGGCGTTTAGCCCCGGGCGTCCCGGGACGCGTAGATCGACTGGTTTCATGCGCTCGCCCGAGGTGATGGTTTGTTCGAGGAGTGTTCTTCCTTTTCCTCGCGCGAGTAGTACCAGGCTTCTGGGATCCCAGTGACTGGCACTCACGATCGGGATCAGCCTCCCATCTTCCCAAACCTGGGCAGCGAGGACTCCCTCGGGCAAGAAGTGCGAGAGCTGCGATGTCGCAAAAATTTCGGGCCGCAGCACGGTGATCTCGTCACCTCTGGGCATGCGGCCGATGCCGTTTAGCGGGGCGGTTTTTCCGCTGGCCCACTCGATTACGGGGACTGGCGGTGGATCGTAGCTGATGGAGAGCCGCGGCCCCTCTGGAGTATTTTCGATAAAGAGGATCGAGCCGCCGTTGGGCTCGTTGTACCACTCGCCTTGCATGATCGCAGTACCGGCTGGCACGCCATCAAGGTCGTCCAGCGAGAAGTGGAAGAGGCTGGCATTAATGGCTACAAGAGCGCCCCGCTTGCGCGCGAATTCCGAGGGGCGGATGCTCCGCTCTTCGCGCGCGGCGACGATTTTCCCGTGAAAGTGCTTTGGGTCGACAATGACGAGATCAAGCATCCAGGGCCCACCGTCCCAGTCGTCCAGCCCTGCACGGTTTCTTACCTGGAGCACCTCGCGAAAGGAGAGCCCCAGCAGCGCGCGCCTCGCATCAAGTTTTGTGTCAAACTCTCCAGCGAGCAGCACGCAGTAAGGCTCACCGTCTGATGGAGATTTGAACCAGTGCTCATCGACACGCCTCAAGCCCGCTTCGCGGAGCCGGTCGCGCAAGGTGGCGACCTCGCTTTTGTCGGTCATCGACCTGGATTCGAGTGCCCAGCCTCGCCCCGTCGGTTTGCGCCCACGCTCGACGTGCAGGTGGGTGACTCCGGGGCTTAGGGGAGTAATGGTGCGAGTCTCGGGAAGATCGGCCTTGCCGAGGGGGAAGGGTGCTTCTGGGAGCTGGGGCGTCTGGGCGACCAGCGGCATACTGAGCAGAGCGAGGATCAAGCTCCACTTTGCGGGGGCGATTGGGAGGAGAGGATAAGGCATGATAGAAAGCAGTTTTTCTTGGGGGGGGCTGATAGATAAAGAGGCGTTGGTCACTTTCTGGGGAGGCAGAAAAACGGGCACTTACTGCGTCCAACACCGTGTTTACTCGTTAACCCAAAAAATCGCGCAAGCGGGTTAATTCTTGGCCTGATCAGAGGTCGGGCACTTTCAACTGTGTGGTTCGCTTATCGCGCGAAACGCGTGATAAGCGAACCACACAGTGAATGGGAGCAGGCACTGCCATAAGACCGGTCTGCGACCGCCCCCCACGCGCAGTGGGCCTTTTATCGATTCCGCAGGTGGGCGGCCTTGATCGGGCCGGCGCCGCCGTTGAGCGCGTCGTAGAACGGGTCGCCGGGCTGGATGTTGCCGCGCGTGACGGGCTTGCCGGTAAAGGCCGATTTGTAGAGCGAGCTCAGGAACTCGATCGTGCGCCGCGCTTCCGCGCCGCTGGTGATCGGGCAAGTGCCCTCGTCCATGTTTTTAAGCAGGGCGGTGACCTGGGCGGTGTGGTAGGCGCGGTGATCGGTTTCGAGCTGCTCCCATGCGTCGTTTATCTCGGCGGCGCGTGCGCTGTCGCGCGCGGCGAGCGAGCTGGGGGTCAGCCGCCAGTTCGCGTTTTTGTAGCTGTAGAGGTAGTCGGCCTCGATGGTGGCGTGTTCGCAGTCGATCCGGATCTTGGTCTCTTCGCGCGGGGAGATGGAGCTGTTCATGATCGCGGCGCGCGCACCGTTGGCGAATTTGACGTGGGCCATCGAGACGTCCTCGACGTCGATGTCGTGAAACAGCGTGTCGGCCACGGCGTGTACTTCCTCCCATTCGCCGAGCAGGTACAGCAGCAAGTCCATCGTGTGGATGCCCTGATTCATGGTGGTGCTGCCGAGCATGGTCTTGGCTCGCCAGGGGATTGCATAGTAGCTGCGGTCGCGAAACCATAGCGTGTTGGCGAGCCCGACGAAGGGGCGACCCAGTGTGCCGTCGGCGATGAGTTTGCGCGCGTGGACGCCTGCCGAGCCGAAGCGCATCTGGAACACGCTGGATGTGCGGGTGCCGGTGCGCGCCTCGACGGCGGCGATTTGGTCGAGCTCGGCCAGCGAACAGCACAGCGGTTTCTCGCAAAGCACCCAGGCGCCGACCTCCATCGCGGCGATGCTCATCGGGGCGTGCATGGGCGGCGGCGTGCCGATGATCACGAGGTCGGGCTTCTGCTCGCTGAGCATCAGCTTGTAGTCGGAGTACGCCTTGGGGATGGCGTTGCGCGTGCAGTAGGCGGCGAGCTTGTCCGCATCGACGTCGCAGGCGGCGACGACCTGGGCGCGATCCTTGGAGTAGGCCACTGCATTGAAGTGGGCTTGGGCGATGCCGTCGTTGGCGCCGATGATGGCGACGCGATAGGTTTTCATAACGAGGAGTTGGGGGGCTGGGATTTTAGCTACGGGAGCTTTTCTGTTGTGGGTGTGCCGTGCGGCCCGCCGGGTGTCTGCTTTTGCGTACAGTCAAGCGGACGGGAAACAGGGCGAAAGGGCGGCTAGCTAGGGAACCGCGCGCGGCGCTGGCAACTCGGTAGCTGCCGCCAGCGCACTTTTATTCAGCCTGCTTTGCAGGGGTAGTAGGCGCGCGCCTTGGGCTCTCCGGTTTGCACAAAAAAGCCGCCCGTGAATCGGGGCGGCTGGAGAGATCAATTTATAGCGCTCGGGAAGAGCGGTGGGCCTCGCCCGTCAGAAGCGGAATGAGAAGCTGGCTTCGATGCCGATGTCGTCGCCGAGATCGGCGGTGAGTCCGGCGATTTTGGCGTCATCAATCCAGATGTAGCGCGCGCCGAGCGAGGCAGAGACCGCGGGTGTGAAATTGTACTTCAGTCCGGCAAAAGCTTGCGCGGCGAAGACCGCGTCGTCGTCGGAGTAGCCGTAGAAGTTGTCCGCGAGGTCTACGATGGCGAAGCCGATTCCCGCGCCAAAGTACGGGACGAAGCCCAACCCGTGGCTCTCGCCGCGGTAGTTGAGGAACAGGGGAGTGATGTCGAAATCGACCGGGCCCTTGCTCAGGTCGATGTAGCCGAGCTCGATCTCCAGATTGTGCGAAAAGCGGTTTGGCAGGTCAGCCGGAGCCTGCTGCGCCAGCTCCATACCAGCGCGGATCGTGAAGTAGGACTCCTCGGCATCGACGAGGTAGCCCAAGCTGACCCCCACGTAGGGAGAGTTGGCGGCGTGTGCACTGGTGAGGCTCAGCCCGAGCAGGGCGAGCGCGAGGCTTAGGGTGTTCTTCATGGGTTTGTTGAGTTTGCGGCCGCGCATAGGAGGTGCGCCTCGGTACTTTTCAAAGCCAAAAAAACGCCGTCCGCGAAATGCAAACGGCGCCGGGATTGCTGGAAAGTGTGGAGCGGCCCGCGCCTCGCGAAATGGTGCGTGAGGCTGCTCCGCTCGCTCGCCGGCTCACAGTCGGGCGAGGAGCTGGCGCAGCCCTTCGAGCGGTGGCTGGGTAATCAGGTGGAGTTGGTGCTGCGGGCCGAGCACTTGGGCGACGACGTGGCGGGCCGTTTCGCTTTGCAGGATGGGCCCACTGAGTCCCACGCGGATGTGCGGGGAGGGGAGGGGCTGCGCGCTCGCAGGGATGCGCGGTCCCTCCCGCACATCCGCTCGATTTTTTCCGTCGGCGTTGTGGCTTGGCGCTTCGGCTGCGGTTTCTGTTTCTCCAAAGAGGCGTTCGCTGACGGTACGCGCGAGTCGGGCAAACTCGTGAACCGAGTCGTGGAGAATCTCGGTCGCGGCGGGGTCGCCTTGAGCGGCCAGCGCAGTGACTAGCGGCGCGAGTGAGGAGAGCGTAACCGCCGTGCCGACTGCGCCACTGGCGGGCGTGTCGTAGATGTGCTGGAGCAGGGCGCCGGCGGTGTGAATGCCGAGCTGCTCGCACACGGCTTTCCCGAGCGCTGAGGGGCGGGGCGGGCGGGTCCAGCCCTGGAGCTCAAGGAGCGCGCGCTCGGCGGCGCGGCGCCCCAGGTCGTAGGCGCTGCCTTGGTCGCCGATCCGCCAGCCGAGCCCGCCTGCGTAGTGGGGCTGCAAGTCGGGCCCGCGCGCGGCGACGAAGGAGCCCGTGCCGCTGTGCAAAACGAGCCCGGGCCCGCCGCTAGTGGCGAGCTCCAGGACGGGCAGCGAATCGTCAAAACTGTGGACTTGCCCGAGCGGGGTTGGGCCGCTCGCGAGCTCGGCGGCGAGCTCGCGCCAGAAGGGCGGCGCGCCCGCCGTACACAGGCAGCAATGCGTGATCGTGGGCTGCGGGCCGCTGTCGGGCGCGGGAGAGTGCTCGGCGACTTCGCCCAGCAGTGCGGCGATGTTTTCGGTGATCAGCCGCCGGATCGTCGCCTTGTCGAGGTGGCTGGGGTTGCACCCGGGCGCGCGCCGCTGCGCGAGCAGGCTGCCACTCACGTCGTCGATCAGGATGAAGTCGGTCTTGGTACCGCCCCCATCAACACCGATCCGCACCGCACGGGTGGCACTTGGGGAGGCGGGAGCCTCGGGCGCGCCGGGGGGGGAGGAAGGAGTGTGCGGCAAAGTGGTTTGCGGCTGTGCCGTCGTTTTCTGTGGGGCGGCTTGGAGTTGGGGCGGGTTCATCGGGGAAAGGGAAGGCGCGAGGAGTTGCCGCGACTTCGAACGAATGGCGAGTCCCTTAAGGTGACCGGTTAATGAAACTTGGTGGAGATTGCTTTGGTTGGTGTGCCGGCCTGTTCAGTTCAAATTGGGACAAACCGGATCCACTGCGCGTGGGGCGCGGTCGCAGCCCCACTTATTTAGCGAGCCGCTCGTTGGCGGCTCGTCAGTGTCGCCACTTCCATTGAGTTTGCGATTTTGCCCGTGCGCTTTGCTCCCGCCCTCCCGTCCAAAATCGCAAATTTCGCTCCCCCTGTCGCGCTGCGCTGGACAGGAGATGGAGCTCAAAACGCGAATGGAGCGGAAACCCCTTTGGGCGGATTTTTGGGTTAATGGTTCAAACGGCTGTTCTGACGCGATGGCCCCCAGCGATATGCAAAATAAGGCGGTGAACGCCTCGACTGACACCCGTTGGTTGGTCCTTTTCAGCCATGCGGTTTGCTGCCGTGCGGAACGCACGGCAGCAAACCGCATGGTAAATGGCCCGTGGCGCCCCGCCACCGCCCCACGCGTAGTGGAGACTTGGGCCCCCACCCGCCCTTTCGCTCAGGCGAGTTGGTGCGAGAGGCGGTGTTTATAGGGCTTGGCGATGTGGCGGTTGTGCTCAATGGCGCCCGGGAGGTTTTGGCTGCGCAGGATGGGAAGGGCGTGGCCCTGCGCCTGCATCCACGTGCAGGTTTCGAGCATCAGGAGGTTGAGGAGCATGGCACCGACGAGTGTTGAGGTGGGGCCGGATATCAGCGGGGGCGTGTCGTTACTCGGGGTGTTCTGCGCAGGGCTGGGCGGCGTACCGTTGTTTGTGTCGCTTGCGGTGCCCTGTGCACGGTCGCTTGGTGCGAGCTCGACGAGCGTGTCGCCACGCACGCCGAGGTTGTCGAGCAGGTGGTCGGCGATCTCGTGCAAGCGCTTGCCGCCCGGGTGGACGGTTGGCGTGGTGCGCGACATTTGCTCCGAGCATAGGCCGATCACGTGCAGGCCCTTTGCTTTGGCGTAGAGGGCAACTTCGATCGGCGAGGCGTTTTTTCCTGAGTTGGAGATCACGATAATCGCCTCGCCCGCGCGCAGTTCGCAGCGGCGGTCGTAGCGGGCGACCAGCTCGGTGCCGTAGCCGACGAGGTTTTCGACAAACCCTTCGGTCGGGTCGGGGATGCCGTTGATGCAAACGAGGCCGCCTGCGCGGCCGATGATTTCGCGCGCGAGGACTGCACTGTGTCCGCTGCCGAAGACGTGAAGCATCCCGCCTGCCGCAAGCGATTGTCCGATGATCGGAGCGAGGGCGCGGATCGTGTCGCGGTTTTTCTCGCGCGCGGTGGCGATTAGCGCGAGCGAGCGCTCGTAAAACGTGTCGGCCGGGCTTCGTTGGCCGGAGGCTGCGGGGGGCGGTGTGGAGCTGGGCATCGGGCTGGCAGGAGGAGGCGAGACATCCCACCTCTGGCGAGGCAATTTCTTGGTGGCAGCTCCGGTCTTGGCGCTATTTGGCTTTCTCGAGGCACTTCCGGCTATTTGTGAGGATTCCTTGGGCTCTTTCTTGACGGGTGAAACGAAAGCGCCCTCACTCCCGCCCCGTTTTCGCCCCACATTTCGGCCACTGATTTTAACCCCCTTCTGAAAAACTCAGTAAGCATACGTGTGGGGACCAACCCTAAAAGTAAATCAAAAGGCTTATCTATGTTACTCTCCATGCAGTTGTTTTCGACACATAGGTTTCAGAACTATGTGCAGTTTATTAAAAATCTTGGCGAAATGGGCTATGATGCGGTCGAGGGCTATCCGGCCAATTTTGAAGATAGGCATAATATTCGCGCCGCCCTTGATGGGGCCGGAATGACGATGCCCACCGTCCATATGGGCCTGCCAATGCTGGAAGATGAGTTTGATACAGCCTTGGGTATTTGCCGCGATCTGGGCGTAAAAACAATCTACGTGCCTGGCTATGATACATCGAAGTTTAAAACGGTCGCCGACTGGTCGGCTTTTGCAAGGCGACTGGGCGAGGTGGGGAAGCGCGTGCAGGATGCGGGCTTCGGCTACGGTTGGCATAACCATACGGACGAGTTTAAACGCCTGGAAGACGGGCGTTATATAATGGAAGTGCTCCTCGATGAGGCGCCGAATATCGAATGGCAGGCCGATATTGCCTGGGTGGATAAGGGCGGGGCCGATCCGCTCGAACTGACGGGGAAATATAGCAATCGCGTTACTGCTCTGCACTTTAGGGAGCTCACCCAACACAGTGAGTCGGCTGGCCCGCTCGGCCGTTTGCTCGACTGGGATGCCTATTTCGCCCCGGAGCGGAATTCTAAAATCAAGCTCATTGTCGTGGAGCATGAGGCGCAGCCCACAGCCGAGAGTTTATACAGGTTTGCAAAGGAACTCGCTGATACATACAAAACAATAAAAACCAAGTCATGACCAAAGTAATGAACGTGGGAATCATGGGATGTGGAAACATCTCTAAAAGCTACCTGAGCCTGGCGCCGCTTTTCCGTGGCATAAAGATCGTAGCGGTGGCCGATGTGGTCGCCGCTGCGGCTGAAGAACGCGCCAAGGAGTTTAATGTTTCCGCATTGACTCCGGATGGGCTTCTGGCGGCTCCGAATATCGATATCATTGTCAACCTGACGATTCCGGCGGCGCACTACGAGGTGAGCCGCAAGGCGCTGGAGGCGGGCAAACATGTGTTTTCCGAAAAGCCCTATGTATTGAGCGTTGAGGAAGGGCTGAAGCTCGCGGCGCTCGCCAGGGAAAAAGGCCTGCGCATCGGCTCGGCGCCCGATACGATCCTCGGCGGCACGCACCAGTACGCGCGGCACTTGATCGACCGCGGCGAGGTGGGCCGGATCACTTCCGGCCTCTGCGGTGTGATGAGCCACGGCATGGAGTCCTGGCATCCGAATCCCGGTTTCTTCTTCCTCGCAGGGGGCGGTCCGATGCTCGACCTGGGGCCGTACTACGTGTCCAATCTCGTGCAGTTACTCGGGCCGGTGAAGCGAGTTTCGGGCTTCACCTCGATGGCGACGAACACGCGCACTGTCACTGCCGAGCCCAACAAGGGGAAGGTGATCCCGGTCGAGACGCCGACCAACATCCATGCGACTCTGGAGTTCGCCCAAGGCGCGGTGATTACCCTCATCACGAGCTGGGACGTCTGGGAACACGGCATGGAGCCGATGGCACTCTTCGGCACCGAAGGGACGATCCACATCCCCGACCCCAACATGTTTGGCGGTGAAATCCGGGTGATGCGGACGGCTTCCGACGACCGGAAAGTGACCACCGTCGAGCAGTGGGAGCACCCGCTCTCCAAGCCCAACCACGGGGCGAGCTCGGCCAACTACCGCTGCGCGGGCCTCACCGACATGGCCCAGGCCATCGTGGCAGGCCGCCCGCATCGCTGCAACGGCGATTTCGCGCTGCACGTGATCGACATCATGACCGGCATCCTCCGCGCAGGCGAAGAAGGCCGCGTTGTGGAAATGCAGACCACCTGCGAGCGCTTCGCCCCGCTGGGCCCCGACGAGGCGCGCGCCCTGCTGGCCGAGGGGTGAGCCGTCAGATCCGACTGACTCGCCGGGCCCTTCAGAGGCCCGGCGGCTTTTCTGCCTGCCTAACAGTAACGGCGTGACTATGCGTGCTGTTACACTAGGCTGGCTCGGAACTCTATATGGAAAATTCTGCGCTGCCGAATCTATCAATACTCGTTCCGGTCTATAACGAACGAGAAGTTTTACCGCTGGCTTTTGAGCGTATTAGTCAAGTCATGGCTGCTACGGGGCTGAGCTATGAAGTAGTGTTTGTTGATGATGGCAGCCGGGATGGCAGCAGCCTCTATTTGGTGCAGTTGGCGAGTGAGCACGCCAATATCTGTTCTGTACAGCTCAGCCGTAACTTCGGCAAGGAGGCGGCTATGTCTGCAGGACTCCACTACTGTCGCGGGGAGGCCACGGTGATACTTGATGCCGATCTGCAAGATCCGCCGGAGCTGATTGGGCAAATGGTCGAGGCTTGGCGTGCCGGGGCCGATGTCGTGGCGATGCGCCGTAAGAATCGCCTAGGCGAGACGTGGCCTAAGCGAGCGAGCGCCCACGTGTACTACCGGGTGCTTAACTATCTGAGTGATATCAATATCCCGGCAGATATTGGAGACTTTCGTCTTATAAGTGCCAGAGTGGTAAAGGCGCTATGCGCACTACCCGAGCGCGTGCGCTACATGAAGGGTTTGTTTGCTTGGGTGGGTTACCCAACGACCGTGATAGACTATGTGCGCGATCCTCGTGCGGCGGGGCAAACCAAGTGGAACTATTTCCGGTTGCTGGCTTTTGCGTGGGAGGGCATTTGTGCATTCTCGGTGAGACCACTGCGTTGGGTGTCTGGTGTTGGGCTGCTTTCCGCGCTAGCCGGGCTTGTCTACGGCGCGGTGATTGTCCTAGAGGCTCTTGTGATGGGAAATCCAGTTCCTGGTTACCCCTCCTTAATAGCTTTTATTATTTTCTTAGGTGGTACGCAGCTAATTGCTACCGGTATACTTGGCGAATATGTGGGAAAGACCTACTTGGAGAGTAAGCAACGTCCGGTGTTTTTGGTGGAGAGGGTTGTGCGAAGTGAGGCCTCGTCTGCCTCCTGAAAAGAAGGAGTAGCGTAACCTCTGACAGTTCTCTTGCGCAAGGCGTGCGGGAAGGGCTGCGTCGTATTGCTTGGTGGCGCGGTGCTGAGGAGGTGACTTGGCGTTCGGCCCGGTTGGAGGGGCTTTTATTGAGTGGCGGAGGCGGGTGGGGCGCTCCACTGGGTGCGGGCGAAGATGCCGCAGGGCAGCGTTTTGCCGTCGGCCTGGATGGGGAGGCCGACTTCGCCTGCGTGGATTGTGCAATCGGGATCGCCCGCGAAGAGTTCGCCCAAGAGGTTGGCGAGGACGGTGGGAGAGAGTTGCGCGGTGTAGGCGTTGATGAGGAAGAACAGCGGCGTGTCGCTGAGCAGTGCGCGGCATTCCTGAAGGAGGGGCCACAGGTGGGTTTCGAGTTTCCACATCTGGCCGCTGCTGCCGCGTCCGTAGCTGGGAGGGTCCATGATGATGGCGTCGTAGCGGCGGCCGCGGCGGTTTTCGCGGCGGACGAATTTCAGGCAATCGTCGCAGAGGTAGCGGATCGGGGCTTCGGCGAGGTCGCAGAGGGCGGCGTTTTCGCGGGCCCACTTGACCATGCCTTCGGCGGCGTCGACGTGGGCGACTTGGGCTCCGGCTTTGGCGGCGGCGCAGGTCGCCGCGCCGGTGTAGCCGAAGAGGTTGAGCACGCGCGGCGCGGGGCGGCCTGCGGCGCGGGCACCTTTAATCAGCGCGCTAAACCACTCCCAGTTGACGGCTTGCTCGGGGAAGAGGCCGGTGTGCTTAAAGTTGGTCGGGCGGATTTTGAAGCGCAGGCCGAGCGGTGCGTAGCGGATCGCCCAGCTCTCGGGCAGCGGCTTGCGAAACTCCCAGCGGCCGCCGCCTTTTTCGCTGCGGTGGTAGATGGCGTCGGCCTCGGCCAGCACATGCTCGCGCCCCCAGATGATTTGCGGGTCGGGGCGGACCAGGCGGTAGTCGCCCCACTGCTCGCGCTTCATGCCGTCGGCGCAGTCGAGGAGCTGGTAGTCTTGCCAGCCAGTGGCGGTCTGGATCGCGGTCGGGGGAGGGGGCGTTGCCTTTTTCCCGTGGCGGCGAGTGGCCGCCTCGCCGTCGGTTTGGGCGCATGGCGGACACCCGGTTTTGGCTGGGCGACTTCTCGCGGCCGGTGCAGCACAGTCGTTTGAGGCGTTGGGCGGTGTAGGCATGGTGATCAGGTATACAGGCGGTCGCCGAAATCGCCGAGGCCGGGGAGGATGTATTTTTGCGCGTTGAGCTGGCGGTCGTGCGTGGCGGTGTAGATCGGCACGTCGGGGTGCGCGGCTTCGAGCGTGGCGACGCCTTCGGGCGCGGAGACGATGCACACAAAGGAAAGCGCGACGGACCTGGCGCCCGCGTCTTTTACAAGGCTGATGGCTTGGGCTGCGGAGCCGCCGGTGGCGAGCATCGGGTCGAGCACGAGCACGTGTGCATCAGCGAGCGGCGGGAGCTTGCAGTAGTAGCTGCGGGCGATGGCAGTCCGCTCGTCGCGCTCAAGGCCGATGTAGCCCACGCTCACATCGGGGAACAGGTCGAGGAAGGGCGTCATCATCCCGAGTCCGGCGCGCAGGATTGGCACGATGACGAGCGGCTGCGCGAGCACCTGGCCAGTGATGGGCTCAAGCGGAGTCTGGATCGGCTTGGGGCGGGTGGGCAGGCCGCGTGTGGCCTCGATGGCGAGTAGCTGGCTGATCTGGTAGGCGAGCGTGCGAAAGGTGGCGGGCTTGGTGTGCACGTCGCGCAAGTGGGTGATCACGTGCGTGGCGAGCGGATGTTGGAGAATGTGCAGCGGCATCGGCTCTCCTAACCACTAGCGCGGCTCCTGCTTTGCAACAGATCCTGCAAAAACTTCGGGGCCAGTCCCTGTCATCAGCTCGCAGTAGCTGGCTTCGGGATTGTCCAGCTGGGGCGGCGGCACTGCGGGCGTGGAATGCAGGCGTCGGGCGGCGCGGCCCAATGGCGGGGCGCGTTGATCAAGAGTACAGGGAGAAGTGGTCGATGATCTGGTCAACGAGTGCGGCGGGGGGCGGGCTGATGTCGAGATGGAGGGGCGGGAGGATCGGAAGGGCGGGGGAGCTGTTGCCGAGCGTGGGGCTCGCCTCGCGGGCGTCGGGGACTTCCAGGGCGGCCAGTTGGCTGTCGAGCAGGCCCGGCGGCATGAAGGCGTGCTGGCGCGCGGCGAGTCGGGCCGCCAGCAACTCGCGCGGGCCGTGCAGGTAGACGAGGCCGGCGGAGACGGCGGCGGCACTGGCGGCGGGGGCGGAGCCCCTCGCATCGACATCGCCCGAGAGCCCGCCGAGGAGTTGCTGGCGGTAGCGTTTCTTGAGCGCGGAGCAGGCGAGGACGCTGCGTTCGCCACGCGCGAGGCGTTGCACGAGCTGTTGTTGCAGCGCGTCGAGCCAAGGGGCGCGGTCGGCATCGTTTAGCGGCTGGCCTTGGCGCATTTTGGCAATGCTGGCCGCGGGGTGAAAGTCGTCTGCATCGTCGAAGTGCCAACCGAGCCTGGCGGCGAGCGCGGTGCCGAGGGTCGTCTTGCCGCTGCCGGAAACGCCCATGATGAGGATGAGGCGGGGCTGTGGTGGCATCGCTAGCGGCGGCGGCGCCAGTAGTAAACGACGGTGGCGAGCAGCCCGAGGGCAAAGGTGGGCGCGTTGATCCAGAGTTGGTGAAAGGGCATGGGCCAGTGGTGGCAGGCGTAGATGACTGCGGCGTGCTTGAGCGCGATCAGGATCCAGCAGCCGAGGATGAAACGCTCGGTGCGCGGGTTGGGTGGCCGCTTGTGCTGCGCGTTGACTTCGATGACGAAGTTGAGGTCTGCCTCCGGTGGCGGCGGCGTGCGGGAGCTGAGGCGTAGTAGATTCGGGAACAAGGTGGCGTGCGGATTCTGCCGGGTGCGCGGCGAGCTGCGGGTTGGCGATGCCCGCGTTCGGATCGGTGAGCGATCTCCAGCGCGGGAAAGTTTTTCGAATGCTTCTCGTATACCGGCTGGCCTTGTTGGCAAGGTGTGCCGCCGCTGCGCGAAGATCAAGTGCGGCGGCGCGCAGCGAGAGACTGGCGCTCCCCCGAAGCGCTCGCCTGCTCGCCGCGTTGGAGGCAGAGCAGCAGTCGCCGCCGCGCAGGTGAGCGGGGCGAGCCTTGGCGCTGCGTGCCGCATTCCGCGCAGCGGCTAGAACCTGCGCTTGAGGTAGCCTTCGAGTCGCAGCGGCAGCTCCTGCCAGATGAGCATGTTGCTCGAAAAACTGTCGCCATTGTGCGTCCAGTTTTTGCGGTCGAGTGCGTT
>NZ_LSZQ01000010.1 GCF_001580015.1 Cephaloticoccus primus
TGCGCTCCACTTTGGCCCGCGATAAAAGAAGAACAGGTCGAGGAAGAGCTGCTCGGGGATGTGGTACTCGCGCCGCAGATTGCCCGGCTGCTGGCTGTGCCAGCTTGCGCCCAGCCCTGCGCCGAAGCCGGATTTGAGTTGGTAGGAGCTGCTCGCGTTTACGACCAGGCGCGAGTGCCCCGGGAGCCGGTAATCGGCTGGTGGCAGCTTGTCCCAAGTGAAGCCGCGTCCATTTCCGAGGCCGCCCGGGCCTGCGCCCTCCGCGTAGATATTATAAATGGAGCTGCCGCTGGATTGGCTGGCCGATGAGTGGTCGAAGCGTGCGTCGGTGAGGGCCAGGTTGAGCGTGGAGCTCAGCCGCGCGTGCGGTTGGTAAACGAGCTCCACTTCGGCGCCGCGTGCCTTGCGTTTTTGGAGACGGCCGCCGCGCTCCAGTTGGCCGCGCCGCTGGTCGAAGAGGGCGAGGCCGAGGTAGAGCGCGTTGTCGCGCAGGGCGAGCTTGGCGCCCAGCTCGGCGAGCTCGCTCAGGTTGCTGAAGTTGCTGGCGTCGATCACGCCGCGGGTCGGGTCGCTCGGGTCGGCCTTGAGCATGATGCCGCCGCCGCCCGAATTACCGCTCACCGCGTAGGCGCGCTGGTAGGTGGCGTAGAACGACACGCGCTCGTCGAGGGCGCGCGGCTTGTAGCGCAGGCTGGCGTTCCACGACAGCTCGCTGGAGCTGTGCTTGTCGTGCCAATCGGTGCCGACCGCTTCGTCGAGCAAGTCGCGCGTTTCGGCCACGAAGCCGTCCAAGCGCAGTCCGGTGAGGAGCGCGAGCGAGTCGCCGATCTGCACATCATCCTGCGCAAACAGCGCGGGGTTCCACAGCCTGGAGTGACCGGTTTCCGGGTTTCCAAACGAGGCCGGGAAAAACAGCCGCCCACCCGGCCCCGGGTAACCCTGCAAGTACGAGCTCGGGTAGTCGCGTGGATGGTTGTAGCTGTTGCCGTCCGGCCCGGGAGGGGCGCTCAAGTCGTACTGGAAGATGTATTCGTTGAAGTAGTTTTTGTAGCTCTTGTTCTCCTCGTAGCGGAGCGTGCCGCCCGCGATCAGCGCGTGGGCGAGGCCGCCCAGGTCGAACTGCGCGTGCCACTCGCTGCGGTTTTCGATCATGAGCTGCTCCACGTATTCGGCGTACTCGTCGGTGTGATAGCGGCGGCGGTGGACGAATTCGGTGAGCGTGCGGTTGACGAATTTGCGCGAGGCGCCGGGCCGCGATGTGGCGATGAACTGGGCGCGGGCGAGCGTGGCGTTGGAGAAGTCTTCGGCGGAGAGCAGCGTCGCATCGCGGCGCAGTCGCACGGGCGTTTGGGCGGTGAGCGTGCCCGCGATTGCGCCCGTGTCCGGATTGATGCCGAGGTCGGGCAGCGTGCCGCCGTAATAGAGGCCGTGGTCGATGAGCTCCTGGCTGGGCCGGTTTACGCCGAGGAGCTGAGGCGCGGCTTGCCAGAGTACTTGCAGGTTGGCGTCGAGCGTAAGCGCGCCGCCTGCGCGCGGGTTTTGCGTCCATGCGAGGAAGAGGTCCTGGCGGTCGTCGCGTGCACCCGGGCCCGCGCGGCGAAAGAAGGTTTTGTCGTACTTGCCTTCGTAGCTGATCCGCCACGCAGAGCGGCCACTTGGCGTGGGCGCGCTGGTGTCGATTTGCCACGAGCCGTTGAGCCAGGAGGAAGAGCCGGAGCCGCCGCCGGGCACCCAGGTGCCGACGCGGAGGGTGAGCGTGGTCTGCGGCGTAAACTGCGGGCGCTTGGTGACGTAGTTGACGTAGCCGCCGGTCATGAAGCCGCTGCCGTAAATCGCCGAGCCGGGCGCGCGCACCACGTCGAGCGATTCGACGCCGTTAAACGACGGGAAGACGCCGAAGCGGTTGTAGCTGATGCGCTGGCCGTTGACGAAGGTCTCGGCGTTGTCGCCGCGAATCCGCGGGCTGGTGAGTTTCCCGTAGCTGGAGTTGGCGGCGGTGCCCGGCGCGTAGGCGGTGAACTCGTGTACGCCGCCGATGCCGCGCTCGCGCAGCAGCGCCTGTGTGATCGTGGAGGCCGAGCGCGGCGTATCGAGCGGGCCGCGCATGTCGCCAAAGAGCCCTTCGCTGGCGCGCACCAGCGGGTTGATCGAGTCGTCGAGCGGGAGGCCGGCGACTTCGAAACGGTCGAGCTGCACGAAGTCGTCGGCTGCATCGAGTCCGCCACCGTGGGCGGACGGATAGGCGGTTGCTGCGGCGGCGGAGACGTGCGCAGCGGGCGCCGAAAAAACGGCGTAGCTGGCAGCGGCGAGGAGCGCCGCGCGGCGGAGTAGGGAGGGTTGCATAAGTGGTTTGCTTGGGTGGCCTTCCGCAGCGATGGCGGGCAAAACGGGAGCGTATCGCACCGCAAACCCTCCGCTGAGGAGCTCCCTACAGGCGCGCTGAGGGTAGGAGTACTTAGTCCTGCCGAGGCAAGCCCGCTTTCAGTTGCCGCGATTTTCGCTCCCCGTGCATGCTGCGCTGTGCGGCCCGAGCCTGCCCGGCTGGCGACTGGCGGTTAAAGTCCGCACGCCGAAGTTTGTGTGTTTCCTGCGGGGCGAATTTGCAGTTTTTCGTATATTGGATTATCCCGTCAGCAAGATCACGGTTGTAGGGAACTTCGCCATTATCACGCTTACTTTCAGGAGGTAAAACGACATGAAAACGACGACTGCTTTTATCCTCATCTCTCCCTTGCTGGGGCTGCTCACGGGCTGCGAGAGCCTCGGCGGTAAAAATGCCGCTGCGCTCGCCGCAGCGAATGCCGCGAAGGTGGAGGTCGAGCTGATCGCCCCCGAGAACTTCACCGATGTGAAAGACGCGCTGATCGCCACCGCGAAAGGGCAGGCTGCCAATGCCGAGCAAGTGCGCCGCTACTTGGTGGAGAGCAGCGCGCGCCACGTGCCGGAGGGGCAGCACCTCAAGATCACCGTCAAGGACATCGATATGGCGGGCGACTACGAGCCTTGGGGGCGCGCGCAGGACATCCGGCTCGTCAAAGGGATCTACCCTCCGGTGATTGAGCTGGACTTCGTGCTGAGCGATGCATCCGGCGCAGTGCTGAAGGAAGGCTCGCGGCGGCTCCACGATCTCGCGTTTCAGATGCGCCTGGACAATCGCCAAAACGATCCGCTGCGCCACGAAAAAGGGCTGATCGACGATTGGCTGCGCAGCGAGTTCGGGCCCCCGCAGCCGAGCAAAAAACTCGCGCTGAAGTAAGGCGCGGAGCGGCGGGGGGGCACCTGCGCTTTGAGTCGGGCGGGTGCGTTGTTCGCGTTGGCGCGTCTGCGAATGGGAGACGTTTTCCGCGTCTCCCATTTTTTGGCCTGTGCGTCGGGAGCGGGGGCAGAGGGGGGGAGTAAGAGTGGCTTCTGGCTCCCCTAAGTCTCTCTTATGGCAATAAATGCGTAGTAACTGTACTTGTGTTGGGTAGCTTCCGCGGCATCCAGGTAGCCCTGACCCTGGGCCGTTTCGACTTCGGGATTGATTCGAGCGAAGCGGCTTTCCTGTAACCCAACCAAACCCAAGCGTATGAAACTGCACAAATTGCTTGTGCCCACATTACTGGCCTTCGGAGTGCCTCTCGCGGGCCTCGCCCAAAACGCGTCGGGCCTCAGCGGCCCTGCCGACCAGGCTCTCGACGAAGAGCTGGTCTACCTGTCGCCCTTTGAGGTCTCGGCGGAGCGCGCGAATGCCTACACTGTGCCTGTCTCCACGAGCGGCGCGCGTATCCGCCAAGCGCTTATCGACACGCCTGCGACGATCAATGTCGTCTCCGGCGAGTTTATCCGCGACATAGGCGCGACCTCCCTGATCGATGCGACCCAATACATCTCCGGCGTGGGGCATAGTTTCCTCGGCGGGGCCAGCGGGATCTCCGACCGGCAGGTGATCCGCGGCTTTGGGATCTATGGCTCGGCGATCGACAACTTCGTGACGATGAACTCGTTTCAGGCGAACCTGGACCCGATGGTCATGGATCGCATCGAGATCGTGAAAGGCCCCAATGCGATCCTCGCACCGACCGGAGCGCCCGGCGGCTCCTCCACCGTGTTTACCAAGAGCCCGCAGTTTGAGCGCTCGCAGACGCTGCGCCTGGAGTTGGCCGATGAATATTTCGGCAACCGCATCGGCTACGACATCACGGGGCCAGTGCCGGGCACGGAGCGTTTTGCCTATCGGGTGATCGCGGGCTACCAGGATGCGCACTCCACTGTCCCGGGGAAGATTATCAACAAAACGCTAAACCCGATGCTGACGTGGGCGATCTCGCCCAAAGCCCAGCTCAAGCTAAAGGGCTACCTCGTAAACTGGAGAACTGAGGGCGCTGCGGTTTATCCGGCCCGACTGCGCTTGCGCCCCGATGTGGCGAGCGGGGGCGTGATCTCGCTCGATTCGGTCGACGAGCATTTCGTCTACGATGGGGCCAATGGCGCGAGCGATGCGGAGTTTCGCGACTCGCATGTGCGGCGCGGCACGGTCGAGTTTACGACCACACTCGGGGAGCACCTGAACCTGCGTCTGGCCGCCCTGCGGCACTACTCGCACCAGGAAGCGGGTGGTTTTGGTGGGAGTGACGATCCCAACAAGGTTCATCCCAAGGAGCGTTATAACCCGATGACGGGTGTTTACACACCCGGGCAGCGCTGGCTCTTGCAGAACCCGAGCCTGCCCCACGACTGGGTGACCAACCCCTATGTCGCGACTGCGGCTCCCGAGTACGGCACCTATGTTTCCCAACGCTGGGCGACCAGCCGGAGCCACTACTTCAACGAGGCGCACTACCAGATGGACCTGGCTGGACGCTGGGAGTTTGGCGGCGTGGGCCGCGATGCCTTGGCGACGCTCCAGCTTGTGGTCGGTGGGATGCGCGGCCGCTCCTACGACAAGCTGAGAGACCGGAAGAGTGCGCCCGGATCGGTCCCCGACTGGGACTTCAGCAAGCACCCTTACCCGACCGATAATCCCGGCCGACCGGATGGTGTGGATAGTATATCGCGGCATCTCGTGAACCCGCGCAACACGAAGACCCAAGCTTACGGCACGACCCAGCTTGGCCTCTTCAAAGACCGCGTGTTGCTCAGCGGCGGCACCTCGCGTATTTGGGTAAACCGGCCCGACTGGCTAAACATGCTGACCGACACTCAGGGCGCTCCGCTGCGCGATCATCATGACACGCCTTTCTATGCGGCTCTCGTAAAAGTGCTCCCGCAGGTTTCCCTCTACTTCAGCCACTCGGAAAACGCCGAAGCGGGACTGGCGAATAACGAGGTGTTCTGGCAAAAGGGAGAGCAAGAGGAAGTCGGCCTGAAGCTGGAGCTCTTTAACGGGCGGCTCTCGATCACGAGCGCGTACTTCGACCTCAAGCAAGACCGCGTCATCACCACCAACCCGCTCTACTTCTTTGATAATACCGAGCCGGAGTACTTCCTTTTCGACATCACGAACAGGGGCTTCGAGCTCGATATCGTGGGCGGGATCACGCCCAACCTCACCGTCATCGGCAGCTTTACGGACATGAAGCTGCGCGAGCCCACCGGGATCCCGCAGCCCAACATCGCAGACACCACTTACAACGGCTTGCTCAAATACGGGTTCTCCCGCGGGCCGGTGAAGGGGCTCAGCGTGTTCGCCGGATTTAACCACGTGGGTAAAGTCGCCGGAGATCGGCCCGAGATGCAGTACACCGCTCTGGCCGAGCTCGCGCAGATCAGCTTCTATCTGCCCGCCCGCACGATCTACAATGCGGGCGCGAGCTACGACTACGGAGACCTGCGCTTGCAGCTCAACGTCGAGAACCTCGCCGACAAGAAGACCCTGTGGCAGGCAAACTCGCGCGGCAACTTCGCCGGATACCCGGGCCGCAATGTGCGGCTGACCCTGACCTACAGCTTCTAGCCGAAGCGGGGCGGCGGATACGCCCCCGAGTGAATGGCGGCGCGGCGCAAAATGCAGGCGCGCTGCCACAGCGAAGCGTTTTTGAGGATTACGACAGCGGGCTGCCCTTTCGGGGGCGGCCCGCTTTTTTTTGCCGGCCACGCAGCGGGCGGCGCGGGAAAACACAGGGCACAAAAAAACCGGGGAGTGGGAAACAACTCCCACACCCCGGTATGATTTTCTTTGGTTAAATCGCCCGACTCGGCTTTTGGGTCAGCCGGGTGAGCGGAGACCAGACCGACCGGCCCAGGGCCTTGGGAAGGCTCACGACCGTGCGTATCCAGTTCTGGTTATCAAGTGTTCGCATGGCAGCGGCAGGAGCCTCTACCCGGCGCGTGGCCGAGCATACCCCGACGTTGCGGCGCTTTGGCCAGCCGAGGTCCTCAACCTGCGAAACGCTTTCACGCTCACTGGTCGAGAGGACTGCCCCCGTGGCACCGAAGCCACCGGGCTGCATAACGAACATGATCTTGGTCTTTGTGTTCATGGGCGGACGGAGGGATCGGCTAATCCCAATCCCTCGTGGCCGACCACAAACACGGGTGGTAAAGAACAACGCCGCCACCGTGCGCTCCACGTAAACTCCGTCAAGCAGATGTTCGCCCCCGTTACACAATTGTTGCAGGCGCACCTGGAGCCGGCCCTTTGCCGTGCGTTCGGCCAACGAGCCGAACGCAAAATGGCCGAGGTCACCGACCTCCCACTGCGCGTGGAGCGGTGGCGGGTCGCCACTTCCATTCAATTTGCGGTTTTGCCCGTGCGCTGTGCGCCCGGAAAAAATCGCAAATTTACATGAATTCCCCCTGTCGTTTCACGACAGGTGCCGGAGCCCAAAACACGGATGAAGCGTAAACCCATTTGGGCTCGGCGAAAAAGTTTACGTGTTAATCTCCTACCCGACCAGAGGTCGGGCTTTTCCAACTGTGCGGTTCGTGCATCGCGCGGAACGCGCGATGCACGAACCGCACAGTAAATGGCAGGGGACACTGACGAGCCGCCAACGAGCGGCTCGCAAAATAAAAGGGTCGAAGACCCCGCTCCACGCGTAGTGGGAGGGAATCCTTGCGACTAGGTGCCGCGGAGTTGTTTGCGCAGGGTTTTGTTGATTTTTTCCAGGTCGCACTGTGTGGGGTCGTAGCTTTCGCCGAGCCACTGGAGCCATTCTTTACCGAGCTCGGATTCGGGCTCCTGGATGCAGTGGAGCATATCGGCAAAGGCTTCCAGTCCGCCGCAGTCTTCGGGTGGGCCGGCGCGCTCGCCTGCGATGCATTGCGGGTAAGCGTGGCCGGGCTCCACGGGCCCGACCTTTTCCAGTGTGATGCCTACGCGCCACGTCTCGCCAAAGTGGTATTCGTAAACGAATTCGCCGAGCTGCTCCAGATTGAGATCGACCAGTGTGATGTCGCGGTCGTCCTCGACGAGGAGCTCGCCCTGCTGCACGGGGCTTCCTGCGCGCATGTCGCCGAGCAGGAAGGTGTGTGTCTGGTAGTCGAACCAGTCGAAGAGCACCTGTATCGCCTCGTGCAGTTGCGAGAGCCACATGCTCTCGCGCACGACGAGCCGCCGCCAGATGGGCGGCTCCGAGCCGATGATCCCCAGGCGCAGGAGGAGCACCTTATCCTGCGCCTTTTTGCCGGGCTTGGCGCCCCCTCCTTCGAGCAAGGAAATCATGGCGCGGCAGCCCAACCCAAGGTCGCGCGAAGATCAAGTGCGGCGGCGCGCAGTGAGAGACTGGCGTCCCGCTCGAAGAGCTCGCCCGCTCGTCGCGCTGGAGGCAGAGCCGCCGCCGCACAGGCGAGCGGGGCGAGCCTTGGCGCTGCGTGCCGCATTCCGCGCATTGGCTAGAACCTGCGCTTGAGGTAGCCTTCGAGTCGCAGCGGCAGCTCTTGCCAGATGAGCATGTTGCTCGAAAAACTGTCGCCATTGTGCGTCCAGTTTTTGCGGTCGAGTGCGTTGAGCACGTCGAGGTTCGCGCTCCATTTTGCCCCTCGATAAAAGAAAAACAGGTCGAGGAAGAGCTGCTCGGGGATGTGGTACTCGCGCCGCAGATTGCTCGGCTGCTCGCTGTGCCAGCTTGCGCCCAGCCCCGCGCCGAAGCCGGATTTGAGCTGGTAGGAGCTGCTCGCGTTTACGACCAGGCGCGAGTGCCCCGGGAGCCGGTAATCGGCTGGTGGCAGCGTGTCCCAAGTGAAGCCGCGTCCATTTCCGAGGCCGCCCGGGCCTGCGCCCTCCGCGTAGATATTATAGATGGAAGTGCCGCCCGACTCACTGGCGGTCGAGTGGTCGAAGCGTGCATCGGTGAGGGCCAGATTGAGCGTGGAGCTCAGCCGCGCGTGCGGCTGGTAGACGAGCTCCACTTCGGCGCCGCGCGCTTTCAGCGCTTTGCGCTTTCCGCCCAGCTCGATCTCGCTGCGCCGCTGGTCGAAGAGCGCGAGGCCGAGGTAGAGCGCGTTGTCGCGCAGGGCGAACTTGGCGCCCAGCTCGGCGAGCTCGCTGAGGTTGCTGAAGTCGCTGGCGTCGATCACGCCGCGCGTCGGGTCGCTCGGGTCGGCCTTGAGCATGAGGCCGCCGCCTGCTGAGTGGCCGCTCACCGCGTAGGCGCGCTGGTAGGTGGCGTAGAGCGACACGCGCTCGTCGAGGGCGCGCGGCTTGTAGCGCAGGCTGGCGTTCCAGGACAACTCGCTGGAGCTGTGCTTGTCGTGCCAATCGGTGCCGACTGCTTCGTCGAGCAAGTCGCGCGCCTCCGCGATAAAGCCGTCGAGCCGCAGTCCGGTGAGGAGCGCGAGCGAGTCGCCGAGCTGCACATCGTCCTGCGCAAACAGCGCGGGGTTCCACAGTCTGGAGTGACCGGTTTCCGGGCTGCCCAGAGAGGAAGGGAAAAACAGCCGTCCGCCCGGCCCCACGTATCCCGGCCAGTACGAGCTCGGGTAGTTGCGCGGGTGGCTGTAGTCGTTGCCGCCCAAGGCGGGAGGGCCGGGTGGGGTGCTCAAGTCGTACTGGAAGAAGTATTCGTTGAAGTAGTTCGTGTACGATTCGCGCTCCTCGTAGCGGAGCGTGCCGCCTGCGATCAGCGCGTGGGCGAGGCCGCCAAGGGCAAACTGCGCGTGCCACTCGCTGCGGTTTTCGACTGTGAGTTGCTCCACGTACTCGGCGTACTCGAAGTCGTGATAGCGGCGTCGGTGGACGAACTCGGTGAGCGTGCGGTTGACGAATTTGCGCGAGGCGCCGGGCCGTGAGGTAGCGATAAACTGTGCGCGGGCGAGCGTGGCGTTGGAAAAGTCTTCGGCGGAGAGCAGCGTCGCATCGCGCCGCAGTCGCACAGGCGTTTGGCTGGGGAGCGTGCCCGCGATTGCGCCCGTGTCCGGATTGATGCCGAGGTCGGGCAGCGTGCCGCCGTAATAAAGGCCGTGGTCGATGAGTTCCTGGCTGGGCCGGTTTACGCCGAGGAGCTGCGGCGCGGCTTGCCAGAGTATTTGCAGGTTGGCGTCGAGCGTGAGCGCGCCATCCGCGCGCGGGTTTTGCGTCCATGCGAGGAAGAGGTCCTGGCGGTCGTCGCGTGCGCCCGGGCCCGCACGGCGAAAGAAGGTTTTGTCGTACTTGCCTTCGTAGCTGACTCGCCATGCAGAGCGGCCACTCGGCGTGGGCGCGCTGGTGTCGATTTGCCACGAGCCGTTGAGCCAGGAGGAGGAGCCGGAGCCGCCGCCGGGCACCCAGGTTCCCACGCGCAGGGTGAGCGTGGTCTGGGGCGTAAACTGGGGTCGCTTGGTGACGTAGTTGACGTAGCCGCCGGTCATGAAGCCGCTGCCGTAAATCGCCGAGCCGGGCGCGCGCACTACGTCGAGCGACTCGACTCCGTTAAACGAGGGGAAGACGCCGAAGCGATTGTAGCTGATGCGCTGGCCGTTGACGAAGGTCTCGGCGTTGTCGCCGCGAATCCGCGGGCTGGTGAGCTTGCCGTAGCTGGAGTTTGCGGCGGTGCCCGGCGCGTAGGCGGTGAACTCGTGTACGCCGCCGATGCCGCGCTCGCGCAACAGAGCCTGCGTGATCGTGGAGGCCGCGCGCGGCGTATCGAGTGGGCCGCGCATGTCGCCAAAGAGCCCTTCGCTGGCGCGCACCAGCGGGTTGATCGAGTCGTCGAGCGG
>NZ_LSZQ01000011.1 GCF_001580015.1 Cephaloticoccus primus
CGCGACCTCGAAACGGTCGAGCTGCACGAAGTCGTCGGCCGCATCGAGTCCGCCACCGCGGGCGGACGGATGGGCCGCTTCGGCGGCGGCGGAGAGCTGCGCAGCGGGTGCCGAAAAAACGGCGTAGCTGGCAGCGGCGAGGAGCGCCGCGCGGCGGAGTAGGGGGATTCGCATGGGGAGCAGTGGGTCGAGGGTGATTGCCTGCTGCTCGTTCCCGATGCGGTCGCTCCAGCGAAAGGCGGCGCACGCGAGGGCGCGTGACCGGTGTGTTTTTTCGGCGCGCTCTCTACCTACGTGCGCCTGCTGTTTCCTTCGTCGGCATGATCCGTTTCAGGTTCGAAGGGTCCAGCAGCCGTATCGTGCCGCAATCTCAGCCCTCCGCGGAGGACACCCCTACAGGCGCGGTGAGGTGAACTTATTTATGCGGCCCGATGCAAGCCCGTTCTTTGTCGCTACCCACAAGAAGAGTCGAAGCTGACGAGCCGCCAGCGAGCGACTCGCCCAAAAGAAGGGGCGAAGCTCTGCGCGCAGCGGCAACGACGCTGCGGCCAATAAAATGGGTCCCTGACCCCGCGGGGGGCGGCAGGCGGTGCCTGCATCCATTTACTGTGCGGTTTGTTCATCGGGCCTTACGTCCGACAAACAAGCCGCACAGTTGGAAACTGCCCGACCAAAGGCCGACTTACCCCGTAAACCCTTTCGTCGCGCCCCAATGGGTTTCCGCTCCAGCCGCGTTTTGGGCTTCTGCCCCCGTCGCGAAACGACGGGGGGAGTGTCCGGTTAAATTTGGGAATCGTGTTTCGGCACGCAGTGCCGAAGCCGATTCCCAAATTAAATGGAAGTGGCGACCCGCCACCGCCCCACGCGCAGTGGGAGTCTTCGCCCCGTTTATTCTGGTGAGCTGAGCGCTCGTGTGTGGGCTCAGATGACCTGCTCGATTTGCGAGACCTTGCCCTCTTCAAAGACGAGTCGCAGCCGCAGCTCCACGCGGTCGGAGTACACGTCGGCCATGATCGGGATGTAGAGCGGGTAGTAAGTCTGGGTGACGGGGTTGTAGCGCAGGTAGCGGTGGTAGCCGAGGTGCTGCACGCCTTGGTAGTCGCGGTGGTAGGCGTTGTAGATCCAGACCTCCTTGCGCTCGGTGGCGGTGATGTGGTCGCTGCGCGAGTCGGGCGAGCCGATGGCGAGGAACACCATGTCGGGCGTGTAGCCGATATCGACGATGCCTGCGCGCACCTTGGCCTGCGTGTCGGGATCCAGCGTTTCAAATACTCCGGGCCGCTTGGAGAGTCGTTTCTCAAATGTGTTGCAGCCAGCCAGAAGCCCCAGCGTGGCGAAGATCAGAAGAAAGCGAAGAGTCGTCTTCATGCGGCGAAGGTTGGGCACTGCGGTGAGGCTTGGCAAACGAACTCATCCGCGGCCTTATGGGAGGCACGATGAGTGTGCGTACCCCTTTGGTGTCGGGCCTGGTCTCGATCACGTTCCGGAATCTGAATCCCACAGAAATTATCGAGCTCGTGCAGCGTGCGGAGCTGGAGGTGATCGAGTGGGGCGGCGATGTGCATGTGCCGCATGGCGACCTCGCCCGTGCGCGTGACGTGCGCGCCCGGACGCGCGACGCGGGCCTCGCGGTGGCGGCCTATGGGAGCTACTACCGCGCGGCGTACAGCGAGCAGGCACAGGCCGAAGGCCACGATGCGATCGAGTTTATGCGCGTGCTGGAGACGGCGGTGATGCTCGGGGCGCCTGCGATCCGCGTGTGGGCGGGCAGGCAGGGCTCTGCCGATGCGGAGGCTGCGGGCACGCGGTCGCGCGTAGTCGAAGACCTGGTGCGCATCGCCGAGCTGGCGGCGGGCGCGGGCGTGCAGGTGGCCACCGAGTTTCACGGAGGCACGCTCACCGATACCAACGAGAGTGCGCGCCGCCTTTTTTTCGAGGAGGCCATCCACCCGAACCTCTACAGCTACTGGCAACCGCCGGTGGGGATGAGCGAGGCGGACTGCCTGGCGGGGCTGCGCGCAATGGCGCCGAAGCTCTCGCACCTGCACGTGTTTCAATGGAGCCGCCGCGAAGGCGGAGGCACTGACGCCTACCCCTTGTCCGAGGGGGTGGGCCGCTGGCAGGAATTTCTGAGCGTAGCGGCCGCCGCCCCCGCTACTGCGCTTACGAAGCAGCGCGCCGCGATGCTGGAGTTTGTCCCCGGTGGGACTGCGGAGAGCTTCCTGCGCGAGGCACGGACTTTGCGCGGGCTGCTCGCTGCGCTTTAGCCGCCCTTCAGCTCTCGCGATTTGCGTTGCGTTGGGCTTGGCTTGGCTTGGCTTGGCTTGAGACTGCCGCGAGCAAGATATTTTGCCCTTTGGGCAAGGTGTTTTTCTATGTGTCGCAGCCCTCACTACCCCGATCCATTTCCCCAGTTATTCCCCTGCCTGGACGCCTGCGTCTTTTCCCTCCGGGAACGCCTTGATCGCACCAGATTTGATACGCGTTTTCTTCGGCACTTTCCCTCTGAAAAGGACTCTACTTATAAGGTACGCTTTATTACTTATGAATTCCTTCTTTTGGGGTAGATAGGCGGGAACATATGCATGTCTCCCCCTCACATCGAAGCGGGTTCTTTTTCTAACAACATCACTACTACTTATGCCATCCAAAACGGTCATCATCGAAGACGAGACGGTTTTCCGCCAAATGCTTAGCCTAGCTCTTAAAAAAGTTAGCGGCCTCCAGCTCGTAGGGGAGTTCTCTGATGGCCGAACCGGGCTTGACTTTTGTCTCCAGGAAAAACCGCAGCTCCTCGTCGTCGACATGTATCTGCCCGAGGTGCACGGCATGGAGATCGTCAAGGAAGTGCGTGCGCAGTCCCCCGGGACGCGGATCCTCGTACTCACCGGCCACCCCGATGGCGACCTGCCCGCCCGCCTGCTGCGCGCCGGAGTGCACGGCATGGTAGACAAGACCGCGCCGCTGAGCTACGTCCTCCAGGCCGTCGAGGCGGTGATGCGCGGCGGGATGTTCTTTGCGGCCAGCGTGCCCCCGATTCCGAACGCGGAGGACAAGCCCGAGCCGAGCTTCTACCGCACGCCGCACACCCAGCCGCCGCCGTCCGCGCCTTCGCTTGCCGCTGCCGCGACGCTCACGCCGCGCGAGCTCGAAATCGTGGGCCTCGTCAGCGAAGGCTTCTCCTCCAAGGAGGTCGCCGGCCAGCTCAACCTCAGCGTGCGCACGGTCGAGAAGCACCGCGCCAACGCGATGGAAAAGCTCGACGTGCACGACGTCGCCAGCCTCGTGCGCTACTGCATCAAGGCCGGCATCGTGACGGCCTGAGCGAGAGCGAAACGAAACTCCGGAGCGCACGCTCTCTTACGTGCGCTTCCCTTCCCCTTTACGGCGGGCATCAAAAGGCCCGCCGTTTTTTTTGTTTTTTGAAGAAGGGGAGGGAGAAGGGGCGCCCCCACCTCATCGAAGGCCAAGCCCCCAGACGCAGACGCGCTGGCAACGACAGCGCGCCAGATAAAACAAGGGTCGAAGACCCCTTGCAATGAAGGGGGAAGCCCTGAAACCTCGCTGGCTTCCTATGTTTAAGAAGATCATTGCGGCTGTGCGCGGAGCCTTCGCTCCCGCCAAGTCAGCCGATAAAAAGAAACGCCCGAGCGCGGGCGGTAAAACCGCTACTCCTGCCAACCCCAAAAACCGCAGCTCACGCGGTGCGAAGAACAGTGGCCCCGCTGGGGCGAGTGATCGCGCGCGGAGCACTGGCAAGCCGCGCTCCGAGGGCCGCAGCCCGCGCCCCTCCCGAGGCAGCGGCGGCGAGCGCGCTGAGCGTCCCGACGGTGATGCGCCGCGCCGCAAACGCGGCGGGGCCCGCTCCGGCTCCGGTGCGGCGAAGTCCTCGCCACGCTCCCGCCGCGACAGCGATTTCGAGCACCCGCGCCGCGAGCCGATCAAGCCCGCCGTGCCGATCGATGTGCCCAAGATGGACACCGCGTTTTCCGCGCTCGGCCTCTCCGATCCGCTCGCCTACGCCGTGCAGGAAAAGGGCTACACCGAGCCTACGCCGATTCAGGCCCAGTCGATCCCCGTGATCCTCGAAGGCCGCGACCTGATCGGCTCGGCGCAGACCGGCACGGGCAAGACTGCCGCCTTTGCGCTGCCCATCATCCAGCGGCTCGGCACTCACGGCTCGCTGCGTTGCCTCGTCCTGGAGCCCACGCGCGAGCTCGCGCTCCAGGTGGAGGAAGCGTTTCAGCACTACGCCAAGTTTACCGACCTGAATGTCACGATCGTCTACGGCGGTGTGGGCTACGGGAAGCAGGTCGAGGATCTGCGCCGCGGGATGGACATCCTCGCGGCCACGCCCGGGCGACTGCTCGACCACCTGGAGCAGGGCAACTGCTCGCTGGCCGACGTCGATATCCTCGTCCTCGACGAGGTCGACCGGATGCTCGACATGGGCTTCCTGCCCGACGTGAAGCGTATCGTCCAGCAGACGCCCGCTTCGCGGCAGACGCTCTTTTTCACCGCGACGCTCCCGCCGGAAATCGCCTCGCTGGCAGGCTGGGCGCTGCGCGATCCGGTGAAGGTCGAGATAGGCCGCCAGCGCTCGCCTGCGGAGACTGTCGCGCATGCGTTTTACCCGGTCGTCGCTTCGCAGAAGTTTGATCTCCTGCAACGGCTCCTTGAGCAGACCGAGTTTAAGAGCGTGATCGTCTTTACCCGCACGCGGATGGGCGCAGACCGGATCGCCGCGCGGCTCCGCGAGAGCGGCCACACGGTCGGCGTGCTGCACTCCGACCGCAGCCAGCGCGAGCGCGTCGAGGCGCTCCAGGGGTTTAAGAGCGGGCAATTTGAAGTGCTCGTCGCGACCGACATTGCGGCGCGCGGGCTCGACATCGCGGGCGTGTCTCACGTGGTGAATTACGACGTGCCCGAAAATGCCGAGGACTACGTGCACCGCATCGGCCGCACGGGCCGCGCGCAGACCAGTGGAGATGCCTTTACGCTCGTGACCGAGGAAGACGTGCGCGATGCCCGCTCGATCGAGCGCTACATGGGCGTGAGCGTAGAGCGCAAAAAAATCGACGGCTTCCCCTACATCTACTCCGCGCTCTTCGACGAAACTGTCGCGGGCAACACCGAGCCCAAGCCCGCCAGCCGCCTGCACCGCGGCGTCCGCCGCTAAGGCGGCGGGCGCATCCCCGCCGGCCATTTACACGCGCGACTCGGGGAGCACCGCAAACTGAGCGTCTCCGCTGGCGCGTTGGCCGGGGGCAGTCGGCTTGGCGGAGGGGCTGCACAAATCGGCCCTCCCCCCGCGTTGGCGGGGAGGGAGTGTGCTGCGTGCAACATCGTGTCGCGTGAGCGTAAGTGGAAGGGAGGCGCTGTCCCCCTCCGTAAAAACAATACGTGGCCTGAGTAATCTCACTTGTAGTTGCAGTGTGCTTCGTCTTTTGCACGCCGCGCCATGCCCCCAAAAAAATCCGCCCCCAAGACTCCCTCGCTAAAAATCGCCTTCATCGGCGCCGGCTCCATCGGGTTTACCCGCAAGCTGGTCGCTGATCTTTTGACCGTGCCTGAGTTCGCCAACATCGAGCTCAGCTTCACGGACATCAACAAACGCAACCTCGATATGGTGGCCGAGATCTGCCGCCGCGATATTGCCGCCAATGGCTTGAAAACCAAAATCCGCGCGACGACCAATCGGCGCGATGCCCTGCGCGACGCGAACTATGTGTTCTGCGTGGTGCGCATCGGCGGGATCGAGGCCTTCCAGTACGATATCGAGATCCCGCTCAAGTACGGCATCGACCAGTGCGTGGGCGACACGCTCTGCGCGGGTGGGATCATGTACGGCCAGCGCGGCATCGCCGCGATTCTCGACTTTTGTAAAGACATCCGCGAAGTCGCCGCGCCGAACTGCCTGCTGCTCAACTATGCCAACCCGATGGCGATGATGACCTGGGCGGCCACCGTCTATGGCGGCGTGCGCACGGTCGGCCTTTGCCACGGCGTGCAGGGCGGGATCTGGGCCATGTCGCAAGTGCTCGGCGTCGAGGAGAGCGAAGTGGATGTCATCTGCGCGGGGATCAACCACCAAACCTGGTACACCACGGTGCGCGTTAACGGGCGCGATGTTTCGACCGAAGAGCTGCTCGCGGCCTTCGAGCGGCACCCCATCCAGTCAAAGACGGAGAAGGTGCGCATCGATATGATCCGCCGCTTCGGCCACTATTCGACCGAGTCGAACGGGCACTTGAGCGAGTACCTCCCCTGGTACCGCAAGCGGCCGGGCGAGATCAAAAAGTGGATTGGCTACGATAGCTGGATTCAGGGCGAGACCGGCGGCTACCTGCGCGTCGTGACCGAAGGGCGCCACTGGTTCGAAGAGGAGTTTGGCGGCGGGAAGCGCCCCGAACCGTTCAAGTTTACCCCGGAAAATCGCAGCGCCGAACACGGCAGCCACATCGTTGAGGCCCTCGAAACGGGCCGCGTCTACCGGCACCACTTCAACCAGGTAAACGGCAACACGATCTCCAACCTGCCCGCCGATGCGATCATCGAGGCACCGGGCTTCGTTGACCGCTTCGGGATCAATATGCCCCAGTACGGCGACTTGCCGCTGGGCTGCGCCGCCGTGTGCAACGCGAGCATCTCCGTGCAGCGCCTCGCAGTCGAGGCTGCCGTAAAGGGCGACATCCAGTTGCTGCGCCAGGCGATGCTGATCGACCCGCTCGTCGGCGCAGTCTGTAACCCGCCCGAAGTCTGGCAGCTCGTGGACGAGATGCTCGTCGCCCAAGCGCAGTGGCTGCCGCAATACGGCAAGGCCATCCGCGAAGCGAAGGCGCGTCTCGCAAAAGGCCCGCTGATCAAGACCAGGGAAGGCTACAGGGGCGCCGCCCGAAAGAAGGTGCGCAGCAACGCCGAAATCCGCGCCCAGGAAAAGGCCAACCCGCGCGCCGGCCATTGAGAAGCGACGCGCAATAAAAACGGGTCGAAGCCGACGGCGCACCAACGAGTGCGCCGCCAGATGAAAGAGCCGCGCGCATAATAAACGGGTCGAAGACCTCACTGCGCGTGGGGCGGTGGCGTGGCGCCACGTGCCATTGAATTTGGGAATCGGCCTCGGCGCGTAGCGCCGAAGCTCGATTCCCAAATTGAAAGGACTTCCTCCCTGTCGTTTTACGACAGGGAGTGGGGCATTAAATGCGAATGAAGCGGAAACCCATTGGGGCGAGTTCTTAGGTTAACGGGTAAATGCTGTTTGAGTCTGTAACCCTGATCGGAGATCGGGGCATTCCCAACTGTGCGGTTTGCTGCCGTGCGGAACGCACGGCAGCAAACCGCACAGTAAATGGCAGGGGACACCGTCCCCCGCCCCACGCGTAGTGGGAATAAAACAGTCGAAGCCCTTTGCGGCCTTTGATCGAGTGGGCGGCGATCATGCAGCTCAACATCCCTGAAGGCGACTTCGCAGGCTACATCTTCGATCTCGACGGCACGTTGGTGAACACCATGCCGCTGCACTACTTCGCGTGGCGCGACACGCTGCGCGAGTTTGGCCTGAAGCCCGTCCTCGACGAAGCGCTCTTCTACGCGCAAGGCGGCTCGCCCACCGAGAAGGTCGTGCAGACGTTTAACGCGCACTACGGCACGAGCTTTGACCCCATCACCGTACGCGATGCCAAGGAGCTGCGCTTTGTCGATATGCTCTCCGAGGCCAAACTCATTGAGCCCGTCGTCGCGTTTGCGCGGGCCCGCGCCGCCGAGGGCCGCCCCGTCAGCGTGGCTTCCGGCGGGCTGCGCCACATCGTCCGCGATACGCTGCACGCGCATGGCCTCGCCGAGCTTTTCCCCGTGATCGTGACGGCCGATGATGTCGCTCACGGCAAGCCTGCGCCGGACACCTTTCTGCTGGCCGCCGAAAAAATGGGCGTGCCGCCCGAGCAGTGCCTCGTCTTTGAGGACGCCGCGCTCGGCATCCGCGCCGCCGAAGCGGCGGGCATGCGCTGGGTCGAGGTGCCGCCCATTCCACTGGTGCACACAGACTGAGCTCAGCGCACGCTTGCTGCGCGAAGCTGCGGCTCTCTCCATAGGCACTTGCCATGACTACGCTCGCCGCCCTCGCTCGCCCCGAAGTGGAGAAACAGCCCGTCTACGAACCGGGGAAACCCATCGAAGATGTGGCCCGCGAGCTCGGGCTCGACGTGCACCACATCGTCAAGCTGGCCTCCAACGAAAATCCCTTTGGCGGCTCGCCGCTTGGGCTCGCCGCGGCCCAGCGCGCGCTCGCGCAGGCGGAGCTTTACCCCGACGGCGATTGTGTCGCGCTGCGGGCGCGCCTCGCCCAGCACTGGGGCCTCTCGCCTCGCCAGTTTGTGATTGGTAACGGCTCCAACGAAATCATCGAGCTGCTCGGCCACGTGTTTTTGCGCGCGGGTGACGAGGTCGTCATGGGCGATTGCGCGTTTGTCGTTTACCGGCTCGTCACGCTGCTTTTTGGTGCCAAGCCCGTCACCGTGCCGATGCGGCTCGACCGCGCTCACGACCTCGACGCGATGGCGGCCGCGGTGACGCCGCGCACGCGCCTTGTTTTCGTCGCTAGCCCGAACAACCCGACTGGCGCTGCGCATTCGCCCGCCGAGCTCCTCGACTTCGCGCGCGCGCTGCCCGGGCACGTCGTCCTCTGTGTGGACGAGGCCTATGCGGAGTATCTCGATCCGGCTGCCGCGCCCGACTTGCGGCCGCTGCTCGCAGAAGGGCGGGCGGGGCGAGCGGGCGGGCACGTGATTGGTCTGCGCACGTTTTCAAAAATCTACGGGCTGGCCGGACTGCGGATCGGCTACGGCTACGCGAGCGAGGCGCTCGCCGCGCTGCTCAATCGCGTGCGCCAACCGTTTAACGTGAATGCGATTTCGCAGGCAGCGGCGTGCGCTGCACTGGGCGACGTGGACTTCGTCGCACGCTGCCGCCGCGAAAATGCGGCGGGCCTGCGCCAGCTCGCCGCCGGGCTGGATGCGCAGCGCGTCGAGTATGCGCCCAGTGTCGCCAACTTTCTGCTGATCAAGGTGGGCGACGGCGCACGCTGTTTTCAGTGGATGCAGACGCAGGGGATGATCGTCCGGCCTGTCGCAGCTTACGGTTTACCCGAGTGGATCAGGCTGACCGTCGGTACGGCTGAGCAAAACGCGCGCTTCCTCGGCCTGCTCGCCGAGTTTCTCAAAAGCTGAATCTCTCACGGCGGTCTTTTCGGCGGCGAGCGGCGCAGCGAAATTCTCGAACGGCTGCACCGGCGCGCCGTCCGGTAATTCGTTCGTTGGTGCTACTCGCGCTGGCTTGCGCGCAGGAGCCGGTCGTTGATGGCCGTGCTCAGAATCCCGCTTGGCGCGCGCTCGACATGAAGCGTTTTAAAACCTGCTGCATCGAGTTCACGCAGCTTGGCGAAGAGTCGGCGCGCGGCCTCTTCCTGGTCGCCAGTCGCTGTCAGCCAGTCGCGGTGAGCCTGCCCTTTGGGCTGATCAGCAGGCGGCTTGCTGAAGTAGAGAAGCGCTTCGGTCGGCCTGCTCGTGGCCGCCAGCTCCGAAGGGATTTTTTCGTGAAGAATGACTTGGGCGCGCGGACTGTAGTGGCGGCTGAGCTGCCCGGGCGCGACCTGGCCGGCGGGCTCGGCATTGCTGCGCTGTGCAGGGACTCTGGCGCGCGCGGCAGTCGCGCTGCTGGAGCTGGTGGTAAAATCGCTCACGGCGCAGCCGGCGACTTGCGCGAGCTGCGCGGCACTGATCGCGCCCGGGCGCAGGATGCGCAGTCGCTGTTCATCTCGGGCGTCCAAGATCGTGGACTCCAGCCCGATCTCGCAGGGGCCGCCGTCGAGTATCGCGCTGATCTTGCCGCCGAGGCCGGCCTTTACATGTGCGGCACTTGTCGGGCTCACGTAGCCGAAGGGATTGGCACTGGGCGCCGCGAGCGGGAGCCCGCAGGCCGCGAGCAGTTTTAGAAACAGCGGGTGCCGCGGCATCCGCACCGCCACGCTGTCGCGCCCGGCAGTGACGATGCACGGGACGGCTTCCGTTTTGGGCAAAACGAGAGTGAGTGGTCCCGGCCAAAATGCGCGCGCGAGTTTTTGGGCGATTGTTCCCGCTCGGGCGATTTGTGCGAGTTGCGCGATGTCGTGGATGTGGACGATTAACGGGTCGCTGTGGGGGCGCCCTTTGGCATCAAAAATTTTAGCGCAGGCCTCGGCATCGAGCGCGTTGGCCGCCAGGCCGTAGACCGTCTCGCTGGGCACCGCCACGAGCTCGCCCGCCGCGAGCCTCCGCGCGAGCTGTGCGAAGTTTCGTGCCGTGCTGCGATACGTGCGCGTGACCGCAGTGCGCGCGTGAGAGGCGGACGTGGAGCGGTCGCCGTTGAAACCTGTGGGCGGCATGGCACAAAAAAACCGGAGACTTCAGGCTCCGGTTGGGGAAGAGGGCGTTTTCGCGATTCGGGGCTCAGAGCCCCAGCAGTGTGTTGCGCGATTGCTTGATCGTGCGGGTGACGGCGCGCTGCTGTTTGGCCGAGAGATGCGTGTACTTGCGCGGCAGGATTTTGCCCGTGTCGGTGACGTAGCGGCTCATCAACTCCGGCGCAGTGAAGGGGAATTTCTCGGGCGTCAGGCTCTGTTGTTGTGGCGGCTGCGTGTCTACGGAAGTGCTCATGGGTGCTCTGCGGTGATTCTTGAAAAAAGTGGGAGGCGGATCAGACGCGGGGAGAAGCCGACCTGTCAACGCGCATTTTGCACGCACGCGAGAGCGCGTGCGTGAGGGTTGACAGCCGCGGGGGCCTGCCCGTTGATCGGGCGCACTGGGGGCCGTAGCTCAATTGGATAGAGCTGCTCCGTCCTAAGGAGAGGGTTGTGGGTTCGACTCCCGCCGGCCCCAGTATGATTATCAACGATTTATGAAATTTTAAAGAAATTCCTACACGGTTACTATCAGAAATGGCTTGAGTTGTGCAGGGGGTGTTGCGTGGTTGCAGGGCATGGCACAGGACGCAGGCAACGGGCTGGCGGTGTGGGAGTATCCGAAGAAGTCGGGGATTCGGATTCGCCCGATTTTTAATCGGAGTGCGGGAGCGGCGTTTTCGATTTCCTACCGAGTCGAGGTTCCCGCTAGGGTCACGGGCAGGGGGAGGCTGTTTAAGCAGTTCAAGCGGCGCGAGGATGCGGAGGCGTGGGCAGATCGGGCACTGCGCGGGCAGCGCTTGGAGGGCGAGGGGTTCTTTGAGCTGACGGATGCGGAGCGGGGAGAGGTGGCGGTCAATATGCCATTGTTGCGCGAGCGGGGGATCAGCCTGACGGAGGCGGTGCAGTTTGTGCTTGAGCGGATGAGGCCACGGGAGCTGAGGAAGCCTGTGGCGGAGGTGGTGGAGGAGTTGGTCGCCAGCAAGGAGCAGCGGTTTGAGCGGGGAGATTTGCGCGAGGCGAGCTACCGCGATTTTAGCTACAGGACGCGAAAGTTTGCGGCTTCTATGGGCGAGCGATTGGCCGATGAGGTCACAGGGGCGGACATCAAGGGGTGGCTTAATGCTTTGAAGCGTGGGCCACGCACGAATGCTAACTATCTGGCGGTTATCGGGGAGGTCTTCCGCTATGCGGTGCAGAAGAAGTATGTGCTGAGCTCGCCGCTGGATGAGCTGACGGATGTGGAGCGCAAGGAGCTGTGCGGGACGGGAGACCCGAAGGAGCCGAGCATCTTGACCGTGGATGAGGCGCAGCGGTTGCTAAACGCGGCTTTGGCGAGCCCTGAGTTGGGTATGCTGGGGGTGGTGGTGCTCGCGCTGTTTTGTGGGCTGCGAACGGAGGAGATCAAGCGGCTGGAGTGGGAGGACGTGCGGATGAGTGAGGAGTCGCCTGTCGTTATGGTGGGGGCCAAGATCGCGAAGAAGAGGCGCATCCGCCATGTGGAGATCCCGCCGGTGGCGTTGGCGTGGCTGTCCCTCGTGCCTAACCGCACGGGAGAGGTGACGCGTAACGAGCATGGTAACGACTACCAGAGGCGCTTCCTGAAGCTCCACAATCGGGCGGGCTTTGCCAAGTGGGAGGCCAATGCCATGCGGCATTCGTTTGGCTCCTACCACTACGCCTTGCACGGTAACCCGCTGGAGACTTCGCGGCTACTGGGCCACAAGGCGAGCGATGAGGTGCTCTTTTCCCACTACCGCGCTTTGGTGACCAAGGAGCAGGCCGAGCGGTACTTCGCCATATCCCCGCCAAAGACAGCGGGCAATGTCCTGCAATTCTGCGCTTAGAGGTAGTGGTTTTCGGTTATATTCGGTGGTTTTTGTATATATATATAGGTTTTCGTAGGATTTGAAATCACCGTGGGGTTAGGGAGAGGGGGGGGCTTTGGGCGCCAGTAAAAAAAATGCAACTGTGTGCTATTTTTTTCTTGTTAAGGATTTATTGGTTATAATTGTAACCAGTGCTCCGGGGGTTTCGGAGTGCGGCCATTTGGGCCGATAACCTTAAGCTAAATTACTAGCGAGCTGAAAGTAAGTTATGACCAATAACAACCTCCTGCCTGAGAAGGCAGTTTTCAATCGCAGCAACCCGTCGGTCAACATGACCTTGAAGGAAGCTGCTTCTTATGTGGCGTGTTCGCCGCGTAAACTTCGGGACTTGGTGCTGACGCGCCGCGTGAAGCATGCACGCGTGGGCTCCAAGATCGTAATCCGCCGTGAGTGGCTCGATGCGTTCCTCGAAAAAGGAGGTGCGCGATGATCGCTACTCAAATCGATACCAACATGTTGCAGAAGGGGGGAGCCGCCGAGGAGGGCGGCCACCTCATGACTCTGCCCGAGATAGTGCCGATTGATCAAATCGCTCCGCCGGTCTTGGCTGAGCCGCCGCCGCCATTGTCACTTGCCGAAGGTATGATTACATTGGCTGAACTGTATGAGGCGGATATACCCGAACCAGAGTCCTTAGTCGGCTCGTGGTGGCTTGAGGAAAATATTGGCTTTCTCTATGGCGAACGCGGGAGAGGAAAATCTTGGATGGGGCTTAACTTGGCTTGCTGTCTTGCTGAGGGGCGAGATTGCGGGCCGTGGCGTATCTCCAAGCCCCGTCGAGTCCTCTATGTAGATGGCGAAATGAATGTGAGTGCTATACGAAAGCGTATCAGGGCAATGGGGCAGAGCCCCGATGCTCCCCTCCACTTGTTGAGTCGTAAGTATCGTGTTGGCAGGAGACGAATAGCTTCACTGGACCTGACTGATCCTAGTGTGCAGAAAGAGCTTCTCGAGTTGTGCTGGAAGCATAAGATTGAGGTTCTCATCCTTGATAATCACTCATGCTTATTCTTTGGCATAAGGGAGAATGATGCCGATGACTGGGGGCAGGTTTTGAACTTCCTGCAAGAGATGCAGGCCTTAGGAGTATCACCTTGCATTGTTCACCATGCGGGGCGGGCTGGTGGTCACATGCGTGGAACGAGTCGGCGTGAGGACGGCGCTGACTGGATGATGCAAGTGGCCGCAACCGATGACAATGAGCCGCCTGAAGCAGGGTATAAAACAAAGTTCGTCAGCGAGTTTACCAAGAGCCGCACTGGCATAGGCGAAGACGCTGGGCCTTGGGAATGGACTTACGAGACCCCAGCGGAAGGGGAGGCAACCACTATCCGCTGGAGCCTCTTAAGTAGGCTAAAAGTCTTCGTTAAACATATCGAAGAGGGCTTGGAGCAATGCTCAGAGATTGCCGAAGCAATGGGAGTGCGCAATGACATAGTTTCCAAGCTAGCTAAAAAGGCCGCTGAGCAAAACCTCATCAAAATTGAGGGCAGCGGAAATCGAAAGCGGTACCTACTTCGGTGAGTTCCAAGCTCCCTTAATCGCTCTTCGTTGCTCGTTGCATCCCCTTAGGCGCACAATGGGCAACGAAGGGCTGAAAAAGCAGGGGGAGAAGGCGTTTCTCCCTCTGAGAACACGGGAACGAAGGGGCTGAGAGCATGGAAACGAGAGGCCCTGAAATAGGGCCAAAAACAGCCCCTTCGTTTCCACTAATCTTTGTCGATTCATCGGCCTGAAAAGCCATGTCATTAGACCTAACGAAGCTTGAGAATGTGCGCGAGCGGGGAGCCTGCATCAGAGCCGCTTGCCCCGCTTGCCGTGAGGTGGGAGCGGACAAGAAGGGCGAGCACCTGTTCATTTGTGAGGACGGCAAGTTTGGCTGTGTCGCCAACCAAGGGGAGGCGGGCAGGGAACACCGCCGCCGTATCTACGCGCTGGCGGGGGAGAAGAAGTCGCGCTTGCCGTTCCTGACTTGCTACTCGGTGCGCCCCGCTGGGCCGCCGAAGTCCAAGCCGGTCGCCGAGCCGAGCCCAAAACGCGAGGTGAAGTTTCCTGCGCTGCGCAGGCCTACCGCCGAGGAGCTCGCCACAATCGCTCGTGTGCGCGGCTGGCCGCATGCTGATGGTCTGGAGGTACTCGCCCAACGCGAAATGCTGTTTACTTGCTCGCTGTGGGATGACGGGCGGGAGTGGCCTGCATGGCTCGTGACCGATCCCACGCGCCGCAATGCACAAGCACGCCGGATGGATGGGCAGGTATGGAGAAGTATTGGTAGCGGTAACGCGAAGGCCAGGTCTGTGACTGGGACGACGGCCAAGCGTTGCATAGGGGCGTCCCTGATTGGCGAGCAGACCAAGGAGGTCTGGCTGATGGAGGGCACGCCTGACCTGTGCGCCGCGCCTATCTTGGCTAAGGGCGTGGGGCTCGATCTGAACACGCTGGCCTTTGTGTGTATGACTGGTGCGGGTAATGATCTGCACGCCGAAGACCTGCCCCACTTTCGCGGCAAGCCTGTAGTAATCGCCGTACACAACGATATCCCCCGCGGAGAGGGAGCCAAGGCGGCCCAAAGGTGGGCGGCGCAACTGCGAGCGGCGGGAGCAGGGCCAGTCACAGGCTTCGATTTCTCGGCGTACGCCTGCAAAGACCTGAGCGACTACCTCGCGCTTGAGCGGCGAGCAAAAGAGTCGGCGGCGCAAGTGAAGGGGCGGGAGCTGGCCGATGCGGCTAAAGAGGCCACCGCTACGAAGACGACCGTGCCAGAAACCAAAAAAAGAGACCCCGCCGGGGGAAACGCACCTGCGATTGCTCGCAGTCCCTTCCCTAACGTCCGAAACGGCAGCGGGGTCAGGGCGAACGGAACACAACAATCGCTCCCTGTCGAGTCTATTAATTCCCCGCGTGAAATGGTTGAGGGGCTCACCTCACCGAGTCGGAGCCAAGAGACAAACAAGGACGCTCGGAGCCGGGGCCCCTCTAGGGAACACCTTGTTCAACGGTGGCAGCTTGCCAAGCCGCAAGGCGAACAAGATGAGGCGCATTCTAAGTGCCCCCGCCTTCTCCCCACGGTGGATGGCAGTTCGGGTAACCGAACTCGTCCACCAAACGTGCGAAACGGAGAGGCCCAAGGCGGGAGCGGCGACAGTGGAACAAGGCAAGCCAGCCCTGTCAAGGCGGGCTCGGTGCCCGCTGGCTCTGCAAATGGTCAGGTGCAAGGCTCGCCGGTCGGTGGCGAGCAAGGCATCCTCACGTCACTTGGTGCCACTGCCACCAGTATCTTTGGTTACGAGAACTCTTGGCCTGAGTTTCCCCTGTGTAAATCAGCCTGACACTACACTTGGCGGCGAGGGAGCCAGGCGCGAAAGCACGGTGGTAATGGATGGGTGTCCCCTTTGCGTAACGCCGCGCTCGCGTTAGGCAAGGGAGCGTGAATCCCCGCTTTGCCGAACTCATGCTGCGCGAACTGGCTGAGGGGGGAGCGTCGCATTGGGATTGGGGCGGTGCAGTGCTCGGCGTAGTTGTAGTTTGGGCGATCAGCTCAAAGAGCCACCGCAAGAGGGGAGCGTATCATCCCCGCGTAACAGTGCCAAACCCTGCCACAGGCAGGCGGTGGCTGCAAAAGGCAGGGCATAGTAGAACGGAGTAACCAAGCGGCATCGGTCACGGCCTAATTTTGGTAAAACGGGTATAGTATTTTTTTCTGAGGCCGAATGGCGGCGCGTGTCTGCCGTCCGCTAAAAAGCCTGAACGCCTTCCCAAGCAGTTGGGTAGGCCCTTCCAAAACCCGACTGGCTCCGACTGGTGCGTTGAGGAGGCGGCTGCGCTCAGGTTGATAGGAATCTGGTAGGAGAGGATTTTCCTATCAAATTCCTATCAGATTTATTGCCTAATCCTGCCTGTCTAAGGTGTGTCGTGCATTCTTGATAATTTTGTAAATCGTTGTTGGTTATTATATAATGCTATTTTTCAATAATTTAAAAACTTGCCCAATTCGATTTCGACTCCCGCCGGCCCCAGGTGTCTACGGAGGGCGTTGCGCTGTGCGCGGGGCATAAAAAACGGAGGGGTGGGGCCTAATACTCTCGCCGAGGGGCGGTTGGGGAGCGCAGCGTCGGGGCGTTATGGGTAACAGTTTTGGAACGCTTTTTCGGATCACGACTTGGGGCGAGAGTCACGGTGCGGGTGTCGGTGTGGTGATTGATGGTTGCCCGCCCAATTTGCCGATCACGGCAGAGGAAATCCAGGTGGAGCTGGACCGGCGGCGGCCCGGGCAGAGCAGCATCGTCACTCCGCGCAAGGAGGCGGACTCGCTGGAGATCCTCTCGGGACTCTACGAGGGGCGCACGACTGGCACGCCGATTTCGATCCTCGTGCGCAACACTGACCAGCGGCCTTCGGCTTACGATGAGATGCTCGAAAAGTATCGCCCGTCGCATGCCGACTACACGTATCAGGCGAAGTTTGGGCGGCGCGATCCGCGCGGTGGCGGGCGCAGCTCGGCGCGCGAGACGGTCGGGCGCGTGGCGGCGGGAGCCATTGCCAAAAAAATCCTGTCGTTGGGCGCTGCGGTCGAGGTTCGCGCCTACGTCGCCCAGGTGCAGGATATCGCGATGGCGCCGCTGGCAGGTTTTCCCGCACTCGCCGATGTCGAGGCCAACGCGGTGCGCTGCCCCGATCCGGTGGCGGCGCAGCGGATGATCGAGCGCATCAAGGAAGTGCGTTCGCAGGGCGACTCGGTCGGCGGTGTCGTCGAGTGCCGCGTGCGCGGCTTGCCCGCTGGGCTCGGCGTGCCGGTCTTTGACCGGCTGGAGGCCGATCTTGCGAAGGCCATGCTTTCGCTGCCCGCGAGCAAGGGCTTCGAGGTCGGCAGCGGTTTTGCGGGCACGCTGCTCAAGGGCTCCGAGCACAACGACCCTTTCGTCATCCGCGAGGGCCGCGTGCGCACGGCCAGCAACCGCTCGGGCGGCGTGCAGGGCGGCATCAGCAACGGCGAGGAGCTGTTCTTCCGCACGGCGTTTAAGCCTACGGCCACAATCCTGCGTCCGCAAAAAACCGTCGACATCCACGGGGCCGAAACCGAGCTCGCCGCGCGCGGGCGGCACGACCCGTGCGTCTTGCCGCGCGCGGTACCGATCATTGAGGCGATGACGGCTCTGGTACTCCTCGATCACTGGATGCGCGATAGTGCGCAAAATCGGGCTTTCGAGTTTTCGCTTTCTTAAGACAAACGCCGCCCAATTTTCGCTACGTTTGCGTGCGCGCTGTCCGACGCCGTCGAGAACCAACAAGCGCAAGTCGGGTTTCCATTTGGCCGCGCGGTTTGGTTTACAGGTTTACTACTTCCGATGACCGACACTTTTGACACACTCCCCACCATTGCGGATTCCGCTGCCGAAAAAAGGCTCGTGTACCTGGTCTTGGGGGTGAGCGGCTCGGGTCGTCGTGCGCTCGTGCGCGAACTCATCGAGTCGGGTTTTCCTGACGAAGCGGTGGCGCTCCTTATCTCCGGTAGCGAAGCCGCAGAAATGGGCGCGCCTGATGGCAGCCCGGATCGTCGGGCGGTAGCCGAGGCGATGTGGCGTTGGGAAGACACCAGTGCGGGCGAGCGCAGCGCGTCGGCGCCCGCTGTCGCGGGCCGGATCGTGGCCGAGTGGCCGCAGGGCGCGGTGATCGTGTTTCTGATCGCTGACGGCCGCCGCAATCCGGTTGATCAGGTGGAGGCGCTAAAACCCTGGTTGGCGCAGCACGGAGCGGAGCTCGGCAGGATTTTCTGCGTGGTGAATTGCCAATTCGCGGCAGCTCATCCCGATGCCCTGCCGTGGTTCGATGCCTGCGTGCATTTTAGCGACGTGGTGTTGCTGAGTGGTCGCGAGGGGATCCCGAACAAATGGGTGTCGGACTTTCAGAAGCGCTACGCCGAGCAGTGTTATCCCTGCCTCTTTGAGCTCGTGAAAAAGGGGCGCGTGGATAATCCGCTCGTCGTTCTGGATCCGCAGGCTCGCCGGATCAGCCAGTATTTTGAGGAAGCCGAAGACCCGTTGATTGAAGGGCTCGTCATCGAGACTGATGACGGCGAGGTCGACGATGCAGAGGCGGACCCGGATGACAGTCCGCCGGAAGATCCGTATCTCGCCCGCCGTGTGGGCGGGCGCCGCGCGCGCGAGATCCCCGATGTGGCGCGCTTTATTTGAGCGCGGAGACGGCCTCGCAAAAAGCGCGCGCCTTGGCAGTGATCGCAGCCCAGTCCCTGGACTTGAGGGCGGCGGCCTCGACGAGCGAGCTGCCCGCAGCGGTGGCCATTGCTCCGGCTTTTAAAAAGTCGCCGACATTGGTCGCGGTGACGCCGCCGGTGGGCACGATCTCGATATGCGGCAGCGGGCCTTTGATCGACTTGATGTAAGCGGGCCCGAAAAACTCGGCGGGGAAAACCTTGGCGGCATCGGCTCCGGCCTCCCAGGCATTGACGATCTCGGTCGGCGTAAAGGCGCCGCAAAAAACGGGTACACTGTAGCGGCGGCACAGCGTGATGACATCGGGGCGGAGCGCGGGCGTGACGATGAACCTGGCACCCGCGAGGATGCCCGCGCGCGCGGTCTCGGCATCCAGCACCGTGCCGAGGCCGAAGAGAAAATCGGGCAGTTCGGCGCTCGCTTTTTCCAGCATGCGGATGGCCCCCGGAGTCGTCATCGTGAGCTCGATGCTGGTCAGGCCGCCCTCGGCCAGCGCCTTGGCGCAGTCGAGAAGGCCGTCGGAGTTTTCGGCACGGATGAGGGCCACGACCTTTTCGGCGCGGAGTTTGGAAAGCACAGACTCTTTTTTCATGGGACGCTGCGCAGCGTGTCCTCGCGTGCAGGCAGATGGAAATCTATTTTCTTGCGCCGCAGGGGAGCGGCCGCTGTCTTCGGCGCGCTCTCCTCAAAGCGAGCTTTGCCCAGGTGGTGGAATTGGTAGACACGCAGGTCTCAGAAGCCTGTGCCGAAAGGTGTGCGGGTTCGAGTCCCGCCTTGGGCAGCGAGGAGCTTAAGCTGATGATTGCCCGAGGGATCGGGGAGGGATGCGCAGGCAGATCATGGCGTGGGCGGGGGTGACGAGGTGGCAGCCGGATATCTGCCGCCATACGTGTATCTCCAACTTGGTGGAGCTGCGCAGGAAGGATGCGGCGGTGGCGCGTGAGTGCGGGACGAGCGAGGGCGTCATCTACTTGCGCGACCCTGAGGAGCTGCTGCGCTGGGCGGGGCTGCGGCCGCAGTAGGGGTAGGTAGCCTTTTACGGGGCTTCGGCAAAGCTGATGCGCCTGATGCCGGGGATCAGGTCAAAGTGATGGTCGTTACTGAGGATGGGCAGGCCCAGCTCGATGGCACTGGCTGCAATCCACAGGTCGTTCGGGGGGACTGTCTTGCCTGCTTTTTTGAGGTCGTGGCGCAGCTGGCTGTAAATCCCGGCAGTGGCTTGTGTGCTGGGGTGGATCTCGCAGTGGGGCAGGGTCTGTGCGAGCCAGTGTTCGTAACGGGCGCGGTAGCGTGAGGCTTTGATGCCGAATTGGTACTCGCCCAGGACGGTGACGGGGATGACGCGGCGCGGGCTCTGGCTGATGATGCCGGGGGCTGCCCCTGTGCCGTCTGCCCAGTCGGAGACGGCATTGGTGTCGATGATCATGAGGCGCAGGAAGCAGTGCTTGGTGGGCTGCGAAACTCTGCGGTAAGGAGGGCTTTGATGCGCTTGTTCTCCTCGTGCAGGTCGGCGAGGGCACCGGCGGTCTGCATCCACGGGACATCTTTCCACGCGGGGCTGGGGGCAGATGGGGTGGGGGCCAGCTGCTCTTTAATGACTTCGGCGAGGAACTGGGGTACGGTGAAGCCACGGCGGGTGCTAGCTTGCTCGGCGAGCTGGTAGACGCTGCTGGGGAGCTGAATGGTGGCGGTGGGCATGGCGGGGGGAATGTGGGGCCACAGCCGGTGCGAAGTCAACTTGTGTGGCGTTTGCGGGCGGGAGACGGGGGGGAGTCGGGAAGTGCTCTACTTTTTGCGGGTGGTGAGCTGGTGGGTGAGGGCGAGGAGGAAGCGGGTGTCGCCGGGGAGCTTTCTCAAGGCGTCGAGGGCGTGTTCGGTTTGTTCTTCGGCGAGGCGTTGGGCGGTTTTGAGGCCGTAGTGTTTGACGTAGGTGAGCTTACCCGCGTGGGCGTCTTTGCCGGCGGTTTTGCCGAGGGTTTGGGTATCGGCGGTGGCGTCGAGGATGTCGTCAACGATCTGGAAGGCCAGGCCGAGGTGCCGGCCTGCGCGGCGCAGTGCGTCGAGGGCTTGGGCGTGAGGTCTGGCTGCTGCTGCGGATTGCGCTCGCCCCTGTGCAGCGGGCCAATCGGGGGGCTCTGGCCCGATGCCGATAAGGCCGCCCATGACGAGGGCGGCTTCGAGCATGGCGGCGGTTTTGTTGAGGTGGATGAAGTCGAGTGTTTCGGGAGTCGTGGCGGCGGCGTTTTTCTCGGCGAGCAGGTCTTCCATCTGTCCGCCGATGAGGCGGTGGCTGCCCGCGGCGCTGGCGAGCTCGGCGCTGAGCGCGAGCGCGAGCGCGGGGCTGTGGGCGTAGTGCTCTTGGAGGAGGGCAAAGGCGTGGGTGAGCAGCGCGTCGCCTGCGAGTAGGGCGGTGGCTTCGTCGAAGGCGCGGTGAGTGGTGGGGCGGCCGCGGCGCAGGTCGTCGTTGTCCATGCAGGGGAGGTCGTCGTGGACGAGCGAGTAGGTGTGCAGGCACTCAATGGCGACGGCGGCGGGAAGGGCGGTGGGGATCGCAGACCAGTTTATCGGGCGAGCGGTTCGCTGGCCGCCCGTCAGGTGCGTGTGTTCATCAAAAAGCTCGGCCGCCGCGAGTGTGAGGATGGGGCGCAGGCGTTTGCCGCCGCCGAGTACGGCATAGCGCATGGCTTCGTGGAGGCGGGCGGGGCGCGTGGAGGCGGTGGGCAGGAGGGCGTCGAGCCCTTGCTCGATTTGGGCGGTGTAGCGGGCGAGTGGCTCGGCGAGGCTCATCGTATGTGCGGGGGGGGAGGGAGGGCGTGCGCGACTTGGCGGGCAGTGCGGTTTGGCGTGTAGTGGGGCCGCGGAGGGTGCGGCGTTTTTTGCGGCCGAAGTGGCGCGCGGGAATTTGAGTTTCGCCTTGGTCGGGAGCGAGCGCGCAGTGTCTCCGGCTGTGTCTGGCAAACTCAAGAATATCGGTGTGGTCTCTGGGCTGACGGTGGTCTCGCGCGTGTTGGGGCTGATGCGCGACCAGTTGAGCGCGGCGGTGTTTGGGACGAGTGCGCTGAACTCCGCGTTCATCACGGCCTTTAGTTTGCCGAATTTGTTTCGACGCTTGCTGGGGGAGGGCGCGCTGACGGCGGCGTTTGTGCCGACGCTCCAGGAGGAGTTGGCGGCGGGGCGCGAGCCGGGTGCGTTTCGCCTGCTAAGCCAGGTGGCGAGCTGGCTACTGCTCGTCGCTGGCGGGGTGGTGGGGATGGGGATGCTGGGCTTCGCGTTTGGCGGGCGGCTCCCCTTTTTGGCAGGAAAGTGGTCACTGGCTGCGGAGCTCACCGTGCTGTTGTTTCCCTATCTGGTGTTCGTGTGTCTGGCGGCGGCGTTCAGCGCGACGCTCAATGTGTTCAAGCGTTTTACGGAGTCGGCGTTGTCGCCGATCTGGCTGAATGTGGCGATGATCGGCACGCTTGGTGGAGCGGGGCTGCACTTTGCCGATAGCGCGCTGGGGCGGATGCATTGGTTGTGCGCCGGCGTGCTGCTGGGCGGGCTTTTGCAAATGCTGGTGCCCGCGCTGGTTTTGATGCGCCTGGGCTGGCGGCCGCGTTTCGACCTGACGCTGAGCCCGCGGGTGCGCGAGATCGCGCGACTGATGGCGCCCGGGCTGTTCGGCGTGGCGATTTACCAGATCAATATCTACGTGTCGCGGCTCTTGGCGTTTTCGGTGAGCGACGAGTCGGCGGCGGTGCTTTTCTACGCGAACCGGCTGACGGAGCTGCCCATCGGCGTGTTCGCCATCGCGGTGGCGACGGTAGTTTATCCGCTGCTCGCGCAGCATGCCGCGCAGGGGCAGGCGGGGCTTTTTGCAGAGGATTACCGCAAGGGCCTGCGCCTGATCTTGCTGGTAAACCTGCCGGCGGCAGCGGGGTTGGCCTTGCTGGCCGAGCCGATCACGCGGCTGCTTTTCGAGCGCGGTTCGTTTACGGCGAGCGACACGGCATTGCTGGTGCCGCTGCTGGCGGGCTTTGCCGTGGGGATGCCGTTTTTCTCGATCACGAGTTTGTCGACGCGCGCCTTCTACGCGCTGAAGGATACGAAGACGCCGGTGAAACTCGCTGCGGTGAGTTTTGTAATAAACCTTGGGCTGAGCCTCGCATTGATGCGGCCGCTGGGCGCACTCGGGCTCGTTTTGGCAAGCACGGTGGCGATCATCGTGCAGACGGTGCAGCTTCAGCGTGCGCTGACGGCGCGGTCAGCCGGGCTGCGTTTTGCGCCGCTGTGGGGCGGCGTGGCCAAGCTCGCTGTCGCGGTTTTGATAATGGGTGCGGTGGTCGGCGCGGGTTGGGCGCTGCTCAATGGGCCGCGTGGCGTTGCGCTGGCCGGAACTGGGTTTGCGCGCGACTTGCTCGCGGTGGGCGGGCTGATCCCGCTGGGCGTTCTCATTTACGGCGTAGCATTGTGGGCGCTGCGGATTGAGGGGCGCGAGCAGTTGCCCGCGCTGTGGCAGCGGCTGCGGGCACGCTCGGGCGCGGCTGCCCGTGCTCCGAAAGAAAACGCAGGAGGGGGCCAGTCATGAAGAAGCCGGACTGGTTTTTAATCGGGATGCTGGTGGCGGCGCTGTGCGCGTGGGCTTTCCCGTCGGCCGGGGCGGGCGGCGGCTGGCTGCGGCCGGAGCTCACGGTCAACGCCGGAGTCGCGCTGATCTTTTTCCTACACGGGCTGCTGCTGTCGTTTGCGGCCTTGCGCGCGGGGACTGTGCGCTGGCCGGTGCACCTGGTGGTACAGGGCTGCACCTTTGTGTTTTTCCCGCTGTTGGGGTTGGCGCTACTGCCGCTGCTCGACGCGGGGCTCTCGCCGGAGCTGGTGCTGGGAGTGTTCTTTGTGTGTGCGCTGCCTTCGACGGTTTCGTCTTCGGTGGCGATGACGGCGACCGCGCGCGGCAACGTGCCGGTGGCCGTGTGCAATGCGACGCTCTCCAGCCTCATCGGCGTCGTCCTCACGCCGTTGTGGATCAGCGTCGTTACCGCGACGACCGGGCAGCGACTGCCACTGGGCGAGGTGATTCTGGACTTGGTGCTCTGGATGGTGCTGCCCCTGGCGGTCGGCCAACTATTGCGCCCGCTGCTGGGCGCATTTGCGCAGCGGCACAAGGCTCGGGTAAACCTCGCCGACCGGCTCGTGATCTTGCTGCTCGTCTACACCTCGTTTTGCGAATCGGTGCGGCGCGAGGTGTGGTCGGGCCAATCGCCCTGGGCCTTGCTCGGCGTGGGGCTGCTCTCGCTGGGCTTGTTTTTCGCGGCGTTGGCTGCGGTGCGGCTGGTGTGCCGCCTGTGCAAGCTGCCGCGCGAGGACGAGATCGCCGCGATTTTTTGCGGCTCAAAGAAGACCCTCGCCGCGGGAGTGCCGATGGCGCAGCTCATCTTTGGGGCGACGCCTGCACTGGGGCTGATCCTGCTGCCGATCATCGTGTATCACCAACTGCAACTGCTGGTGTGCAGCGTGCTGGCGTCGCGCTGGGCGCAGCGCGATCAAGCGACCGATTGAGTGGGGCGGCCCCGCTTTCCTCTTCAGACCACCGGCTCGCATTGCTCGCTCAGGAGTCCGGCAGGGGGCGTTGACAGCTCGGATGGGCGCACTTGACTGAGCCCCATGAAGACCACGGTCAGCGAGTTCCGGCGTCAGTTCACACGGATGCGCAAGCTTGCGGCCTCCGGTGAGACTGTGACGGTCGAGGCTGACGGCGAGACTTACGAGTTTCGCGCTCGCCGAAAGGATAGCCTGCTCGGCTGTATGGCGGGTACGGCCAACCTCGAAAACCTTCGGGAAGGCCCCGCCTTCACACTGGAAGAGTGGGGCGACCTCGCGTGAAATACCTGCTGGATACGCACGCCGCCCTTTGGGCTTCTCAAGAGCACAGAAAGCTTTCGCTCCGTGTCCGCGATTTGCGGTTATACGGTACGAGTAGGGATTCGCGTAAATGGTAAGATAATTCTATGACGATAATTGGGGGCGGGTTGTATTGGATAGTGATAATGATCATTGGACGGTTTACGGAGATTATGGTAGTGGATATAGCTACGTTAGAGATCTCATTGTTAAGAAGGACTCCATTATCGAGTTTGTCGGGCCCTCACTAGATCCTGACTTGTACGGTCCTATTTTGAATGTGGAATATATAACGTTTTGGGGTGATAGTGTGTTGTTTCTTTCTTTGGACCCAGCTGGGAGTAGTACTTTAGGTATTAAAGATCATGGGGCGGTGACTAAGGAGGCACTTTGTCATATCGCTATCAGCAATGATAGCGGTCTTTGGGTGCCTCAGTGGAGCCTTGATAATGGTTATTATTATGTAGTCGGCTATGACGGGCCTTGGAAGGCTCTCCCAGAGCCATCAACTTACGGCGCGGTGTTTGTGGCTGCGGGGTTGGGAGTGGCCTTTCTTCGGAGACGAGGGCGTGGGCCCCGGTAGGGGCTTCCGGGGACGGTGGCCCTACGCGGGCGGCGGGATCGAAGACCCACTTATTTTGCGAGCCGCTCGTTGGCGGCTCGTCAGGGTCGCCACTTCCATTTGGTTTTGTTTTCGTTCTGCGCGTCCGCGCAGAACGAAAACAAAACCATAAAGTCCCCCCCTCCTGTCGCGTTGCGACAGTAGGAAACGCGAAACAGGAGCCCCGCAGCAAGTGGTGCAGGCATGGCCTGCCACCGCGCGTAGTGGGGGGGAACTTCTACGTGTCGTCAGCCCTTTACTGCGCCGGCGGAGAAGCTGCGCACGAAAAACTTCATCGTGAAGAGCAGGATGATGATCAGGGGAATCGAGGAGATGAAGTAGGTCGCCATGATCTGGCCCCAGGGCTTCACGTATTCGCCTTCCAGATAGATCAGGCCGACGCCGAGCGTAAACAGCTCCTGGTCGCGCAGGATGATCAGGGGCATCATGAAGTCATTCCACCCGCCCATGAAGGAGAAGATCGACAGGGTGCCGATGATCGGCGCGGCCATGGGGATGACGATGTTTACCATGCGCTGGAAGTGGCTCGCGCCGTCCATCTCGGCCGCCTCGAAGAGGTCTTTGGGGAGGTCTTCGATGAAGTGCCGCAGGATAAATACGTTAAAAACCTGCCCGCCCGCGACGCCGAGGAGGATCAGCGCCGACAGCGTGTTCAGCAGGTGCATCGACTTCAGCAGCATGAACACGGGCACAAAGGTGCCCACGCCGGGCATGATCAGCAGGATCAGGAAGAGTACCCAGAGGAATTCTTTGCCGGGGAGCTTGGCGCGGGCGAAGAAGTAGGCGCCGAGGAGCGCGAAGAAAAAGGTGCCAAAGGTCGTGCAGGTGGCGACGAAGACCGTGTTCGCGAGGTAGGGGGCAATCAGCTTGATGCCGAAAGCCCAGTTCCCCCAGTTCCACTCGCTGATGGGGAGGGGCAGCCACGGTTGCTGGAGAAAGGTCGAGGTGTCCTTAAACGAGACCTGAAACATCATGTAGAGCGGGAAGAGCTCTATCGCGATGAGGCCCAGCAGGATGATGTGCTTGGGCCAGTCGTGCTGGCGACCGCGCGACGTGCGGGGAGCGGAGGCTTTTGCGGCGGTGGGAGAGGTGGAAGGCATGGGGGCGACGTGCGTGCGAGAGTGGGGAGGTTGTGCGGTGTGCGGTGGTGGCGGGGCGCGGGCGGGCGCCAGGCTCACTTGTCGACGCGGATGTAGCGGTTGTTGATATAGGTCAGCCCGAGGATGATCACGCCGAGGATGATGCCGAGTGCGCAGGCGTAGCCGAACTCCCCGGCGACGAAGGACCGGTTATAGATCCACAGGCCGGGCACCATGCCGCGGCCGCCGGGCCCGCCGCCTTCGTTGAGCATGAGGAGCTGGAAGCCGAAGCCTCCGAGTGTCCCCATGACCATGAGGATCAGGCTGAGGCGGATCTGGGTCAGGATCAGCGGCAACTCGATATAGAAAAACTTCTGGATCGGCCCGATGCCGTCGAGGTCGGCGGCTTCGTAGACCTCGGTCCCGATTGCTTGCAGGCCGGCCAGATAAATAAGGACGCCGAACATGCCGATCCACGGGAAACCCCAGATAAACAGCGTGGGCAAGATGAGGTCGGGCTGGCCGAGCCACGCGATCGGGATATCCGTGAAAAACACGCCCCAGCCGAAAAAGTTGTCCAGCGACACGAGCACCGATTTCAGCCCCGTGGCCTCGATCAGGGCGTTTAGCCCGCCGATATTGGGGTCGAGCAGGAACTTCCAGATGAACAGCCCCACCAGCCCGGGGACGATCATCGGCACGACCAGGAGCACGCGGTAGACGTACTGCCAGCGGTCGCTCTTCAGGCGGTGGATGAGTACCGCCATGATGATCGACGGCCACATCTTGATGAGGTTAAAGACGAGCAATAGCCCGATGACCTTGAAGGAATTCAGGAAGGTGACATCGGAGAATGCCCTCCTGTAGTTTTCCCAGCCCGTAAACCGCTTGGCCTCGCCGCCGCCCCACTCGAACACGCTGTGGTAGAACCCGTTGGCTACCGGGTAGTACTGGAAGACGAAGATCAGCGCGAGCGAGGGCAGGATGAAGAAGTATAACGGCCAGTCGCGAAGGATTTTCTTTTTGACGATGGAGCTGGACATGGGGGCGTTGGGACAAAAAAGCCGACGTCAGAACCGGGGCGTTTCGGGCGCGCTTTTTTTGATGACAGGGAAGGGGGGAAAAGGGCGTGCGGTGCAGTGAGTGAATGCTTCTACGCATGCCAATCTCAAAAGTACTTAGCGCCGGGTTTTGTGGGGGCTGGCGCTCGCAGAATTACGGCGGCTAATGCGAGCCCGCGCCGCCGCCAGTGCTCCCTCTACCCGCGCCGCGCGCCTCCGCATTTCTTGACAAACACGGGCCGCTCCTCCCTCTGCGCTCGCATGTCAACCAGACCTGATCTCAGCCCCGATAGGCTCCTCTCCGCGCTCAACTGGCGCTACGCCGTCCAGCGTTTCGACCCCACGCGCAAGGTCGCGCCCGAGACCTGGGCGGCCCTTGAGGATGCCCTCATCCTCACGCCCTCCTCGTATGGGCTGCAACCGTGGCGCTTTATCGTGGTGACCGATCCGCAGAAAAAGACCGAGCTGTGCGCGGCGGCCTACAACCAGTCCCAGGTCAGCGACTGCTCCCACTTCCTGGTGATCAGTGTGCGCTGCGACCTCGGGGAGGACTACGTCGATTATGTCGAGCGGCACCTCGCCCGCACCAGCGAGGTGCTCGGCGTCCCGCGCGACTCGCTCGACGATTTTGGCCGCATGCTTGAGGGCGCACTCAAGAGGGCCGAGGCCGCGGGCCGGATCGATTGCTGGCAGTCGTACCAAGCCTATATCGCGCTCGGCAACTTCTTGACCAGTGCCGCGCTGCTCGGCGTGGACGCTTGCCCGATGGAGGGCTTTTCGGTGGAAAAGGTAGACGAAATCCTCGGCCTCACGGGCAGTGGTTACAGCACCGCAGTTTGCGTGGCCGCAGGCTACCGCGCGGCGGACGACAAGCGGGCGGAGCAGCCCAAAGTGCGTTTTCCGAAGGAAGTGCTGTTCACCTATCTTTGAGCGGCCGAAGCTGGCGCGACCATGCGAGCGATCGTTTTTACGGCTGTTGACGAACTGTGCGTGCGCGAAGACCTGCCCGCCCCGCAGGCCGAGGCGGGCGAGGTCGTCGTCTCGCTGCGCGCCGCCGCGCTCAATCACCGCGACCTGTGGATCCTGCGCGGCCAATACGCGGGGCTGCGCTGGCCGATCATTCCGGGCAGCGACGGCGCGGGCGTCGTGAACGCGCTGGGCGAGGGCGTCTCGCCCGAGTGGCTGGGCCGCGAGGTGATCATCAATCCCGCATTCGGCTGGGGTGCAGGCGCGGCTGCTGCCGGGCCGGATTTCTCGATCCTCGGGCTGCCGCGCGACGGCACGTTTGCGGAGGCAGTGGCCGTTCCGGTCGGGCAGCTCGCGCCCAAGCCCGACCACCTCGACTTGCCCCATGCCGCGGCGCTCCCGCTCGCGGGGCTCACTGCGTGGCGCGCGCTGATGACGCGGGCCCAACTGCGCGCAGGCGAGCGCGTGCTGGTTTCGGGAATCGGCGGCGGCGTGGCACTCTTTGCCTTGCAGTTCGCGAAGGCTGCGGGCGCGCACGTCTGGGTGACGTCGAGCGATCCAGAAAAACTTGCGCGTGCGGCCGAGCTCGGCGCGAGCGGCGGCTTTCTCTACACGGAGCCCTTTCCCGAAAGAGCGCGGGGCAGCTTCGACGTGATCATCGATGGCGCGGGCGGGCCGGGCCTTGACGCCCTGATTGATGCGGCGGCGCCGGGCGGGCGGATTGTCTCCTACGGGGCGACGCGCGGCAACGTACCGGAGCTCGCGCTGCGCAAGGTGTTTTGGAAACAGCTCTCCCTGCTCGGCACGACGATGGGCAGTCCGGCGGATTGGGCGGCGATGCTCGACTTCGTCACCCGCCGCGAGATCCGCCCGATTCTCGGCGTGACCTGGCCGCTGCGCCGCGCGGAGGAAGCTTTTGCGCTGATGGAGCGCGGCGACCACATGGGGAAGCTCGTGCTGGCGATCTGATTGCGCAGTCCCGTTTCGCGGCTCACTCCCATTCCCCTCCCCCCACTTTCATGGCAAAAATCTTGATCACCGGCGCGGCGGGTTTCATCGGCAGTCACACGGCCGACCGGCTCTTGGCTGACGGCCACACGGTCTTGGGCGTGGATAATTTTCGCACCGGCCACCGGAAAAACCTGATGGCGACCGAGCAGCACGGGCGGCGCTTCAAGCTGGCCGAGGCCGACGTGGCCAAGCCGGGGGCGCTCGCTGCGCTCTGTGCGCGCTTCCGCCCCGATGCGATCATCCACCTCGCCGCGCTGGTGAGTGTGCAGGAGAGCATCGCCGACCCTGCGCTCAACCACCGGCTCAATGTCGAGGCGACCGAGCGGGTCGCCGCCGCTGCTCTCACGCATGGCGTGCGGCGGATTGTCTTTGCCTCGTCTGCGGCGGTGTATGGCGATGCGTGCGAACTGCCGATTGGCGAAGATGCGCCCAAGCAACCGATCAGCCCCTACGGCGAGGCCAAGTTGCGCTCCGAAGAGCTGCTCCTCGCAGCGGCTGCCGAAAATGCCGGACTGGTGGTGCGCTGCCAACGCTACTTCAACGTCTTCGGCCCGCGTCAGGATCCGGCCTCTCCGTACTCGGGAGTGATCTCGGTTTTCGAGCGCTGTTACCGCGAAGGTCGCCGCGCTACCCTTTACGGCGACGGGCTGCAAACGCGTGACTTCATCTCGGTGTATGACGTGGCCTGCGCCAACGCGCTGGCCGCGACACGCGGCCTGGCGGGGGCAGCGGAGGCGACAGCTCAGGCCGCCGCGTCCGGGCGAGGCGCCCAGGCAAACGCGAAGGGTGCGGCCAGCGGCTCTGCCCCCGGCATCGCTTCCGGCGTGGCAAACATTTGCACGGGGCGAGCGACTTCGCTGCTCGATATTGTGCAGATATTTGAAACGCGGTACCCGAGGGTGCCGCCGCCACGCAATGAGCCCGCGCGCAGTGGCGACATCGTTCACTCGCTGGGAAATCCGGCGCGCGCGCGTGCCGAGCTCGGCTTCAAGGCCAGGGAGCCATTCAAGCGGGCCTTGACCGACTTGATCGACCACGGGCGCATCGGGAGAATGATGCCCGCCCTACTGAACGAATGACGGAGGGCTGCCCTACGCGGGCGGCGGGGGACGGTGTCCCCTGCCATTTACGTTGCGGTTTGCTCGTCGGGCGCTCCGCCCGACGAGCAAACCGCAATGTAGGAAATCCCCCAATCTCCGATCGGGCAGGAGCTTAACCTGTGATCCCAAAAAAAGGCCCCAATGGGTACCTTCTCTCATTCGCGTTTTGTGTTTCTCGCCTGTCGCAACGCGAAAGGGGGATGTCCCTTAAATTTGCGATTTTGCTTGGGCGCGCAGCGCACAGGCAAAATCGCAAATTGAATGGAAGTGGCGCCCCGCCACCGCCGCCCGCGCAGGGCCGCTCCACGCGCAGTGGAAGTTCGATAAAGTTCGGCACGGAGAAGACCCTTTACCCGTTTGGGGGCGTGCGCTTGGCATGGGGGCGATGACACGCGAATGCATTTTGCCCGGCAGCGGGCGTATCGGTATCTTGGGCGGCGGGCAGCTTGGGCGCATGCTCGCGCAGGCTGCGCAGACGCTCGGGTTTTCGGTGTCGGTTTTTGAGCCGCAGGCGGGCTGTCCGGCGGGTGCGGTCGCCCACCGCGAAGTGAATGCGCCTTACACAGATTGGGCGCAGTTGCGTGACTTTGCGCGCGGCTGCGACGTGTTGACCTACGAGTTTGAGAACATCCCGACCGGGCCGCTGCGACAGCTTGCGGCCGAAGGGCTCGCTGCGCTGCGTCCGGATTGGCGGGTTCTGGAAATCGCCCAAAACCGGCTGCGCGAGAAGACCTGGCTGCGCGAGCGGGGCGTCCCGCATGCGCGCTTCGCTTCGGTCGCGGCAGGCGGCGATCTGGCTGCGGCGATTCGCGAAGTCGGGCTGCCCTGTGTGGTGAAGACGGCGGACTTCGGCTACGATGGGAAGGGCCAGCTCAAACTTCAGACGCAGGCCGATGTGGCCGCTGCCGCCGCGCAGTTTGCGGGCCAGGCCGCGGTGGTGGAGCAGTGGGTCGCGTTTCGCTGCGAGCTCTCGGTCGTCGTGGCGCGCGGGGCGGACGGCCAGGCGCGCGCATTTCCCGTTTCCGAAAATGTGCACACGAATCACATCCTGGATTACTCGATTCTCCCCGCGCGCGTGCCAACAGAGGTTCAGGCGCGTGCCGAGGCGCTGGGGCTGGAAGTGGCCGAAAAACTCGGCGTGGTGGGGCTGATCGCGGTGGAGCTGTTTTTGACGGAAGGGGGCGAGCTCCTCGTCAACGAGCTGGCGCCGCGCACGCACAACTCCGGCCACTACACGCTGGATGCCTGCGCGACCTCGCAGTTTGAGCAGCAAGTCCGCGCCATCTGCGGACTGCCGCTTGGCGATACGGCACTGCGCGCGCCTGCGGCGGTGATGGGGAACCTTTTGGGCGACCTGTGGTTTGGGCCCTCGGGCGAGCGGCGCGATCCGGATTGGCCGCTGCTACTGGCCGATCCGGATGTGAAGTTGCACCTGTACGGAAAGGCCGAGCCGCGCCGCGGCCGCAAGATGGGCCACTTCACCGTACGGGGCGCGAATGCAGACGAAGCGCTCGCCCGCGCCCAATCGCTCAAAGCCGCGCTGCGACGCTGAGCCGTGCCGTCGGGCGGCTACTGCTGCTTGTTCGCCGCCTGCGAGGCGATCAGCTCAAAGAGTCGGTCGAGCCGCTGGTTGATCTGGTCTATCCGTGCGTTGGTCTGGTCGATCCGTTCGTTTGTCGTGCGCAGTTCCGTGCGCAACTCGGTAACGGCCGAGTCGATCCGTGCGGTCATGTCGCTTTGCACCTGATCGATTCGCGAGTTAAGCGAATGCTGGGTAGCAAACAGCAACGCGATAAAGGCGACCAGTGCACTGGCCCCCACGCCGAGAACCCACTTGATCAGACTGGCCTTGACCTCGGCCAGGTCGGCCTTTGTGGCGCTCGTGGCCTCAAGCACAGCGAGCCGCTCCGCGATTGTTCTGGGGGCAGCCCGTGTGGCCGGGGCAGCTTCGTGCGCCATCGTGTCCGCTGCCTCGCGTGTCACTTCGCGAGTACGCCCCTCCTCACGAGTCCCCACTTCGGCCTCGGAATTGTCGTATGACAGTTCCTCGGCGAGTTTGCGGGGCAGCGTTGCGGCAACGGAGGCCATGCGGGAAAACGTGTCAGCTTGGGAGGTCGCGTCAAGGGCGTGTGGACGAAGACGCGGCGCGCGCCTGTAGGCGGTTTTACTCATGACACTGATAGTACTTGAGCTGAGCCCCATTTGTGCCTCCAAGTGCGCGACTTCGAGAGAGCTCCCTGCGCAGTTTTCTGCGCCGTGCTCTCGCGACCCTACACAACTAAACAAAGAGACTCTATGAACACACTCGTTCTCCGCGCGCGGGCTGGCCGCGCCGTATCGGGACTGGCCGCCAGGTTAACTGGTCGCCGCACGCTCCAGCTGGCGGTCCTTGCCCTCGTGGCCTTTTCCGCTGGCTTGCTCGCCACAAACTCGGCGCAAGCGCAGTCCAACGTCACCGGCTCGCTGGCTGGCCGCGCAGGCCCCGGGGCCACGGTGACCGTCATCAATGTCGAGACGGGCTACACGCGAACGACGACGGCCTCGGCCTCCGGCGCGTTTACCCTCACTGCCGTCCCCACGGGCCGCTACCGTGTGAGCGCCACGGGCGAGGAGAGCGAGCCGCTCGTTGAGGTGTCGCTCGGGACGACCAGCTCGGTGCGTTTTGGTGGCGATGCCGTAGTCGAGCTTGAGCGCCTGGAGGTCAGCGGGCTCGGCGCCTCGTTCAGCCCGATTGATTTTGGGCGCACCGAGTCGGTCGCCATTTTCAACGCGGCGCAGCTCGATGCGCTGCCGGTCGAGCGCAACACGAGCGCGATTGCGCTGCTCGCTGCCGGCACCGTCCCGGGCGACACCGCCTTTGGGAATTTGGTGTCCTTCGGCGGGGCTTCCGTCGCGGAAAACGCCTACTTCGTCGACGGCTTCAACCTCAGCGACTTCCGCACGGGGACCAACCCGATCCAGCTCCCCTACGAGGCTTATGAGCAGTTCGAGATCAAGAGCGGCGGTTACTCGGCCGAGTTTGGCCGCTCGCTCGGCGGCGTGATCAACGCCACCACCAGGACCGGCACCAACACCTACAAGGCCGGCGCCAACGTCTTCTACCTGCCGGACTCGGGGCTCAACGGGAAGACTCCCAATGTTTACTACACGAACCAGCTCGGCACGCCCGACACGCTCTGGCGCTACAACGGTGCCGACAAGCGCGAGCGGCTCGAAGCCAACATCTGGGCCAGCGGCCCGCTCATCAAGGACAAGCTCTTCTTCTACGGCCTGTACAACGCCAACGAAGTGAAGAACCAGGACGTCCTCAACAGCGGCGACCGCATCCGCCGCCAAAAGCAGGACGACCCGCTCTACCTCGCCAAGCTTACCGCAAACCCCTTTCCCGGGCACACGCTGGAGTACACCTTTATCGGCACCGAGAAGGAGTCGCTCAACACCGACACCGACTACGACTTCGCCACGCACACCGACCAGGGCACCAACCTGAGCACCATCACGACCAAGCGCGGCGGCGACATCCACATCGCCCGCTACATCGGCAGCCTCACCGACCGGCTCACCTTCTCCGCCCTCTGGGGGACCGGTAAGAACAACCTCTCGACGGTCGGCAGCACCGACCTGGAGCCGCTCGTCCTCGACGCCCGCTTCGGCCCCGCCCAGCGGCTCTCCGGCACGCAGGCGGTCATCGAGCCGGGCAGTGTCGACGAGCGCGAAGTCCTGCGCTTCGACCTCACCTACGGTTTCTCGCTGCTCGGCGAGCACCAGTTGCGCGTCGGCTTTGACCGCGAGGACAACAGCTCCGCAGTGACCACCGGCTACTCCGGTGGCGGGTGGTACTATCTCTACATGACGGTCACGCCCGGAGCTTCGCTCGGAGGCGGCACCGTCCCCGCAGGCGTCACTCAGGTCACCCGCGACCGCTTTCTGGAGAACAGCGGCAGCTTCGAGGTCACCAGCGATGCCTACTACATTGAGGATAACTGGTCGACACTCGACGGGCGGCTCCTGCTGCGGCTCGGCGTGCGCAGCGAGAATTTCGAGAACTTCAACGCCGCCGGAGAATCCTTCGTTAAAATGACCGAGCAGATCGCCCCGCGCCTCGGCGTGGCCTACGACCTCCTCGGCGACCAGAAGACCAAGGTCTACGCCAACTACGGCCGCTACCATATCCCCGTCGCCTCCAACACCAATGCACGGCTCGCGGGCGGTGAGACCTTTACCGAAGAGCACTACGAGCTGCTCGGCGTAAACCCCGACGGCACTCCCATCCGCGGCCAGCAAATCGGCTCGCTCCAACTGCTCTCACCCGGCGGCATCCCCAACAAAGACACGATCGTCGATCGCAACCTCGATCCCATGTATCAGGACGAGTTTATCGTCGGGATCGACCACGCGCTCAACAAGGACTACCGCATCGGCCTGCGCGCCACCTATCGCGACCTGAAGAGCACGATGGACGACATGATCATCGACCACGCGCTCACCGACTACGCGCAAAACGTCCTCGGGATCGCGGGGGCCGACTTCATCGGCTACCAGCACTACGTCCTCGCCAACCCCGGCAAGAGCATCACGACCCTGTGGGACTTCGAGGACGGCAACGGCGAGCAGCTCGTCACCCTGACGCCCGAGCAGCTCAAGTTCACCGAGGGCAAGCGCAAGTACGCCGCCGTGGAGTTGCTCTTTGAGAAAGTGTGGGACGGTAAATGGGCCGCGCAGTTCTCCTACACCTGGTCGCAAAACTACGGGAACACCGAGGGCTGGGTCTACTCTGACATCGGCCAGGACGACGCGGGCCTGACCCAGCAATTCGACACGCCCGACCTCCAGCGCAACTCTTTCGGTTGGCTACCCAATGACCGCCGCCACGCCTTCAAGCTCTTCGGCCACTACGCGCTCACCAGCGAGCTCACGCTCGGCGCGAACTTCCGCCTCACCTCGGGCCGCCCGCTCAACTACAAAGGCTGGTACAACGACGCCGTTACCGGCACGGGCTACGGTGCCGATTACTACCTCGTGCAGCGCGGTCACGCGGGCCGCATGGGCTGGGTCTTCGAGCAAGGCATCAGCCTGCGCTATGTGCCGAAATGGGCGGGCCGCCGCCTCGCCCTGCAAGTCGATGTGAACAACTTGCTCAACAGGCGGACCGTGACCCAGCGCGTGGAAATCGCCGAGATCGACACCACCGGCACCGCTGCGGCTGATTACCTGCTGCCCACGGCTTGGCAAACCCCGCGCCGCGTAACCTTTAGCGCGAGCTACGGCTTCTAGCCGCGGCCCCTTTTCGCGGGACTGGGGCGAGTAGAGCCAAGGCCGCTCGCCCCATCCCTTGAAGGGCGCCTTTGTCGCTTCACTGCGTGCCGCGCGTGCGAGCTCCGCACGCGGGCGCGTTATAGTTTCTGCGCGGGTCGCTTGGAGGGGGGCGCTCCGCGCGCGGGCGTGTTTTTCCTCGCGGCTCAGCCGAGTTTGGCGGCGAGGAGTTTCTCCAGCTTCAAAATATCGGCGGCGAAGCCGCGGATGCCTTCGGCGGTTTTTTCGGTCGCCATCGCGTCTTCGTTGAGCGCGTAGCGGAAGGCTTTTTCGCTAAAACTGAGCTTGGCGAGATCGGCCTTGGCCGCTGCGGCGGGGTCGAGTTTGCGGGTGACGGCGCCGGTCGAGGCTTGCAGCTCGGCGAGGAGCGGGGGGGCGATTGTCAGCAGGTCGCAGCCGGCGAGCTCCAGGATTTCGCCCGCGTTGCGGAAGCTCGCGCCCATGACCTCGGTCGCGTAGCCGTAGCGTTTGTAGTAAGTGTAAATCTCGGTGACGGATTTTACGCCCGGGTCTTCCGCACCCGCGAAATCGCGACCGGTGGCTTTCTTATGCCAGTCGAGGATGCGGCCGACGAAGGGCGAGATAAGCTGCACGCGGGCCTCTGCGCAGGCGACGGCTTGGGCAAAGGAGAACAGCAGTGTGAGGTTGCAGTGGATGCCTTCTTTTTCGAGCTGCTCGGCGGCTTTGATCCCTTCCCACGTGGAGGCGATTTTGATGAGGATGCGCTCGCGCGCGATGCCTTCTTTTTCGTAGCGGGCGATCAGCTCGCGCGCTTTGGCGACGGTGCCCGCCGTGTCGAAGGAGAGCCGCGCATCGACCTCGGTCGAGACGCGGCCCGGGACGATTTTTAAAATCTCGCAGCCGAAGAGAACGAGCAGCCGGTCAATCGTTTCGGCCAGACCCGCCGGACTGGTGGTCGCCGCGCCGCTGCTGCGGCTGTCGGCCACGGCCTTGTCGACGAGCCAGGCGTAGTCGGGCATGCTGGCGGCCTTGAAGATGAGGCTCGGGTTGGTCGTCGCGTCTTGCGGCGTGTATTGCTTGATGCTGGCGAAGTCGCCAGTGTCGGCGACTACGGTTGTGTACTGCTTGAGCTGGTCGAGTTGGGTTGTGGACATTGTGCGTGGGTGTGTGGGTTTGAGTGAAAGTAAAGCGGGAGTGCGCGGGTGCGGGCGTGCATGTTGTGAGGTACGCAGCTTACTCTTTTTGTGAAGGGCGTTTAGCTAAATACTCGGCGAGCCAGGCGCGACCGCCCACTTCGTCATGAAACTGCCCGTCGAGCTGCGCTTCAAACGCGGTGGCGAGCACCGCGCCAAACTCGGGCCCGGGCTGCCAGCCGTGCGCGATCAGGTGCCGCCCAAGGACGAGCGGCCTCGGCGCGGCGTCCGCGAGCGCGAGTGCGCGCGCGACCTCACCCAGCGCGTCGATCCGCGCCAGCGTTTCGGGCGAGCGCAGCGGGGGCCGCCCGTCGTGATCGGCGCGCATGACGATGAGCAGCTCTCCGATGGTCGCCGGCGCGAGCCGCCGCGCGAGTCGCCGCACGGCGGGCTCGCTGGGAGGGACCGGGCCGCTGTGGTACGCGAGGTGGTTTTTCACCAGTGGGCAAACGTGCTCGGCGAGCTCCAGCGGCGCACCGATCCGCTGCAAGAAACGCTGCGCGATCTCGCCGCCCGCGGCTTCGTGCCCGGGGCTGAGTACTCGCTGCCGCCCGCCGCGCTCGCCGACGAAGGTCGTGGCGGGCTTGCCAAAATCGTGCGCCAGCACGGCGAAGCTGAGCTTGCGCCGCCGCGCTTGCGGTGCCCGCTGCCAGTCGCCGAGCGCGACCAGCGCATCGAGGCAGTGCTGGGTGTGGGTGAAGACATCGCCCTCGGGGTGCCACTCGGGGTCTTGCGGCGTGGCGTCGAGCGCGGCGATCTCGGGGAAATGCTGTAGCCAGCCGGTCTCTTTTAGCACGGCGAGCCCGCGCGAGGGTTTGCGGGCCTTGGTCGCCCACTTGTCCCACTCGCCCCAGATGCGCTCGCGCGGCAGCTCGCGAAAGGTGTCCGCGATTTGCCGGCACAGCGCGGCGGTCTCGGGCGCGAGCGCGAAGTCGAAGCGCGCGGCGAGCTGGAAGCCGCGCAGGACGCGCAGCGGGTCTTCGCTAAACGCGGCGCTCGTGTGCCGCAGGAGGCCGCGCTGCAAGTCCGCCTGCCCGCCGTGCGGATCGATCAGCGCATCCTCAAACGGATCGTAGGCGATCGCGTTGATCGTAAAGTCGCGCCGCGCGGCGGCCTCGGCGTCGCTGAGCAGCGGGTCGGGCGTGATCGCGAAACCGCGGTGGCCCGCGCCTTCCTTTGACTCGCGGCGCGGCAGGCTAAAGTCGTATTCCTTGCCCCGCCTGCGCAGTTTGATGACGCCGAAGCTGCGGCCCACCAGATCGGTCGCGCCGAAGCGCGCGAGCACGCGTTGCAGTGTGGGGAAGTCGACTCCGGCGACTTCGATATCGTAATCGTGCGAAGGCTGCCCGAGCAGCCAGTCGCGCACGCCGCCGCCGACGAGCCGGGGCCGCCCCACGCGGCGCACCGCCTGCAGGACAGCGAGGAGCTCGGGCGGCAGTTTCATCGGGCTTGGCGGGGGCGGTGTTTCCGGTGCGCGGTTAAGGGCGGGTTGGGCCTGTGTGCCGGGCGTCGCAGCGCCTACTTTTTGCCCAAGCTAAAGGCCGCCGGAATCAGGTACGCCCACGCAAAGATAAACGCCACGCCGCCGATTGGCGTCACGGGCCCGAGCCAGCGCGGGCCGCCGAGCGCGATCCAGTAAAGCGAGCCGGAGAAGAAAACGATGCCCAGGCTCCATGCGAGGACAGCGCGGCGCAGCCAGCGGGCCTCGGGCGCGCTCTCGCCGCGGCTGGCCAAAAAGAGCGCCGCGGCTAGCAGCACGACCGAGTGCATGAGGTGGTACTGCACGGCGGTCTCCCAGGCCGAGAGCCTGCCCGTGGCGAGGAGCTGCGGCTTGAGCGCGTGGGCCCCGAAGGCACCGCAGGCAATGGCGAGCAGACCGAACACGCCGGTCAGTAAGAGGGCAATCCGTGCGGACATGGCACGGCCACTCCAAACCGGAGTGCCGCCGCACATCAACCCCGCACTGCCAGCGCGGTGTGGATTTCGCGGACGAGCGCTTCGGTCGTCGGCCAGTCGATGCAGCCGTCGGTGATCGAGACGCCGTAGCGCAGCGCCGCTCTCGGCTGGGGGAAGGGCTGGCTGCCCGCCTCGATGTTGCTCTCGATCATGGCACCCATGATCGAGCGGTTTCCGGCGGCGATCTGCGCGAGCAGTTCCCGCATGACCTCGGGCTGGAGCTCCGGCTTCTTGGCCGAGTTGTCGTGCGAGCAATCCACGAGGATGGCCCGCGGCGGCAGCCCCGCCTTGGCGAGCGCGCTTTCGGTCGCGGCGACGTGCTCGGGCGAGTAGTTGGGGCCTGCGCTGCCGCCGCGCAGGACGATGTGGCAGTCGGGGTTGCCGCGCGTGCGCACGGCAGAGGCCGCGCCGTCGAGGTTGACGCCGAGAAAAGTCTGCGGCTGCGAGGCGGCGAGGATCGCGTTGATGGCAGCCTTCAGCGTCCCGTCCGTCCCGTTTTTAAAGCCCAGCGGCATCGAGAGGCCGGAGGCCATCTGGCGGTGCGTTTGCGACTCGGTGGTGCGTGCGCCGATGGCCGCCCAGCAAACGAGGTCGGCGATGTATTGCGGGGTGATCGGGTCGAGCAGCTCGGTGGCCGTCGGCAGCCCGAGCTCCAGTACCTCGCGCAGAAAGGCGCGCGCGGTGCGCAGCCCCGTCTCGATATCGTGCGAGCCATCGAGGTGCGGATCCATGATCAAGCCCTTCCAGCCAATCGTCGTGCGCGGTTTTTCAAAATACACGCGCATCACGATCATGATCCGGTCGGCGACCTGGGGAGCGAGCGCGGCGAGTCGGCGCGCGTAGTCGCGGCCCGCCTCCAGGTCGTGGATCGAGCAGGGGCCGATGACCAGGAGAAAGCGGCGGTCGTCGCCAAAGAGGATCCGGTGCAGGTCGTGCCGCGTGCGTGCGACGAACTGGGCGAGTCGCTCGCCGGCTGGGGTTTCGGCCAACAGCGCGGCGGGCGTCGGCAGCGGGCGGGTTTCGACGATGTTAAGGTCGGAGGTGGTTTGCATGAACGAAGCGGAGAGAGTGAGAGCGCTGTGCGCTCGCGCGCCAACCTGTAAAAGGGGCATCGGGCTCGTTTATTTTTGGGAGGTTCTGCCACTCCCTGTCCGCCAGTGGTACGGCGGGTGCCGCGCAATTTCGTGCCGCCTCTTTCTGCCGCGGCATAAGTGGGCCTAATCGCGTGGTTACTCGTGGGAGGAGCAGCGGGCTCAGTCACTCGGCGGGAAAAGGGAAAGCCGGCCTCGGAAAATGGGCAAAAAAAGTGGCCGGCCGCTTACCCCTAAGCGACCGGCCTTTGCTTTCTTAGTTACCCCAAAACTCCCGCTATGCGGGAGAAGTGTTAAAGTGACGTTGCGAGGAGATAGGTTTCCGGCCTCAGTCGTCAACTGAATCTTGGAGATTTTTTTGTCTTTTTATTATAACTCACTGTTTGTTAAGTGAATAAAAATCTATGAATACTGCCCCAGTGCCTTCGTTTTTCCCCTGGAAGCCGGCCTGTTGGCTGCGTGTGGAGGGCCCAGATGCCTTTGATTTCCTCCAGGGGCAGCTCAGCAACGACTTGCGTGCGCTCGGGAGCAGCGGCCCCGGAGAGGCTGCGGGGCCGCGCGAGGCGGTGTATGGGCTGTGGCTCAACCGCAAGGGCCGGATACTGGGCGATGGCTTCGTGCTGCGGGCGGGGGAGGAGCGTTTCTGCGTGTGCAGCTACGAAACTTCGGGCGAGGCACTGCGCGCGCATTTGGAGAGTTTCATCGTCGCCGATGAAGTGGAGCTTATCGACGAGTCGCCTAACGTCGCGGGGCTCACGCTGCTGGATGGGGCAGGGGCGCAGACTCTTTTGTCGGACGCGGGTTCGCTGGCCCCCCGCGTCGGCGGCGCATTCTTCACTGCGCCGTTTGGCGTGCGCCCGGGCGGAAGCGCGGGGAGCGTTGTCGAGTGGGTGGGGCCGGCGGCTGTGCGCGAGGCACTCGTCGCGGAGCTCGGCGGAGTGAAGGCCTTGAGTGCCGACGAGATGGAGCGGCGCCGGATTTTGGCAAAAATCCCCGCTGTACCGCGCGACCTGGGTGAGGGCGAGCTGCCCCAGGAAGGCGGGCCGGATTTTGAGCGTGCCGCTGTTTCCTACACAAAGGGCTGCTACCTCGGCCAAGAGGTGATGGCGCGCGTGCACTCAATGGGCCGCGTGCGCCGCCAGCTCGTACAAGTTTGCGGTCACGAGTCCTTGTCCGAAGCGCTTTCAGTTCCCGCACTGCCCGCGCCGCTTTACTTGGGGGATAAAAAGGTCGGCGAGTTGCGCACGGCAGCGGGTCGCGGCCCGGAGCTCATCGGCCTGGCGCTCGTTTCGCTACTTCAGCTCCCGAAAGAGGCGGAGCGAGTCGCGCTGTCGTTTGGCCCAAACGGGGAGCCCGCGTTGGTCGCGGATTTGGGCCAGCTATCGTAATTCTTTCAGGTGAGCTGCGCCTGCGCCGCAGGGGCGCAGACCCTTTTGTTGGCCGTGCGGTTTTAGCCCGTTTCATTTGTCGAGCGGCTCGGTGGCCGCTCGACGTTGCCCGCGCCGCCAACGGTAAACGCTCACTAAAGTTGGCCCCTGCGTCAGCAGGGAAGACTACGCTGCGTGTTTCATTCTGTCGCGGGAGCGTGAATGGAAGCGGGCACTGCCTGCGCGCCGTCGGCGGTTTGGGTTTCGAGGATTTCGGGCGCGTTGCCAAAGCGGGCAGTGTAGCGGGCGGCGACCGTCTCGGCTTGAGCGCGGGTGAAGTGCGCATCGGTCAGTGCGATGACGGCGCCGCCGAAGCCGCCGCCGCTGAGCCGCGCGCCGTAGACGCCCGGAGTCGTGCACAGCGTATCGACCAGAAAATCGAGCTCGGGCGTGCTGTTTTCAAAAAGGTGCTGTGAGCTGCGGTGCGAGGCGGTGAGGAGCTCGCCCGTGGTGCGCAGGTCGCCTCGGGCGAGCGCACGGCGCACGGCTTCGACGCGGGCGATTTCCTCGACGACGTGTTGTGCCCGCCGCGCAATCTCGGGCGCGAGGTGGGCTTTGGCCCTGCGCGCGGCGGATGTTTCGGGCGAAAGCTCCGCGAGCTGCGCCACGCCGAGTGCGCGCGCGGCCTCCTGGCATTCGCGGTGTCGCTCGGCGTAGAGCCCGTCGATCAGCGCGTGTTTGGTGTGCGTGTTGAAAATCCAGAAGCGCGCATCGCCCTCACGCCGCGCCCGCCCCTCACGCTCTTCCTTTCCGCTCCGGCCAGGCAGCGGTACGAGCTCGAAGCGGGGCGCGCGGCAGTCGATGAATACGAGGTGACCTTTTCTCCCAAAACCGCAGACGCCTTGGTCGAGGATGCCGCAGGGGACGCCCACGAAGTGGTTTTCCGCGTGGCGGCCAATCGCGACGAGCTGCTCGCGCGCGACTTGCTGCTGGGTGATGTCGAGAAAGGCGAGGGCGGCGGCGAGCTCCAATGCTGCGCTGCTGGAGAGCCCGGCACCGACGGGCAGGTCGGAGACGACGCAGAGCTCAAAACCCGCAGGCGCGCGCAGCCCGAATTTTGGAAACGCGGCCAGCACACCGAGCGGGTAGTTTACCCAATCCGCGGGGCCGCTCTGGCGCGCCACGCGGTCGGCGGGCAGCTCGACGATGGCGCCTCCCGTGTGGGCTGCGGCGAAGCGGCGGCGCCCATCGTCGCGCGGTGCGAGCCCGACCCAGAGGCTGCGGTCAATGGCGGCTCCGATGACCGTGCCGCCGTTGTAGTCGATGTGGTTGCCGATGAATTCTATGCGGCCCGGGGCGCGAGCAATCACGGCGGGCTCACGGCCAAAGGCGGCGTGAAAGTGGGCGAGTAGTGGCGCGCGCATGTGTGTGAGGAAAGGGATGAGAGGGGAGACGGGAGGCCCTACGCGGGCAGCGGTGGCGTGTCGCCACTTCCATTTAATTTTGGAATCGTCCTCGCCGCTACGCGGCGAAGCTCGATTCCAAAATTTCGTATCCTGTCGCGTTGCGACACGGTCTTCGACCGTCCTATTTGGCGAGCCGCTCGTTGGCGACTCGTCAGATACTCAGCCCGGGCGCGAATGGAGCAGAAACCCGTTTGGGCGCGGTCTTCGACCGACTTACTTTGCGGCGCACTCGTTGGTGCGCCGCCTGCCGCCCCATGCGTAGTGGGAAAAATCTGCGGGAACGGGCTGGGGCCGGGGATCTACGTATCGGGGGCGTAATTTTTGCGGAAAATTCGCAGGCCGACGTTCAAAAAAACGGCCGCGATAGTAGGCGGGCTACTGGTTGCGGGGAAGCGGGGGATTCTGGCTGAAAACCGGTTGACGCGAAAAGGCGCGATTTCCACATCTTGTGGTGTTTGCTCGATACGACCACATCCTGTTGTGGTGAGCAACGGTCCAGTAAGTTGTGGTGAACTTAGGTTCGCTACCTGCGTTTTTATCCCGAAAACGCCTTTTTTGTCCCATTTTTTCCCGCTTCACAGAGTCCACCAGAGCCTCCGCTTCTTATGTCCATCTCCCAGCAGAGTTTAGAGAAAGTTTACCAGGTCGGTGAGCGCCGTTTCCTGCTCAATGAGCCCGCCGCGGAGGCCGCGCTGGCCGCCAAGCGCGTGATTAACGGCGAGCGCTCGCAGCAGTTCAGCCTTTTCCCGCTCAAGTACCCGTGGGCCTACGAGCTGTACCGCACGATGAAGGCCAACCACTGGGAGCCCGAGGACATCCCGATGGGCAAGGACATCGAGCAGTGGCGCGACCCGCTGGCCGTCACCGATGTCGACCGCTGGATCATCCGGATGGGGCTGGGCTATTTTTCGGCGGCCGAGGGGATCGTGGGCGACAATGTGCAGCACGTGACGCGCGAGCTGGTCACCGCGCCCGAGCTCCGGCTCGTGACCAGCCGCCATGCCCACGAGGAGAACATCCACGCCGACTCGCTGCTGTACATGATCGCCTCGCTGGGGCTCAACCCGCACGAGTGCGAGGCGATGTTTGACGACATCCCGACGATCGTCCGCAAAAACGAATTCGTCACCCGCAACTCCAGGGACCTGCGCGTGGGGCTCGATTTTACGCAGCCGCAGAACATCCAGCTCTACGCCAAAAACATGTTCCTGTTTGGGCAGTGCATGGAGGGCACGCAGTTTTACGGGCTGTTCGGGATGATCCTCTCGCTGTACCGGCAGAACAAGTTCCCGGGCGTCGGGCAGATGTTTCGCTACACGCTGCGCGACGAGTCCAACCACATCGAGAACTACCGGAACTTGTTCATGGACCTGGTCGAGGAGAACCGCGCGATCTGGACGCCCGAGTTTCGCGAGGAGCTGCGCGAGATGATGCACGAGGCGATCACGCTGGAAAAGGACTTCATCCGCGACTGCCTGCCGGTGAATGCGGTGGGCCTCAGCCTCGACGACTTCCTGACCTACATCGACTACATCGCCGATCGGCGGCTGGAGAGCTGCGGACTGGAGCCCTTTTCCAAGGAGGAGATCCGCAACCCGCTGCCCTGGCTGGCGGAGATGATGGATATCAAGAAGGAGCAAAACTTCTTCGAGGGCCGCGTCACCGAGTACCAGAAGGCCTCCTCGCTGACCCACGAGAGCGACGACGATCTCTGAATCCTCCCGTCCCTCCTTCCCTCCCATCGCACCTCGCACTTCGCCGCGCGCCCGTTCGCTCGCTCTTCCGCCCACTCACTCACTCTCCCTTTCACCGCGCAGATCCACGTCCCACACCCATGCAGAAAGTGTTTCAAATCGGCCCCCGCTCCTTTGCCCTGGACCAGGCCAAGGCAGAGCAAGTGTTTGCGGGGAAACGGGTCATCAACGGCTACGAGACGATGACCTTCAACCTCCTGCCGCTCAAGTACCAGTGGGCCTACGAGCTGTATCGCGCGATGAAGGCCAACCACTGGGATGCCGAGGAGCTCTCGATGGCGCGCGATGTGGCGCACTGGCGCGACGTGCGCGTGGTGAGCGATGCCGAGCGCGACATCATCCGGCTGGCGATTGGCTACTTCTCTGCAGCGGAGGCGATGGACGGCTACGCGGTGCGCTACGCGACGCGCGAGCTGGTCACCGCGCCGGAGCTCAAGCTCGTCCTCGGTCGCCATACGCACGAGGAAAACGTGCACACCGACTCGCTCGTGCACATGATCGGCGGCCTGGGGCTCAACCCGCACGAGTGCGAGGCGCGCTTCCGGGAGGCCTGCGAGCGCGGCCGCCCCGCCGAGCTCTCCGAGCGTATTTCGCCCGAGTTTAACCGCGCCCTCGACCTCACCCGCCTTGAGAACAAGCAGCTTTTTGCCAGGACGATCTTCCTCTTCGGCCAATGCCTGGAGGGCACAAGGTTTTGCGGTCTCCACGCGCTCGTTCTCTCGCTCCACGCCCAGGGCAAGTTCCCGACCATCGGCCAGATTTTCCGCAATACGCGGCGCGATGAAGCCCAGCACATCGAGTTCTTCCGCAACCTGTTTTTGGAGCTGATCAAGGAAAACGGCGAGCTGTGGACGGAGCCTTTCAAGGCCGAGCTGCGCGAGTTGATGCGCGAGGCCATCGAGCAGGAAAAGACCTTCGTCACTGTGGGGCTGGGAGCCGAGATGGTGGCCGCCGCGGGCCTCGGCCTCGACGAGCTGCTGGCCTACCTCGACTACGTGGGCGACCGCCGGCTCGAAGGCTGCAACCTGGCTCCGCTCTCCGCCACTGCCGCGAAAAATCCGCTGCCCTGGCTCGACGAACTCATCGGCCTGGGCTCCGCCGGGGCCCAACCCCACGAATACCAGAAAACCGCGTCGCTGCACCAATCCAGCGACGACGATCTCTAACCTTTTACCTCCAGAAAACCGCAGCCCCACCGCTCACACTCCGTTCCCATGACACCCTCCGCTCTCGAATACGATCTCGCCCTCAAGAAAACCGTCCACACGCCCGTCGAGCAAAAGCCGCACTACCCGTGGCGCGAGGCGTTGGAGGGCGAAGCGGCGGCCGAGCTCTTGCCGCCGCCGCCAGTGACGCTGCTTTGCCCGCATGGCGAGGAGCCTTTTGCAATGGAGGAAGTGGCCGACACGCTCGGCAAGGCCCTCACCAACGTCCGGCTCGCCCAAGGGCAGAAGGACATTTTCAACGACGAATCGCGCGCGTGGGTGCGCCGCATTTGCCGCGAGCTCTCGGAAAACCTCGCTACGCTCGCCCGCGAGCGCGGCCCGCTAAAACTCACGCTGGCCGAGCTCTACGAGCTGATCGAGAAAACCCTCGTCGACAACAACGAGTACTTCGTCGCCAAGAGCCTGCTGCTCAACCGCTCGCGCAAGCTCTCGCTGATCGACCGCCCCGCCAGCAGTCCGGCACTGGCGCACACGCAACTACGCGTCATCCGCCGCAATAACCAGGTCGTCCCGTGGAGCCCGCAGAAGGTCGAGATCGCGCTGCGCAAGACCTTCCTCTCGCTCGAGAGCGACTCGGCGCCCGCAGCCGAGATCACCCGCGCCGTCACCGAGCGCGTCAAGGCCTCGGCTCAGGCGCTCGTCCACATCGAGGAAATTCAAGACCTCGTGGAAGAGGAGCTCATGAAGTCCGGCCACTACAAGGCGGCCAAGGCTTACATCCAGTTCCGCGAGCGCGCCGCTGCACTGCGCGCCGCCGCCGCGGCCGGCCAGAGCGAGGACGGCGGGGCAGGGGCGGATTCGCTGGGCGTTTCCGGGCTCGGCACCGCTGCCGCCGAGGGCGCGAGCACCGACGAGACGGGCGTCCCCACCACGATCCCCGCCGGACAGGAAACGCTCGTGATGGTCAAGAAGCCCGACGGCACGAACGTCTTCTGGGACGGAGCGGATCTTAAAAAGCGGATCGAGTTTGCCAGCCTGGGGCTCGACCTCTGCCTCGGTGCCGAGGAGATCGAGGCCGAGCTGCGACGCGCCGTCTACGACCAGATCACGCAAAAAGACCTCGATGCGACCATCATCCTGAACTCGAAGACGCTGATCGAGCAGGACGCCGATTTCGCGAAGTTCGCGGGCCGCATCCAGCTCAGCTACCTTTACGAAGAAGTCCTGGGCTGGGACATCCTGCGCGACGGCATCGGCGCGCTGAAGACTGCGCACCAGCGCGCGTTCAAGAAGTACCTGGAGCACGGCGTCGCCATCAAGCGGCTCAACCCGCGGCTGCTCGACTACGACCTCTCGAAGCTCGCCGCCGTGCTCGATCCGAGCGCCGACCTGGAGTTCGATTTCCTGGGCATCCAGACGCTCTACGACCGCTACCTGATCATCGACAAGACGAGCTCGCCCGCGCGCCGCCTGGAGACCCCGCAGTTCTTCTGGATGCGCGTGGCGATGGGCCTCATGCTCGACGAGCCTGCGGGCACCCGCGAGGACAAGGTCACCGCCCTGTACGCGCTCTACAAAGGCCGCCGCTTTTGCAGCTCCACGCCCACGCTCTTCAACTCCGGCACGCTGCACTCCCAGCTCAGCTCCTGCTACCTCTATTACGTCGATGACTCGATTGAGGGCATCATGCTGCGCGGCATTGCCGAAAACGCCTTCCTCTCCAAGTGGGCGGGCGGCCTCGGCGGCTCATGGACGGCGGTGCGCGGCACCGGTGCCTACATCGGCGGCACCAACGGCGAGTCCCAGGGCGTCATCCCCTTCCTCAAACTGCACAACGACCAGCTCGTGGCCGTAAACCAGGGCGGCAAACGCAAGGGCTCCGGCTGCGCCTACATCGAGTCCTGGCACAACGACGTGTTTGAGTTTCTCGAGCTGCGCAAGAACACCGGTGACGACCGGCGGCGCACGCACGACATGAACACCGCCAACTGGATCCCCGACTTGTTCATGAAGCGCATGGAAGCGCGCGAATCGTGGACCCTGTTTCGCTCCAACGAGGTGCCCGACCTGCACGAGCTCTACGGCAAGAAATTCGAGGAAGCCTACCTGCACTACGAGCAGCTCGCCGAAGCGGGGGAGATCTACGGCCAGAAAATCCAGGCCATCGACCTGTGGAAGCGCATGCTCTCCATGCTCTTCGAGACCGGCCACCCGTGGATCACCTTTAAAGACCCCTGCAACCTGCGCTCGCCGCAAGACCACGTCGGCGTCGTCCACTCCTCGAACCTGTGCACCGAGATCACGCTCAACACCAGCAACGACGAGACCGCCGTCTGCAACCTCGGCTCGGTCATCCTCGAAAACCACCTGCTGCCCGACGGCTCGCTCGACCATGCCAAACTGCGCGAGACGATCCGCATCGCCATCCGCGCGCTGGACAACGTCATCGACATCAACTTCTACCCGACCGAGGCCGCCGCCCGCTCCAACCAGCGGCACCGCCCCATCGGCATGGGCGTCATGGGCCTGGCCAATGCGCTTTACCTGAAGGGCGTTGCCTTCGCCTCGGAGGCGGCGGTCGAGTTTAACGACGAAGCGATGGAGGCGATTGCCTATTACGCTTACGAAGCCTCCAGCGACCTTGCCGCCGAGCGCGGCACCTACTCCAGCTACAAAGGCTCCAAGTGGGATCGCGGCCTCCTGCCGCAAGACACGCTCGACCTCCTCGAGCGCGAGCGCGGCCTGCAAATCAAGGTCCCGCGCGGCGGCCTCATGGACTGGGAGCCGCTGCGCGCAAAAATCGCCAGGCAAGGCATGCGCAACAGTAACGTGCTGGCGATCGCACCCACGGCCACGATCTCGAACATCACCGCGACCTCGCCCTGCATCGAGCCCACCTACAAAAACCTCTTCGTTAAGAGTAACCTCTCTGGCGAATTCATCGTGCTGAACCCCTTCCTCGTGCGCGACCTCAAGGCGCGCGGACTGTGGAACCGCCAGATGATCGACCACCTGAAGTACTACGACGGCGAGCTCGGCGACATTCCCGGCCTGCCCGCCGACCTTAAGGAAAAATACCGCACTGCCTTTGACATCGAGTACCGCTGGATCATCGAGGCCGCCGCGCGCCGCCAAAAGTGGATCGACCAATCGCAGTCGGTAAACCTGTGGATCAAGACGCCCGACCTGAAGACGCTCAGCCACATGTACCGACACGCCTGGCACACCGGCCTGAAGACCACCTACTACCTGCGCAGCGCGGCCGCCTCGACTATCGAGAAAGCGACCGTCTCGGTGAAAAAAGAAGTGCGCGGCGCCGTGGCGGGTGGAGCCGGAGAGGCAGGCGGGGTGGGAGTGGCGGGCGGGGCTGCGGCCACGCTCGGTACGGCCGCCGCACTGGCGGCGCCCGTGCCCACGCGCACCTACACCGAAGCCGAAAAACGCGCCTGCTCCATCGAGGCCATGCGCAACGGCGAGGAATGCGAAGCCTGCCAATAGGGCCAACCGGAGAAGTGGCCCGCGCCGCCAGCGGGGTCGGTGACCACTTCCATTTAATTTGCGATTTTGTCCGTGCGCTGCGCGCCCGAACAAAATCGCAAATTTAACGGGGCATCCCCCTGTCGCTTCGCGACAGGGAGTGGGGCATCAAACGCGGATGAAGCGAAAACCCATTGGGACGCGGCGAAAAAGTTGACGGGTTAAACTCCCACCTGACCGGAGGTCAGACTCATTCAACTGTGCGGTTTGTTGCTGTGCGGAACGCACGGCACGCAAACCGCACAGTAAATGGCCGTGGCGACCCGCCACCGCTCCACGCGCAGTGGAGAGGGGGGGGCATCAATCCTCAGCGGTAGGCGAGCCACTCGGGTGAGGCGTATTGCTCCATGAGGCCTTCGACTGCTGCGTCGGGAAAGTCGGGCCAGCCCACTGCTTCGGTTTCGACAGCTAGGGCGGTGGAGAGCGCCGCTGCAAAATCGGCGTAAAACTGTTCCCAGTCGGTTGCTTCGCCTCCGGCTGCGGCGCGGCTTACGGAGCCCTGGAAGAGGAGTCCGCGCTTCGTGCGTTTTTGGGCGGCGCCGGCCATTTTTTCACCCGTGTCGGCTCGGATGACGTCGAAGCACTCTGCGCGCTGGAAACACACGTCTGCCGGTCGGGGCTTTTTCATGTGGGTTGCGGCGTCGCAGTCGGTGGCGGCTTCCCTGAGCTTTACGACGGCGGGCAAGCCTTGCTGCGCGAGTGCCGCCGCGAGCGCGTTGTGGACGAGTTGGTAGCTCTGCGAAGCGGGCCGCGCCTCAAGCTCGTGCCCGCGCGGGATCACCAGTGCGTAGGTCCAGTCGTTGCGGTGATCGACGACTCCGCCGCCTGTCGCGCGGCGCATCAGCTCGAAGGGCTCTTCGATGCCCAGTGCAGTGAGTTGCTCGCGGACGAGTGCCAGCTTTTGCCCATAACCAAAAGTTATGGCGGGCTGGCTCCAGTCGTAGTGTCGCAGCCGGACGGCTTCTTCAGGGTAGTGCTGAAGCAGGAGAAAGTCGGTCGCCATATTTTCGGCGGCGCTGCCGCAGCGCTCGGTGAGCAGGTGGAGCTTCATGGCGAATCGCGGGGCGTGGTGGAGTGGGGGGGCGTGGACTCGATTGGCGGTGGGGACTTTTCGGTTGTCGTGGGCGCGCCTCTTTTGGGGTTGCGCGGTTTTGCGGCCTATTGGGCGTGGCTCCCTCCGCCAAGCTCCGCAGCAGGGAGGATGATCTCAAAGATCGCGCCTGCATTTTCCCCGTTACGCGCAGTGACTGTGCCGCCACTGCGTGTTACGATGCCGTGCACGACGGAAAGTCCCAGGCCCACGCCTTTGCCTGTCGGTTTGGTGCTGAAGAAGGGCTCGAAAATCTTGCCGCGCGCAGCCTCATCAATTCCCGCGCCGTTGTCGGCGATGCTGAGGGCGACTGTGCGCTCCGGGCGGCGCAGCTCGGTTCGCACGATCACCGTTGCGTCGGGAGCCCCGGCTACGGCGTCGCGCGCATTGGTGCAGAGGTGGTGCAGCACTTGTTTAAACTGCTCGGGGTCAGTCTGCACCTGGCAGGGCGCCTCGGTGGTTTCCACGCGCAGTGCCGCTGCGCTGGGGGCGAGCACTTCGATCAGGTGCTCGTGCTGCGCGCGGACGATCTCGTTGAGATCGACGACTCGGGGCTGAAACGCTTGCCGCCCGCCAAAGGAGAGCAGCAGTCGGGAGAGCTCGATGGCTTTTTTGCCCGCCTTGTGAATCTCGGCGACCTGGTCGGCGATGTCGGGCTGGCCCGCGAGCTCCGGGGCGAGCATCTCGCAGTAGCCGTTGATGACCGAGAGCAGGTTGTTGTAATCGTGCGCGGCACTGCCTGCGAGCCGCGCCACGGCGTCGAGTCGGTCAGCCTGGGCTTGGGCGCGCTCGGCTTCGAGCAGGCGCAGTGCTTCGGCGAGGCTGGTCGGCGTATGAGGCGTCGATGTCATGGCGTTTTAATATGGCGGTGAGTTTTTGAGGAAGGCTGGCGCGTCTGAACTCAGGGCGAGAGCCGCTCGACTAGCCAAGCCCTGTTTTCGGCGCGGCGGTAGCGCAGCCGGTCGTGCAGGCGGCTGGGGCGGCCTTGCCAGAACTCGACTGTTTCGGGGGTGAGCCGGTACCCACCCCAGTACGGCGGCAGCGGCACGGGCCGCCCCGCGTACTGGGCTTCCAGTGCGCGGAAGCGCTCCTCAAGCGTTTCCCTGCTGGGGATGGGGCTGCTCTGATGCGAGGCCCATGCGCCAAGCTGGCTCGCGTGCGGGCGGCTCTGGAAATACGCGAGCGCCTCCTCGCGGGAGACCGGGGCGACGGCCCCGCTGATGATGATTTGCCGCTCCATCGGCAGCCACGCGAAGAGCAGCGTAGCCTGCGGGTTCTCGGCGAGCTCGCGCCCCTTTTGGCTCTCGAAATTCGTGTAAAAAACAAAGCCGCGCGCATCGACGTTTTTGAGCAACACGATCCGCGCCGAGGGGCGGCCCGTGCGCGACGCCGTGGCCAGGGTCATCGCGTTGGGCTCAAGGATTTGGGCGGCTTGCGCCTCTCCAAACCACTTGTCGAACTGGCGGAACGGGTCCTCCGCCAAGTCCGCCTCATGTAGCCCGGCTAGGCTGTATTCCTGTCTGAGATTGGCCAACGACATAGGCCGCCATGAGAAGGGCTGACCCGACCCACAGGCAAACCCCAAGAAGGTCGCGAAATGAAGTAGGACACGGGGAGTTCCCTGCTGGCGGTTGTGGTACTTGGGGAGGGCGCGCTCAGCTCCGCGCTTTGGCGAGCGCCCGTCTCCCGAGCGCCCATCTCCTGAGCGCCTGAACGCAAAAACCTCCGCCGGAAAGCGAGCGGAGGTTTTTGAAAACTGGCGGGATGGACGGGACTCGAACCCGCGGCCTTCTGCGTGACAGGCAGACGCTCTAACCAACTGAGCTACCACCCCAGAAAAGGGGAAAGGAGGCGGACGCTAGGAGCCGCCCTTCCGGCGTCAAGCGCGCTTTTTCCTTGTGGGGAAAACCATGCGGCATAGGCCCATCTGGGCACTGTTTTGCGGCGGTAGCTCAGTCGGATAGAGCAACGGTTTTCTAAACCGTCGGTCGTGGGTTCGAGTCCCACCCGCCGTAACAGAAAAGGTAGGGGAAAGCGGTTGGCAGTGCGCGTTTGCTTGGAGCATTTGTGCTGTCGATGTTGTCTCACTGATGAGCTCTTTCTTGGCGAGAAGTGAGCTCCAGTATGGCGATGACGGGGTGGTGGTCGGAGGCGTTGTGGGGGAGGAGGCGGTGGTCTTTTACGATCCAGTGGTGGCGTTTGTCGGTGAAGATGATGTCGAGGCGGGTGCTGGGCTGATCAACGGGCCAGGTGTGCTGGGGATTGCCGAATGCGACGCCGGTGTCTTGCAGGGCGTGAGCGAGCGCGTGGTAGGGCGCTTCGCCAGTCTCGAAGTTGAAGTCGCCCGCGAGGATGAAGGGGTGCGGTGCGGCCTCGGCCAGGCGGATGATTTCCTGCACTTGGGCGAGGCGGTTGGCTTCGTGTTGGTGGCAGAGGTGGGTGCCGGCAAAGGTAAGCGTACGGCTGGCGGTGCGGTCGCCGGTGAGTGCGAGCTCGACCTGGAGGAGGGCGCGCGGCTCGCCCCCTGAGGGTGCGGCGAGCGGGTGGTTGGTCGCGCGCACTGCGGGGGTGCGGGTGAGGATGGCTTCGCCGTAGTCGCCGCCGTGCTGCTCCATCGCGCGGCCGAAGTAGCCGTGCATGCCGGTCATCCGCGCGAGCTCTTGGGTAAGGTCTTGAGAAACGCCGCCGTAGAGTTTGGCACTGCGCCGGGTGTGGCGGTCGACTTCCTGGAGGGCGACGAGGTCGGGTTTTTCGGCGGCTATGATTTCTGCGATTTCATCGAGGTTGGGCTTCCCCGGGCTGTAGAATTTTTCGCCGTGGTAGATGTTGTAGGTGAGGACTTTTAGGGGCGTGGCTGTGGCAGTGTGTGGTGTGTTCATTTGGGGGCGGTTGTCCGACTGGTTCATTTTGGCGAGTCGCTCGCTGGCGCGGTCTTCGACCGTTGCATCGGGTGGGGGCTCGGTGGGGCGCGCACTCTCCGGGGAGTTTACTTGATGGCGAGGCGCTGCCTCGCCGTCGGTAAATGCGCTCGGGGTAAAGAACGTTGGTTTTTGTTGATGCCCGGTAGCCAGAGCTTGTTTGCTGACCGGCGTTCCGAGTGGTCTGTAACACAAGAGTACTGCGCAGCGGCCCGACCTGCTAGTTGGTTAACATACTTATTATGGCGACGACGATTCATCCGACGGCGATTGTGGAGGCGGGCGCGCAGCTCGGCAGCGGTTGCGAGATCATGGCGTATGCGGTGGTGCGGCGGCATTGCGTGTTGGGCGAGCGGGTGGTGGTGCATCCATTTGCGGTGTTGGGGGGCGACCCGCAGCACCTGGACTTTGATCCGGCGGTGGCCTCGCGCGTGGAGATCGGCAGCGGGACGGTGATTCGCGAGCATGTGACGGTGAACCGCGCTACGGGCGAGGGCGCGGCGACGCGGATCGGGGCGGGGTGCTTCCTGATGGCGACCAGCCATGTGGCGCACGACTGCGTGCTGGGCGAGCGGGTGGTGCTGGCAAACGCGGCGTTGCTCGCGGGGCACGTGAGCGTGGGGGCGCACAGTTTCTTGGGCGGCGGTGCGGCGGTGCACCAGTTTTGCCGGATCGGCGAGAGCGTGATGGTGGCCGGGCACGCCTCGATCACGCGCGATGTGCCGCACTACTTGATGGTGGCGGAGCGGGACGAGGCGATCGCGCTCAACACGGTGGGCCTGCGGCGGCGCGGCGTATCGCGCGCGGCGATTGCAGAGCTGAAGCGGGCGTTTGAGGCGGTGTTTTTTACGGCGGGGAATATCCGCGAAGTGGCCGCGCGGCTGCGCGGCGCGGTATACGGTGCGGCGAATGAGGAGAAAGGGGATGAGGCGTCGCGCGCCGTGGATGGAGTGCCCATCGCGGCACTCGTCGGCATGAGCGGATTTGCGACGCCGGAAGCGCGGGCGTTTCTGGAGTTTTTTGCGTCGGGCCAGCGCGGCTTTGTGCGTGCGCGGCGGCAGGGGCGTGCGTCGCAGCGGGAGCAGGAGGAAGAGCTGTGAGCCGCGGGGCGCGTGCGGAGGCGCAGGCTTCCCTTTCTGGTACGGGCTCGGCGGCCCGCGCCGCCGAGGCGCGAGCGGGCCGCCCTTTCTTGGGTGCGGGTTTATCGGGCCGCGATTCGTCAGGCACGCAGGTTGACGAGGGTACGGCAGTTCGCTTGTCTGGCGCGGCCCCTGCTCCACGTTCATCGGCTCGCGTGGCGCTGACCTGTGGAGATCCGGCAGGCTTGGGGCCGGAGTTGATTGCAGCGGTGTTGCATGGTGAAAACAGCCGCGCACTCGGTGACCTTGTGGTGATCGGCCCCGAGTCCTGGCTGCGCGAGCTGCCGGCGGGCGTGGAAAAAATCGCGGTGGGCGCGGCGGACTTTGTGGCGACGGCGGGCGCGCCGGATGAGGCGGGCGCGCGGGTCGCGCTGGCGGCGATGGAGCGCGCGGCGGCGGGTTGCGTGGAGGGGCGCTGGGCGGGCGTGGTGACGGGGCCGGTGAGCAAAGCGCAGCTCGCCAAGGTGGGCTACACGTTTCCCGGGCAGACGGAGTTTTTTGCGGCGCGCTGGGGCGGGGAGCCGGTGATGGGCTTCGTGGGCGAGCGGCTGCGGGTGGTGCTGGCGACCTGGCACGTGCCGCTAAGCGAGGTGCCGAATAAGCTGAGCCCACAATCGCTTGAGCGCGCGGTCGCTGCGGCGGCTTCGCTGGCTGTTGGTGCGAGAGGGAAGCTGCAGACTCCTCCTTCTGGCGCGGGCTCGTTGGCCCGCGTCGGCTTAGCGCCCATGGCCGAAGGCCCTGCATCTCATGTCGCCGGTGCGACACATACGCTGGCGCGGATTGCGGTTTGCGGGCTGAACCCGCACGCGGGCGAGGGCGGGCTGCTGGGCGCGGAGGAGCGCGATTTGCTGAACCCGACTCTGGCGCGTTTGGGCGCGCGCTTCCCGGGGCTGGTGCCCGAGTGCCTGCCGGGCGACACGGTGTTTGCGCGCGCCTTGCGCGGCGAGTTCGACGCGGTGGTGGCGCTCTACCACGACCAAGGGCTGGCCCCGCTGAAGGCGGTGGACTTCGACACGGCGGTCAATGTGACACTGGGGCTGCCCTTCGTGCGGACGAGCCCCGACCACGGGACGGCCTTTGGCCTCGCGGGCAAGGGGCGGGAGGGGCGGACGGGAGGGGCGTCGCCGCGCAGCACGGCCAATGCGCTGGCACTCGCGCGGGACTTGATTCGCGAGCGAAACCGCACTTAGTCGCCGCCCTCCCGCTCCTCCCTCTGTCCCTGCTCCTGCTGCGCCTTGCGCCTCCTTCCCGTCTACCTTTTTCCCAAAAAGAAATTTCGATGACTGCTGCTGCCGCCGCGACTCTTGCTTCTCCCGCCCCTCCCGCCTCGGTGCCTGCGGCTGCCGCCGTGACGGCAGCGGCCCCGCACGCCCCGCCGGTCGTGCCTCGCGAGGGGACTGAGCAGCTCGTGCGGCTGACCGCAGAGGCGGGGGAAAAGGTGCGCGCCTTGATCGCCCGCGAGGGCAAGGGCGAGTTTCTGCGAATCGCGATCAGCGGTGGCGGCTGCAACGGGCTGAGCTATAAGCTGCGCTTCGTGCCGGAGCCGCGGTCGGGCGACATCCTCGTGCGCAGCGCGGGCGTGGCGGTGCTGGTTGATAGCAAGACCGCGCTCTACCTGCGCGGCACACTGCTCGACTATTCGTCGAAGCTGATCGCGGGCGGCTTTCGCTTTACCAACCCAAATGCCAAGGCGAGCTGCTCTTGCGGCGAGAGCTTTAGTGTCTGAACGCGCGTATTTACGATTTGGCGGCGGTCTTGTGTATCCGGGGGGCGCGCGGAAGCTTGTATCAGTTGCTCAGCGCATGTGATCTCTCTGCATTCTGCCCCCTTTTATTGTAATATGATTTTATCAAAAAAACAGGTGGGTGGCGTATCCTGCAATCATTGCCATGGCAATAATGACGATCACAAACGCCGCCAGAAGCCTCAGTGTAAATAAAGAGCGCAGCAGGATGAGCTCAGTCAGGCTGGCACCCGCACTGCCAATAATCAGGGCCAATACTGCTCCGGCGCCTACTCCTTTGCCAAGCAAGGCGGCCGCCAGCGGGATGGTGGCTTCGGCACGAATATAGAGTGGTATGCCGATGATTGCGGCGACTGGAATGGCAAAGGGATTATCTGGCCCGGCATAGTGTTCCAGTAATTCTGTGGGCATGAACCCATAGATAGCACTGCCAATTGCAACGCCGGTGAGTAAATACGGTAATACACCTAAAAAATCCGACCAGGCTTCACGCCATAAACCTTTGTACCTGCCAATTTTTATAGGTGCGGCGCAGGAGGGTTGCTCGCTACAGCAATTGTCGGATACAGGCTCTGCGCTGTCAGAGTCGCAGCAAGTGGTGGGTCCGCGAGATTCCTGCCGCACATAACGCTCGAAGCCAAGCACATGCAATAGCCAGCCTGAACACAGAGAAACCCCCAAGGCCGCAACTACATAAACTGCCGTGAGGCGGAGGCCGAATGTGGCTCCCATCAGCACAACGATGATTGGGTTGAGTAATGGGGATGTAAATAGAAACACCATCATGGGCCCAAACCCCGCCCGGGCACGGATCAGCCCCTTTAACATGGGAATGGTGGAACAACTGCAAAACGGTGTCATTGCTCCCAGGCCAGCAGCCAGAAAATAGCCCCTGCTGCGATTGGAGCTTAATAGCTTCTCCACTCTGGATGGGGGAATGTGGCGTTGGAGCATACCGACCAGCAAGCTGATGCCGATAAACAGCACTGACAGCTCACCCGCGAGAAAGGCAAACATGCCCAAGGTATCTTGTAGTTGGGGCGTCATTATAAAGTCCTGCTTCTTTTTTGGGGGGAGGAGATGAGGAGGGAGAACTGGCGACTTCGTATATATTAATCTGGAATGGGACGGATGCGCTAGCGGGGCGCGGGCTCTTGCTTTTGTCGGACAATATGCTCGGCCACTTCCAGCCAGGCCTCTACTGCCACATCGAAGGCCTTGTGCCCCTTGTCCGTCAGTGAATAAACCTTACGCCCCCGGCCTGCCACTGTTTCGGTATGTGCGGTTACATAGCCTCCCTGCTCAAATTCGCGCAGTGCCGGATAGAGGGAGCCCTCGGTGGGGGCGCAGCAGCCTTGGGTGGCGCTTTCCACTTCGCGTGCGATTTCGTAGCCGTGCATGGGGCGTTTCTGCAGCATGCCCAAGATGAAGAATTTGGATAAACTCATCTTGATGATCCCGCTCCAGTACAGGCGGTCGGTGTAGTCGACCGATGCCCGCCCTGCGGGTTTGGTGGAAGCCATTGGTTGAGTCATTGGGGTGGTGCTATGCATCTTCCATCGATGCGTCAAGCGGCGCATGACGCCTCCTCTTTCGGCCAAGCCCTGACTTGCGCTGCTGTCCGGCTCTTCCGGAGTGTCGCTGCCGCCAGTAAAATTTCCGCGCGCGGGTGGCGTTATAGGATTGTCTTCGCGGCGCGGACTCGCGAGAACCGCGCCCCGACTCCAAGTCTTTCTTAAGTCGTCCGTATCTACTAAATGGCCAATTCGTTTCCCTCTGGCGGAGGTAACCGCCCCGGTGGTTACAACCGGAGAAACTCAAACAGGAGCCCCTTTGCGGGGATCCGCCGCAACAATCGCATCCGCGTCCCCGAGGTTCGCGTGATTTCGCCCGAGGGCAAGCAGCTCGGAGTTTTGCCGACTGCGACGGCGATCAGCCTCGCGCTGGAAGTCGGCCTGGAGCTCGTCGAGGTCGCCCCCACGGCGCGCCCGCCAGTGTGCCGGATCATGGACTTCGGCAAGTACGTCTACGAGGAGTCGAAGAAGAGCTCCCACGCGAAGGTGACGGCCAGCAAGATCAAGGAAATCGAACTGACGCCGCGCATCGAGCAGCACGACTTCGAGACAAAACTGCGGCATGCCGAGGAGTTTCTCTCGCACGGCAGCAAGGTGAAGCTGCGCCTCAAATTCCGCGGCCGCGAGATGGCGCGCACGGAGCTGGGTTTTGGTGTGATCCGCCGCGCGCTGACCGAGCTGGAGGGCATGGGCCATCCGGACTCGGAGCCGCGCCTGATCGGCCGCAACATCAATATGATGATCACCCCGCTGCCCGAAAATAAGCGCAAGCCGAAGTACTACCACCCGCATCATCACGACGATGCTGCGGAGCCGGACGACTCCGCGGCGGCGCATCACGAGAAGAAGTCCGAGGCTGGCCCGCCCGCCGCTGGTGGTGCCTCCGCTGCCGGAGAAGGTGCTGCGCCCGGGGCCGGCGGCGATGCTTGAGCGTCGCGTCGGATTTTGCGCGCTGATCCTGGTCGCGCTCGGGCTTGCGAGCCCCGGCGCGTTTGCGGTGAGTACGCTCCAGTCGGAGCGAGTGGTGGGCGCGGCGACTTCGGCTGCGACGGTGGGGATCGACTACGTCCGCTCCGAAGAGTTTGGCGCGAAATTTGGCCTCAAGGCGCAGCGCTCGCCCGACGGCAAAAAGCTGACGCTCCAGAGCCCTTGGACGACGATTATCCTGGAACGCGGCAGCCGCGAAATCGCGCACAACACGCTGCGGGTGTTTCTCGGCGAAGCGGTGCGCGAGCAGCGCGGGCACTTCCTGCTCTCCAGGATTGATGCGGAGAAAACCTTGGTGCCCTTGCTCGTACCGGGCCACGGGCTGGGCGCGGGGAAGGGCGCGACTGCGCCGCAGCGCGAGACGGTGCCCAAGCTCAAAACAATCGTGATTGATCCCGGGCACGGCGGCGCCGATCCGGGCAAGGTGAATGCCAGGCTCGGCGTTAACGAGAAGACGATGACGCTCGATACGGCCAAGCGGCTCCAGAGCCTGCTCGAAGTGCGCGGCTACCGCGTGCTCCTCACACGCACTGCCGACGTCGCGCTCGACAAGGACAAGAACACCGACCTGCGCGCTCGCGCACACTTCGCAAACTCGGCGCAGGCCGATCTCTTTATCAGCCTGCACTACAATGCGGTCGGCGGCAGCGAGGCCACGCTCCAGCGCGTGCGCGGGGCAGAGGTTTATACGCTCACGCCGCAGTACCAGCATTCGAGCTCAGACCACGAACGGCAGGATAGCAAAGCGGCGGCGATTGCCCTGCCGGGAAACGCACACGACCACTGGAGCATGGTCATTGCACACGAGGTGCACCGCGCCCTGGTGCACAATGTGGGCTTCGTGGATCGCGGGCTGAAGCGGGCGCGCTTCGCGGTGCTGCGCGAGGTCGATTGCCCCGCGCTCTTGGTCGAGGCGGGCTTTTTATCTCACGACGAGGAGGCGCGAAAAATCGCGACGCCCGAGTACCGGCAGCAAATCGCCGAAGCACTCGCGACCGGGATCGTGCTGTACGACGCCGCGCTCGAAGCCGCCCGCCGCCGCAGGCCTCGACTGGCTCATTAAACGACGCACCAACGAGTGCGCCGCCAAATAAAAGAGCCCGCGGCTCCCACTGCGCGTGGGGCGGGAGGGCGGCCCTACGCGGGCGGCGGCAGGCGGTGCCTGCACCCATTTACTGTGCGGCTTGCTGTCGGGCGGAACGCCCGACGAACAAGCCGCACAGTAGGGAAATGCCCGACCTCCGGTCGGGCGTGAGATTTATCAGTGATTTTTTTACTCCGCCCCAATGGGTTTCCGTTTCATTCGCATTTTGGGCGTCTCTCCTGTCGCAACGCGACAGGAGGCTGGTCCTTCAATTTGCGATTTTGTTCGTGTGCAAAGCGCACGAACAAAATCGCAAATTGAATGGAAGTGGCGACCCGCCACCGCCCCACGCGCAGTGGGAACTTCTGGAAAACGGGTGGCTCTCTATGGCACGGTGTGGCGCGTGCTTTCTCGAATCCTTGTTGCCCTCTTTCTTCTCGGTGCGTTTGGCGGTGGCGCGGCCCCAGCTTCCTTGGCCTTTAGCGAGGACGCCCAAGCGGCGGCGCGGCTTGTGATTTTGGCAAACGCGGACGACGCCGACTCGCTGCGAATCGCGCGCCACTACGCTGCGGCTCGTGGCGTGCCCGAGGCTAACATTGTTGCGCTGCCGCTGCCGCGCGAAGAGACGATCTCGTGGGAGCGCTTTGTGGAGAAGCTCTGGGAGCCCCTCCAGGATGAGTTGATCAAGCGCGGCTGGATCGACGCGCTGAAAGGCAGCCGGCGCGATCCCGCGGGGCGGCGGCGTGCGGCGAGCTCGGGCCACACGATCAGCTATCTGGTCGTGTGTCGCGGCGTGCCGCTGCGCATTGAGCATGCGGAGGCGTTTTTTGTGCCCTCGCCGGATATTGATCGCAGGCCGGAGTTTCGCAGCAACGCGGCGGCGGTGGACTCCGAGTTGAGCCTGCTCGCCTACGGCGATTACAATATAAACGCCTACTTCCCGAATCCGCTGTTTCGCGGCGAGCGAGTTGGTGGGCTGGAGCTCGGCGGGAGGGGGCGGAGTGCGCGGGCGGTTTTGAGTGAGCCGTGCGTGATCAAGGTGGCGCGTCTGGATGGGCCGAGCACGCGCGCGGTGCTCGCGCTGATTGATCGCACGCTGGAGGCCGAAGAGCGCGGCCTGCGCGGACGGGCTTATGTGGATGTGCGCGGGCCGCATGCCGAAGGCGAAGTCTGGATGGAGCAGATCGCCGAGCGGGCGCAGGTGCTCGGTTTTGAAACGCAGGTCAACCGCGAGGAGGGAAACTTTTCTGCCGATGTGCGCTTCGCCGAGCCTGTGCTCTATTTCGGCTGGTACGCGGCAGATGTGGAGGGGCCGTTTACGCGGCGCGGTTTTCGTTTCGAGCCGGGCGCGATTGCCGTGCACGTGCACAGTTACTCGGCGGCGACACTGCGCTCGGACTCAAAAGGCTGGGCCGGGCCGCTGATTGCTCGTGGCGCGGTGGCGACCGTGGGCGCGGTGTACGAGCCCTACCTGCAACTGATGCATTACCCGCATGTGCTGTTTGACGGCTTGGCGCGTGGCGAACGCCTGGCCGATGCCGCTTACGCGGCCCTGCCCGCGCTAAGCTGGCAAAACGTGCTGATCGGCGACCCGCTCTACCGCCCATTCAAACATCGCCCTGCTGTAGCCGCCCGGTAGTGGTGTGCCGATAGAGAAACAGGGACAGAGGAGGAGTAAGTTTTTGAGGATTTATCTGGTCTTGTGTTTGCCGTTATCTCTTATCCTAAAGTATGGGAATTAGTTCTTGTTCTCTGACTGGGAGTAGCCTTTTGGGAGAGGCACTAACTCATCGAAATAGTATCAAATAAGGGATGTCTATGTCTGATCTTGCTGGAAATGAACGTAACAAGCTGGAGAAGCTGTTCCATATGGAGGATGGTTATGTTTTAAACTTCAATGACCGTAGCTTCCGGGATTTTTTCGAAGACTATGGAGTCGATATTGATGGAGAGCTATATAAGAGACAGGGAACGTCTAAGGCTAATAGATTGCGCACTTTTTGGAAGGTGGGCGAAAATCGTGTTGTGGGGCGTGTTATCGAGGGGCTGATAGAGTACGGAATTGATGAGCAATTGTGGAAGAGTTCCCCTCCTGCTTTGGTTGAAAGTTTGATCAAAGACTGTAAGAGGATCTCTCAGCGTCTTCTTCGGGACCAAATAATCGCTGAGTTGGACGAACTTGCTGAAGTTACTAATGAGCGGAACTTCGAGTTGCTGGCAGAAGAAGTTCGAGCCGCCATCGAAAAGAGGAGGCCCGAAGTTGGTTTGGATAGGCTACACACTTACTTAATAAAATTTGTCCGGATGGGGTGTGGGTTATATGGTATTTCATTCACACGGAATGAGGCTATTCACTGTATTGTCGGTAAGTATATAAAGGTACTTCGGGGAGGGGGCTGTTTTGAATCGGGCATGGCTGAGTCGATTTTGAGTTCCACCATCTCGGTGTTTGATAAGTTCAATGACGTACGCAACAATAGGAGCCTTGCTCACGATAACCCAGTTCTGAACTCCGAGGAAAGTCTGCTGATATTTAACTATGTTACGGCGACTATCCGCTTCATCTGGAGAGTTGATCCGAAAATTAAGGAGGCCACCGAGCAACGGAAGGCATAGTCACTGTAGCCCATTTGCACAGAGGTTATTGACTTGGTAGATACTTTAGATTTATAACTCATTGATAATTAATGCCAGTTTTTAGTTATATGTCTCGTAAGCTAAGAACTTATAAGTAATAATGATATATGGTGGGGCTCGGTTTCTTTGTTAAAGATAAGCAGGTTTCACTATAGAGTATAGTAATGGGATGGGTTATGGTGAGGTCGACTCCCCAGAGCCGTGGTGCATGGAGAGCTTTGGGTTGATGCAGTCCTGTCCGCCTCAAGTTAGTAAAGTATACTGATATGTGGCTCACTTTACCGTTAGTTCAAACACCTGCTGGAATCTCCGTTAGTCACTGCTGAAATGGACACGAGGAAAGGCCTTTCTAGGTGGATCATTTGGTACTCTTAACACCTTGATTTAAAGATCATTATATGTGCGAGTGAGACGAGTTGGCTTCGCAGTTTGGATCGAACAAGATGCAGCATATGTCTGACCTGAATAGGCTTGAGCGAAACAAGCTGGAAATCATGTTTGATATGAAATTAGGTGATATCTTGGGATTTGATAGCCGCAGTTTTAGAGATTTCTTTAGGGGCTACGGGATCGATATTGATGCAGAGTCCTATCGGGTAACTCTTCCTTGTTTGATGTCGAGTTGGATGACAGTTTTCTGGATCTTAGCCCCAAACTATATTGTGGGGAATGTTATTGAGGGATAGATAGAGCATGCAGTTAATAAAACATTTTGGGGTAATCCTTATTTAGAGAAGCCGCTCGAAAAGCTGCTTAACGACTGCAGAAAGGTTTTTCGTCGACTCTTCCGTGAGCGACCTTGCTGAGCTCTATAGCGTTACTAACGAGTGGGCCGAAGAGGTGCTTATGAAGGCAATAATAGTAATAGCCCCAGAGGAGGCTAAGGGGGTAATGCTAGCTAGTTTAGATAGGTTAATGAGGTAGGTCGGCCGCATTCAGAGGTCGCTTTTCACAGCCCGGCCTCGCCACTGCCACAGGCCGCAACATCCGGCTCGCTGCCACGGTGAAGTTTTGAGCGGCGAAGGCAGCTACACTGTTTTGACGAGCTGTCAGCGAGGGTGCGTAGGCCTTTACTGACGGTTCGCCGCCGCTTTCCGCTCGGGCGCCCATTTACATAGTGACGAGTTGGGCTCATTCGTTGTGGAGCGTCCGGTAGGCTGCATTGGAGGCAATGCAGCTTTGGCTCGCGCAGCTCGTATCCACCTTAATTTGGGGCGCGGCCCCTTTCTTATTTTCCCCAACCCCACACCCCATGAAAAAGTTCGTTTCCTCCGGCATGCTTGTGATCATTGCGGTGGCGCTGGCGACGAGTATAGTCGTGGCGCTGCTGCCGGTAATGGAGCCGCAAGGGATCCAGTTTTGGGTAATCGCGCGGCCCCAGTACGACTCGTATGTGGAGCGCGTCGCGCGGTGGAATCGCGAGCGGCCAGAGACGCCGCTGACGCTCCTGCATCTCAACGACTCGGCTGCTGAGCGACGGATGCTTTCGGGCTTTCTGTCCGGCACGCCGATGGCGGATATGCTGGAAGTTCACGAGGGGATTTACCGCAAGGCCTTTCTGGGGCCCGTGGAGCAAATCGGTTTTCTGGATATCACCGAGCGGCTACATGCGGAAGGGCTTTATGCGCAGATCAACGAGCCTTCGTTTTCGACAATGACCTCGCGCGGGCGGATTTTTGGGCTCCCGCACGATGTGCATCCCGTGTTGCTCGGCTACCGCGCCGACCTCGTCGAGGCGGCGGGGATTGACGTGTCGCAGATCGAGACTTGGGACGATTACTTCCGCGTCATGCGCCCGCTCATGGTAGACCGTGATGGCGACGGCCGCCCCGACCGCTACCTGCTCAATCTTTCGGAGCTCATGAGCTCGCAGATCGCCATGCTGATTTTGCAAAACGATGGGGAGTTTTTCGACGAAGCTGACGAGCCTGTCTTTGCCAACGAGCGCAACGCGCGCACGCTCGCCAAAATCATGACCTGGATCGTGGGCCCGGAGCGGGTGACGATCGAGGTGAGTGAAACCTCTGCGGGGAACCGTCAGCAGCTCGATGGACTCGTCGTCGGCAGCCTCATGCCTGACTGGATGCTTGCTGGGCGGAAGCTCGAAAACCCGCGGCTCGCGGGGAAGGTCAAACTCATGCCGCTGCCCGCCTTTGAGCGGGGCGGTCGGCGGACGAGTGTCTGGGGCGGCTCAATGGTGGGGATAAACAAACGCAGTGCACACATCGAGGCCTGCTGGGAGATGGCCAAGTACCTCTATACCTCCGCCGAGGTGGCCGAAAAAACGTGGCGGACGGCGAGCATCCTCTCGCCAGTGAAGGCGTTTTGGAGCGAGCCTTTTTATCACGAGCCGGATCCGTTTTACTGCGGACAGCGGGTCGGCTCGCTCGTTATCGAAGCCGCGCCCCACGTGCCGCAGCGCAGCTCTTCGCCCTACGCGAATAACGCTTATGCGCGAATCGGCAGTGTAGCGATGGCCCTGCGCGCCTACGCTGAGCGGCATGGGGTTTACGACGTCGATGGCTTGGCCCCCGAAGCCCTGCGCCTCCTCCGAGCCGAGCAGGACAGCCTCCAGAAACTCATGTTGCGGAACGTGTTCCTGGCGGGGGAGATCTAGGTCGGCACAGCTTCCATCGCAGCTTTCGCTCGGCTCTGATGCGGCTCAGGCGGTTTGGCCGGATTCGATGTCGTAGAGCATGTGCCAAATGCGGTCGACTTCGCCGCGTTCGACGACTTGTAGCGGCGTCGAACCGTCGAAGGCGGGGTTGGGCTGTTTAAGCCAACGGCCCACCTGCTCGGGCTCCAAAACGCGAGCCAGGCCGTCGAGTAGCCTATCCATTTCGACGAGTGACTTTTCCTGTTTTGCGGAGGGGGGCTCGCCTTGGCTCCACTTGGCGACTGAGCGAGGCGATACCCCCGTCAAGCGTACGAGCATTGGTTGGGGGAGGCCGAAGTTGCTTTTGTAGTGCTGGAGTAGTTCGGGGTAGTCGCCCACGCCCCGATGGGTGAATCGGAATCCCTCAAATACCGCTACAGGGGCGGCCGAGTTTTTTTTCCTGGCGTTAGATTTTGTAATCATGCGCGCAATAAAGCCTGTAATATTGCAGTAGTAAAGCTCTCATCAACGCTTCAATCGTGCCAACTTATCACCTTCCACGACTCGAAGTTGATCTTCGATATGGGCATGAGGGAAGACGACGACATTCGTCCCGTGTGTGACCGCGACAGAGTGGACAAGCAACCCGCTTGCGCCGAGTTCGGCAGCGGCTCGCCCAAGCGCCTGGCTTTGGCTTTCTTGATGCGCCCAGAGGAGTTTCCTCCAGTCTTCGGCGGAGATCTCTTTTAGCGTGATGCCCAGGTGGCGTCGTAGAGTAGGGTTTCTGAGGTCCAGTACGCGGATCAAGCGGGCTTCGATGGCGACCAGGATGCGTGGTGATTTGGTGAGGATGCCGTAGTAGCGATCATTGGCTTTGCATTCTTCGAGCGCGGTAGTGTCGGTGCTGCTTCCGTAAAGTGCACGGAGGCCGGGAGGGCTCCAGCGGCCCCCGCGTTGTTGTGCCTCGGAGCCGCTGAGTATGTCGCTCGCTTTGGGGTAGTTTATCGACTGAAAGCGAAAGAGGGTACCACTCCATGGGGCGAAGGATTCCGGATGTGCTGCGAGGGTTTTGTGAAACTCTCGATAGCGTGGATTGGGGAGCAGGCCGTTCGCTTTCATTTCAGCGGCAGTGGTGTAAAAAAGGCTCCCCGGGGGAGTGGGGAGCCTTGAAGGGAGGAGGAGGGGCGGGGGACTCGCCGGAGGCGCGTTTTTGCCGCGCTAGATTTTGGTGATGATCTTGTCGGCGAGGCCGTAGGCGATGGCCTCTTTCGCATTGAGGTAGAAGTCGCGGTCCGTATCTCGCTCGACCCGCTCCAGCGGCTGCTTCGAGGCGTTGGCGAGGATCCGGTTCAGCTCGGCGCGGAGTTTTTCCATCTCCTCGGCCTGGATGCTGATGTCGGTGGCGGGGCCGCTGAAGCGGCCGGAGATCAGCGGCTGGTGGATGAGGACGCGCGCGTGGGGGTAGAGCAGGCGGCGGCCCTTGCTGGCACCACTCAGGAGGATCGATCCCATCGAGTTGGCCGTGCCAGTGACGATGACGGTCACGGGCGAGCTGATGAGCTGCATGGTGTCGTAGACGGCCATGCCTGCGCTGACCGAGCCGCCGGGGGTGTTGATGTAGAGGGTGATGTTTTCCTTGGGAGCGGTGGCTTCGAGGTAGAGAAGCTTTTCGGTAAGGTCCTTAGCGGAGTCGTCGGTGACAGCGCCCCAGAGGAAGATTTTCCGCTGCGCGAGGAATTTCCTTTGGATGAGGGCGTCGACTGGCATGGGCGCTTTTACTGCGCCGCCGCCGTCTTCGTCTTCATCATCTTCGTCCGCGTGGGGGAGTGGGTTTTTGAGACCAGTCACTTGGATGTTTGGGAAATGCATGGAAAGGGTAAGCAGTGAGCGCGTGTGCGATCAGTTAGCAAGGAAACGGTAGAAGACCGTTTTTTTTGGGCGGGGTCGCAGACCCGCTTATTTTGCGAGCCGCTGGTTGGCGGCTCGTCAGTGTCTCCACTCCCATTTATTTGAAAATCAGCCTCGACGCGTTTGATGCACGGAGCCGAGGCGGCAACGACGCCTCGCAAAATGAGACGGTCGAAGACCGCGCTAGAGGAGGCCGAGCTTCATCTTCCCCTCTTCGGAGATCATGGACTGGTTCCACGGCGGCTCCCAGGTGATGCGCACTTCGGCTTCATCCACGCCGGGGACGAGCAGGATCTTGCTCTTGGCGTCTTCGGCGATTGCGGGACCCATGCCGCAGCCGGGGGCGGTGAGGGTCATGGCGACGAGGACGCGGTAGCCGTCGCTGCCTTCCTTTTTCTCGATGTCCATCGAGTAGACCAGCCCCAAGTCGACGATGTTGACCGGGATTTCGGGGTCGAAGACTTTGTTGAGCTGCGCCCAGATGACCGCTGGGTCGGGCGAACCGTCGGCGAGCGCGGCGGCCTCGATTGTGTTTTCCTGGACTTGCTCGCCGAGGGCGTCGCCGTCTTTGCCGTCGATGCGGAAGAGGCCGAAGTCGGTCTGCACGGTGTAGCTGCCGCCGAGCGTTTGGTGGATGAACAGGCGCGTACCGGCGACGAGGGTTTGGCTCTCGCCGGAGGGGATTTGCCTGGCGGCAACGTCGCGTGACAGGAGGCGTTCTTTGTTTTCGGGAGTACTCACGGTTTTCGACCGGTTTTGGGGCGTGCGGCTGTTTGGGGGCAGCACGCCCAGAAACCGTTTTTTAAAGGGTGAATGGATAGGGCTTAGATTTCCTTAAACTTGCTCTGGATAAAGGCGGCGAGTGCGTCGTGCAGTGCGGGCTCGCTGAGCCTGCTCATGACTTCCTCGAAGAAACCGAAGATGAGCATCTCGTTGGCCTGGGCGGTGGGGATGCCGCGTGAGCGCAGGTAGTAGAGCTGCTCGGGGTCGATGCGGTAGCTGGTGGCGCCGTGAGTACAGCGCACGTCGTTGGCCTGGATTTCGAGGCCGGGGAGCGAGTCTGCGGTCGCATCGGGGCTGAGGATCAGGTTGCGGTTGCTCTGGTAGGCGTCGGTTTTCTGTGCGTCGGGATCGACGACGATCAGGCCCGAAAAGATGGTGTGGGCGTGGCCGAGCAGTGCGTTTTTGTAGAGCAGGTCGGAGGAGGTATTGGGCGCGGCGTGAGTCTGGAGGGTGCGTTGGTCGTACTCCTGGGTGCCGTGTGCGATGGAGAGCGAGCAGATGTCGCTGTGTGCGCCCGGGGCGAGCAGCCGGCTGTGCGACTCGTGCCGGACTTGCGCGCCGCCGAAGTGCAGGTTCAGCGAGAGTACGCGGGCGTCGCGCTGGGCGGCGATTGAGCTGCTGTGCAGGGCGAGTGCGCCGAGGGACCAGTCTTGCACGCCGATGTAGGTGAGCTGTGCGGACGGGGCTGCGTGCAGCTCGCTGACGGCGGTGATAAACTGGCGCAGCGGGGGCGCTGCCTCGCTGCCTGCCGTCCCGCCACGTGCCACTTCATCCAGAGTGCGGGCACCAGCCGCAGGAGTCGCGGTTGCGGTCGAGGCGAAGTGCTCCACAAGGGTCGCCTTCGCGCGCTCGCCGAGGATGACGAGGGTGTGCGGGAAGGCGGCACTGTGGCTGCCCTCTACCGAGTGTTCGACCAGGAGTGGCTGGTCGATCTCGACTCCCGCAGGCACGTAGAGGACGGCTCCAGTAGTGGCCAGTGCGGTGTTGAGTGCGGTGAACTTTTCGCTGCCGAGCTCGGCGGGGTATTTGTGGAAATAGTTGCGGAGCAAGTCGCCGTGTTCGGCGAGGGCTATGGGGAGGGGGGCAAAGATGACGCCCCGAGCGGAGAGCTCGGCGGGGAGCTCGGTGCCGTGAACCATCGTCTGGCCGTGGAAGCAGAGCGTGGCCGCCCGCTCGAAGGGCGGTAGGGTGGGGCACTGATAATCCACGTGGGGGTAGGTATTCGCTGCGCCTTTTGGCAGCGTATAGCCTTCGAGGGCCAGGCCGCTGAGCTTCGAGAAGCGCCAGCGTTCGTCGAGCCGCGTGGGCAGGGGCAGGGCGGCGAACCGCTCCCACGCCTTCTGCCTGGCTTCGAGCCACCAGTCGGGGAGCCCGGAGTTTTGTTGCTGGGCGAAGTGCGCGGCGAAGGAGTTCTCGAGTCTCCTCTCTGGCGAGTCGCTCAATGGCGCCCCGGCAGGCGTGGCGGCAGCGTGTGGAGTTTCTAAACTTGGGAGCGGCATGCGGGTGTGGTCCTGAGTTTTTTCGTCGCGGCAACGGGGAGGCGGGCGGTGGCGGTGTATCGTCCTTTTGAGCTGCGGGCTTCCCTAGCCGACGGAGCCTTCCATTTCGAGGTCGATGAGGCGCTTGAGCTCGACCGAGTATTCCATCGGGAACTGGCTCGCGAGGTCGTTGATGAAACCGTTCACCGACAGGCTCATGGCCTGCGCCTCGGTGAGGCCGCGCTGCTGCATGTAGAAGATGAGTTCCTCGCTGACCTTGGAGACGGAGGCTTCGTGTTGTGTGGCGTGCTTGTCGCCGCGCACGGTGATGGCCGGATAGGTGTCGGTGCGGCTGTTGGTGTTGATGAGCAGCGCGTCGCACTGGGTGTTGTTCTTACAGCCTTTGAGCCCCTTGCCCATCTGCACGAGGCCGCGGTAGGTGGCGCGACCCTGGCCGACGGAGATCGACTTGGAGATGATGTTGGAGGTCGTCTCATCGGCGGCGTGGATCATCTTGGCGCCGGTGTCCTGGTGCTGGCCGTCGTTGGCGAGCGCGATGGAGATGACCTCGCCGCGCGCCTTGCGGCCGCGCAGGATCACGCCCGGGTACTTCATCGTCAGGCGCGAGCCGATGTTGCAGTCGATCCACTTGATCTCGGCTTCCTCGTGCGCGAGGCCGCGCTTGGTGACGAGGTTGAAGACGTTGTTCGCCCAGTTTTGCACGGTGATGTAGCGGATCTTCGCGCCTTTGAGGGCGACGAGCTCGACGACTGCGCTGTGCAGCGTGGAGGTGCTGAACTTGGGCGCGGTGCAGCCTTCCATATAATCCACTTCGGCGCCTTCGTCGGCGATGATGAGGGTGCGCTCGAACTGGCCGAAGTTCTCGGCGTTGATGCGAAAATAGGCCTGGAGTGGCTGGGCGACCTTGACGCCCGGGGGCACGTAGATGAAGGAGCCGCCGGAAAAGACGGCGCTGTTGAGCGCGGCGAATTTGTTGTCTCCGGTGGGGATGACCTTGCCGAAGAATTTGCGAAACAGCTCGGGGTGCTCGCGCAGGCCTTCGGTGGAGTTGACGAAGATGACGCCCTGCTTGGCGACGATTGACTTGATGTTCGAGTACGCCGCCTCGGAGTCGAATTGTGCCTCCACGCCCGCCAGAAACTTGCGCTCCTGCTCGGGGATGCCGAGCCGCTCGAAGGTTTCCTTGATATCGTCGGGCACCTCGTCCCAGGTGCGCTTGGGCTGCTGGCCTTGGGAGAGGTAGTAGCGGATTTTGTCGAAATGGATGTTCTCCAGATCCTTGGTGGCCCAGTGTGTGGGCAGCGGCATCGACTCAAATTTCTTTAGCGCCTTGAGCCGGAAATCGAGGAGCCAGGGCGCCTCTTTCTTCACCTGGCTGATGTAGCGGACGGTGGCCTCGCTGAGGCCGACGCCCGCATCGTACGCGTACTCCACATCGTAGGTGAAGTCGCCCTTGCTCTGGTCAATCCCTGCGATGGGGTTGGCTTGCTGCGCATCGGCGCGCAGGTCCGGCGCGGCTTCGGCAGTGGCGGCAGGGTGGGCGAGTTCGGCAGTCATTTTTTACAGGCGGGCGGCGATTGGATGATGGTCGGCTGAAAGAGGCGGCGGTGCGTGGCGCTCAGCTCGCCGCCGGGGCGAGCTCGTTTTGCACCCAGTCGTAGCCTTTGGCTTCGAGCTCGAGGGCGATTTCCTTGCCGCCGCTTTTTACGATGCGCCCGTCGTACATGACGTGCACGAAGTCGGGCACGATGTAGTCGAGCAGCCGCTGGTAGTGGGTGATGATCAGCGCACCAAAGCTGGCGCCGCGCATGGAGTTGATCCCGTCGGCGACGATGCGCAGCGCATCGATATCGAGCCCCGAGTCGGTCTCGTCCATCAGGACGAAGTCGGGCTCCAGCATCATCATTTGGAGGATCTCGACGCGCTTTTTCTCCCCGCCGGAGAAGCCTTCGTTAATGGCGCGCGAGGTGAACTTACGGTCGATCTTGAGGTGATCCATCTTGGCGTAGAGCCGCTTGTAGTAGGCGACGGCGTCGAGCTCCTCGCCCTCGGGGATGCGGGCCTGGACGGCGGCGCGCAGGAAGTTCGCAAGGCTGACGCCCGGGATCTCGCTCGGGTACTGGAAGGCGAGGAAGATCCCCGCGCGGGCGCGCTCGTCGGGCTCCATGTCGCGGATCGATTTGCCGTCGAGGATGACGTCGCCCTGCGTGACGGTGTAGTCGGGATGGCCGGCGATCACCTTGGCCAGCGTGCTTTTGCCCGTGCCGTTGGGGCCCATGATGGCGTGCACTTCGCCGCCGCGCAGCGTGAGGCTCAGGCCTTTGACGATGGGCTTGTCACCGATGGCGATGTGGAGGTCTCGGATTTCCAGTGAAGACATATTACAAAATAGGAGGAGGAATGAGCAAAAAGCAGGTAGGGAACGCTGCGCTGCGCGGAGGCAGCTAGAGAACGAGAACGCATCCAACTCGCAACCCCCAAACCCGAAAAGCCGCCGGGCAAACGCTTTTATTCGCTGCGTAAGGACCGGGATGCAGCTCCGCCAAGCCCGCTGCCTGGCCCTGCGCGGGCAGCGGTGGTCGGTGACCACTGCCGTTTAATTTGGGAATCGGCCCCGGCGATAAAACGGGTCTGCGACCCCGCCGAAGCTCGATTCCCAAATTGGCCTCCCTGTCGCGTTGCGACACGGTCTTCGACCGTTCCATTTGGCGAGCCGCTCGCCCTCCCGCCTAGCAGCTCGTCAACTGCCCCAGAAGTTGGGCGGCGAATGAAGCGGAAAACCCGTTTGGCGAGGCAAGAAAGTTTACGGGTAAATCTCTGCCCAACCGAAGGTCGGATCCCTTACTGTGCGGTTTGCTGCCGTGCGGAACGCACGGCAGCAAACCGCACAGTAAATGGCAGGGGACACCGTCCCCCGCCCCACGCGTAGTGGAGTCTTCGACTCTTTTATTGGGCGCAGCGCCGCGGTCGCAGACCGGGCCGCAGCGCGCGCCGCCCTTTCGTCAGGGGGCGCTTTCACTCACTCGCTGGTGGCGAAGAGCTCGGCGATGATCTCTTCGAGCGGCACGTCTTCGATCGTGATGTCGGCTACGGGGCCAGTCGTCAGGATTTCCTGGGAAACGGCGACGACGGCATCGCTGGGCACGCGCAGCGTGAATTTGCCGTCCTCGGTGCGGGTGGTTTCGCCGTATCGGGAGCGCCAGTCTTCGGGGAAGGCGGCTTGGTCGCGGGAGTCCTGGAGCTCGGGCAGGAAGGTGATGATCTTCTTGCGCCCGACAGCGGGGCCGGTGCTGCCGCCGGGCATCGGCGCGTGTGCGACATCGTCGCTGGCGAGCGGCGGCGGGTTGCGCTGCTCAAGCCGGTCGAGCGCGCCGTCGTAGATTTTGCGCCCGTGGTGGATGACGATCACGCGTTCGCACAGCTCGGAGATATCAGCCATGTAGTGGCTGGTGAGCAGGATGGTGACCTTGTTGCGGCGGTTGTACTCGCGCAGGAAGTTGCGGACGGCCTTTTGCGAAATGACGTCGAGGCCGATCGTGGGCTCGTCGAGAAAGAGGACTCGCGGTCGGTGCAGCAGCGCGGCGATGAGCTCCATTTTCATGCGCTCGCCCAGCGACAGCTCGCGCACCATGACGTTGAGCTTGGCGCGCACGTCGAGCAGGTCGAGGAGCTCGTCGAGGGTTTCCTGATACTGCACGGTGGGCAGCGCGTAGATGGCCCGCAGCAGGTTGAAGGACTCGATGGCGGGCAAGTCCCACCAGAGCTGGTTTTTTTGACCGAGGACGAGGGCGAAGATCCGGCGGTAGGCGCTCTCGCGCTTGGCGGGGTCGAAGCCGCCGACGCGCGATGTGCCACTTGTCGGGTAAATGAGGCCAGAGAGCATCTTCAGCGTGGTCGTCTTCCCCGCGCCGTTGGGGCCGAGAAAACCGACGAACTCACCCTCGCCGATGGAGAAGGAGATGTCCTTGGCCGCGGCCAGCTCCTCAAACTCGCGTTTGAACAGTCCCTTCACCCCACCCCAAAATCCGGGCTGCTTTTTATAGGTACGGAAGACGCGGGTGAGGTTTTGGACTTCGATCATGAGTGGTGGCTGGGCGGGGGACGGCGGAGGCGCAGAGGGCGCGGGTGTGCGTGGCGGCGCCGCGGCAGAGGCTGGGTAGTGAGATGACTCGGGTAAGACTTGGCAGCCCAAGTCGGAGGGCATCTTCTGGCCTGGTGTCAACTTGTCGTGTCGGTTTCGTTTTTTTGCTACTCGTCGTGGGCCTTGCCCAATCGTCGCGGGCAGTCGTGTTTAACCTCGTGGCACCGGCGGAGGCGCTGCCTGCGGGCGGTGAAGTGCGGGTAGGTTTGTGGGTCTTAAATCCGGATGCAGAGGAGGCCAAGCTGCCGCTGCCAGAGCAGGTCGAGGGCACGCTTTTGAGCGAGAGTGGCCGTTGGCGAGTCACGCTGCGCACGGCGGCACAGGAGCCGGGCGTGTCGGTTAACGCGGGCGGTTTCGCAGTGCGCGAATACGTGCTCACACTGCCGCCCGCCGCCGAGGGTATCTTGATACTGGAGGTGAACGAGCCCGCTGCCGCCCGCGTCGCTCTGAGGGTCGATGCCGCGTTGCCCGCGCACACCGAGTCCGACTTTGCCGCCCCACCGCTGCGCCACTCGACCCCCAGGCGCACGGCCGAGGCGGCGATCCAGCGCACTTTCTCGGAACGCTTCGGGCTGCACGAGCCGATCTACTTCCTCTACGGCAATGAGCCGCAGGGCGCGAAATACCAGTTCAGCTTTAAATACCGGCTATTGGGCGATGACCGCGCGCGCTCCGGCGAGCGCAGCACCGCTGTCCGCCGCGTCTACTTCGGCTACACGCAGCGCTCGCTCTGGGATATCGATAGCCTGTCGAGCCCCTTCTACGACAGCAGCTATATGCCGGAGTTTTTTTATGAGTCGCAGCGAGTCTTCGACGAAGAGCAGTCGGGCGGCCTGCAATTTTTGGGCTATCAGATCGGGGCCAAGCACGAGTCCAACGGACGCGCGGGCCCCGATTCGCGCAGCCTCAACACCGTGTACTTCCGCCCCGCAGTGACCTTCGGAAAACTCGACTCGTGGCACCTGATCGTGGCGCCGCGCTTCTCCGCATACGTTTGGGATGTGGATGACAATCCCGACATCAGCCGCTACCGCGGCTACACCGAGCTCCAGACGATCCTCCAGTGGGGCGACGGCGTATCGCTGGCCGCGCTGGGGCGGCTCGGTCGCGGCGGCCATAAAGGCGGCCTGCAACTCGACCTCACGATTCCCATGACCTTTGAGCGCTTCTTCGACTTCGCCGCCTACTTCCACATCCAATACTGGAACGGCTACGGGGAGAGCCTGCTCGACTACAACAAACACGGCGACGCCCTGCGCTTCGGCTTCTCGCTCCTGCGCTGACGCCTGCGCCGCGGTTGAGCGGACTCCCGCTGCGCGCGGTGCGGTGGCGGGTCGCCACTTCCATTTAATTTGCGATTTTGCCCGGGCGCTTTGCGCCCGGGCAAAATCGCAAATTTACATGAATTCCCCCCTGTCGCTCCGCGAGGGGCGCAGCCCCTTTTACTCGGCGAGCCGCTCGCTGGCGGCTCGTCAGACACCCAGCTCGGTTACGGATGGGAGTGTAAACCCGTTTGGGCGAAGTTTTTGGTTAACGCGTAAATTTCCTGCCCGATCGGAGATCGGGGTATTCCCTGCATTGCGGCTTGCTCGGCGGACGGAACGTCCGACAGCAAGCCGCAATGCATATGGAAGTGGTCACCGACCACCGCCCCACGCGCAGTGGGGGCGAGGACCCATTTTATGGGCCGCAGCGTCGTTGCCGCTGCGTGCAGAGTTTCGACTCTTTCCTCGTACGGCGGTAGGCCAATACCTCAATCGATTGAGCACTTGCGGTTACACGGGTGCGCCCAGCCGCGAGTAGTCGAGGATCGTGTGGCTGATCGCTCCGGCGGCGAGCGCGGCGAAGTCGGTGGGCAGCCCCTCTGGCGAGACGTCGCGCCCGTCCGTCCATTGAAAGGAGTGTCCGCACTCCTCGCTCGCTGCGCTGAATTGCCCGGGCGCGCAGAGGTGCGCGGGCCAGGTGCGGCGCAGTGGAGCATCGCTGCGGCAGGGGTTGGGGAAGTTGATGTTGTGGACCGTAAAGCCCTCGCGCGGCGTCTCCGGCAGCAGCTCTCCCGCCAGTCGCGCGGCGTGTCGGGCGGCCGTCCTCAGGCTGGCGAGCAGCGCATCGTCGGGTTCTCCCGCGTGCTCCTTCAGGTAGGTGTAAACCTCCTTTTTCGCATCGAGCGAAAACGCGATTGCGGGCAGTCCGTGCAGGGCGCCTTCCCATGCGGCGCCGACCGTGCCGCTGGCGATGATGAAGGCCAGGCTCGCGTTGCAGCCGACGTTGATCCCGCTGACGACGCCGTCGATCGGCTCGGCGATCAAGTGCTCGAGCCCGATGTTCACGCAATCGGCGGGCGTGCCATCGACCGTCCACGTGGGGCCGCCCAAGTCGGGGTTGACCGGCTCGGAGCGCAGCGCGCGTGTGGTCGTCTTGGCGGCACCCATGCCGCTTTGCTCCTTGGCCGGGGCGACGACGTAGAGCTGATGTCCGGCCCCCTTTAGCGCGAAACAAAGCTCATGGAGAAAGACCGAGTCGATACCGTCATCATTAGTCACAAGGAGTCTCATAGTTCCCGCGCAGTCTCCGCTCCTCCCGCCCCTTGTCAGCCCTTTTGGGAGGGCCAACGACCCTTTTTGTCCTGCAGAGCGAGCGATCCTTCTCCGAGTCCGCTGCTCTCCCCACTTGTGGGGAGGGCAGCGTGTTTTACCTTAGCGCGGCGGGCCGTAGCTCTGCTGGAGGTGGTTTTTAGATGACGAAGTCGCCGTCTTCGTCGGGGCGGACGAGGGCCTTGGGCGGCAGGAGCATGCCTGCGGCCAGCGTGGCGTGGGAGGCGGGGTCGATGAGGATGAAGGCGCCCGTCTGCCGGTTGGTTTTGTAGCCGTCGTAAATCAGTGGAGTGGCGGTGCGCAGCCGGATCTCGCCGAGGTCGTTTAGCGCGAGCCCATCGGGCGCGTCGCCGGGCTCCAGGCTGGTGACGTCGATGCGGTGAGTGATCGCGCTGACGATGGCCTGAGTGGTCAGCGAGGTGTGCTTGAGCAGGAGCTTGCGGCCTGCGGTGAGCGCGCGCGGGTGCATCCAGCAGAGTTTCGCGCTGAGCTCGGTGCCTGCGCCGGGCAGGTCGTCGAGGCCGACGATCATCTGGCCGCGGCTGATGTCGATGTCGTGCTCCAGCAGGAGCGTGACGGACTGCGGGCAAAAGGCTTCTTCGACTTCGCCGTCGTAGGTGTGGATGGCCTTCACGCGGGTGGTGATGCCGCTGGGCAGGACGACGACTTGCTGGCCGCGCTGCACGACACCGCCTGCGAGCTGGCCGCTGACGCCGCGAAAGTCGTGCAGTGCAGGATCGTCGGGCCGGTTGGGCCGGTTAACCCACTGGACGGGCAGGCGCAGTCCCTGGAGGTTGCGGTCGCTGGCGATGTGGACGGTCTCCAGATGGCCGAGGAGGCTGGGGCCGGTGTACCAGGGCGTCTTGTCGGAGAGGCTGACGACGTTGTCGCCACCGAGCGCGCTGATGGGGATGAACTTGACGTCCTGGATGTCGAGGCGCGGGAGGAATTTTTCGAAATCGGCGCGGATCTCCTCGAAACGTTCCTGCGACCAATCGACCAGGTCCATTTTGTTAACGGCGACGACGAGGTGCGGGATGCGCAGGAGCGAGGCGATGGCGGTGTGGCGGCGGCTCTGCTCGATGACGCCGCTGCGCGCATCGACGAGGACGATGGAGAGGTTGGCGGTGGAGGCGCCGGTCACCATGTTGCGCGTGTACTGGGTGTGCCCGGGCGTGTCGGCGATGATGAACTTGCGGCGCGGCGTGGCGAAGTAGCGGTAGGCGACGTCGATGGTGATGCCTTGCTCGCGCTCGGCGCGGAGTCCGTCGGTGAGGTTGGCGAGGTTGATCTGGCCGCCGCCGGTGAGATCGGCCGAGCGTTCGAGGGCTTCGAGCTGGTCTTCCATCAGCGACTTGGAGTCGTAGAGGAGGCGGCCGATGAGGGTGGACTTGCCGTCGTCTACGCTGCCGCAGGTGTTGAAGCGCAGCAGGTCGACAGGGGCCACAGGCCCTTTTTCTGTCGCGTCGCCACTTGGCGCAGCCAGATGGTTTGTCGGGTGGCGCGCAGTCGTGGCCGGAGCGGCGGGCGCGTTGGCTGGCCGCGCTGCGTGCTCCCGTATCGGGGCCGGGTCGTCGGGCAAAAGAGTGGTCGTACCTGGGTGCGAGCCGGTGGTTTGAGTTTCTGGCTCGGCAGGAGAGGCGGGAGTGCGGGCTGTGAGAGACATGGAAAAGGGCTCGGAGAAATCGGTGTACTGATGTGTGTGGCGGGGGCGGATGTCTGGTGGTTGGCGTGCGCGCGAGCAGGAGGCGGCGAGCGGGTTTGGCACGGCTGGCTCGGGCGCAGCACGTGTGGCGGCGTACGCGCGCGCAGTGCGTTTAGAAGTAGCCGGCTTTCTTGCGGTCTTCCATGGCGGCTTCGGCGCTGCGGTCGTCGGCGCGTGCGGCGCGCTCGGTGATGCGTGCGGCGGCGATCTCGGTGAGGATGTCGTCCACGTCGTCAGCGGGGGACTCGATCATGCCGGTGGATATGATGTCGCCGATGGTGCGCACGCGCACGTTGAGCTCGCGCACGGTTTCGCTGGGCTTGGGCGGGGCGAGCTCGGAGACGGGCAACCACTGGCCGCTGCGGCGCACGCATTGGCGCGGGTGGGTGAAGTAGATGCTGGGGACTTCGAGCTGCTCGCGTTTGATGTATTCCCACACGTCCATCTCCGTCCAGTTGGAGATGGGGAAGGCGCGCATGTGCTCACCGGAGTTTACGCGGGTGTTGTAGAGGTTCCAGATTTCGGGACGCTGGTTTTTCGGATCCCACTGGCCGAAGCTGTCGCGAAAGGAAAAGAAGCGTTCCTTGGCGCGGGCTTTTTCTTCGTCGCGGCGGGCGCCGCCGATCAGGCAGTCGAAGCGAAATTCCTCGATGGCGGCGAGCAGCGTCGGGATTTGGAGCCGGTTGCGCGAGGTCTCGCCTTCGGTGGGCGTGGCGATGCCGTTGGCGATGGCGTCCTCGACCTTGCGCACGATGAGCCGCGCGCCGAGCTGGGCGGCGCGGTGGTCGCGGAAGGTGTTGAGCTCGGGGAAGTGGTGGCCGGTATCGACGTTGAGCAGAGGCATCGGGATGTCCGAGGGGCGAAAGGCTTTCTCGGCGAGGCGCAGCAGGCAGATGGAGTCCTTACCGCCGGAGAAGAGCAGCGCGGGGCGCTCAAATTCGCCGGCGACTTCGCGCATGATGTGGATCGCTTCAGTTTCGAGGTACTGGAGGTGGTCGAGGTGGTAGTTGGTGCGGCTGCTCACTTCAGTGGATTGTGCTTCGCGGTTAACCGGAGAGTTTGGGAGGGCGGGAGGGTGTGGTGATGTGCGCTTCGTGTGGCGGAGCGCTGCGTGCGTTCGCGGCTTCAGGAGGCGAGGGCTTGGGCGCCCCAGGTGGCGTGGAGCCCGCACTCGCGCTTTTCGTCGGCCTTGGCCGGATCGTAGTAATCCCACTCGTTGGGCAGGCCGTGCTCGGCGAGGTAGGCTTTGAGCTGCGCGTCGCTCCAGTAGAAGAGCGGGCTGACCTTGAGCGTGCCGAAGTTTGGATCGGCGGAGACGATATCGAGCTCGGCGCGGTTTGGGTTTTGGCTTTGGCGCAGCGCGGTGATCCAGATTTTTGGCGCGAGCTCGCGCATGCCGCGCTGAAAGGGCTCCAGCTTCATTTGTGCGCTGAAGGTCTTGAGCCCGAGCTCGTCGGTGGGCGCGGGCACGGGGCCGTGGATGGCGTCGCGATGGGCGGCGCTGAGCCTCGGCAGATAGGGCTTCAGGTTGAGGCCGAGTCGGGCGCGGAGTGCCTCGGCGTGTGTGTAGGTGGCCGGGCGGTTGTAGCCGTGATCGACCCAGAGGACGGGGATGTCGGGCTGCGCCTGCGTGGCAAGGTGCAGGAGGACGGCCTCGTAGGGGCGAAAGTTGGTCGAGACGATCGCGCGGCCCGGGGCTTGGGCGAGCGCCCAGCGGAGAATCTCGCCGGGCGATTGTTCGCGGAGCTGGGCGTTGAGCGCGCGCAGCGCCTCGGCGTCGGTGGAGAGCAGCGTGTCGGCTGTGGTGGTCGTAGGCATGGCGGCGTCGGCGGCGGGGTGCGGTGCGCGGCGATTTTCCTAAGCTTCGACGAGGGCAGGCTCGGGCTTGGCAACTGGCGCCGAGCGCGGTGCGCCACTTGGCGCAGCGCTTTCGCCCTCAGTGGCGGCTGATGCCGTGCTGGCGGTGGAGGTAGTGCTGGTTGCTCCGGGGGAGCTGGCGCCTGCGGAAGTGGTGGTGCTGGCCTTGGCCTGTTCGCGCGCGGCGAGTGCAGCGGCTTTTTCGGCATCGGCCTTGGCCTTCTCGACGGCAGCCGCAGCGGCGGCGACTTCGAGCTCGGGCCAGATGACGCGCGCCGCGAAATCACCAAAGCGCTCGCCCGCCACGCGCTCGGCTTTCCAGCGGGCAAAGAGCGGGCCGAGCTCGGTCTCCACATCGGCCTCTTTGATCATCTCTTTAAAAACGCGGTTGAGGCGCGTGCCGGAGGCGTTGCCGCCGATCCAGACTTGGTAGCGGCCGGGCGCTTTTCCGACGAAGGCGAGCTCGGCCATGTAAGGGCGCGCACAGCCGTTGGGGCAGCCAGTGCTGCGGATGATGATTTCCTCGCCGCCGAGGCCGAGCTCGCCGCCCAGGCGGGCGATCCGGTCAATGAGGCCGGGGAGCATGCGCTCGGACTCTGCGAGCGCGAGGCCGCAGGTGGGCAGCGAGGGGCAGGCCATCGAGGCGGCGTGCAAGATCGGCGCCTGATTTTCGGTCTTCACGCCGTGCGTGGCGAGGAGCGCGTCGATGGCGGCACGGTCGCCCTCGGGGATGTTGGCGAGGATGACGTTTTGGTTGCCCGAGAGGCGAAACTCGATGTGGGGGAACTGCTCGGCGACCTGGCGCAGCGCGGTCTTCAGCGTGTGGCCTTCGCTGTCTTTGATCCGGCCGGTCTGCACATAGAGCGTGAGGAAGAGGCTGCCATCGACTGCGCGGTTCCAGCCGTAGAGATCGGCCGTGGTCGTAAACTCATAGGGCCGCGCCTCGCCGAGAAGCCCGCCGGTGCGGCGGTTGACCTCCGCGGTGACCCACTCGGCGCCTTTTTCCTGGACGACGTATTTGAGCCGGGCGTGCTTGCGGTTTGTGCGGTCGCCGTAGTCGCGGTGGATGGTGAGGACGGCCTTGGCGACTTCGATCACGCCTTCGGGCTTGGTGAAGCCGATGAGGCTGGCGAGCCGCGGGAAGGTCTGCACCTGGCCGTGGCTGCGGCCCATGCCGCCGCCCACGACGACGTTGTAGCCGAGCAGCGTGTCGCCCTCGGTGATCGCGATGAAGCCCAGGTCGTTGGTCAACACGTCCATGTCGTTGACCGGCGGGATGACCAGCGAGGTCTTGAATTTGCGCGGCAGGTAGTGCTTGCCGTAGAGCGGGTCGACGAAGTTCTTGTTTTCCGGGTCGTCGAGATCGAGCTGTACGCCATCGATCCAGATGGAGTGGTAGGCCTTGGTCTGCGGGGCGAGCGCCTCGGCGAGCCGCACGCTGTCGCGGTAGACGATCTCGCGGGCGCGGGTCGTCGCCGGAGTGGGCGAGGCGGTGATGTTGCGATTTACGTCGCCGCAAGCCGCGAGCGTGGAGAGCAGCGAGTCGTTGATCCGCTTGACGAGCGGGCCCAGGCCGTGGAGCAGCACGCCGTGAAACTGGATGCTCTGGCGCGTAGTGAGCCGCATCGTGTTGTTGCCGTACTGGGTGGAGAGCTCGTCGAAGACCTGCCACTGGCTGGCGGTCATCACGCCTCCGGGGATCCGCGCGCGGATCATCATCATGAACTTCTTGCCGGTCTTGCGCAGGTCGCGGTCGTCCTGCTGGTAGGCGCCGTGGAATTTTAAAAACTGCGTATCATCCTCCGAAAACCGGTCGGCTGTCGGATCGGCCATCGTGGCAGCGAGGTTGCCCGCAAGCGTGGGCACGGCATCCTTGAGGAGCTCGTTTTTGCTGAGTTTTGGGGCTTCGGGGCTTGCAGGGGAGGCGGTAGTAGCGGTGCTCATGTGAAAAGTGATGGGAAGAAATAGATTGATTAATTTAGTTAAAGACTAAACTACTAAATTAGTAAATGAGTAAAGAACAAATTTTCAATGCGGACGAGGGCGACATCTGGCAAGTGCCGAAGGGCCGTGTGACGCTGGTCGGCGCGGGGCCCGGCGCGCCGGATCTGATGACCATCCGCGGGGAGCGCGCCCTCGCGCAGGCGGATGTGGTGGTTTATGACGACTTGGCAAATGCCGCACTGCTGGAGATTTGCCGTCCCGAGGTTCGGCGGATTTACGTGGGCAAGCGCGCCGGGCAGCATTCGATGGCGCAGGCGCAGATTTCCCGAATCCTCGTCGAGGAGGCGGCGCGCGGGCAGCAGGTGGTGCGGCTGAAGGGCGGCGACCCGCTGGTTTTCGGGCGCGGCGGCGAGGAAATCGCGGCGCTGGCGGCAGCGGGGATCGCGCACGAAATCGTGCCAGGCGTGACGGCGGCGGTCGCCGCGGGGGCGAGTATCGGCGTGCCGCTCACGCACCGCGACCACGCCTCGGCCGTGGTGTTCGCGACCGGGCACGAGTGTTGCGGCAAGCGGCCCGGGCAGGCGCGCGTAAACTGGGCGGCGCTGGCGAGCAGCGGTGCCACGCTGTGCATCTACATGGGCGTGCGGCGGCTGGCCGAGATCGTGACCGCGCTGCTGGATGGCGGGCTGGCGGGCTCGACACCCGTGGCGATCGTCTCAAACGCGACCCTGCCGAGCCAGGAGCAGCACACGACCACGCTGGAGCAGGCGCCATTTTTTGCCGCCACGCTCAAGGGCAAGCCTTCGTTGATCATCGTGGGCGAGGTCGCCGCTTGGGCCGCAGCGCAACGGCAGGGCGAAGACGCTGCGGTAGGTGCTGCGGAGCAGGTCGCGGCGGTGGTCAGTATGGCAGGCGCGGAGGGTGCCGAGGCGGCTGCGGGCACTTCGTTTTCATCGCCCGAATTGCTGTCACTCGCAGGCCGCCGCGCTTCGCTTCTCGAAGCGGTCGCAAGCTGAGCGCGTGGAAAACCAGGCGGAAGAGCGAGGCACCGGCGTGAAAATCCTCTTGGTCGATAACGGCTCGCTGGAGCCCAAGGCAGTACTCGCCCTGCGGACGGTCGCGCGTGCCCTGTCGCGGAAAGTGGGCCGCGAAGTCGTGCCAGTGCCGCTGGCGCATTCCGATAAAATCGCGCCCGCCAATCTCGGCGGCGTGCCCGCGCCAGTGGTCGAATCGTTTTTGCGCGTGGCACTGGCGGCGGGGGAACGCGAGTTCGTGATACTGCCATTTTTTGTGGGCCCAAGCCTGGCGGTGACCCGGGCCCTGCCGATTCTCGTCGAAAAGCTGCGCGCGGAGCTGCCCGCAAGCGCAGCAGCCGAGTTTGCCGTGGGCATCGCGCCCGCGCTGCACGAAGCGGGCGATACGACGCTGACGCAGATTTTGACCGAGCGCGTGCGCGCAGCTCTCCGCGACTATGAGGCGGCATTACCCGCAGGGGCGGAATTTTCCGAAACCCGCTTTCGCGCGCGCGTGGCACTGGTGGATCACGGCAGCCCGACGCGGGCAGTCACGCAAGTACGCGACGAAGTCGCCGCACGGCTCGCCGAGAGCCTGGCTGGAGAAGTCGCCGAAGTCGTCGCGTGCAGCATGGAGCGACGGTCGGGAGCGGAATACGACTTTAACGAACCCTTGCTCGAAAACGTGCTGGCGCGGCCAGAATGGTGTGCACAAGGCAGCAACGCAGGAGGCGCTACAGCTGCGCACTCAACCGCTACGGGGCAAACGCCGCGCACGAACCTCGTGATCGTGGCCCCACTATTTTTGCTGCCCGGGCGACATGCGGGCCCCGGCGGCGACATCGCGCAAATCTGCGCCCGAGCCCGTGATGCCTCGGAAACTGCGGAGGGAATTTTTTCGCGCGGGCGGCGGCCCGGCGCTGCTCCAGCCCGCATCACGTCGGCCCATTCACACACCGTACAAACGAAGCCACTGTGGGTACAGGAGCCCTCTGGAGCGCATCCGCTGCTCGTGGAACTCCTCGCCCGCCGCCTGACCTCTACGCTGCGATAGCCCGCTCCGAGAGTTGGAATAGCCTGCTCCGAGAATTACTCATAAGTTCGTAACTTGTGAAACATATAACTAGAATTTAGTTTTAATTATCAATGAGTTATGAATCTAAAGTATCTGCCAAGTTACTGACTTCTGTGTAGTGAGGGGGGCGAAGTTCTCCTCATTTCTACCTGATGCGGCGTGGCCAACCGTCCGCTCTGCACCGCTTGCCCGCTCGACTGGCAGTTGAGGAACTGCGTTTTAACATTGGCGGGAGCCACCTGGTCCGTAGCTGTGAGAGGCTTTGCCCCCGATGAGCTCCACCCCTGCTACCGCAGCCTCTCCGGCTTCCCTCGCCTCCAGCCCCTCAAAACGCTTCAGCGAAATCGACAGCCTGCGCGCCATCGCCTGTGCACTGGTGATCGTGTCGCATACAGTCGTCATGGATGGTGAGGGAGGTTATGCTATTTGGGGTATCGGGAATCTTGGTGTATCGATATTTTTTGCAATCAGTGGATTTGTGATTCCCAGTTCTTTAAGGGGGGGCGCGTTGGCAGGGAGTGAAATATTTTGCGATCCGCCGTTTTTGGAGGCTGTTTCCATCCTTTTGGGTTGCGCTGCTACTTACCTGGTTGATTGGCCAATATTCTACTGAACAGTGGTTTTGGGATTTGATGATGTTACCTAGTATTGGGCCTGGGAAGACTAGTTTTCTGCACTTTTGGACGCTGGAGGTAGAGCTATTATTTTACATTGCTGTTGCTCTTCTTTTTTTTACCTTTGGCCGCCTTCGGCGGGAGGTGCTGTTTGCAGCTTACATCTCAACCGGACTATGTATTTTGTATAAAGGCTTTCTGTCGGGAGTAATGTTTAAGTCTCCACTTTTGGCTTTCTTAATGATGTTTTGGGGGGCTCTTTGTCGCAGTTTTTTATATTTCAAATTTTATCGATGGAGCTGGCTTGCACCAGTAAAAGGAGTAGACTGGGCACGGTCTGTTATGTTTGGCCTCCTTACTGCCCCTTTAGTTTTTCGCCCTATAGTACACTTTTTCTTGCCCCATTTGGGGGGCGATCGCCCTAATTGGCTGAGATTGGTATCAGTTTTTGCCGCCTTTGGGTTTCTTTTTTGGGTAGTTTTTAAGCCCGTGAGAATTGGGTGGCTGTCGAGCGTTGGCCGATGGACGTATTCGACCTATTTGCTGCATCTTGTCGTGATAATGGCGGTTCATTGGGTGGGGCAGTTCCCCTTCTTTAGCGGACTCTACCGCATACCGCTATTTTTTACGTTCCTGGTGTTGATAATCTCTTTCGCAGTCGGGGCGGTGGCGTATCGGTGGATTGAGCAGCCGAGTGATGCCATCGGGAAGCGGTTGGCGGCGGGGCGCTAAATGCTCCAGTGTTCTCTCGCTCCTGAGTGTCCGGTAAATCGGCAAATGGGGAGGCTGCGGGGCCAGGTTTGTAGTCAGCGTGGAGGGGCGAGGCGGTCGCAGATGATTGCGGCGGCGATTGCGGCGTTGAGTGACTCGGCGGCGCCGTAGCGCGGGATCGTAATGGTGCGCGTGATGTGTGGGCGCAGCGCGGGGGAGAGGCCTTGCCCTTCGCTGCCGATGACGATGACCGCATCCGATAGGGCGGCCATGGCGTGCACGTTGTCACCAGCCAGGTCGCAGCCGAGGATCGGGAGCGTGTGGCCCGCGCTGTGCGCGGAGGCGCGGGTTTCCGCCAGCAGCGGGGCGAGTGTGGCGGTGTAGCAGGCGACTCGGGCGAAGGAGCCTTTGCTGGCGTTGATCACTTTTTGTGAAAACAGGTCGGCGCAGTCGGGCGAGAGGATGACACGGTCGATGGCGTACCAATCGGCGACTCGCAGGAGTGTGCCCACGTTTCCCGGGTCCTGGATCCGGTCGAGGGCGAGGCTGAGGCCGTGTCGCAGTGCGCCTTCGGGGAGTGTGGGGCGGTGAATCCGGCCCAGCGCGAGGACGCTGCTGGGGGTGGGGAAGTGGCTGGCGCGGGCCATCTCGGCAGCGCTGAGCGTGTGCGTGCGCGGGCCGCTCCATTGCTCGGTGGCGTAGATTTTGTGGAGTGGCAGGCCGGCCGCGAGGAGCTCGCCAACGACTTTCTCGCCTTCGACGACGAAGAGGCCCTGCGCTTCGCGGGTTTTCTTGTCGCGCAGCGAGCGAAGTTTCTGGAGTTCGGCTTTGGAGGGCATGGGGCAGGGAGGTGTGGGCCGACTTTTCCCGGGAGGGGGGGGCGCAGTCGCGTGCGTGCGGGTGTTGGGTCTCAGGGCGTCGCGCCGCTCGCGGACTGACCGGTTTCTTGCGAAAGCCGGTAGCGCAGAAGTGGGGCGGGGAGGCCCTCGGTCGTCACGTAGATCTCTTGGCCGTCGGGGGAGAAGCAGAGGCCTTCGGCTTGCGGGAGATTGTGCGCGGCCAGTTGTTGCCCGCCGCGCGCGAAGGCGCTGGCCCAGTCTTCGCCTTCGCGGCGTTCGTAGAGGTAAACTTCGCCGTAAGTGAGGACGGCGGCGCGGAGGCCGTCGCGGCTGATGTCGAGGCTACAGACTTGCGCACGCCACTTCCCCCAAGGGACAGACATTCGCGAAATGAGGCCGCTGGGCTCGGCGATCCCGTTAACGGGGCCGACTGTTTCGGCACGCAGAGGCGCGCCGCTGTTTTCGGGGAAGAGCGGCAAGCGGTATGCCACGGGCGGTTTGGTGCGCTTGGAGATCACATAGATCGCCCGCTCGGTCGTATCGACGGCGAGGCTCTCGCAATCGCGCGGGCCATCTGGATAGACGTAGCGGATGATGCGCTCGGGCTTGGCGAACAGCTCGTGGCTGGGCGAGAGCTCGGCGGGGTCCGGCTCGGCGATCACGTAGAGAACGCACTCGGGGTAAGTGGCGCTGTTGTCGCCGACATCGGCGGCGATCAGGTAGGCGCGGCCATCGATTTGGTAGCTGGCGACGTCCTCCCAATCGCGGTTTGTGGCGCCTTCGATCCGCACGCTGCCGCGGTGGCGGCCTTGGGCGTCGACGGCATAGAGTACGGGGGCATTGCCGCTGTCGTTGTTCGTCCAGAGCAGGCCCGACTCGCTATAAGAGTGGGCGAGCCCGCTGGCTTCGTTGATCTGTGGCTCGGTGATTTGCCCAAGTGTTTCCGGGCCCTGCCAGCTAGGCGAGTTTGAGTCCGCCTTGGCGGAGCGGGGCCCGGAGGGGAGCAACGAAAGCGCAAGTACGGTGCACAAAAGGAGGCGGCGACTCATGGGGAAACAAAGCGCGTGAGTCCGCGCGTCCGCGCAAGGGCGCATTTGGGCGGCTTGTGTCTTAAAAGTGTGCCTACTTCGGGCGCGCACATGGGGTTGCTCCTTGTGGGTTTTGCGTACTCTCTGGTGCGTACTTTCCCGAGCTTCATAGTTCTGCTCTCACCTCAACCCCGTCCCCCATAATGACTCGATCCCGACTGACTCTTTGCGTGTGCCTGCTGGCTGCGCTCGCTGCGTTTTTTTCTTTGGGCTTGGCGCAGCGCGTGCAAAACGCGGCCAGCACGTTGCTCGCCCCGAGTGTGGGCTCGCTTGCTGATGCGCGGGTGGCCTCGGTGCAGATCCAGGTCGCCCCCGAGCGGCCGAGCTGGACTTATCGCGTGGGCGAGCCCGTGCGTTTCAAGGTCACAGTCACTGCCGACAAGCATCCACTCGGTGGCTTGCCGCTGACCTATCGCGTGGGCCCCGAAATGTTGCCCGCCAAGGAGCAGCAAGCCGTGCTGCCGAGCGACGGCACACCGCTCTTGATTGATGGCGGGACGCTCAACGAGCCGGGCTTCATTCGCTGCGACATTTCGATGGAGTTTGGTGGGCGCAGCTATTCCGGTCGCGGCACGGCGGGGCTCTCGCCCGACGAAATCCGGCCCACGCAAGTCGATCCGGCGGACTTCGATGCGTTTTGGGCGGCGGCGCTGGCCGAGCTCGCGGATACGCCGATGGAGCCGCTGATCACCCACCTGCCCGAGCGCAGCAATTCAAAGGTCGATGTGTACCACGTCGGCATTCGCACGGGGAGTAATCGTTATGACTTTTCACGCGTTTACGGGGTCCTTTGCGTGCCCAAGGGCGAGGGGCCTTTTCCCGCCGTACTGCAAGTTCCGGGGGCGGGCGTTCATCCTTACAATGGAGATCGCGACCTCGCCGAGCGTGGCGTGATCACACTGCAAATCGGCATCCATGGCCTGCCAGTGAATCTCGACCCTGCCGTGTACTATCAATTGTCTGTAGCGGGACTCCGAGGTTACCCGACCTACAACCTGGATGATCCCGAGCGCTACTACTACCGCCGCGTTTATCTGGCCTGTGTACGGGCAAATGACTTCCTCGTCTCGCATCCCAAGTTTGACGGCAAAAACCTGCTCGTGATGGGCGGCAGTCAAGGTGGCCAACTCGCAATCGTGACGGCGGCGCTCGACCCGCGTGTTATTGCGCTGTCGTCGATGTATCCGGCGTACTGCGACGTGACGGGCTACCTGCACGGTCGGGCGGGCGGCTGGCCGCACATGATGCGCGCGGGAGATGGCGGCACGCCTTCGCCGCACGCGACTGGCCCCAAGCTGCGCACGACGAGCTACTACGATGTCGTAAACTTCGCCCGTCGTTTAAAAGTACCCGGTCACTACTACTGGGGCTACAACGACACATCCTGCCCGCCGACTTCGCTGTACGCGGCCTACAATGTGATCACCGCGCCCAAACAACTGCTGCTGGCACTGGAAATGGGCCACTCCGCAAACGCTGAAGCGAACAGCGCTATCAATGACTGGATCCTCGGGAAAATCGGAGTTCGGTGACCTCCGTCATTTACGCTCTTGCGGTGTGCGGAAGTCGCAGCACGCGCTTCCCCGACCGCACGGGGGCTGGGCTTCGTGAGCTGGGGAATTGGTGTGCCGCCCGCCGCCCCGAGCTCACAGCAGCCTTCCAGCGTGGTGGCGCAGGGCGCGCTGGTAGGCGGTGATGCCGGTATCTTCGGTGGTGTCGCAGAGCGTTTCGATGACGCTGCGCAGGGCTTCGGCGCAGTGGCCTTGGGCGTGGAGCGTGAGCGCGAGGAAGACTTCGAGCTCCCGATTGTCGGGGAATTGGGCAATCGCGCTGCGCAACACTTCGGCCGAGCGCGCGAGGAGGGGCGCAGACTTGTTCATCGGCCGCAGTCGTTCGACCGCTTTTTTTATCGTGCTGCCATGCGAATGTGGCTCCGCACTGCTGGGCTCCTGTTCGCTTCCCGCCGTGCCGACGATTCGCAGCGTATTGCCGAGGCCGAGGAGTGCGCCGCACAGTTCGTTTTCGGGAAGGCCCAGCGCGATTGCTTTTTCGTAAAAGGGAATGGCCTCGGCGGCGCGTTCGAGGACTTCGTAAGTCCAGCCGAGTTGGTAGTTGATCTCGGCGACGTTGGGATGGCGCCGGTCGAGATCGTGCAGCGTTTTTAGCATTTCCTCGACCCGGCCGCCGTGGCGCGCGCCCATGATGGCGTCGAGCGCGGGCCGCCAGGATGGCTGCCCGGCCGGGTCGTCGCGGGCGACTTCGCCACCATCACTACCGCCAGAAATGGGAAAGGGCGTCAGGCTCATTTTCCGGTTGGCAGAGGCGTGATGATGCGCGGCGGGCGCAGCGAACTCCGAGCTAAGCTTGGGCGTCGCCGCGCGCCGGAGCGAGGGCGCGGGTGGCGATCTCGTGCTTGAGGCGGGCCAGGTAGGCGTCGGCTGTGATGACGCCTTCGTCGCCGAGCGCGCGGCTGCGCAGCGAGAGGCTGTCGGCCTCGGCTTCCTTTTGGCCGATGACGAGCGTGTGAGGGATTTTCTCCAGCTCGGCGCGGCGGATCTTGGCGCCGAGCTTGTCGCTGTGCGTGTCGAGCGTGACGCGGATGTCGGCGGCGCGGAGCCTGGCGAGGAGTGCGCGCGCGTAGTCGTTTACCTTGTCGCTGATGGGCAGGATGCGGACTTGTTCGGGCGCGAGCCACAGCGGGAAGTCTCCGCCGAAGTGCTCGATCAACACGCCCACGAAGCGCTCCATCGAGCCAAAGGGCGCACGGTGGATCAGCACGGGGCGGTGCTCCTTGTTGTCCGCGCCGATGTAGCTGAGGTCGAAGCGCACGCCCAGATTGTAGTCCACCTGCACGGTGCCGAGCTGCCATTCGCGGCCGATCACGTCCTTCACGACGAAGTCGATTTTCGGCCCGTAGAAAGCGGCCTCGCCCGGCTCTTCGGTGAAGGGCATATCGAGCGAGCGCGCGGCCTGGCGGCAGGCCTCCTCGGCCTTGTCCCAGTGCGCGGCGTCTCCCGTGTACTTGCCCGAGTCGGGATCGCGCAGGCCGACGCGCACGCGGTACTCGCCCATGCCGAGCGTGGTGAGGACCGTTTTGACGAGCGAGAGGCAGCCGAGGAGCTCTTCGGCGACTTGCTCCTCGGTGCAGAAGATGTGCGCGTCGTCTTGGGTAAAGGCGCGCACGCGGGTCATGCCGTTGAGCTCGCCGGACTGCTCCCAGCGGTAGACGGTGCCAAACTCGGCCAAGCGCACGGGCAGGTCGCGATACGAGTGCGGCTGCGCGGCGAAGATCTTGATGTGGTGCGGGCAGTTCATCGGCTTCAGCAAGAAGCCGTCGAGGAGTCGCTCGGGATCCATCACGCGCTCGTCTTCGATGAGGGTCTGGCCGCTGCGCGCGTTGAGCCCGTCGGCGAGCTGGCGCGAGACGCCTTCGAGGCGACTGGTGAGCTCCGCGCAAGAGCAGCCCGTGTCGGCGAGTTGCTGGAGCGCATCGGGCTCGGCGATCGCGGGAAACTGCGAGTCCTTGTAGTAGGGGAAGTGGCCGCTGGTTTTGTAGAGCGAGAGCTTGCCGATGTGCGGCGTAAAGACCTGCGAGTAGCCCTGCTTGCGGAGTTCCTCGGAGATGAAGTTTTGCAGCTCCTGGCGGATGACTGCGCCCTTGGGCAGCCACAGCACGAGCCCTTGGCCGACCTCTTCGTCGATGTGAAAGAGTTTCAGGTCCTTGCCGATTTTGCGGTGATCGCGCGCGCGCGCCTGTTCGAGCCGCTCAAGGTGCGCGGCGAGCTCTTCCTTGGTCTCAAAGGCGGTGCCGTAGATGCGCTGGAGCTGCTTGTTTTTCTCGTCGCCGCGATGGTAGGCACCCGCAATCGAGAGCAGCTTGAAGGCCTTGAGCTTCGAGGTGTAGCGCACGTGCGGACCGCCGCACAGGTCGAGGAAGTCGCCGTTCTGGTAAAAGGTAACCGTCTCGTTTTCCGGAATGTCGTCGAGCCGCCCGAGTTTGTAGCGCTCTTGCCCGCGCGCCTTGATGAGCGCCGCCGCTTCCTCGCGCGTGACTTCGCTGCGCACGAAGGCTTGGTTTTCCTTCACGATCTTGCGCATCTCGTCCTCGATGCGCCCGAGGTCTTCGGCGCTGAGTTTGTGCTCAAGATCGATGTCGTAGTAAAAACCGCTTTCCGTGGCGGGGCCGATGTCGAGCTTGGCCTCTGGGAAGAGGCGGAGGACGGCGGCCGCCAAAACGTGCGAGCAGGAGTGGCGGATTTCTTCGAGTGCGGGAGTCATCGGAGTAGGGAAAAAACTGGGGGAGGAAGAGTGCGGGTGAGTGCCCGGGTGAGGGTGGGCAGGTGCGTGTGTGTGTGTGTCTTGAAAAAAGGGAGGGAGTGCCAGGCGGCTGTGGCTTCGCAGTACTGCAACGCGCGTGCGTGCGTGTGTGCACGGATGGTCTGAAAAGCCGGTGCGTTATTTCTTTTGCGGTTCGAGTGAGTAGCCGTCTTTGCGGTCGAGCATGGCCCAGCCCAGGGCGGCGATTTCGGCGCGCAGCGCGTCGGCACTTGGCCAGTCTTTGGCGGCTTTGGCGGCCCAGCGTTTTTCGGCGAGCGCGGCGACTTCGGGCGGGATATCGGCGGGGGCAGTGCCCGTGTTTTGTGCGGTGCTGAGGTCGAGCCCGAGTGCAAAAAGCGCACGGTCGAATTCGGCGAGGCTGACCGCGCCGGGGCCGCGATTGACGAGCGTAAAGAGGATTCCGAGTGCGGCGGGCGTGTTGAGGTCGTCGCACAGCGCGCCAAAGAAGGGAGCGATGCCGCCTATCTCTTGCCGCTGCGTCGTTGCCGCCGCGTTACTTCCATTTTTCTGCGGCGCGCCCGCTGCTGCGCCGCTCGCGTTTTCGGCCTGCGTTGCGCCTGCGCTTGCGGCGAGTTTTTCGCGGTAGCTGCGCAGGGTCTTGAGCGCGCGCTCGGCAGCGTGCAGCGAGTCGAGCGTGAAGTTGAGCTGCTTGCGCGGGTGTCCGGCCAGGAGCGCATAGCGCACGGCCATCGCCGGGTAGCCTTTGGCGGTGAGGTCGGAGAGCGTGTAGTAGTTGCCCTTGCTCTTGCTCATCGTGGTGCCTTCGACGAGCAGGTGCTCGCTGTGGTACCAGTGGTTGGCGAAGGTCGTGCCGCCGTTGCAGCACTGGCTTTGGGCGATCTCGTTTTCGTGGTGCGGGAACAGCAGGTCTACGCCGCCGGTGTGCAGGTCGATCGTTTCGCCAAGGTGTTTCTTGATCATGGCCGAGCACTCGACGTGCCAGCCTGGGCGGCCTGCCGCCGCGCCGCGCGGGCCGGGCCACTGCACGTCGCCGTCCTCCTCGGGCTTGTACGCTTTCCACAGCGCGAAGTCGGAGACCGAGTCCTTGTGGTCGGAGTCTGCGGCGTCGTTGGTGATCTTGAGCTCGCGCTCCTTGATCCGCGAGAGTGCGCCGTACTCGGGGAAGGAGCTGATGCGGAAGTACACGGAGCCATCGGCGGCGCGGTAGGCATTCCCGCGCTCCATGAGGCACTCGATCATGTCGACTTGCTCGCGGATGTGGCCGGTGGCGGTCGGCTCGACGTGCGGCGGCAGGCAGCCGAGCGCGGCGCAGTCGGCGTGAAACTTGGCCGTCCACCTGGCCGTGATCTCGGGCAGCGGGCGGCCCTCCTTGCGCGCCTGCTGGATCGTGCGGTCGTCCACATCGGTGAGGTTGCGCACGTGCCGGACCTTGGTCGGGCCAAACTCGATTTCGAGCAAGCGGCGCAGGATGTCGTTAACGATAAACGTGCGAAAGTTGCCGATGTGCGCGGGCGCGTAGACCGTGGGCCCGCAGTTGTAGAAGCGGAAGACGCCATCGGGCTGCGAGGCGGTGAGCGGCTTGAGCGTGCGGGTCAGTGAGTCGTGAAGCTGGATCGGCATGAAACGAAACGGGCTAGGATGCGGGTTTCTCATCCCGCGCAAAGGTGTTTTTAGGAAAGGGCTGCGCCTTTTGTTTGTGCGGGCCATTGCTGGCCGCAGATCGGTTTGGCGCGTGCCTGATCATAAAGAGTCGCGCAAGCCCGCGTGCGGAGTGGCTGCGCTGCCGCTCTGCGGCCCGGTATTTATTGCCAACAAAACCGCGTCGCGATTCGCGATTTTGAGTGGCCTAAACACTCGGGAGATTTCTTTGCTGCTCACCATGCCCACTCGCCCCGATTCTGCCCGCCGCCCAGCCCTGTCGCTTCCGCGTCGCCTGCGCCGCCTGCGCCGCACGGCCAGCCTGCGCGCACTGGTGGAGGAGACGGTGCTGCGACCGGCGGATTTGATCGCGCCGCTTTTTGTGATTGAGGGCGAGGGCCCCGCCGAGGAGATCGCGTCGATGCCTGGGCAGCGCCGCTTGCCGCTTGCCGATCTGGTGGCCGAGTGCCGCGAGCTGTGGGCTCTGGGGATCCCTGCGGTGGATCTTTTTGCCAAAGTGCCGGAGGAGGCGAAGGACGCCGTGGGCAGTGCCGCCCTCGGCGCGGACTCGCTCATCGCGCGTGCCGTGCGCGCGGTAAAGGCAGCCGTGCCCGAGCTCACGGTGATCACCGATATCGCGCTCGATCCCTACACGACACACGGGCATGACGGGCTGCTCACAGCCGATGGCTGCGACGTCGATAACGACCGCACGGTCGAGCAGCTCATCGCGATGGCGCTGGCTCACGCCCGCGCAGGGGCCGATATGGTCGCGCCCAGCGACATGATGGATGGGCGCATCGGTGCGATCCGCGCTGCGCTCGATGCCGAGGGTTTTATGCAAGTCGGCCTGCTGGCCTACTCGGCCAAATTTGCGTCCGGATTTTACGGGCCCTTTCGCGAGGCCGTGGGCAGCGGAAAAGTCGGCACCGTTGCGGGCCCGGCCGATAAGAAAAGCTACCAGCTCAACCCGGCCAATCGCCGCGAAGCGATTGAGGAAGCCCTGCTGGACGAGGCGGAGGGCGCAGACATCTTGATGGTGAAGCCTGCCGGACTCTACCTCGACATCATCCGCGACCTGCGCGAGCGCACCCGACTGCCGCTCGCCGCCTACCAGATCTCCGGAGAGTACGCGCAAATCCACGCTGCCGCCCGGCTCGGCTGGATCGACTACGCGACGTGCCGCGATGAGTCGCTGCTCGCGATCAAGCGCGCCGGAGCCGACATGATCCTGACTTACTTTGCCAAGGAGGTCGCCACCGCCGCGCGTGTCTCTGATCGCTGGGGGCTTCTAGCGACGGCGGGTGCTTGATTTGCGCGACGAGGACTTGGAGCTGCGGCCTTCGTAGGCGTCTTCCTCTTCCTCGTCGTCATCCTCATCGTCTTCTTCGTCTTCATCCGCCTCGTCATCATCGACGTCGAGGCTGTCTTCGCCGAGGTCATCCTCTTCGTCTTCGTCCCACTTCAGCGAGTCGTCGTTCTTGAGTTTTTCCTCCTCGGCCTCGTCGAGTTCGGGGAGCTCCTCGTCGTCGGTGGCGAGTCGCTTCTCGGGTGCGTCTTCGTCGCTCTCGTAGCCTGCGGGGATGTAGTCGAGGATGGCGATCAGCTCGTTAAAGGTGTGGACGGCGATGCCCTCGATGAAGTCGGCGTTTTGCGCCTCGCGGATTTCGTCCTCCACCTCGTCCACCGAGAGCTTCACTTCGAAGTCGATGGTGTCGTTGAGCATCTTCACGCGGCAGCGCGTGAGGTGGTCGAGCAGGTCGGCGTAGGGGCCGTTTTCCTCGTCGAGGATGTCGGCCAGCGCGAAGAGTTTTTCCTCGGAGTCGAAGAGCGAGTCCTTGACGCGCTTGAGCCGGACCTTGCCCCCGCCCAGGTCTTTCTCGATGCGGAAGGGGATGAAGGCCGCCTCAAAAATATCCTGGTTAAAGCCGTAGTCGCGCAGCGGATCGACGAGCTCGATGAGGTGATCGACCTGGCGCGGGTCGACGATGCTCAGCCCATCGACATCCCAGCGCACCGGGTCACTGGTTTCGGCCACCCACCAGTTATGATCGTCGCCGAGTCGCACCGCACACCATTCAAGAGTCGAAATCGCTTTAGCCATGAGAGAGTAGAGGGAGAGGAAATTTTGGCGCAGCGTGGGAGTGGGGTTTCTAAAAACAAGCAGAAAAGGGGAGGTGGATTTTGCGGTGCGAAGTACCGCGATTTACGGAGGCAAATCGCGCTGCGCATGAGCCTTTTCCCGCTTGGCTGTCCGTCGCGCTCGCCCCGGCTTTCAGATGCCTTCTGGCTGCGCCGGAGTGCGCCTTCGTCGTGCCCGCTCGGGTGCGGATAGCTCCCTTGATTTTTGCGGGGCGGGTTTCATCGTCGCCCGACATGGGATGGTTTTATGAGAAATGCCTGCGTCCGGCCCTGTTCCGGCTCGACCCCGAGCACGCGCACGAACTGGCCGTGGACGCGATGGCGGTGCTGGGCCGCGTGTCGCCGTTGTGCCGCGCGCTGGAGGCCTGGCACGGGCGCGACCCGGAGGACTTCTCGCTCGCGGGGCAGCCCGTGCGCTGCTTCGGGCTAAACTTCCCCAACCGGATCGGGCTCGCCGCCGGTTTCGATAAAAACGCGCGCGGCTGGCCCGCCGCTGCCGCCCTCGGCTTTGGGCATGTGGAAGTCGGCACCGTCACGTTGCTGCGCCAGCCCGGCAACGAGCGCCCGCGCGTCTTTCGCTTCCCCAACGAGCGCGCCGTGATCAACCGGATGGGCTTTAACAACGAAGGCGCGGAGTCGGTCGCGCTGCGGCTCGCGCGGCAGCCTGTGCCCAGCGCGCGCCGGATCCCGCTTGGGATAAACCTGGGCAAGTCGAAACTCGCCTCGCTCGACCAGGCGGTAAACGACTACCTCGGCAGTTTCGCGCTGCTGGCGGATTACGCGGACTACCTCGTCCTCAACGTCAGCAGCCCCAACACGCCCGACCTGCGCAAACTCCAGGACGAGGAGCGGCTGCGCGAGCTGCTCGCCGCCGTCACTGCGGCCAATCGCCGCCGGGCCGAGTCGCCCGGCCTGCGCCCGAAGCCCATCTTGCTGAAAATCGCGCCCGACCTCAGCGCGCCGCAGATCGACCGCGTTCTGGAAGTGATCGCCGAGTTCGGCCTCGACGGCATCATCGCGACCAACACCACGCTGGAGCGCCCCCCTGGCCCGCTGACGCAGGCCGAGCAAGCGGGCGGCCTCAGCGGTGCGCCGCTGCGCGAACGCGCGACCGAAGTCATCCGCTACATCGCGCGCGAGACCGGAGGGCGGCTGCCCATCATCGCCGTGGGCGGCATCATGGACCGCGCGAGCGCGACCGAGAAACTCGATGCCGGCGCGACCCTCCTCCAGCTCTACACGGGCCTGATCTACCGCGGCCCCTTCCTCGCTGCCGAGCTCGCCCGCCGCCCGCGCAAACGTTAGCGAGGCGAGCAGTCGGCCTGAGCCCAGCCCTTGCCCGAGTATGGGGCGAATGGCGGCAAGCCAGCGGTAAATTTTGGCTGCGCCTTCCGTGCGGATTTAGCTTCCCGACGTGCGCCCCTCACAAGTGCGGCTTATGGCCGCTGCGCGGTCGGAGTGCACGGCGTAATAGAGCGGCCCGCGGCTATTTCTGTTTGTCAGGGCCTGGGCCCGCGCATAATGTCCGCACATCTCCCCAAACACACATGAAACTCATCACAGCGATCATCAAACCATTCAAGCTAGAGGAAGTTAAACAGAGCCTGTCGGAAATCGGCGTCGAGGGCATGACCGTGACCGAAGTCAAAGGCTTCGGCCGCCAAAAAGGCCACACCGAGATCTACCGCGGCTCGGAGTACACGGTCGATTTTCTGCCCAAGGTGAAACTGGAGATCGTGGTTTGTGACTCGCTCGTGCCCAAGGCGCTGGAGGCGATTGTCGCCGCGGCCAAGACGGGCAAGATCGGCGACGGAAAAGTCTTCGTCAGCGCGGTGGAGGAAGTCATCCGCATCCGCACCGAAGAACGCGGCGAAGCCGCCGTCTAAGGGAGCCTCAGTCCCCTTTCTGATTAGCGAAACCCCGTCTGGGGCTCGTTAAAGTTCGGAGCAAGTCGGCGCCCCGCGCGGCGCCTCTCTTTCATTTTGCGGGCTGCTCGTTAGCGGCCTGTCATCTCGGGCTGGGGCAGAGATCGGGAGGGGGCTGATTGCTCCTTTCTAAATCTTCAGGGTGGGGGAGTTTCGGAGTTGGGGGCGGGATGTTGGGAGTGGGGGCTCAATCCCTGTTCTTGATGACTCCCGACTTGAAAACCTTTCGTCGGCTCACCGTGCGCTTTGCGGCGGTGTGCCTGCTCCTCAACGTAAATGTGGCGTGTTGGCAGCCTGCCAGTGTGAGGGGCTCCTTCGTCACTGCTGCGCCCATTGCGGCGGCTCCTCCGGCTGCGGCTGTTGGTGCCGATTTTCCGGTTTCCGCTTCGTCTGCTTCTTCTGCGGGGGAGCGGTCGCCTGCCTCCGTGTGGCGTGAGGGCGAGCGGGTTTACCTCGCTGAAAACTCTCCGCTTCGGGCGCGCCTTCGTTTTGAGGCCGCGCGCGAAGAAGTCCGGCCCGCGTCGTTGCGCTTTGTCGGTCAAATCGTGCCGGATCCGCAGCGGCTCGCGCGGGTTTACGCACCTTTTGCGGGAAAGGTGGTCGCCGTGCATGCGGGTGCCGGACGGGCGGTGGAGGCGGGCGAGCCGCTGGTGACGCTGCACTCGCCGGAGCTGGTAGCGGTGTGGGGCGAGTTCAGGAAGGCGCGTACGGCCCTCAATTTGGCGGAGCGAAACTGGGCCCGCCAACGCGACCTTTTCGCGCACCGCGCGGCAGCGCAGCGCGATCTCGAAGAGGCGCAGGCGGATCTCGATGATGCCCGCTCCGAGTTTGAGGCGGCGCGCGAGAGGCTCGTTCTTTGGGGCGTGGATCCTGATTCTGCGGCGACTTCGTCGCCCCGCGAGTACCCCCACTTGGTGGTGCGCGCGCCGCAGTCGGGCCGTGTTCTTGAGCTCGCGGTTGCGGTCGGCGAAGTCCTCCAGGATGAGGCGGAGGAGCTCGGCACAATCGCCGATCTTTCTGTGGTGTGGCTAAGCGTCGAGGTGCCGGAGCACGAGCTGCGGCGTGTCCTGGCTCAAATGGGAAGGGCCGGCGCGCCGTACACCGTCGCCGCTCACGTGGCCGCGTATCCGGGCGAAACTTTTCGCGGAGAAGTCCTTTCGCTGGGCGAGCTCGTTTCTGAGGAGACGCGCACGGTGTCGTTGCGCGTGGCGCTGCCAAATCCGGACGGGCGGCTGAAGCCCGGGATGTTTGCGACGGTCGAAATCGCGGGCGAGCCGCAGCGCGGGTTGAGCGTTCCGGCGAGCGCAGTCGTGCAGCGCGGCGGCCAAACGCTGGTCTACGAAAAACTCGCCGAGGGCGTACTCGCGGCGCGCCCTGTCACGCTCGGCGTGGAGGCGGGCGAGCGGTTTTTCATCACGGGCGGCCTCAAGGCCGGCGCGCAAATCCTCACCCAAAACGGAGTGCTCCTGCCATGATTACTCGACTCATCGGATTCTGCCTGGAGCGTGCGGCTCTGGTGTTCACTGCGCTTGCCGCGTTGGCGGCGAGCGGCGTTTACGCGTGGCGGCAGCTCGCCATCGAAGCCTATCCGGACATCGGCGACACGACGTCGCAGATCGTGACGCTCTACCCGGGGCGAGCCGCCGAGGAGGTCGAGCAACAGGTCACGATCCCGCTGGAGCGCGAGCTGTTTGGCACGCCCGGGATGCACGTGATGCGTTCGCAGAGCGCGTTTGGGCTCTCGCTGATCACGGTCGTTTTTAAGGACGGCGTGGAGGACTACTTCGCGCGCGAGCGCTTGCGCGAGCAGATGAGCGCGGCAGAGCTGCCGGAGGGCGTGGAGGCGGAGCTCGACCCGCTGACTTCGCCCACCGGCGAGATTTTTCGCTACACGCTGGAGTCGCCGAGCCGCGATCCTTTTGAGCTCAAGGAGCTGCAAGACTGGGTGGTGAAGCCGCGCCTGCGGCAGGTGTTTGGCGTGGCGGAGGTGACGAGCTTCGGCGGCGAGCCCCGGCAGTTTCAGGTGATCGTCGATCCGCACGCGCTTCAATCGCTGGGGCTGACGGCGCGGCAGGTGGAGGCGGCGATTGTGGACAACAGCGGCTCGGCGGGCGGCAGCCTCATCGTGCGCGCCGAGCAAGGTTTCGTGGTGCGCGGGCTGGGGGCGATCCGCAGTTTGGAGGACTTGGGCGCAGTCGTCATCGAGTCGCGCGAGGGCGGCGTGCCGATCCTCGTGCGCGATGTCGCGGAGCTGCGTTTCGGCGGTCTGGAGCGCACAGGCGTGGTGGGGAAAAACGACGACGACGATGTGGTGATGGGGATCGTGGTCTTGCTAAAAGGGGAGAACCCTTCGCGCGTCTTGAGCGGGATTCACGCTGCGGTCGCCGAGCTGCACGCGCAACACTTGCCGGAGGATGTGCGGCTCGTGCCCTACCTTGACCGCAGCGACCTGGTCGATGCGACGCTGCGAACGGTAGCGCGTACCCTGCTCGAAGGCATGGGACTGGTGAGCGTGGTTTTGATCCTGTTCCTCGGCAGTGTGCGCGGGGCGGTACTTGTCGCGCTGACGATGCCCTTTGCGCTGCTGTTCGCGTTTCTGCTGATGCATTTCACGGCCGTTCCGGCAAACCTGCTTTCGCTCGGCGCGATTGACTTCGGCATCTTGGTAGATGGGGCGATTGTGTTGCTGGAGGTGGTGCTGCGGCGGCGGGAGCGCTCGACCACCGAGCTTACAATCGCGGACGCGCGCGCTGCGGCGCTGGAGGTTGCGCGGCCGATGGTGTTTTCCGCGCTGATCATCATGGCAGCTTACCTGCCGCTCTTCGCCTTCGAGCGCGTGGAGCAAAAGCTGTTTACGCCGATGGCCTTCACGGTCGGCTACGCCGTGTTGGGTGCCTTGGTGTTCGCACTAACAGCGGTGCCCGCGCTGGCGTTTCTGCTCTACCGCAGGCCGGGGCGGACGTTTCAAAATCCGGTCTTCCTGTGGCTGCGCGCGCTCTACGACCGTGTGCTGGTGAGGCTCACGGCGGCGCCGGGGCACGGCCTGATCCCGGGCGGAGCGGCGATTGTGGCGACTTGCGTGCTCGGGCTGAGCCTGGGCCGCAGCTTTCTGCCTTACCTGGATGAGGGCTCGCTGTGGCTTCAGATCTCGATGCCACCGGGGATCTCTCTAAACAAGGCGCAGGAAATCGCGGCGGAGTATCGCGCGGCTGTGCGCGAGTTTCCCGAAGTCTCCGACGTGGTCACGCAACTGGGCCGCAACGAAGACGGCACCGACCCATGGACGACCTCGCACATCGAGTCCTTCGTCGGGCTGCGGCCCTATCGCGAATGGGGCGGCGACAAACAGGCACTGATTGCGCGCATGCAGGCGCGGCTGGACCGCGTGCCCGGGATCTCGGTGGGCTTTGCGCAGCCGATGATCGACGGCGTTAACGACAAGATCGCCGGGGCGCACAGCGAGCTGGTGGTAAAGGTCTTCGGAACCGATTTCGACGAGATGCGCCGGATCGCCGGGCAAGTGCGCGAGGTGCTCGCGGCTGTGCCGGGCGCGGTGGATGTGATGATCGACCAGGAGCCGCCGTTGCCACAGCTACGCATCGACTACGACCGCGAGGCCGCCGCACGACACGGGATCACGGTCAGCGACATGGTGCACTTGATCGAGGGGCCCGTGGGCGGGCGCACGATTGCCCAGGTCTTCGAGGGCGACCGCGTCTACGATATCGCGCTGCGCTACCCGCTCGCATTTCGCAACAGCCCGGAGGTCTTGGGAAACCTGCTCGTGAGCGGGGAGTCAGCGCCTGCCGCAGTGCCGCTGGCGAGTGTGGCGCGGCTCTCGCTCGTTGCGGGCGAGAGCATGATCACGCGCGAGATGGGGCAGCGGCACTTGAGCGTGACGCTCAACCTGCGCGGGCGCGACCTGTCGTCGTTTCTCGCGGAGGCGCAGCGTGCGGTCGAGGCGCAGGTCGATTACGACCGCGGCCAGTACCGCCTCGCGTGGGGCGGCCTGTTTGAAAACCAGCAGCGCGCGCAAGGCCGGCTCGCCGTCGTTATCCCCGCCGCGCTGGGGCTGATTTTTATGCTGCTGTACCTCAACTTCGGGAAAGGGCGGCACGCGGCCTTGATCATGCTGACGGTGCCGCTCGCGCTGCTCGGCGGCTTCGCGGCACTGCACCTGCGCGGGATGACGCTCAATGTGTCGAGCGCGGTGGGCTTTATCGCGCTGTTCGGCGTGGCCGTGCAAAACGGGGTGATCATGCTCGCCAACCTCAACCGCTGGCGTGAGCAGGTGCCGAGTGCGGAGGCGCAGTCACTCGCTGAGGCAGTGCGGCGTGGCGCGCGCGAGCGGCTGCGGCCGGTCCTGATGACGGCCACCGTGGCGACGCTCGGGCTGCTGCCCGCTGCGCTCGCCCGCGGGATCGGCAGCGATGTGCAACGCCCGCTGGCAACGGTCGTGGTGGGCGGCCTCATCACGGCGACCTTTCTGACGCTGATCGTCCTGCCCGCGGCTTACTATGTGGTGGAGCGGCGCTGGGAAGCGGAGCCACGCACAGGGGGGCCGGTTAACTCGGGGAAAAAAGCAGCCGCCAAAAAATCGCGCGGCGGCCTGGCCGCTCTCCTGTTGTTTGTTGCGGGCGGCTTGGGCTTTTTTGCTGCGTCGCCCGTCGCACAGGCTGCGGACGCGAGAGGCGTCGCCCAAAGCGCAGAGCGGGCCCTATCGCACGACGCATTTTTGAGCGAGGTACTGGCCGCCAACCTCGATTACGCCGCCGAGCGTTACGAAGTGGATATGGCCCGGGCCGAGGCCGCCGCTGCGCGACTTTTGCCAAACCCCACGCTGGAATTATCCGCGGATCGTGACCGCACGTTTCGCAGAGTCTGGGCCAGCGATGAGGATGGGATTTCCGTGCCGCAGCGGATGCCACAGGCGCGCTCCATCGGGATTACGCAGACGCTTGAGCTCGGCGGCAAACGCCGCTGGCGCACGCGGGCGGCGCAGTCGGCCCACCGGGCGGCGGCAGCGAGCCTGGAGGATTTTCTCCTCCAGCTAAAACGTGAGGCCTCGACTGCCTTTATCGAGGCGCTCGCCGCACGGCACGAGCTTACCCAAAAACGCGAAGAGTCAGAGGCGCTCGAACAGTTTGCTGCGGCGCAGCGCGTGCGCGCCGAGCTCGGGGACTTGGCGGAGGTCGAGGCGCTCCAGGCGCAGACCGAGGCCCTGCAAGTGCGCGGTGAGCTGCGCCAGGCCGAGGCGGAGGCATGGGCTACCGGCGCGGAGCTCGCGGGCTTTCTGGGAAGCGAATCGGCCGCCGCGTGCATCCTGCCGCTCGGAGATTTGCGTGAAAGCCTGCATGCGGAGGAGCTGCCCAGCCTGGAGTCGCTGGTTGCGGCTGCGCTGTCGCGGCGGCCCGATCTCGTAGCTCTGCGGCATGCGCTTGAGCAGGCGCGCGGCGAGCTGGGGCTGGCGCGTGCGGAGCGCGTGCCGGATGTCGATTTGGGCGTGGCCTACACGCGCAACGCCGAGTCGCATAATATCGATGCGCCTTCGCCAAAGTTTAACCAAGTGGAGCTCAGCGTCTCACTGCCGTTGCCGCTCTGGAATCGCAACCAACACGATGTGCGGCGTGCTCGCTTTGCCGCGCAGCAAGCCGAGCGGCGGCTCTCCGCTGCGGAGCTCAAGGCCGAGATCGCCGTGCGCACAGCCCACGCGCAATACGAAGCCGCGCGCGAGCAGGTGGCCGCCTACGAGCGCGACCTGTTGCGCACGGCTGAAGCCGTGCTCGCGGCCCGCCGCTACAGCTACGAACGCGGCGAGAGCGCGCTCCTCGAATTCCTCGACGCCCAGCGCACACACAGCGAGGTGCGCGAGGGCTACCGTGCCGCCCTGACCGAAGCCGCCAAAGCCCGACTCGTGTTGGAGAACGCTGCGGGCGGTCTCCAGCGTCACTGAGTGCCACTGCGCGTGGGGCGGTGGCGGGTCGCCACTTCCATTCAATTTGGGAATCGGCCTCGTCGCTACGCGACGAAGCGCGATTCCCAAATTTAACGGGCCATCCCCCTGTCGCGTTGCGACAGGGGGTGAGGCAACCAAATGCGGATGGAGCGGTAACCCGTGTGGGCGCGCCGGAAAAGTTTACGGGTTAAATCTTCGGCCCGACCGGAGGTCGGGCATTTCCTTATTTGGTCGCTTGTGCGTCCGTGCATCAGCACGACGCACAAGCGACCAAATCAATGGGAGCAGGCACTGCCTGCCGCCCCACGCGTAGTGGGGCTCTGGTGAGTGTGCGCTTACTTGTTGCCGAGTTCGGCGCGGATCTGGCGTGCGGCCTCGACCATGTTGGCGAGTGCGGGCCGGACCTCGGCCCAGCCGCGGGTTTTGAGTCCGCAGTCGGGGTTCACCCAGAGGTTTTCTAGCGGGATGACCTGGGCGGCCTTGTGCATGAGTGCGACCATTTCCTCGACGGGCGGGATGCGCGGCGAGTGGATGTCGTAGACGCCCGGGCCGATCTCGTTGGGGTACTTGAAGTCCACGAAGGCACCGAGCAGCTCCATGTTGGAGCGCGAGGTTTCGATCGTGATGACGTCGGCATCCATGGCGGCGATCGAGTCGATGATGTCGTTAAACTCCGAGTAGCACATGTGCGTGTGGATCTGGGTGTCGTCGCGCACGCCGGCGGCGCTGAGCCGGAAGGCGTTGACGGCCCAGTCGAGGTAGTATGCCCAGTCGGCGCGGCGCAGCGGCAGGCCCTCGCGGAAGGCGGGCTCGTCGATCTGGATGGCGGCGATGCCGGCGGCTTCGAGGTCGAGGACTTCGTCGCGCAGCGCGATTGCGATTTCAAAAGTGGTGTCGCGGCGCGGCTGATCGTCGCGGACGAAGCTCCACTGGAGCACGGTCACCGGGCCGGTGAGCATGCCCTTCATGGGCCGCTTGGTGAGCGACTGGGCAAAGGACGACCAGCGCACGGTCATGGGCTTGGGGCGGGCGACGTCGCCAAAGATGATCGGCGGCTTCACGTAGCGGGAGCCGTAGCTTTGCACCCAGCCGTGCTCGGTGAAGGCGAAGCCATCGAGCTGCTCGCCGAAGTACTCGACCATGTCGTTGCGCTCGTATTCGCCGTGCACGAGCATGTCGATGCCGACTTCCTCCTGGAAACGCACGCAGGCGACCGTCTCGGCTTCGATGAACTTTTCGTACTCGGCGGTGCTGAGCTCGCCGCGCTTGTGCTTGAGGCGTGCGGCACGGATCTCCGGCGTCTGCGGGAAGGAGCCGATGGAGGTTGTGGGAAAGTCGGGCAGGTCGAGCCGGCCTGCTGCGCCGCTCCCGCCGCGCTGGGCGATCCGGCGCGCGGGGTAGGGCGAGCTGCGGTCGAAATCGCTGGGCGCGATTTTTGCCACGCGGGCCTTCACTTCGGGGCGGTGGATGCGCGGGCTTTTGCGGCGCGACTCTGCGGCGGCGGCATTGGCGGCGAGGGCGGCAGCGATCTCGGGCGAGGGCGCGCCTGTGGCGGCGAGCGCGTCGCGCAGGGTGGCGACTTCGCTGAGCTTTTCTTCGGCGTAGGCGAGCCAGCCCTTGAACTCGGCGTCGAGTTTTTGCTCGTTGCGCAGGGTTACGGGCACGTGTTGCAGCGAGCAGGAGGGAGCGAAGAGCAGCCGCCCGGTGCCGAGCTTGGCGAGCGCGTCCTGCAGGCGCGGGAGCTGCGCGGCGAAGTCGCTTTTCCAGATGTTGCGCCCATCGACGAGGCCGAGGGAGAGCGCCTTGTCGGCGGGCAGCTCGTTTACGATGCGGGTGATTTCCTCGGAGTCGCCGCGTGTGGCGTCGATGTGGAGCGCCGCGACGGGGAGCGCGAGGTAGGTCGCGAGGTTTTCGCGCAGCGGGCCGAAGTAGGTGGCGACGAGCAGCTTTAGCTGCGGTGCTGCGGCGGCGAGTGTGGCATAGGCGGTGCTGAGCGCGCGGCGTTCTTCGTCATTGAGGTCGAGCGCGCCGATCGGCTCGTCGAGCTGCACCCACTCGGCGCCGAGTGCGGCGAGTTTTTGCAGCACTTGCACGTAGACGGGCAGGAGCCGCTCGAGCAGCTCGAAGCGATTGAAGCCCGGGTTTTTCGAGTCCTGGACTTTGCCGAGCTTCAGATAGCTGACCGGGCCGGTGAGCACGGGCTTGGTGCGGATGCCGAGCGCGAGCGCTTCGGAGAATTCGTCGAAAATCTTGGTCGCCGAGAGCGCAAACTGCGTGTCGGCGCGAAACTCGGGGACGATGTAGTGGTAGTTCGTGTCGAACCACTTCGTCATCTCGCTGGCGTAGGTGGCGGGGGAGCTGCCTTTTTCGTCGTTTTTGCAACCGCACTCGGAGCCTTTTTCATCCGCGCTGCCGCTGCGGCGCACACCGCGGGCGATGGCGAAGCGCGTGTCGAGGTCGACCTGGCCGCCGAGTTTCCAGCCGAAGCGCGGAGGCACGTTGCCTACCAGGCAGGTGGTATCGAGGACCTGGTCGTAAAAGGTGAAGTCGCCCGAGGGGATCAGGTCGATTCCGGCGCGGCGCTGGGTCTCCCAGTTCTGGCGGCGCAGCTCGGCGCCGACTTGCTCCAGCTCGGCGCGGCTGAGCTTTCCGGCCCAGTACGCTTCGGTGGCTTTCTTGAGCTCCCGCTTTTCGCCGATGCGCGGGTAGCCGAGGTTGTGGGTGAGGGGGCGGGCTGATGCGGCGGCCGCAGCGGTCGAGTTTGAGTTCGTTGTCATTGTTGAAAAGCGGGCCGTAGTCGAAACGGGGTCTCGATTATGTCAATCATCATATATGTAATAAATGATGGATATTACTTATTTCCTGAGCTCGTCCCGCGCTCGGCGATCCGCTAGCCCTGCCTGCCCTATGGTAACCAAACTGCTGCACACGCGGATGCGCGTTAACGATCTTGAGGCGACGCTGAAGTTTTACGTGGAGGCGCTGGGGCTGACTGTTTCGCGGCGCATTACTTCGCCGCGCGGCGCCCAGCTCGCGTTTCTGGCGACGCCCAACAGCGAGGAGGAGATCGAGATCTGCCAGATGCCGACGGGCGCGGCCGATCCGGTCGTCGTGCAGCCCGACCTGGTGCACCTCGCCTTTCAAGTGGAGGACATGGCTGCGTTTGAGGCCGGGCTGAAATCGCGCGGCTACGCGCTGAGCGACGGGCCCACGCGCACGAGCAGTGGCTCGGTGATCGCCTTTGTCGACGCGCCGGAGGGCTACGAGGTCGAGCTCATCCAGAAGGAGGCCTAAGGCCCTTTTATTGAGCGGCGCACTCGCTGGTGCGCTGTCGCGCGAGCGTGAATGGAGGCGCTCACCGAGTTCGCCAGAGGAAGCTTGATTTGCTCAGGAGCTCGCGGCCCTGCGCGTCGAGGAGCCGCAGCCGCCACGCGACGGGCTGGGTGTCTTCGGGCGACTTGCCGTCCCAGCCTGTCCAGTCGCTGCCAGTGAGGCCGAGATTGTAGGCGTGGCTGCCCGCGGTGAGCGTTGCGGCGAAGGTGTAGGTCTTGGCGTGCGGTGAGTCGGGCCGGATGACTTGTAGCTCAAAACGGACATCGGCCCACTCCGCCCCCGGGTTTTTGATCCGCGTTAAAAAATAAAAGCCGCCGCGCTCGCTGGGCTGGCTGCGGAGGATCGTCTGGCCGCTGCGGTTTTCGCCGCCACCGAAATATTCGGACAGGCGCAGAAACGAGTCCGCACTGCGCCAGCCAGGCCAGATGCGCACGAGCTCAAGTGCTGCCCGCTCGGTGGCCGTGGCATCCGCGCCGGTAGTCGGATCTGTGGCGGCGGCGCAAGGGCGCAGGGATAGGGTCGGGAGGGCGAGTGTCGCGAGGAAGAGTAGGGCAGTGGCGGTGCGCATGACTGTTTTTCGAAAAAAGGCGGGCGGGAAGGCGGCAGGAGTCGGGAGGGCGAATGGCTGGTGAGGGGGGCGAATCGAAGCGCAGAGCTAGTCGGCAAATCGGAGCAATTGGAAGCGGCGAAACCCGAGCGGCGCGGGCGTCCAGTTTTTCACTGCGGGTGAGACGAGCCGCGTCTCTGCGCCGAAGTAGAGCGGGGCGATCGGGCCTTCGTTGACGAGCAGTGCTTCGGCCTCCCGGAGCAGTTCGAATCGGGCCTCGGGCTGCGCCGAGCGGGCGGCTGCTGCGAGGAGCGCGTCGTAGCGTGCACTGCCCCAGCCCGTCCAGTTGTAGGGACTATCGGCGGCGAATAGTTCGAGGAAGTTGAGCGGGTCCGGATAGTCGGCCGTCCACGCGGAGAGGCACAGCTCGTAATCGCCAGTCTGCTGGGCCTGCACCCACGTTTTCTGCTCGCGCTGCGAGATCGTCACCTTGATGCCGAGTGCGGTTTTCCACATCGCCTGGATGGCTTCGGCGACGCGCGGCATGAGCTCGTCGGCCCGCACGAGCAGTTCGAGTTGGGGGAAATCCTTGGGGTCGGCGTAGCCTGCTTCGGCGAGGAGTGCGCGGAGGTTTTGGGGAGGCAGCGTGGGAGAGGGCGCCCGCGCCGCGGTCGGCGCGGTGGGGCGAGGCGTATCGCCGCTGCCCTCGGCTATCAGCGTCGCGGGCGAGTAGTCACCGCTGTGCGGAGGCACCAGCGAGTAGGCGGGCGCGCGGCTGGCTTGCAGGACGCTGCGGGCGAGTTGCTCGCGATCGAGCGCGAGCGAGAGCGCACGGCGTACACGCGGATCGGCGAGTGCCGGGTGTGCGGTGTTGAAGCGCAGGAAGTGGCTTTGCAGCAGCGGATCGACGCGCAGTTGCTCGGGCGCTCGCTCGCGCCAGGTCGCGATTTTGGTGACGGGCAGGTTGAAACTCACGTGAAGCTGGCCCGCGCGATAGGCGCGCTCTTCGTCCTCGGGCTTTTCAATCGGGAGGAAAACGAGCCGTTCGATTTGGGAGTGGGCCGCGTCGCGGTGCTGCGGATTGAGCGCGAGGACGATCCGCGCGTTGGGCTCCCATGCCCGGAGTTGATACGCGCCGTTGCTGACGAGCTCGCCCGGGCGCGTCCAGGGGCGCCCGCGCTGCTCGGTGGCACCAAACTTTTCGAGATTGCCGCTGTGCAGCGGAAACCACGCCGGCAGCGAGAGCAGTGCGGGCAGGTAGGGCGCGGGCTGCTCAAGCCTGAGAACGAGGGTGCGCGCGTCGGGCGCGGCGACGCCGATTGCGCCGGCCTCGTCGAGTTGGCCCGCATTGTAGGCGGCGGCATTTTTGAGGACGAAGAGGTACCACGCATTATCTGCGGCGAAGTGGGGGCTGAGCGCGCGCTGCCACGTTTTTACAAAGTCGGCTGCCGTGAGCCGATCCCCATTCGACCAATGCAAATCGGGCCGCAGGTGGAAGACCCATGTCAGTCCATCGGCGGAGACCTCCCATGATTCCGCGGCAGCGGGCAGCGGTCGCGCCGTCTCTTCGTCAAGGACGGTGAGCCCCTCGAAAAGCGCGTTGATGATCACCTGATCGCTCAGCGTCGTGGCGAGATGCGGGTCGAGATCGGCAGGCTCGGCCGCATTTCCGAGAATCAACGTGCGCTCCCGCGTCGCCACCTCGACCGCCGTCTCCCGCGGCCCACAAGCCACAAGGAAAACAAGACTCACGAATCCCGCGACCTTGACGCCCAACCCCGCCAGTCGCGCGACGAAGCCCGTGAACCTACGGCGACCGAAAACAAAATGGCATAACCCAGAACGCATAGCCCACTACGAATAAACCCGCCAGCCCGCGCAACACCAGTTTGGTAGCGCGGAGTACGACCTTTCTCCCGAGCTGACGGGGAAAGGCCCCATAAAGTGGGTGGAGGTTGGGGAGAGGTACTTAATGAGCTGATTACTTAATATACCATATGTACGCCATGCGGTTTCTTGGGTATTTATCGCGGTTTTTTCGTATCACATTAGTATTAATAAATGAGTAAAGCCTTTAATGATTTCCTTCTTATGTCTACACCCTACTGCTCCCTGAATAAATCGATATATGCTATAATATTTATTTTGCTAGACTCATTGTGTCTATATTCTGCCCCCCCCCCCCCCCCCCCCC
>NZ_LSZQ01000012.1 GCF_001580015.1 Cephaloticoccus primus
GTACGCGGGACGAGGGAACAGGACGGCGCACCAACAAGTGCGCCGCAAAATAGCCCCCGCCCCACGCGCAGGGCCGTAGGGATTTGTGAAGTCTCCAGACTCAGTAATGCTTTTTGTGAAGTATAAAACTGGATTTAGACTTCACAAAATTGGGTTTTGTCAAAATATCGGCCCAAATTCCCTTTCTCGTGATGAAGCCCTACGTTCCCGAAAAACTTCCGCTGGCCGATCTGGACTTTCGGCGGCTGCTCCCTGCCACAGGGCGGGCCAATGCTGCCCTCGCCCGCTACGATGGGCTGCTACAGGGGCTCATCAACCCAGCGCTGCTACTCTCTCCGCTCACCTTGGAGGAGGCGGTGCTTTCCTCCAAAATCGAGGGGACGCAAGTCACGGTGGACGAAATCCTTGAGCATGACGCCAGCCCGCTCGAAACCGGGGAGAAAGAGGGCGACATTCAGGAAGTCTCCAACTACCGCAAGGCGCTCTACGCGGCCCGGGAGTATTTGCGTGATTACCCGATCCGGCTGGGTTTCGTGCGGCAGTTGCACAGCATCTTGATGGATGGTGTGCGCGGGGAGGACAAAACGCCGGGCGAGTTTCGCCTCGATCAAAACTGGATCGGCCGCCCGGGCGCTACGCTTGAGGGTGCCAGCTTCGTGCCGCCAAGCCCACTCGCCCTCCCCGATTACTTGCGCGACTGGGAAAGCTACCTCGGCAGCGACGACATCGACCCACTGATCCAAACCGCACTCGTCCACGCGCAGTTTGAGCTGCTGCACCCGTTCAAGGACGGTAATGGGCGGATCGGGCGGCTCCTGATCCCGCTTTTTCTCTACCAAAAGGGGGCACTCTCGCAGCCCATGTTTTATCTCTCCCAGTACCTCGAAACGCATCGCACGGAGTACTACCAGCGGCTGCGGGCGATCTCGGCCGAGGGCGACTGGGACGGCTGGATCGCGTTTTTCCTGCGCGCCGTCGAGCAACAATCCACACACAACAGCCAGCGCGTCAGGCAAATCCAGGCCCTCTATGAGGAGATGAAAGGCGCGATCCAGGAGGCGACACACTCCCAATACTCGGCCAACCTGCTGGATGCGATTTTTGTGAGGCCGATCTTCAGCAGTACCGACCTGGCCAGAGAGCTGGCGAGAATCGGGATTCACAAGCAAACCACGCCCGGGCTCCTCAGGCAGCTCAGGGAAGCGGGCATTCTCGAAATCCAGCGGCCCGGCCGTGGAAGCCGCCCCACGATCCTGAGCTTCCCGCGCCTGCTGGCGCTCAACGAGGGAGGGCCCGACAGTCCCGCCCCCGCGAGCCCTCCCCTGCCGTCCCGCAGGTAGGCGTTTCCAGCCACTGCGCGTGGAGGCGGGAGGGCGGCCCTACGCGTGGGGCCTCAGGAATTTGTGAAGTCTCCAGACTCAGTAAATTTTTTTGTGAAGTCTGAAACAGGGTTTAGACTTCACAAAATGGGACATTAAGGCGCGCGTGGGGGAGCGGGAGAAGGTCTCGGCACACTCCTCTCCGCCGCGGCGCGCGTCGTTAGTTGGTGCTGCCGTAGAGGATGCGTTTGATTTCGTCTTCGGCGGAGGAAGCGGAAGGGCTGGACGGCGGCAGCGGGGCGGTTTCCCTCGCGTCGCGGTTTTGCGACCAAGCCCTCTGCTCGTAGCCCGGGTTGGAATAAACGGGCGCGGGAGTGGTCGGCAAAACAGGGGCAACTGGTGTAACTGGAGCTGCGGGAGCGACTGGAGAAACGGAGGCGGGCGCCAGCTCGTAGAGTGAAGACTCGCCCGGGGTGCCGGGCACGCCGTAGGAGTGCACGGGCTCGCCCGAAACGGGCACGCTGTAGCTCGCCGAATCGTGCACCGCAGGAGCTGAATAACTCACCGGCTCACTGAGCGTGGGCGCCGGATAAGTCACCGATTCGCGCACAGCGGGCATCGGATACGAAGGCGTGTAAGGCGGGGGCTCCACACTGGCCGCGGGCGAATAAGGCGAGAGCGCTGGCACCGCAGATGCCGGATAGTACCCGGACTCAGCGCCAGCGGGAGAAAGCGGAGGATAGTACTCCGGCTCGGGCAAGCTGGAGCCGGGCAAGACTGCAGGTGCAGGGCCGCTCAGGGGGCCGGAGACGATTTCCCAATGCTCCTTGTCGTAATCGACGAGACGCGCATTCCCCCAGCCCTCGAACTCGATCTGGCTGATGCCGCGCGCGCTCAGGTTGGCGCTTCGTTTCACGAGCAAGCGATCTTCGTTTTTCACCCAATGGCGCACGACGAGCCGTGCGGCCTCGCTGTTAAATGTGAGTTCGTCGAGGATGAGCACGTTTTCCGTGCCTACGGCCCCATCGACGCAGTCGATCACCGCCGCGTTTTCCACGTAGAGCTGGCCGAAGCTCTGCTGCGTGTGGCCGCTGAGCTCCAGCACGCCCGAGCCTGCCCGGGTGTGCACACTGCCGCGCAGGGTGAGGCGCGGACGGCTGTTGAGGCGCTCGCGGCCGATCAGCTTGAGCACCGCGTACCGCCCGCCGTCGCCCACGTAGATGTCACCCGTTTTGAGCGCGCCATTGGGTTTCGGCGCGAGCTCGACCCGCCCTTCGTGGATGTAAACCGCGCCCAGCTCGCCCACATAGCCGTGCATGAGGTGCAGTGCGCCGCGGCCCGCCTTTACCAGGTCCATGCCGCCGGTAAAGGTGGCCTGCACCCAGACGTGATCGGTGTGGATGTGCGCGTAGAGCGGACGCTTCGACTTGCCGGTCGTGATGATGCTGGGCCGGTAGTAATCCCCGCTGGCATCGGTGCTGCCAAAGGTGAAATCGGGCCCGACGGCGAGGAGGGCGCCCGCGCGGAGCACCAGCGTGTGGCCGCCGAGGTTCAGGCTGCCGCCCTTGGCCCGCAGCGAGTTGATCTCGCGATCCGCGGTCAGGAGCTGGGTTTCCTGTACCGTAACGTTGTGCCCGGGCTCCCAGCTCAGCTCGCTCGACGTGTAGTAGCTGTTGATCTGCACCCAGTCCTTACCCGAGCGAGCGATCCAGTCGGCGCCATTGATCGTCGCCCAAGGCAGGATGCCGCCGTAACTCTCGAAGTCGGGGTTCACCTGCTCGCTGCTCAAGACGAACTGGCCCTTCGTGTGCATCTCGAAAACCCCGCGCGGGGCCTCGCCCGTACCGGCGCGAGCCAGCGACTTGAGAAACACGCTGCTGCGGCCCTCGCTGTAGTTAAACACGTCGATCGCGTTCACGCCGCCGAGCAAGAGGACGCCGCCCAGGTGCTCACCGGAATCGGCGACCTCGACCCCGCCGCCCCAGTAGCGAAATGTGCCCGTACCGAGCTTGAGGTCGGCCTTTGCGCCGAGGCGGTCGAGATCGGCGCTGCGCTCGTCGACGGCAAAGGTGGCGCCCTGCGAGAGCTCAAACTTGCGCACGTGGTTGAGCTGGCCGGAGGCGGCGAGCCGCAGCTCGGCGCGGTAAATATGGATGTCGCCGCGTGTGAGGTTGGGCTGGGCGGCGAGCACGTCGAAGCGGCCATCGCCCACGAAATCGAGCCGCCAGTTCGGCTTGCGCCGCTCAAGAATGGTCGAGCGAAAGGCATCGCGCAGCAGCAGCTCGACATTGGCGCGCTCGCCCACTTGACCGCGCACGAGCCGGATCCGCCGCGGGGTCTTTTTAGTGCTGCCGCCGAGGTCGATCCGCGAGTTCCAGTTGATCGTGCCCGCCGCATCCTCGCGGCCAAAGACGAGCTCGCGGCCATCGGGCACGAAGCTGCCCTGGCCCCAGATGAGCCACTCCATGTCGTTGAGGGTGACCTTGGTCTCACCGGCCAGCCGCGCGAAACCGCCCGAGCCTGCCCAGCGGACCTGGTCGGGCGCCGAGCCCAGGCTCGCCACAAACTCGCTCTGTGTGAGCTCCACCACGGCGGCCCCGACCTCACCGACGACGGTCTGTGCGCGCACAAGCGGCAGCCCCGCCCCCAAAGCGATCAGCGCAAGCAGCGCCGCAGCTCGCGGGAAACAACGTAGACGCAATAAGTAACGAATCACACCGCCACCGCATCCGCCATCACCGCAGTTTTCGTGCCAAAACGACTAACACGTTTTACGCATCCCCTGCGGGACCTACGGAGGGGCGAGGCGCCCCTTGCCAATAATGATGGGCTGCGGCCCCGCTCGTGCGACCTGGAGGCACGCAAGGCCCTCTCCCTGCTCGCGCAGGGGCCAACGCTTGGGAAAAACGCTTTCGGAGTGCGACCGCTCTGCGGGCTCGGAGTCTTCGACTCTCTTTTTTTTGCGAGGCCCTCGCTGGGGCCTCGTCGGTGAGGCGCTCGCTGGCAGCGACAGCGAATGAAGCGTGGGAGAGCGGGGCGCAGCGGCCCGCCCCTCCACGTCCGTTGGGCGAAGTGACGCAAAAAAAAAACAGCCCGGCCTTCAGGAGGGCCGGGCCGTCGTGTGAAATGCGTCAGGAGGCGAGCCGGAAAACCGCTCAGAAGGTCTTCTTCACGTTAACGTAGAAGCGGCGCATCCGCGGGTCACCAAAGGTGCTGTAGTAGCGGCTGCGGGACATGTCTACGGGTGGGGCTTTATCGAAGACGTTTTTCGCACCGAGGGTCAGCTCTACCCCTGCCAAAATCCCGTGGCGCTGGGGCAGCCGGTAGCGCACGAAGGCGTCGTGGTAGGTCTGGCTGGCGACGCGTATCCCACCTTGGCTGAGAATCGCCGCCGTGCTGGTCGGGTTGATGTCGTAGCTATCGTAGTACTGCGCCGACCAGCCCGCGCTCCATTGCTTGCGATGCCAGTTCAGGGTGCTGTTGATGCGGCTGTCGAGAGGCCCGTCGTTGGAGGGCACCCCGACCCAATCGATAAGCGGGGCGTTAAGGGTAGTCTGGTTGCGATAGTAGTCGGTGAGGGTCGCGTTTACCGCCAGGTCGAAGTCACCCGCGCCGCCAGCCTGCCACAGGTAACGCGCGCCGATGTCGATGCCCGCCGTCTCCATTTTGAGCATGTTCATCGCGTAGGTGTTGATCTGCGTGATGGGGCCCACGCCGTACGGATCGCCGGCCGCGGCTGGATCGCGAATCACGCGGTCGGGGAAAATCGCCTCCTGATCGAGGATCGCCTGCGCGCCGAGCGTGGTCAGGTTGTTCTTCTTCTCGATCTTGTACCAATCGACCGACAGGCGCAGCCCCGACAGCGCTTCGGGGGTCCACACGATGCCCACATTAAAGTTGCGCGAGGTCTCGGGGCTCAGCCCGGGGTTGCCGCCGCTCAGCGTGTAAATATCCGAGACCTCGCCGCCACGGCGCGGGTCGTTTACCTGGCTGGTCGTCGTCGAAAGGGTCGGGTCGGCAAGCTGCGAATAGGTGGGCACGCGAAAGCCTTTTCCATACGAGGAGCGCAGCATCAGCCCGCGCACGGGCAGCCAGCGCAGGCCGAAGGTCGGCACCGTCGTGTCAAACTTGTTGCCCGCGGTCTCCACATCGAAGCGCTCATGCCGCCAGGCCATCTGGACATCAAAGGCGTGCAGGACGGGGATTCCTTGCTCGGGCGCGACCAGCGGCACCGTCGTTTCCACGTAGAGGCTGTCGATCTGCTGGCGGCGATAGGTCGGCGGCGGGCGCGGCGTCGTGTAGTCGGGGAAACCCGCGCTGCGCAGCTCGCGGTGTTCTGCGCCGCTGGCGAGCGTGATGTCGCCCGCGTACCAGGTCGCCACCGGACCGGCGGCGCGCACGGTGGACTCCGATTGCCAGGCCTTGGTCGTCGTGTGCGGCAGGTTGGAGTACGGATCAATCAGCGTCTCAAAGGAGGTCGTGTCGCGCAGCAGGTCGACGATCCCCGCATTGACCGCTTGGGCAAAGGTAGGCGTCCCGTACTGGCGGCGGTAAGTGCGGTCGACGAAGGAGTAGCTCCACGAGTAGTCGCCCACGAGCCGCCAATCACGCGGGAGCTCCCACTCGAAGCCCAGCGCCGCGCGCTTTTGGCGGTTGGTAGAGTATGAGGTCGGCGACGTCTCGCGGTCGATGTGGCGCGCCGGATAGGTGATCCGCACGTCTTGCCCGAAGGGGTTGTTAGGCGAGCTCGCCGCCAGAGTCGCGACCCGCGCGGTGTAGTAAGTGCTGACGTCTTTTTGCACCGACTCCGACCAGCCCGAATCCAGGAACAGGCGGAACTTCTCGGTCATGTCGCGGCTCACGCCGAAGTTCAGCGACTTCGCGCGCACCCGGCCGATCAACACGATGTCGCCGCTAAAGCTGTTGAGCGCGCCGCGCGCGAGGTCGAGGTTGTAGGTGCCCTGATTGTCGATCAGCGGCTGCAAGCCATCGAGCTTCCAGCCGCGGTAGCCCACGGGAATGTGCGTGAAGTGCGACGAGCCGGGGCCAAAAAGCGGGCTGCCATTGGCACTGCGGATGTTGACCAAGGCACCCGCCGGGGGATCACCCGTGATGCCCTCGGGCACATAAATCGCTTCCCGATTATTGGCGAGCTGCCGCTCGCGACCACGCACCTGAAAATTGCGCTGGTGACCGTACAGCGGCTCGGTGTCCTGAAACTGCGTCGAAAGCAGGACCTGGGTGCGGCCCTGCTCAAGCTGGAAACTGGAGGTCAGGTTATACGTGCTGATCGCAGCGTGCCCGTCGTCGGTCGTCTCGTAGCGCGCGTTGGCCTCGTGGCCGCTGTAGCCACGGCGCAGCACCACGTTGATGACGCCGCCCAGCGCACCGCTGCCGTAGATGGCCGATGCCGAAGCGGGCAGCACCTCGATCCGCTCAATCGCCGAAAGCGGGATGCCGTTGAGGTCAGCTTGGTCGCTACCCTCCGCCGTGCCGCGGCTGCCCACACCGGCCACACGCCGACCGTTGACGAGCACCAGCGTCTGGGCCGCCCCCATCCCGCGCAGGCTGAAGCGGCTGCTGCTCCCCGTCCAACCGCCCGGGCTGTTGTCGCTGGACTCAAACTGGGTGGTCATCGTCAACTGCTGGCGCAGCAAGTCCTCGACCGTCGTCGCCCCCGAGCGCTGGATCAGATCGCGACCGATGATGTTGTAGGGCTGCGCGTCGTTTTCCGTGCGCACCAAGTCCAGGTTCCCCTCGTAGATATGCCGCTCAAGCTTGTCGCCCTGAACCTCCAGCCGCTCCAGGGTGCTGACCTGGTCGTCATCGACTGCGGCGTCGAGCGCCGCATCCCAACTCACTCGCTGGGCCAACCCGGGGGCGGCCGTTAGGGCCGCGATCAACGACGCCAGCGCGAGGCGTCGCGAGCCTTCGGCCGCAGGGCGGAGCACACAGCTCGAAGGCCGCAGGGCAGATTTTTGAGGACTCTTGTTCATAAAAGCAGAAAGCGCTGAAACCCTACAACCCAGGTCTCAGCGTCAACTTAATTATGAGAATAAGTCCTAATATTTACAGACCGGCCGTAGACGCGCCTCCACCAAACCGGTTTCAAAATCCCCCAAAAAAATTTAAAAGTGTGTCATTCGTTGATGTCCGACCGGGCCGCAGTACGAAGGCCAACTGCCATTGCCCGATCTCCAATCGGGCAGGGGTTTACCGGTGAATTGTTTCAACTCGCCCCAACGGGTTTCCGCTCCATTCGCGTTTTGAGCGCCCACTCCTGTTGCTGCGCAGCGTGACAGCGGGGCGCGAAATTTACGATTTTGGTCGGGCGCGAAGCGCATGGACAAAAAGTGCAAACTAAATGGAAGTGGCGACACCGACGAGCCGCCAGGCGGGAGGGCGGGCGGCTCGCAAAATAAACGGGGCTGCGCCCCCCGCACCACGCGCAGTGGGAGCCGCGGGCTCTTTTATTTGGCCGCAGCGTCGTTGCCGCTGCGTGAAGCCCCCCAAAAAAAAGGGGCTGCGACCCCCTGCCACGGAAAACACTCGAAGCCTCCGCGCCTCACCGCCAAGTTGCCGCTCCTTATGTTCGCGCAAATGAGTGACCGCGAGTGGCTGTGGATCGCAGGCGAGTGCTACCTCGTCGGCTTTGCACTGGGCACCTGGTCGCTATTCCGCCGAGGGGCGGGGCGGGAGGGAGGGCGCCCATCCACAGCGCTGGTCTACGGCATCATCGCCGCGGGCTACTTGCTGCAACTGCTCGGGCTGTACTTGCGCGGGCGGGCCGTCGGCGGTTGCCCGCTGGGAAACACCTTCGAGCTGTTCCAGTTTACCGCGTGGTCGGCGACGACTTTTTACCTCGTCGTCGGCGTGAGTTTTCGCTCCAGCATCCTGGGCTACTTCACCGCCTGCCTCTCCGCCGTGCTCACGCTCAGCTCGCTGGCGATTCCCGCCTGGGACGCAGTGCGGCGGGCCAACCTCTTCGGCGGAAACCCCTGGATCGAGTTTCACGCCGCGCTCGCGATTTTCAGCTACGGCGCCTTTGCGCTGCTCACGCTCACGGCGCTGATGCTGCTCCTGCGCGACCACTCGCTAAAGCACAAACACCTCGGCGGCTGGTTCTCCTTTCTTCCTTCGCTGATCGAGCTCGACCAGATCAGCCGGCGGCTGCTCGGCACAGGCACCGCGATCATGACGGCCTCGCTGCTCGTCGGCACGGTCTACTGGGTGAGCGCGCCGGAGACCGTCAACCTCGCCAAACTCATGGCGACCCTCGGCGTGTGGGCCGCGTATTCAGTAACCCTCGGGCTGCGCGCGAAAGAGCGGCTCATCTCGCGCCGCTTCGCGTGGGTGTGTATCGCCGTGTTCGCGCTCGCGCTGCTCGCGCTGGGCCCGGTCGACTCCAGCCGGCACGCCCTGCCTCCGCCGACCAAAGCTCCGGCGGCACCGGCGACACCACAGGCCCGGGAGGCGCCTCTCGCACCTGCGCTTAAGACGACGCCAGCGAAAGGAGGCACGCTATGACCTTTGCGGCAACGCGCAGCTCCGAGCCACAAACAGCGTCCACCACCGCCTATACGAGGCCGCCATCGCTTGGCACCGCGCCTACGCCGGCAGCTTACACCAATCACGTAGCCCCTCCAAATCTGAGCGAGGGTCACTCGCCCCCCCTCTCACGGCAAATACCGCATTCGCCCCAATCGGCACCGCAGCCGCCGCAGCCCGCGCAACGCACGCTCTTCGTTCTCGGCGCCACCCACCACCGCACCCCGATCGAGGTGCGCGAAAAACTCGCCCTGCCTCCCGACTCGCTCGCCGCGTTGCACGCCGAGCTCAACCAGATCGAAGGCCTGGAAGAATTCGCCCCGTTGAGCACCTGCAACCGCACCGAGTTTTACGGCGTGGCTTCGCGGCCCGAAGCGCTGGCGCAGCTTCAACGCGCGTTTTGCACGCGGCAGCAATTTGCCGAAACCCAATTTGCCCCCTACGCCATCCAGCTTCAGGGCCCACAAGTCCTCCAACACCTCTTTGAAGTCGCCACCGGGCTGGACTCCCAACTCGTCGGCGAGACCGAGATCTTTGGCCAGCTCAAGGACGCCTACGCCGCCGCGCAGGCGCGCCACAGCACCGGCCCCATCCTCAACCGCCTGTTTCAAAAAGCCTTTCAGGCGGCCAAGTACGTGCGCACCCACACCGCCATCACCGAAGGCCAGGTCAGCGTCGCCAACGTCGCCGTCGAGCTCGCGCGCGACATCTTCGGCCCCCTCGGCTCCACGCGCGTCCTGCTGCTCGGCGCGGGCGAAATCGGCGAGAAAACCGCGCGCGCCTTCCAGAGCCGCGGCACCACCGCGCTCTCCGTCGCCAGCCGCCGCCTCGACCGCGCCATGGCGCTCGCCAGCGAGCTCGGCGCCTTCGCGCTACCCTTCTGGCTCGCGCCCACCAAACTGGCCCAGTTCGACATCGTCGTCTGCGCTACCGCCGCTCCGGCGAGCGTGATCGCAGCCGACATGATTGACACCGCCATGCACCGGCGCGCCGCCCGTCCGCTGCTGCTGCTCGACCTCGCGCTCCCGCGCGACGTTGAGCCCCGCGTCGGCGACCTGCCCAACGTTTACCTGTACAACCTCGACGACCTCGCCCGCATCGCCGAAGAAAACCGCAACGCCCGCGAAGCCGAAATCACCCATTGCCGTGAACTCCTCCACACCCGAGCGGTCAGTCTATGGGCAACCCTCCACCCACGACTAACTCACAAAACCAGCCCAATAATCCGCGAGACGAAACAACTAGGACAGCCCCTTCGAGTATGACTGCCCCTACGGGCACCGGCTCAGGTGAGCCAGCGGGCGAGCCAGTCGGCTACGGTGTTGCTCGCGGGTGTGGTGGTGGTGGCGCCCGCAGCGGTTGGGTTGGCGCCGTTGGCGGGTTGGTTGAGCAAGGTGCGGAGGCGGGCCGCTTGCTCGGCGGTTTTTTCTCGGCGGGCCGGATCGTTGCGGCAGGCGTATAATTGCTCGGCGAGCGCGGCGGGTTTAGCGGCACCTTGGATAAACTCGGGATACATGGGCTCGCGCAGCAGCAGGTTGGCGATGCCGATGTAGTCGAGCCGCACCCAATAGCGCGCGAGCAGGTAGGTGAGCGGGTTCGTCCGGTAAGCAATCGCCCCAGGGATGCCCGCCAGCGCGCAGTGAAGCGACATCGTGCCGGAGCTGGTGAGAACAGCACTCGCGTGTAGTGCGCCGCCACCTGTTGGCACGCAGCGGATGTGCTCCGGAAGTCCAGCCGCGCGGATTTCCGCCAGCACCGCTCCGCTCGGATAAAGAATCGTCGCCTCCACGGCGGCGCGTTCTCCCTCCCCCACTGCTCCCCGTTCCGCGCTCTGCTTACCGAGCCGCGCCTCATATGCGGCCAGCCCGCGTAGCAGCACGGGCAAAATCCGCGCCACGGCCTGCCGCCGACTCCCGGGGAGCAGCAAGATCGGCGCCTCAGGATCGTAGGCGACTGGCGCCGCGTAGCCTTCGCTCAGGAAGGGGTGCCCGACAAACTCGACCGGCAAATCGGTATCCGCGTAACACTCGACTTCAAAGGGGAAGATCACCGCCAGCGCATCGAGGTCGCGCGCCATTGCGAAACGGCGCTTCGGTTTCCAGGCCCAGATTTGCGGGGAAATGTAGTAGAGCAGCCGCACCGGGCCGCCGCCTTTGTGCGACAGACCGCGCTCGCGCAGCGCAGCGGCAAGCCGCAGGTGCAGCCCGGGGTAATCGACGAAACACACCGCGCGCGGACGGTACTCGGCGATCCAGCGCAACACTTCTTCAAACAGTGTTTTGAAAAACGAATAACTGCGCAGCACTTCGACAAAGCCGACGACGGAGCTGGCCGTCAAGTCGTGCAAAAGCTGCGCCCCTGCCGCCGCGAGCTGCGGCCCGCCGAGCGCGCAAATGCGCAGGCCCGGCTGCCTCGCGCGCAAGGCCGCGACGGCGCGCGCGGCGTGTTCGTCACCCGAGTGCTCGCCCGCCATGACCAGCAAATCGCAACCGTGGCCGCCCGCACCGCCCGCAGAAAAGTTTTCAGGAGGAGGCAGCCGGAAAGGCAGTGTTTTTTTTGACGAGGCCACGCGCGTCACCCTCCCGCTTTTTGGATTTGCTCGGTAATCTCGATCGCCACCTCCAGCGCATGCGTGCCAAGCACCGCACCGACCTTGGGCTCCCGGGCGCGCCGCACACTCTCCACGAAGTGCGCGATTTCGAGCGCGAGCGGCTCGCCCTTCTCAATCGGGATTTGCTTCACGGGGATCTCTCCGAGCTCGCCTGCCTTTACCAAGCCGAGCTTCACCTTTGCCCCGTAGGCGAGCAGGTCGCGCTTCTCCAAGAGGTGCCCCTCCTGGTTCATGAAATCGAGCGACAGGTAGGCGTCGGACTGGAATAGCCGAATCTCGCGCTGGCGCTTCGTGCTCAGCCGACTCGCGCTCAGATTGGCGACACAGCCGTTCTCAAACTCGATCCGCGCGTTCGCGATGTCTTCTTTTTTCGAGAGCACGGTCACGCCCACGCTATCGATCCTCCGCACGGGCGACTTCACCAGCGCCAGCACGATCCCGATATCGTGAATCATCAGGTCGAGCACGACGCCGACCTCCGTCCCGCGCGGCTGATACGGCGCGAGCCGCTCGGCCGTGATGTACTGCGGGTGGCTCACCTGCTTTTCCAGAAACTCCATCACGGGGTTAAAGTGCTCCACATGCCCCACCTGTACGAGGCAGCCACCCCGCTGCGCGGCGGCGAGCACGCGCTGCGCCTCGTCGAGGGTCGCGCAGAGCGGTTTCTCGATCAACAAATGCGCACCCTGCGCGAGCAGCGGCAGCGCGACTTCCGCATGGCGATCCGTGGGGACGACGACCGAAACGGCCTCGCACGCCGCGCCCAACGCATCGAGACTCTCGAAACGGCGGCAGCCGTACTTCGCGCAGATCTCCGCCGCGCGCGCGTCGCTGCTCTCGTAAATCCCCACCAACTCCGCATCCGGCAGCTCCGCATAAATCCGCGCGTGATGCTGCCCCAGGGAGCCCACCCCCGCCACCCCGCAGCGAATCCGTTTGCTCGGTAAAAGTGTCATAATCGGCCGAGTGCAGTGACCGCGCCCCACCTACGCAACGCACAACGAAGGCACGGATACCCGACTCGTTTTACTCCCCGAGGACTCATTGGCGCGCCGTTTGAGAGCCCTTTAAAAAACCGACAACGATCAGAAAAAACGGCGGCCCCCGCCTTTTCCAAAGGAGCTTGCCCTACCGTCCGCCAAGTCGCGCGAGCGTGAGTACCAAAGTACAGAGACTCACCGCGCTTCCCACACGCACTTGGTGTTAACGAAAGCATGAATGCCCGGCCGCCCCAGCTCGCGGCCGAAGCCGCTCTGCTTCACCCCGCCAAAGGGCAGCGCAGGATCCGAGTGCACGGCCTCGTTTATGAAAACCATGCCTTCCTCCAGGAGCGGCACGATGTCGCGCGCGCGAGCTCGCTCACCCGTAAAAATCGCCGCGCCCAGCCCATAAGGCGTGGCGTTGGCCAGCGCGACCGCCTCCTCCGCGCTGCGAGCTGCGATGACCACCGCGACCGGCCCGAAGAGCTCTTCGTCAAAGGCCGGCATCCCCTTCACTACATCGGTGAGCACACTCGGCGCGTAAAAGAAGCCCGGCCCCGACAGCGACTCGCCACCGAGCAAGCACCGCGCGCCCATCGCCACACTGCGCGTGACCTGCGCGTGCAATCGCTCGCGCAAATCGCCGCGCGCCAGCGGCCCCACCTGGGTTTGCGGATCCAGCGGATCGCCCACCCGATGCGCGCGCACGTATTTGACCAGGCGACGCTGAAAATCCGCACGCACTTTTTCGTGCACGATGAAGCGCTTCGCGCTGATGCAGCTCTGCCCGCCATTGATGAGCCGCGCCCGCGCGCAAACCTGCGCCGCGTGATCGAGGTCGGCGTCTTCGAGCACGAGGTAGGGATCGCTGCCGCCGAGCTCCAGCACGCAAGGCTTGAGTGCCGCGCCCGCCGCTGCCGCCACAGCCCGCCCCACCTCGGTACTCCCCGTGAGCGAAACCGCCGCCACCCGCGGATCGCCGATCAGGCCGGTAAGTGTCTCGCTGGAGATGAGCAGCGTTTGCAGCACACCGCGTGGCAGCCCCGCGTCCTCAAACACCTGCTCCACCGCCAGCGCACAGCCCGATGTATTTGGCGCGTGTTTGAGCAGCACGGTGTTGCCCGCCATGAGTGCCGGAGCCGCCGTGCGGAAGACCTGCCAAAAAGGAAAATTCCACGGCATGATGGCGAGGATCGGGCCCAGGGGCTCGTACACGACCCTGGCTTGGCGCGGCGCACCACTCGGGTGTTCGTCAGCCAGATAGCCGGCCCCGTGGCGCGCATAGTAGTCGCACACGCGGGCGCATTTCTCGATCTCGGCGCGGGCCTGCGTGATCGGCTTTCCCATCTCGGCGGTGATCAGCGCGGCGAGATCATCTCCCTGTTTGCGCAAGCTGTGGGCGAGCTTGCGCGGCGCAGCGGCGCGCGCCTCAGCCGCCAGCTCTCGCCACCCCAGGAAGGCTGCGCGAGCCTGCTTCAACGCCGCCTCAATCTGCACCGAACTGTGCACGCCGTAGATGTGGATGCGCTGCCCTGTAGCAGGGTTGATTGAGATCAGGGACATGCGCGGCACGGTAAGCCTGCCCCCAGTGAGCGACAAATGAAAATGGCGCTACACCCTGTCACCCAGCCGCGCCGCACAAGCCGGGGCGGCTACGCCCCCAGCGCTTCGGCAAAGCCAGCCAGCATACGCTTCACCCACGACTCGGCCCATAAGAAATAGAGGGTCGCCGCCGCGGCGAGCATCGGCCCAAAAGGCACAGCCTGTGGAAGCAGCGCAGCGCGCCCTTTGAAGATGGGCAGTAGCCCGATCCCCAGCGTCCCGAGAATCGCTCCGGCGAAAATCGAAAACACCGCCCCTTCCCAACCACAGAATGCACCGATCATCCCGACAAACTTCACGTCTCCAAAGCCCATCGCCTCCTTCTTCAAACACAGCTCCGCCACGAGCGCGATCCACAGCAGCACACCCGAGCCGATAAGCAGCCCTTGAGCACCGCCAAGAAACCCACGCACATGGTCAGCCGAGAAAAAAAACGCCTCTCCCGCTCCACCAAAGGCTCCGGCCTCTCCTACCAGCCCATGCAGCTCGGGCACGAGCAGCGATAGAACGAGCCCCAAGCACGCGCCACCAATCGTCAACCAATCGGGGATGATGCCGTGATCGAGGTCGATGAAGCCCGCAACAATCAGCAGCGACAGGAAGAGCATGCCCACGCCCGCCTTGGTTGGCGAAAAGCTCAACCATACAGCGAGGAACAGCAGCGCGGTGAGCAGCTCGACGAAAGGGTAGCGCGGCGAAATCCGCGCCCCGCAGCAACGCGCCCGCCCAAACCGGAGCAGCCAGCCAACAAGCGGCAGATTATCGTGCGCACGGAGCGGCTCGCCACAAGCAGCACAGCGCGAGCCCGGGCGCACCACCGACTCGCCACGCGGGGTTCGCAAGATGACCACGTTTAAAAAACTCCCCACGCACGCGCCCAACACAAAGGCCCCAATCGGGAACAACCAAGAGCACAGAATTTCAGAAACAGGACACATCGGCAGCGCAGCAAATAAGTCGTGAGCCACCCGTCCCCCGCAAACCAGAGTTTTTCTACCCACTACGCTTGGGGAGCGAGAGGCAGTGCCCTACGCGGGCAGCGGTGGCGGGGCGCCACGTGCCATTCAATTTGGGAATCGGCCCCGTCGCTGCGCGACGAAGCACGATTCCCAAATTTAACGGAACATCCCCCAGTCGCGTTGCGACTGGGAGTGAGGCTTCAAATGCGGATGGAGCGCGTACCCATTTGGGCGAGATGAAACGATTTGCCGGTGAATCACCGACTAATGATCGGGCCCTTTCTACTGTGCGGCTTGTTCGTCGGGCGGTACGCCCGACAGCAAGCCGCACAGTAAATGGGTGCAGGCACCGCCTGCCGCCGCCCGCGTAGGGCCGCTCCGCGCGCAGTGGGAGTCTTCGACTCGTTTTATGGGCGGCGAGTCGTTGCCTCGCCGTCAGGGCGAGGGGAAATCGCTAGGCGTTTTCCCATTGCGCCAGCTCTCGGGCGGCGGCCTCCCACTCGGCGGTGGCGGCGGTGATCTGGTCAACGATTGCGCTGAGCTCGCGGTTGAGGTGCTGTGCCTTGCCGGGTTGTTGATAAGTCGCCGGATCTTCGAGCGCGGCGGTGAGCTCGGCCTGGGAGGCTTCGAGCTCGCTAACGCGTTTTTCCAATGCGCCGAGTGCGTCGCGTTTTTTGCGCAGTGCGTTGGGCGTGGGTGCAGGGCCAGCAGCGGGCGACCTGGTTTGCTGCGCCGCAAAAGCGGCCGGGCCTGCCGCTGCCTGCGCGGCATTTTGCACAGGGCGACCATCGGTGAAGCCTGCGGTGAGCGCGGCGCGCGCGTCACTCGCGCGGGATTTCTCCAGATAGTAATCGTAATTCCCCGCGTAGGCCGTGAGCCGCCCGCTGTGCACGTGGAGCACATGCGCGTCGAGCTGGCGAATGAAGTGCACGTCGTGGCTGATGAAAATGAAGGTGCCCGTGAAGTCGCGCAGCGCGCGGATCAGCGCGTCGATGGAGGCGATGTCCAGGTGGGTCGTCGGCTCATCCATCAGCAGCAGGTTGGGCGGATCGACGAGGAGCCGTGCGAGCGCGAGGCGCGATTTTTCGCCGCCCGAGAGCACGCCCGCTTTTTTAAACACGTCGTCTTTGCGAAAGAGAAAGGCACCGAGAAGCGCGCGCGATTGCTGCTCGGTCAATCCATTCGCCGCGGTGCGCAGCTCCAGCATGTTGTCCAGAACGGTGGCCCCGAGGTTGAGGTTCTCGCCGCGGTTTTGCGTGAAGTAGCCGGCCGTCACATTGGCGCCCAGCTCGCGCGTGCCGCTGCGGATCGGGATCACACCGCCGAGGATTTTTAGCAGCGTGGATTTTCCCGCGCCGTTGGGGCCGACGAGGACGAGCTTTTGCCCGCGCTCGGCAGCGAAGTTCAGGTCGCGGTAAACGACGTGCTCGCCGTAAGCCTGCTCGACGGCCTTGAGCTCGATCACCTTGAGCCCCGAGCGCGGCGGCTGCGGGAAGCGGAAGTTGATCCGCCGCAGCTCGTCGTCCGGCTCCTCGATGGCGACCTCCTTCAGGCGGGCGATCTGCTTCTCGCGCGACTTGGCGCGGCTGGCGAGCGAGGCCTTGGCGCCGAAGCGATCGACGAACTTCTGCAAGTGGGCGATCTCGCGCTGCTGGTTTTTAAACAGGGCGGACTGCTGCTCTTTGCGCGCCTCTTTCTCCTCCAGGTAGTCGTCATAATTTCCGTGGTAGCGATGGAGCCGCTGGCCGCGCAGCTCCAGTATGCCCGTGCACAGCGCGTTGAGAAAAGCGCGGTCGTGCGAGATGATGACGAGGCCGCCCGGGTAGCGCGTGAGGTAGTCTTGAAACCACAGCAGCGCCTCCAGGTCGAGGTGGTTGGTCGGCTCGTCGAGGAGCAGCAGCGCGGGCTCGGCGACCAGGAGCCGCGCCATGTGCGCGCGCATGATCCAGCCGCCCGAAAAACTGCGCGCGGGCAGCGTCATGTCGGCATCCTTGAAGCCGAGGCCCGCGAGGATTTTTCGCGCGCGCGGCTCCAGCGTCCAATCGATGTCGTAGTCCTCATCGTCGTCGCCTTCGAGGTCGAGCTTGGCGCCACCGGTCGCGATGCTGAGGATCGTCTCCTCACCGACGGGCGCGCTCTCCTGCGGCAGGAAGCCGAAGTCCGCGCCGCGCTCCCACTCGATCACACCCGAGTCCGGCTGCTCCTCGCCCAGGATCAGGTTGAACAGCGTGGTCTTTCCCGCACCGTTGGCCCCGACCAGGCCGAAGCGATCGCTGCGCGCGACGAAGAGGGAGACCTGCGCGAAGAGTTCGCGGGTTCCATAGGATTTGGAGACATCGGCCAGCGTGAGCATAAAAGGGCGCGACTCCAAGCGGGGCGCCGTTTTCAGTCAAACGCCCCGTCAAACAAATACCTCGAAGCGCGCGCCGCTCCCCGCTCAACTGCCCCGCCTTATGAAAGCCCAAAAAGCCAAAGTCCGCCCCGAAGACGTGAACGCCAAGCTCGCCGCAAAGAAGGGCCCCATCTCCCGATTTATTGCGCAGCACTACCGCCACTTTAACGCGGCCTCACTCGTCGACGCCGCCAAAGGCTACGAGGCCCACCTCAAGGCCGGCGGCAAGATGCTCGTGACAATCGCCGGCGCCATGTCCACCGCCGAGCTCGGCATCTCGCTGGCCGAGATGATCCGCCAAGGGAAGATCCACGCCATCGTCTGCACCGGCGCGAACCTGGAGGAAGACATCTTTAACCTCGTCGCGCACGACTACTACGAGCGCGTCCCCGAGTACCGCAACCTGAGCGCCGCCGAGGAGGAAGCCCTCCTCGCCCGCCACATGAACCGCGTGACCGACACCTGCATCCCCGAAATGGAGGCTATGCGCCGCATCGAAAAACTCATCCTCGCCGAGTGGATGGCTGCCGACCGCGCGGGCGAGCAGTTCTTCCCGCACGAGTTTCTCTACAAAATCCTGCGCTCGGGGAAACTGAAGAAGGCGTACCAGATCGACCCGAAAAACTCCTGGATGCTCGCCGCCTGCGAGGCCGACCTGCCGATCATCGTCCCCGGCTGGGAGGACTCCACACTGGGCAACATGTACGCCAGCCACGTCATCACCGGCGAAGTGAAAAACGTGCACACCGTGCGCACCGGCATCGAGTACATGACCTGGCTCGCGGAGTGGTACACCAAGAACGCGCGCACACTCAAAAACGGCGAAGGCTCGATCGGCTTTTTCCAGATCGCGGGCGGCATCGCCGGCGACTTCCCGATCTGCGTCGTCCCCATGCTCCACCAGGACTTACAGCGCACAGGCATCCCGCTGTGGGGCTACTTCTGCCAGATCAGCGACTCCACCACGAGCTACGGCAGCTACTCCGGCGCCGTCCCCAACGAGAAAATCACCTGGGGCAAGCTCGCCGCCTCGACCCCGAAATTCATCGTCGAGAGCGACGCCACCATCGTCGCCCCGCTGATCTTCAACTGGGTACTCGGAGCCTGAAACGTGCGTAATTGATTGGTGCGCCGCCAGCGAGCGGCGCACCAAATAGAACGGTCGAAGACCGCACTACGCGTGGAGCGGCAGGCAGTGCCCTACGCGGGCAGCGGGGGACGGTGTCCCCTGCCATTTACTGTGCGGTTCATGTATCGCGCGTCCCGCGCGATACATGAACCGCACAGTTGGAAATGCCCGACCTCCGGTCGGTAATGTTCAGTCAAGTTTGAAGATCGTACGCGGGACGAGGGAACAAGACGGCGCACCAACGAGTGCGCCGCAAAATAAGACGGTCGAAGACCGCGCCCGAACGGGTTTCCCGCTTCATTCGCAAGCTCCTTCCCCCTGTCGCAGCGCAGCGCGACAGGGGGAAGGTCATGTAAATTTGCGATTTTGTTTGGGCGCGCAGCGCACGAGCAAAATCGAAAATTAAATGGCACGTGGCGCCACGCCACCGCCCCACGCGCAGTGCGGTCTTCGACCGGTTCATTTTGCGAGGCCCTCGTTGGAGCCTCGTCAGCTTCGACCGGTTTTATGAACCGCAGCGTCGTTCCTTTTCACGCGTAGTGAAAACGCACGGGCGCGCTACTTCTTCGTGCGCTCGATCCGCATGCTGAGGATTTTGTAAGGTGCGTAATCGAGTGCGCCGTCCTTGAGCGGCTTGCCCTGCGCGTCGCCGTGAAGCGTGGCCGGACAGGCGACGAAGCCTTCGGCGAGATCGATCCGCGCCGTGCCGCGCGCGCCGCCGACTTCGTGCAAGCGCAGCACCCATGCGTCCTTTGCCACAGGCATTGCCCAAGCGGGAACGAGAGTCGGCGCATCGTGCACGCCGAGCAGCCCCGCCGAAGCGGGCGCCCCGCGATACGCGACTGGCGGCGTGAAGAGCGTATCGGCGAGCACCGCCGGATGCTGCTCCTGCGGCAGATCTGCCGAGTAGCTCGTCAGCGCCAGTGCGATGGTGTGGCGGCCTTGGTCGGTGAAGGGAGACTCGGGTTGGTAGCGGCTGAGATGCGGCGGCGCTGCGCCGCCGTATTCGCCGATGGCGCAGGTCGTCTCCGCGCCGCGCAGCAGCGAGACGGTGAGCTCACCATCGCGAGCCGAGAAGCCGTACTTCGCTTCGGTGATGAGGGCCAGTCCCTCGCGCTCGCTGTCGAGGCTCACAGTGGCCCAGCGACTGCCGGGCACCTCCCACTGCGCCTCGGTGATCGGCTCCCCGGGCTGTTGCCCGCGCAGCACGCTGCCAAAGGGCCCGCCGAAGCGCGCAAAACGCCCGCGATACTCGGTCGGGAAATGCAGGCGCAGAAGCGTGCGCGTCTCGTGCCAATCGACATCTGCGGTGAGGCGCAAGACCGGCTCGCCCGCGCGCACTTCGTAGCGGAGCACGAGCTCGCTCGCCTTGCCCAGCTTGCGCCGCACGCAGATCGCAGCGGCATGCGCGGGAGCGGAGGCTGAGGCAACCGCCGTCGAAGTGTCCCTGGATTTCGCCGCGGATTTTGCCGACGCCTTTGTGGGTGGTTCGGAGAGCCCGTGTTCAACCGTGATCGTGACTGGCGTAGTGACGGGTTTACCGAGCTCAAGCGAGTGCCGGTCGATGTCCCACGCGTCGTGGTGGCCCGGATTGTCGGGATAGAGCACCGCCGTCGCAGCCGTTTCGCTAAAGGTAATCGGGCGGCCATCGATCACCAGCTCGGCCAGTCGGCCATCGCGCGTGACCCGCGCTTGCACGCGATCACTGCGCAGGGAGGCCGCGCCGTTTTTCGCAATCGAGGCGGTGGCCTGCGCCTCGTCACCCGCGGTCGCGCCGACCTCGGCGGGCACACTCGCGAGCGGTGGCAGCTCATACCAACGCTCGCCCACCCAGCCGCGCCAAGGCAGCGCGAGCGGATTAAAGAGCTGCTCCTCTGCGGCGGCGGACGATTTCGCCGCAGCCGATTTTTTCGCCTTCGCCACCGCAAGCCCACTCGTCGAGAGGCGATTGCGCGCCGCCTCCAGTTGCTCGCTGGTGATTCGGGAGAGCTCGGCGCGGCCCTCCGCGTAAACCTCGGCAATCGCGCTGCCCGGGACGAAGTCGTGAAACTGCGCGAAGACCAGCCGCCGCCAAGGAGCTACGAGATCGGGCACTTCGCCAGTGGCCGCCGCCACGGCCTCGCGCACCTGGAGCGCGCGCTCGGTGCCGCGGAAGATCGCCTTGAAATCGCCATGCGTGGTGTAGATGCCGCGGTGGTGCTCGAGGTAGCACTCGCCTTGGTGGACGGGCAGTTGGGCGCGCAGCTTGGCGAGCCGCTCGAAAAAGTTTTCCGGCAAGTCCCAGCGCAGCTCGGGCAGGTCGCACAGCCCGCTCAGGCGACGCGCGCGCTCGAGCTGCTCCTCCGTCGTGCCGCCGCCGCCATCGCCGAAGCCGGTCGGGTGCAGGAACTCGCGGTGCAGGTGCGACTGGGAGTGGCCGCGCGCGTTGCTCTCTACCTCGCTCCAGCCCACGCCGTTGTTGTAGCCGACGTTTTGGGTGACGTGCGAGACGACCTCGCTGCCGTCATTCCCACGCCAGACAAAACTGCTGTAGGGGAAACGGTTGATCGTGTTCCAGGTCAGCTTGGTTGTGAAAAACTGCTCGACTCCGACCAGCCGCATGAGCTGCGGCAAGCAGGCGCTGTAGCCAAACACATCGGGCAGCCAGACGAGCTGCGCCGGCCCGCGCGCACCGCGCAGCCGCGCAAACTCGGCCTGCCCGAGCATGAAGCTGCGCGCGAGCGCCTCGCCACACGCGAGCAGTGTATCGCTCTCCACATCGAGCGCGCCCGTGGCCTCCCAGGCGCCGCGCGCGATGTGTTGCTTCACCTGTGCGGCGAGCTGCGGGGCGCGCCGCTCCACCGCGCGATAGCTCGCGGGCTGGCTGTAGGAAAAGCGAAACTCGGGGTACCGCTCCATCAACCGGTTCATGGTCGAGAACGTGTGCACCGCCTTGGCCTCGCCCATCCGCTCCGGCCACAGCCACACGAGGTCGATGTGCGCGTGCCCATGCAGGATGCCCGTGAGCAGCGGGCGCTCGCTCTTCAGCTCCGCGCGGCCTTCGACCAGGATGCGGCTCATCGCAGCGGGCCCGTCCAGTTCGTAGGCGTCACAAGCGCGCTCGATGATGTGCAGCACCTTGCGATAAATCGGGCTCGCATCGTCCACCTTGGGGCGCAGTCCGACCATCGGGACGAAGGGCGCAGGCTTCGGCTCCTGTCGCGAGCGCAGGGCCATCATCACGTCGAACATGACGTTCATCTCTTGCAGGCAGTCCCAGACTGTCTCGTCGCGATATTTCAGGGACGCTCCATTAAAAATGCTGCCGTTGGGCGAAACCGACGGGTGGCTAAACGTGTTGCAGCAGTAGCCCTCGATCCACACCTCGCGCACGCCGGGAGGGAGGACGACCGCGCGGTGCGGATCGTCGAAACCGTAGTACGGCACGCCATCGACGTAGAGCGTGGACTCGCCCTGATGGCTCCACTCCAGGAAGCGCGGCACCTTCGCCTTTCCCTTTGGCGGCGCGGGGATTTCGATGTGAAACCAGCGCTGATCGTAGAGCTTGCCCCACGCCTCGCCCGACTTGATCGGGCTGCGCCGCTCCTTTTTGGCGACTTCGAGAGGGCGGTGCCCGGCCGTGGGCCGAGCCGCCGTAACCGCAAGCGACTGGCTCTCCAGCCAGAGGCTCTCGTTCAAGCGAATGTGGACTCGCTTCGCGCGGTTCGGCGCAAACTGCAAAAACGGATTGGGTGTCGCCATGACTGATGGGGGCTTGGGTGAGCGGGAGGGTTAAGCGGGGCGGGACGCTAGGAGCGCACTTTGCCTTAGCAAGGCTACACCAAGCCTCGCGCGACATTTCTAAACGGCTGCAAAAAACGCCTGAAACGGAGCGACGACACAGCCATCGCCAACACGCCATACAGGCCTCCGCACTGCGCACTAAACAGAAGGGCAAACCTGCGCCGCACGCCGCTCTGCCCTGCCCGATTGGGCAAAGAACGCACGACACCAACGCACGGCCTACGCTCTCGATATGCGCACGCTGAGGATTTTGTAGGGCGCATAGTCGAGGCGACCTTTTTTGAGAGGCGGCCCTTCGGGCTCGCCCTCAATCGAGGTCGGGCAGGCCACGAAGCCCTCAGCGAGATCGAGCCGCGCCGTGCCGCGCGCGCCGCCGACTTCGTGCAAGCGCAGCACCCATGCATCTTTTGCCACCGGCATAGCCCAAGCGGGAACGAGAGTCGGCGCATCGTGCACGCCGCGCAGTCCCGCAGAAACCGGCGCGCCGCGATACGCGACCGGCAGCGTAAACAGCATATCCGCCAGCGCGGCCGGATGCTGCTCCTGCGGCAGATCTGCCGAGTAGCTCGTCAGTGCCAGCGAGATCGTGTGGTGGCCTTGATCGGAAAACGGGGAAGGCGGCTGATAGCGGCTGAGATGGGGCGGTGCCGCGTGCATGAAAGGGCTGCCCTCGGCTGCGGTAATCGAGGCCGCGCGCAGCAGCGAAACGGCGAGCTCGCCATCGCGGGCCGAGAAGCCATACTTCGCTTCGGTGACAAGAGCCAGCCCCTCGCGCTCGCTGTCGAGGCTCACCGCCGCCCAGCGACTGCCGGGCACTTCCCACTGCGCCTCGGTAATCGGCTCGCCCGGCTGCTGCCCGCGCAGCACGCTGCCGTAGGGCGCGGCAAAGCGCGCGTAGCGTCCGCGATACTCGGTCGGGAAGTGCAGCCGTAAGAGCTTGTGCGTCTCGTGCCAATCGACTTCGGCACTGAGCCGCAAAAACGGCTCTCCGAGCCGCACTTCGTAGCGCAGCGTAATCTCGCTCGCCTCCCCCAGTTTTTGGCGCACGAAGATCGCCGCTTGCTCCGGCGAATCGCCCGCCGCCTCCACTGTGATCGTCGCAGCGCCCGAAACGGCTTCGCCCATGTCAAGCGTATCGCGGTCGATGTCCCAAGCATCGTAGTTCGCCGGATTATCCGGATACAAAACTGGCACCGCAGCGGGCGCGCTAAATGCGATCTCGCGCCCATCAATCACGAGCTCCGCGAGACGCCCGTCGCGCGTAAGCCACACCTGCACGCGGTCGCTGCGCAAAGTGGCCACTCCCTGTTTCGCGACTGAAGCCGTGGCCTGCTGATCGGATGCAACGCGGGCGGGCACTCCCTCCGTGACTGGCACACTCGCTAGCGGTGGCAGCTCGTACCAGCGCCCCTCCAGCCAGCCACGCCAAGGCAATGCGAGCGGGTTAAACCAATGCTGCGTAGATGCACCAGGCTTCGTTGACGCTGTTTTTTTCGACACCGTTTTCGAGGACGGGCGACTTGCTGTCGCCGAGGTTGCTGCACTCGCCGCCAACCGCGCGCGCGCCGCCTCCAGTTGCTCGTTGATGATCTGCGAAAGCTCGGCCTTCCCCTCCGCGTAAACCTCCGCAATCGAACTGCCCGGGATGAAGTCGTGAAACTGCGTCATGATCAGTCGCCGCCACGGCGCGACGAGATCGGGCACTTCCCCTATGGCTGCCGCCACCGCTTCACGCACTTGCAGGGCCCGCTCCGTACCGCGAAACGCCGCCTTAAAATCCCCATGTGTCGTGTAGACCCCACGGTGGTATTCGAGGTAGCACTCGCCTTGGTGGACGGGGAGCTGGTCGCGCAGTTTGGAAAGCCGAGCGAAGAAGTTTTCCGGATGATCCCAGCGCAGCTCAGGCAGGTCGCACAACCCGCTCAAACGGCGCACGCGCTCGATGTGCTCTTCCGTCGGTCCGCCGCCACCATCACCATAGCCGGTCGGGTGCAAGAACTCGCGGTGCAAGTGCGACTGGGAGTGGCCGCGCGCGTTGGCCTCGATCTCCGGGATCTGAGTCTGGTTCGTATAACCGACATTCTGAGTAACGTGCGAGACGACCTCGCTGCCATCGTTTCCACGCCAAACAAAGCTGCTGTAGGGGAAGCGGTTTACGCCGCACCAAGTGAGCTTCGTTGTAAAAAAACAGTCGATCCCCGTCAGCCGCATAAGCTGCGGCAAGCACACGCTGTAACCGAAAACATCGGGCAGCCACACCAGCCGCGAGCGGTCTCCCGCGCTCGCCGCGCTGTCTTTCTTGGCGGACGCTGTGCCCTGCCGTGCCGCCGCGCCACGCAAACGCGCGAAATCTGCCTGCCCCAGCATGAGGCTCCGAGCGAGCGCCTCGCCACAAGGCAGCAGCGTATCGCTCTCCACATCCATGCCGCCAGTCGCCTCCCAGGTGCCGCGCGCGATTTGCTGCTTCACCAGCGCAGCCAGCTTTGGCGCACGCCGCTCCACCGCCCGGTAGCTCGCAGGCTGGCTGTACGCGAAGCGAAACTCCGGATACTGTGACATCAGCCGGTTCACTGTCGCAAACGTGTGCACCGCCTTGGCCTCGCCCATCCGCTCCGGCCAGATCCACACGAGGTCGATATGCGCATGTCCCGTGATGATGCCGCTCAACACGGGGCGGTCGTTTTTCAACTCGGCACGCGCAGCGACCAAAGCCTCGCGCAGGGCGACTGGCCCAGCGCGCTCGTAGGCCGTGCACGCGCAGTTCAGAAGGCGCAGCAGCCTGCGATAAACCGGACTCGCATCGTGCACCTTTGCCTGGAAGCCCGCACTGTTAAGAAAAGACGCAGGGCGCGGGCTGAGCTGCGAGCGCAGCGCCATCATCAGGTCGAACAAAACGCCCAGCTCTTGCACGCAGTCCCAAATCAAATCGTCGCGATACTGCACGAAGGCCCCGCCAAAAAGACTGCCCTCCGGTGAAAGCCCTGTCGCCCCTGGACACCAAATCCCCGACTGGCAGCAGTAACCCTCGATCCACACCTCGCGCGTACCGGCAGGCAGCGCCACATAGCGATGCGCCGGATCGAAACCGTAGTACGGCACGCCATCCACATAGAGCGTGGCCTCGCCCTGATCCCGCCACTCCAGCGTGAGTGGCCTTTGCGCACGGCGGCGCGAAGGCGCATCACCGCCGCCGGCCGCACTTGGGATTTCGACGTGAAACCAGCGCTGATCGTAGAGCATGCCCCAAGTCTCACCTGCCTTCACGCTCGTGCGCGGCTCATTGCGCACCGCCTCGAAAGGCCGATGCGCCGCAGTCGGTACAGTTGCCGTAACACTCAACGAACGCCGCTCAAGCCACAACCGCTCGCGCAACCAACGCAGCAACGCCTCAACACGATTGGGGACAAACTCCAAAAAAGGATTCGGGGGAAGCATGGGGGAAACGAGGTGGGGGTTAACCAAGACAGGGGTAATGGGCGCACAGCCAGCGGCTGCGCGATCTTTGCAATCGTGCGCACTCCACACGAAAAAGAACAGCGCGCGACACATAGAGCGTCCATCCACCTTGGCAAGGCTCGCAAGCGCCACACGCTCGTCCTTCTTTTTAGAGGAAACACAGGCGTCCATCCCCCCGATGGCAGGAAGTGAGTTATCCGCCGCCGCACGCGAGGAGCGGCGCAACATATGCGGCAGCTCGCGCCCGCACACCAAACGTATCGCCTCCCCTACTCCGCAGGCCGCATGCCTGTGCCGCTACGCCCTCGCACCACTCGCACGCTGCGGCCCTAGCGCCCCATCCATCCGCCATCCACGGTGAGGATGGTGCCGTGGACATAATCGGAAGCGGCGGAGGCCAGAAACACGGCAGGCCCCTTGAAGTCCTGTGGCTCGCCCCAGCGACCCGCCGGGATGCGCCCCAGGATCGAAGCAGAGCGCTCCGGATCGTTGCGCAGCGCCTCGGTGTTGTCCGTAGCGATGTAGCCCGGAGCGATGGCGTTGACGTTCACTCCGCGGCCCGCCCATTCGTTGGCAAAGGCTTTAACGAGGGAGGCCACCGCGCCTTTGGAGGCCGCGTACCCGGGTACGTTGATGCCGCCCTGAAAGGAGAGCAGCGAGGCCGTGAAGACGATCTTCCCGCTCGCTCGGGCCAGCATGTCCCTGCCGATCTCCCGGGTCAGGATGAACTGGGCGTTTTGATTGATCTCCACGATCTGGTCCCAGTACTCGTCCGGGTGCTCGGCGGCAGGTTTGCGCAAGATGTGTCCGGCGTTGTTGAAGAGGATGTCGATGGTCGGGTGGTCGCCCTTCACCCGCTCGATGAATTGGTAAAGTGCTTTCCGGTCGGAAAAGTCGCAGGCATAGGGCCAGAACTTCCGCCCCAGTGCGGTGACTGCTCGCTCTACCTCCGAGGCCCCCGGCACCAAGGATCGGGACACGCCGATCACATCCGCTCCGGCCTCGGCGAGGCCTTCGGCCAAAGCCCTGCCGATGCCCCGCTGGCAACCCGTCACCAAGGCTGTTTTCCCGATCAGGCTAAATGAATGCAGTATGGACATCGCTTTGCGGTTTTCCTTTCGGGGCTAAAAAAAGTGTGCGGAGCCGCTCCAGAGTTCCCCGCACCGGGCGGGGGCCTGCTCAACGGCGGGGAGAGCTTCCCTCCAGAGTCACCTCAGGTGTTGCTCGCAGGGAGTCGGCCTTTTCCCGCACGACTCCGTACCATTTCGGCAAATTTGTCACTGCGCCGGCTTTGTTCCACGCCGCGCCGTTGTAGTAGGTGTAGGGCTCACCATTTCGCACCACGGCGCGGAATAAAAACTGCTTGGCCTCATCGGGCACAAACGTCGTCGTCCCTTGGGGAAGGATGAGCGCAACGCCGGTGCGCCCGTGGTCGGCAATCTCGGGCTCCCAGTAGCTGAACGTCTCCCAAGGGAGGGTGTGATCGCCCTCCCACAAGAACTCCACATCCGCGACCTCGGCGACCGACCTTTTTGCGACGCCGATGACGATGGGCGTTTCGCGGGCACTCCGGTTCTCGACCTCAAGAGTGATCTTGTTGAAGTGAGAGCCCGCATCCAGCGATATGGTTTTGCGGAGGCCGATGCGTTGCCCGTTGATGACTTCGGGAGGGTACGTGAGTCGGAAGGTCGTTCGCAGCGGCCCGTTGTCCAAGACCTCGTACTGCCGGTAGTGTCTGGTGTAGTGCACCTCGTCGCCGAAGTAGAGAGCCACATCCCCCGCGCCGAGAGTCTGCCCTACGGAGTAGTAATCCAGCCCATCGCCGTGGTCGCGGTGGTAGTCCCCGTTCTTGTACCACTTGTCGATGATGAGCTGGTCGGTCCGCTTCGCCCAAAAGTCCATTCCCTGGGCATCCCCCGGCTTACCCTCCAGCGCCTCGCCATAGAGGCGAAAGGCCACCCGGTCGTTCTCCCAGGCAAAATCGTCGAACCGCTCGGGCACGTACCGGGCAAAAGTTTTGGGAGGAAGCGGCGCTTTCTCTCCCGCGAAGACCAGCAACTCCAGCTTCCGCCGCTGGTTTAGCTGGACTTGCAACAGCACATTCTGGGGAGCCTCCATCCCGAGCCGCTCCAACTGGTGGGAAACTGCGCGGCCCTTATCATCCACGACATGAAAGGCAGCCCCCACGCCAAACCGCTGCGCGAAATCCGCGTACGGGATACTGACCAGCCCCGACCAGCTCTGGCCCCCGGAAAGCGTGACAAGGATGCGCCCCCGGGCAGCTCCCGCCCCGGCGGGGGCCCCCTGCCCGTTTGCGAAAGGCAGCAGCCCCAATAGTGCGAAAAGAGCGGCAATGATATTTTTTTTCATATTTATCTCAGCGAGTTGATCGGGTGTTTATCCATGTCGTCGTAGTCCATATTCTCGCCCGCCATGCCCCAGATGAATGTATAGCTGCCTGTGCCGACACCGGAGTGGATGGACCACGGAGGCGACACGACGGCCTGCTCATTGCCCAACCACAGGTGGCGAGTTTCACCCGCCGTCCCCATAAAGTGGGCCACGGCCTGGCCCTCGGGCAGGTCAAAATAGAAATAAGCCTCCATCCGGCGGTCATGCGTGTGAGCGGGCATGGTGTTCCACACCGAGCCTGCCTGCAGCTCGGTCATTCCCATCTGGAGCTGGCAAGTCTCGATGACCGTGTGGAGCAGCATCTGGTAAATGACGCGGTGGTTTGCTGTCTCGGGCGAGCCGAGCTCGATCCTGTTGGCCTCGGCCTTGGTAATCCGCCTCGTGGGGCAGCTCCGGTGCGCGGGGGCCGAGTTCATGTAAAACCTGGCCGGCCTCTTCCCATCCACACTGGAGAAATACACCTCCTTTGCCCCACGGCCGATGTAGATCGCCTCCTTGTGCCCCAACGCAAAGGCCTCCCCGTCCACTTCTACGATACCCGCGCCCCCCACGTTGATCGCCCCCAGCTCCCGCCGCGAAAGGAAGTACGGCTCCTTGAGCAGTCCAGCGATGCTTTCCAGCTTCAGCTTTTCGACAACCGGCATCGCCCCGCCCACCATGTAGCGGTCGTAGTGCGTGTGAACGAAATGAACGCGATCCGCCCAAAAAAGCTGCTTGATCAAAAAGTTCTCCCGCAGCCCGGCCGTATCGAGCTGCCTGGCCTCCACCGGCCCAATCGCGTAACGACTCTCAAAAGTTGATTTCATAGGGGTAAAATGACGTTCATCCAGTTGAACTCCCGAAACTACGTAAAGTACGCAAACGGAGCACGTCCATCAAATAATGACCCAACCTATCCCCTGAGAAAGAAGGAGGGCGAACGCGATGAACGCGAACCATGTCGGTTATGAAAACAGCAAGACGACGTTCATCACCACTGCCCCGCGAGACCAAGCAGAGGCGGTCTGGCAGCGGTTTTGTATCAGGCGGACACAAACGACCGTTTGCGCTTTCGGGTAGCCAAGCACGCTCCCAGAGCACCGATGACTACACCATAAACCGCGGGCTCGGGTGCATTTGAGATTTCCCAGTAGTCTTTATTATAGTCTACGAGGTGGATACGGTTTGGCTGCCCCGAAAAGCTGAGCTTCTTCAGTGCATCCTGCAGGTGTTTACTATCTTTTCGCACGAGAAGAAAGTCCCGCTGATTTGCCCAGCCAGCGATAACGAGATGCCCCCCGTCAAGGATTTCAAGATCGTCCAGGATCAACTTCCGGATCCCGTGCCTATATCCCTCCTTATCTCCTCCGCCAAAGCCCAAAACATTGGAAAGATTTACCCTCACGACACCTTTGAGATTTAAATCTCCCGTGAAGATATTCGACTGATCCCCTGCCAACCAAATCCCCCCTTCCCTGGTCTCCTCGCACAAGATCTACTCCCACCTTCAGATTTCCATTATCATAAATCACTAACTCTATCTGTGTTAAACAGATTAAAAGGAGGCGGGGTAATATCAGCTTTAGATAGTGCAAGCCCAAAAACAAAAAATGGCAGAATTTTTGAAAAAATTTTCATAGACAGCCATAAAGGCTCAGCTGCTCATTCTTATGAAAACAAAAGCGATAGCTTGTATTTCTTAGCCGCTATCAATACTCCTATCAGTAGCATTCGGAAACATGCCACCCAAGGCATACCTGTTTACCTATAGGGGAATTTACTACTACTCTTACGGATGTTAAGCAGCCTTCTCGCCTTTATCGGAAAGCGACCAAACAAGCCCCTTCTCCAAATACGCCAATCGGACTGCCCCCCCTTATTGATCTCCGAATAACAAGCCCTCTGAAGGACGGTCGCGGAGGCCACACGACTGGCACAGCGTCACACGCTGCGCCGCATGTGGAGTAAAAGCAGAACATTCTGCTTGATAGAAAGGTACAAACTCGCCTGCCCTGTTCATTCCGTAAAACAGGGCAGGCAGTTTGCCCACAGCTCAATGGACTGCACCGAGCCAGCCCGACTCGCTGCCGCAGGGGCCGGTGCCCGACGCCTGCCCCTCGACCTCAAAGTCGGTGCCATCCATCCGCACCAGCGGGTTATAGCCTTGGGAGATTTTCCTTAAGTCGCCCTCCGCGTAATGGCAGATCCAGGAGCGGCGGAAGCGGGTCTTCGAGCGATTCGGGCCCGAGCCGTGAATTACATTGCCATTAAAAAACAGCATATCGCCCGCCTTCATCTCCGCGTAGATCGGGCGCATCATCCCCTTTTGCATCGGAATCTTTTGCCCCGTAAAGCTCTCTTTCCTGTCGGCCTTGTCCGGGCAAATAAGCTCCAATTTTTGCGTGTTGGGCACGACCATCAGGCCGCCATTTTCCGCGTCGGAATCATCAATCGCCGCCCAAGCCCCCATACACGTTCCCGGCTCGACCAACAGGTAGTAGTTATCTTGATGCATCCCCTGCCCTCGCGAACCGGGGGCCTTGAAGAAGTACATGCTCTGCGTGGCCACAGGCTCCTTGCCGCCAAAGAGTTTCTCTAGGTACATGCGCACCCTCGGGTGGATCAGGTAGTAACGCGCCCGGGCGTTGAAACGGTGCGGGTGCGTCACGCGCGGATATGCGGCGAGGGGATCGTTTGGGATGCCCGCATCGCCTTCGGCACCGGGAAGCTTTCCCACCTCGTAGTGCCCGGGCACGCCACCATCGGCATGCATTTTGTCGAAAAGCTCGCGAATTTCGGCGACCTCTTCGGGCTTATAAAACTGGCGCACGATCACGTAGCCGTCGCGGTGGTATTGCTCAAGCAGCGCAGCCCAATCCGGAGAATCCGCGCTAAAGGAATCACTGCCTGCGGAAGGTGTATTTACAGAGTTTTTTTCCAGGGTAGTCATGATAGGGGATGAGTTAAGAGGTTAAGATTGCTCCTGACGGAATCAGCCGCCCGGGGAGACGGGGCAAGCGCACGGCCACGCACGGGAGGAAAGCTCCACGCGAGTAAAAACGACTCAGCAGAGTTGTCAAAACGAGGGGCATCGGGTGCAGGGCGAAAGCAGTTGGGGAAACTGCGCGCAGCCAATGTAGCCTATTAACTGGAGTGCAAGTTCTATTTCGCCCCTCTCTTTTCGCGTCGCCGAGCCCCCCTTAAGCATTCTCCAGCCAAATATTCCTGCGCCCGCCCCGGCCCCTACTCCGGGATAGGGCACACATCGTGTACTTCATGTTCGCACAGGCGCAGCTCAGACGTGTTTACCCGTGGCGGCGCTTCGTCACCACGCCGCCACCGTGAAACGAGCACGGCCTTCGATGCGCCGCGCGCGCATAAACTCGCCGAGAGAAGCCAGTGCCGTTAGCGGGTGCGCTTCACGCTTTTGATCGGCCACTTGGCGACGGTCAGCCCTTTGGCGGAGCGGGTCGAGAGCGGGACTTTTGTGAGGTCGAAGTCGAGCTCGCGCACGCGAGCGCCGCTGCGGCCGTCAATCGAGATGTGCAGGGCTTGCGGCATCGCCGCCTCGCTCCCGGCGACGTCGAGGTAGAGCACGCGCGAGCCTTCGCCCTTGACCAGCGAGTAGAGCTTGTCGCGCGAGAGGCCGCCGATCTGGAAGCGCTTGGCGTAGGCCTTACCCGACTCGCCGTCCTGGTAGACCATCGTGTAAAAATGCGCGTCGCCGTCCTTGGGCCAGATGTCGATGTGCAAGATATGGCGGCCCATGAAGACCTTGTCGGCGACCTTTGACACCTTGAGCGAGCCGTCGGCCATGAGGCAGAGCACGCTGTCGAGGATGGTGCACTCCTTCACGAACTCGTGCTGCCGCCAATTCAGCCCGATGAAGCCCTCCTCGCGATTCACGTAGAGGCGCTGATTGGCGGAGGCGACTTCGGCCGCGCTGATCTGCTCAATCTCGTCGTAGGTAGTGCGGCGTTTGTGCCCCTTGCCAAACTTCTCCTGCAAGCCCTCGAACCAGCGGATCGCGTAGTCGGTGAGGTGTGCGAGGTCGTGCTTCACGGTTTCGATCTCGGCCTCGATTTTCTTGATGCGCTCATCGGCCTGGAAGCGGTTGTAGGCGGAGATGCGTTTGATGCGAATCTCGGTGAGGCGCACGATGTCCTCTTGCGTGACCTCGCGGCGCAGCGCGGCGACAAAGGGCGCCAGCCCCGCGCGGATCTCGGCGAGCACGTCGTCCCAAGTCTGCGATTTTTCGATGCGCCGGTAGATGCGCTCTTCGATGAAAATCCGCTCCAACGAGTCCCAGTGCCATTGTTGATCGAGCTCGCCGAGCCGGATCTCCAGCTCGCTGCGCAGCAGCGCGACGGTGTGATCGACGCTGCGGCGCAAGATCTCGCGCACGCCGATAAACTGTGGCTTGTCTTCGCCCGTCTCGGGATCGCGCACGATCACGCAGGCCGAGGGCGAGAGGCTGACCTGCGCCTGGGTAAAGACGTAGAGCTGCTGGGTGACTTGCTCGGGGTCGCTGCCGGGCGGCAGGTGCACGAGGATTTCGACGCGGTCGGCCGTGTTGTCGTCTACGTGCTTGATCTTGATTTTGCCCTTGGTGTTGGCGGTGACGATCGACTCGATGAGCGAAACGGTGGTCGTGCCGTAGGGCAGCTCGGTGATCGCGAGCAGGTACTTGCTGCGCGGCTCGATCTTGGCGCGGACGCGGACTTTGCCGCCGCGCTCTCCGTCGTTGTAATCCGCAAAATCGGCGATGCCGCCGGTCGGGAAATCGGGATAGATGCGAAACGACTTTCCCTGCAAGTGGTTGATCGCCGCACGGCACAGGTCGTTAAAGTTGTGCGGCAGGATCTTCGTCGAGAGGCCGACGGCGATGCCCTCGGCGCCTTCGAGCAGCGTGATCGGAAACTTGGCAGGCAGCGAAACGGGCTCTTTGGCGCGGCCATCGTAGCTGAGCTGCCAGGTCGTCGTTTTCGGGTTAAAGAGCACTTCGCGCGCAAAGGGCGTCAGCCGCGCTTCGATGTAGCGCGGGGCAGCGGCATCGTCGCCCGTGAGCGTGTTGCCGAAGTTGCCCTGCGGCTCGATGAGCCAGCCGCGCTGCGCGATGCTCACGAGCGCGGCACCGATCGAGGCATCGCCATGAGGGTGCAGCCGCATGGTCGCTCCGACGACGTTGGCGACTTTGTGGAAGCGGCCGTCATCCATATCCCACAGCGTGTGCAGGACGCGGCGTTGCACGGGCTTCAGCCCGTCGTCCAGATGCGGCACCGCGCGGTCGAGGATCACGTAGCTGGCGTATTCGAGAAACCACTCGCGGTAGTGCTGGCGCAGCGGCGCATCCGCACCGCCCGGGCCGTCGCTTTCCGCGGACGGGAGCTGCGCGGTGCGCGACTCGTCGCCAAAGTCGTCAACCGAATCACTCGCCGGAACGGAAGGCCCGCCCTTCGGCGCGGCTGGGGGCACGGCGTCCGCAGCAGCGCGCGCGGGCTTGGGAGCGGCGGACGGCGGCGGGAGGGCCTGGTTAAAGCTGAGTTCGGCTTGATCGGTTTTCCTGGAATTCTTCTTGGCCATTATCGTGGGCAGGCGGGAGGAGGGCGAGCGGGCAAAAGGCGGCGGGAGGGCCGGGCGGAGCTACGCGCGGGTGGTTTCGACGAGGTCTTTTTCGACGCGCAGGTTTTCGATGATGAACTCCTGGCGGCTGGGTGTGTTTTTCCCCATGTAGAAGCCGAGGAGCTCGGCGCTGTCGTGCAGGTGGGCGAGCGTCACGGGCTCCAGGCGGATGTCTTCGCCGATGAAGTCCTTGAACTCGCTGGCGGAGATCTCGCCGAGGCCCTTGAAGCGGGTGATCTCGTGGCCCGCGCCGAGCGTGGTGATCGCAGCCTGCTTCTCGGCTTCGCTGTAGCAGTAGAGGGTGCGGCGTTTGTTGCGCACGCGGAACAGCGGCGTCTCCAGGATGTAGAGGTGGCCGCTGGTGATCAGGTCGGGGAAAAATTGCAGGAAAAACGAGATCAGCAGCAGCCGGATGTGCATGCCATCGACATCGGCATCGGTGGCGATGACGACGCGGTTGTAGCGCAAGCCGTCGAGGCCGTCCTCGATGTTGAGCGCGGACTGGAGGAGGTGGAACTCCTCGTTCTCGTAGATCACTTTTTTGGAGAGGCCGTAGGTGTTGAGCGGCTTCCCCTTGAGGGCGAAGACGGCCTGCGTCTGCACGTCGCGACAGGAGGTGAGCGAGCCGGCGGCAGAGTCGCCCTCGACGATGAAGAGCGTGCTCTCCTCGGTGCGCGTGCCTCGCTCGCCGAGGTGCTGGCGGCAGTCGCGCAGCTTGCGGTTGTGCAGGGAGGCTTTTTTCGCGCGCTGGCGGGCGAGGTTGCGGATGCCGGCGAGGTCTTTGCGCTCGCGCTCGCTCTCCTGGATTTTTGCGAGGATCGCGTCCGCAGCGGTTTTGTTTTTGTGCAGGTAGACGTCGAGCGTCTGCTGCACGAATTTACCGATAAACTCCTTGATCGTCGGGCCGGAGGGGCCGACCTCGGTGGAGCCGAGCTTGGTCTTCGTCTGCGACTCAAAGACGGGCTCCTGCACGCGCACGGAGACGGCGGCGACGATGGACTGGCGGATGTCCGCCGCGTCGAAGTCCTTTTTATAAAAGTTGCGCACGGTGTTCACCACGGCCTCGCGAAAGGCGAGCTGGTGCGTGCCGCCCATCGTGGTGTGCTGGCCGTTGACGAAGGAGAAGTACTCCTCGCCGTAGTGCGCGCCGTGGGACATCGCGATCTCGATGTCTTCGCCCTCCAGGTGGATGATCGGGTAGAGCGTCTCGCCGGTGAGTTTCTTCTCGAGCAGGTCCTTGAGGCCGCCCGCGGAGCGAAAGGCGCGGCCATTTAGCGTGAGGGTGAGGCCGCGGTTGAGGAAGGCGTAGTTCCACAACATGTCCTCGATGAACTCGGGGCGGAAGCGCCAGTCGGCGCCGAAGAGCACCTCATCGGGCACGAAGCGGATCAGCGTGCCGCTGCGCTCCGCGCTGTGCGCGACGCGGTGCTCCTTGACGAGGCGGCCCTGCGCAAACTCCACGATCTTTGTCTGCCCGTCGCGAAACGATTGCGCGGTGTAGTGCAGCGAGAGCGCGTTTACCGCCTTTTGGCCGACGCCGTTGAGGCCGACCGATTTCTGAAAAGTCTGGCTGTCGTACTTCGCGCCCGTGTTGATCACCGACACGCAGTCGACGAGCTTGCCCAGCGGGATCCCGCGGCCGTAGTCGCGCACGCGCACTTCGCGCTCGGCGATTTCGATCTCGATGCGCTTGCCGTTACCCATCGCAAACTCGTCCACCGAGTTATCGATCGTCTCCTTGAGCAGCACGTAGATGCCGTCCTCGGCGTGCGCCCCGTTGCCCAAGCGCCCGATATACATCCCGGGGCGCAGCCGGATATGCTCGGTGGAGGACAGGGTCTTGATGCTCGCTTCGGTGTAGGCTTGGGCCATGTGAAAAAAGGGTTAAGGCACGGGTAGCCTTCGCGGCATGACAAGCGAAATTGCCCCGCCTGCGCCGCTCGCCCAGCCTGCCGACTTTCGCCCACGCCCTACTAAACTTCCCCCATTCCACGCTCGCCCCGCAGCACGCCACTTTTCCCGCACTCATGAAAAAGCTCACCCTCATCCTCGCCGCCCTCCTCGCCCTCGGCGCGGCGGGCCTCTACTTCGGCCTCGGCCCCGCGCTCAGCTCGGGCGTCATGATCGGCGTCAACAACCTCGGCCCCCAGGTCACGCAAACCCACGTCGAGCTCGCCGCCGCGCGCCTGTCGCCCTTCAGCGGACGCGGCACGCTCACCGGCCTCGTCGTGGGCAACCCGCCCGGGTGGAGCGCCGACCACGCCTTCACCCTCGGGAAAATCGACATCAAGGTAAACCTGCGCTCGCTGCGCGGCGATGTGATCGAGATCGAGGAAATCGTGATCGAGCAGCCCGAGTTCATCTACGAAACCCGCCTCGTAAACAGTAACCTCAAAGCCCTGCTCAAAAACATCGAGAGCTTCACCGGCCCCAGCGGCAGCGGCACGCCACCCGCCAACGCCCCCCCGTCCAAGCCGCGAAAATTCATCGTGCGGAAGTTCCGCCTCAGCGAGGCCAAGGCCACGCTCGGCGTCGGCCCGGCCGCGCTCCCCGTGCCACTCCCCGCGCTGGAGCTCAACAACCTGGGACTCGATAAAGGCGGGGCCACGCCCGCGGAGCTCTCCGGCGAAGTCCTCGCCCAAGTGCTCGCCTCAATCGTGCGCGCGGCGGGCACCGCACCGATCAACGCAGGCGCGGCTGCGGGCAGAGGCACGGGCGAAGCAATCGGCGGCGGCCTTAAAAAACTCTTCGGCGGCAGCAGTAAAAAATAGGCGCGGTCTTCGACCGGTTCATTTTGCGCGGCCTCGCTGGGCCGCGTCCCGAGCCGCCGCTACTCGTTAACCCCAGAAATTGCCCAAGCGGGTTAACCCTCTCTCCGACTGACCAGCCGGAGAGCGGGCATTTTCAGATGTGCGAGTGACTGTGCTGTACGGAGCGTACGCCACACAAAGAACCTCGCTGCTGATACAGCGCAGTATTGACAGCGCGCACGAGCCGCCCCTGTTTTGCCACCCAGCACCCGCACGATGAACCTCTCCACCAGCAGCAAACCGAACGCCCTGCGCAGCCGCCGCAGCACCCCGGCCCAAAACGCCGCCGTGGTACTCGTCGCCTCCGCCGCTGTCGTCGTCGTCGCTAGCTACGCGCCGCGAGGGGTTTGATCGAATTCACGAGTTCCGAAAAACAATCCGCCCCTCCGGTCAAAAGCCGGAGGGTTTTTCGTTTCCCCAAACCGGCTGGCGACAGGAGTGGCACAAAAACCAACCACCCATGCATCCCGCCACCGCCACCACGCCCTTCACCCAGCTCTGGTCGCAAGCGCCGCAGCCGCGCGACACACCACCAGTGCGCCCCGCGCGCGCAGACGCGCCTGAAATGGATAGCAGGCCCGCCTTGGCCGCGGCCCGCTCCAGCGCGCAACCGAAGTCGCGAACGGGCGCATCTCGGCGCGCAGCCCGTGAATCACCATCCGCGAACGCGCGAAATGCCGCACGTAGAGCAGGCAACTCGGCGAAGCGGCAACTCCCCGCAATGCCCTGCTCAGGCTCCCACGATTTTCTGATCACCAACCCGCGCCCCGACCTCCTCTCTCCTCACTGCGCGTGAGGGCGGTGGCGGGTCGCCACTTCCATTTAGTTTGCGATTTTGCCCGTGTGCTCCGCACCCAGACAAAATCGCAAACTTAAGGAGCCTCCCCCTGTCGCGTTACGACAGGACACGAGGCATGCGAATAGAGCAAAAAACCATTTGGGCGATTTCCGTTGGTTAACAGTTAAACGCAGTTCGGACGCGGTCTAACCTGCTGAAGGCCGCCCACGTAGGGGCCTCAGATCCGCTCGCCCGCGCGGATGGCGACAGGGAGCACGTTCTCGGCAGGCGGCAGCGGGCAAGTCGCAAACGGCGTAAAGGCGCACGGCGGATTGATCGCCTTGTTGAAGTCGATCACGATGCGGCCGCCCGCCCCCGCCCGCTCCTCCGCTGGCGGGTCCGCGTACACAAAGCGCGCCGCCCCGTAGGTCTCGCAGCCGCTCGTCTCATCAGCGATGATGAAAAAGAGCGGCTCGCCAAAAGTCTCTTGCAGCGGCAGCAGCTCAAACCGCTGCCCCGCGCGCTCGAAGACCGCCTTCCCCAGTACCAACGCCACCGACTCCTGGCCCAGCGTGTTGGTGATCACGACCTCGCGCGGCCTCGCAAAAGTCAGCCACTGCGCCTCGACCCGCCAGCTCTCATCAATCGGGAAAGTCTTGATCCCCGCAAACTCGGTACGGCGCGGCGCAGCACTGTCCTGCACGCGCAGGGCCATCTGCTCCCCGCGCACGATCACGTAAAAACGCATCGTGCCGCTCGACACCGTAGACATCTGGCCGCGCGGGCCGCGGCCCTGCGGAACCAACTCTGCCGAAAGCACCTCGCGCCCGTCGACCTGCACCGCGGCCCCGGGCGTCACCCGCAGCATCACGCGCCCACTCGGCTGCTGCTCAATCACGCCAAGGCTCGGCGGCCCGGCAGCGAGCACAATATCGTTATCGGGAGCCGACCCGACCCGCTGTTCTCCGGCACGCAGGAAATGCAGCCCGATGAGCGACAACCACCCATCCGGCGCAGTCAGCCGCGCCAGCCGCTGCGCCCGCCACTCGGCCAGCTCCGCCGCATACTCCGGCGAAGCGGGCAAAGCCGCAGCCTGCGGCAGGTGCGCGGGGAGTGCCTCCTGTTTACCGGGGGAGGCGGCGGGCGGCGTGGCAGTCGCTGCGCTCTCGGCCACAGGCTCCGCTGCACTCCCCGCTCCGATGAGCGGCGAGCTCCACAACCCCGCCAGCAAGCCGATCGCGAACGCTTTCGTATATCCCATCCGTCTTCACTACAGCTCCCCGGTCTGCGTCATCGACCCTTTTTACAGGGAGAGATCACCTACCCCTTGGGCCTTGAAGTCGCTCAGCACAGCGGCCTTCCTCGCGCAAACCCGCTCCGCCCTTCCCGACAAATGCACTGCACGTAATGATCGCTCAACTCCTAGGTGGTATCGGCCTCTTCCTGCTCGGCATCTTGCTGTTGACCGATGGGTTGCGCACGGCGGCAGGGCAGGCGCTCAAGCGCATCCTCTCTCAGTTTACGGAGCGTAGCTCCTCGGCGTTTCTCTCGGGGCTGACGATCACGGCGATGGTCCAGTCTTCGAGCGCGACGACGCTGGCGACGATCGGTTTCGTGAGCGCGGGCTTGATCACGTTTTCGCAGTCAATCGGGGTAATCATCGGCAGCAGTGTGGGCACGACGACGACGGGCTGGATCGTCTCGCTGCTGGGGCTGAAGCTGAGCCTGTTTACAATCGCCATGCCGCTGGTCGGCATCGGCGCGCTGATGCGGCTGATGCTCAAGGGGCGGATCGCCTCGGTGGGCTTCGCCATCGCGGGCTTCGGGCTGATTTTTATCGGCATCGATACGCTGCAACACGGCATGAACGGGCTGGCCGCTCACGTGCAGCCCGAGTCGTTTCCCGAGCCCAGCTTTTCGGGGCGGCTCATACTCGTGGCAATCGGGATCGTGCTCACGGTGATCATGCAGGCGTCGAGTGCGGCGGTCGCGACAGCGATCACGGCCTACCACTCCGGCACGCTCGATATTACGCAGGCGCTCTCAATCGTCATCGGCGCGAGCATCGGCACGACGCTCACCGCGGGGCTGGCCGCCATCGGTGCCAGCGTATCCGCCCGGCGCACGGCGCTGGTGCACGTGCTGTTCAACAGTTTCTCGGCGACAATCGGCTTTGGGCTGCTGCCGCTCTATGTGTGGTTGCTCACGCATGTGATGGCCGATGGCAGCCCGCCCGGCGCGTGGTCGATTGCAGTCTTTCATACGCTCTTCCACGTCATCGGCGCAGGGATCGTGCTGCCCGGCGGAAATGCGTTTTCCAAGGTCATCACGCGCTTGATCCCCGAGCGCAAACCCGCCCCCACAAGCCACCTCGACGACAGCCTCGCCCAAGTGCCCGAGGTCGCGGTCGAGGCTCTGCGGCGCGCACTTGTGGAGTGCACGCTGACGCTCACCGCGTGGATCAAGCACCGCAGCGACGCACGCTTCCCCGAGCCCGCGCTGCCGCTCGAAGGCGTGAAGGAGAGCCTCGCGCAGTGCTATGCCTTTCTCACAAAGATCCCCGCCACCATCGTCACCAAAGACGAGGCGGCCAACCCGCGCCTCTCGCTCATCCACGCGCTGGATCACCTCGACCAAATCGTCGGCGTGCTCAGCGGCGTGCACTCCTTTCCCGATGGGGATCCATCGGGGCGGCTTGAGCAGGCCAGTCAGAAACTCGCCGCGCTCTTTGCGGCTCTGGAGCGGAGCCTCATCGGCACTGGAGAGCAGCCGGCCAGAGAAGGGGCTAGCGAAGAAGTCGGCAGCAAGTCGGCAGCCGCTGACGCTGCGCTGGCTGAGGTCGAGCAGCTCTCGCACGCGCTGGCCCAGCTTCGCCGCTCGGGCCGCCACGCGCTGCTGCGCGAAACCGCCGAGGCTGCCCTCTCCCCTGCCAAGGCCGATGAGCTGCTCGACGCCGTGCGCTGGATGGACACCTCCGCCTACCACCTCTGGCGCACGGCCTACCACCTCGGCCTCGCAGCCGATCCCGTCAAGGAAGGCACGACCGCGAGCAAAGGCCACCCGGGCAAGGCCGAGGCCACCGCCCGCACTGCGGCGAAGGACTAGCGGAGCCCTATTCCCTCTCCAGCTCGCAAGTACCCTGCGAGCACAGACACGATGCACCGCCCCGTAAAAAATCGGCAGCACGCAGCAACCCACAGCCCCCTCACTTCTGCGCCACACGCCAGGTTTAAGCGGTGCGCCAAACCCCGCGCGCAGTCGCGCCGCCAGGCCCTCCCTCCCCTTCACATGCCTGCGGGTTTCTCCGCGCCCACCAGCGTCTCGGCCTGGCGCGCGATGTAGAGATCGCGAGCGAAGATCATGTACTCCTTTCTAAGCTCGATCAGCTCCTTCTCCGTTTCATCCAGCCGCGAGCGATCCAGATTCTTGAGCCGCGCCACGTGGCTGTTGAGGGCGAGCCGCGCCGTATCCAGCGGGTAGTCGCCCTCGCGGGTTTTCGGCGTGCCGTGCAGGCGATCCACGAAGCGGTATTTCTCGGGCTCCTTGAGCAACTCCAGGTGCAGCTCTATGGCGACCATTTCGTGGAAGGCCGAAGTCAGGCTCGCCCGCATCTCCCGACTGTTGGTGTAGCGCAGCAGGTCTCCCTCGATCAGCATCTTCTCCGCCGCGATGATCAGATCGATGTTCCGGCTATCCCGCGCCTCGCGCAGCAGCACGAGAATCTTCTTCCGCTCGCCAACGATCTTCCGAAAGGCACGAGTCTGTCTCGCCCGAAGTACGGAGCCCTCCTCGGCGATCAAAAGGTTATCGAGATCAGCCAGTAATTTGCCCGTAGAGGTCATACTCTTTCTCCAGCCAATCGTCTCCATACTTCGCCCGCGCGAGCGTGTCGTTAAAACCCCACTTCCGGATGAACGACGCTCCATGGCGACGCTTAAGTCGCACCAAGCTATGCGCCGGATGCTCCGCACGAGCCAGCCACGCCCAACATGCATCCATGTCTCCCGCATCTCTGGCCGCGCTAGACTCTTCAAGATAGAGATCCTCCACTTCTCCCTCCGCCAGGATCTCCGCCCTTTCCGCTTCGGATAAATAGCTCTTCGGAGTCGGAGCTCCAGTCATCGCAGGCTCTGCCACTGTGGGTGCATCGAGAGTTGCCATCGTTTCCATAAGTCAAAGAGGGGTTCGACGAACAACTGCACCTGATGCGCGGCGGAGTCAACCCGCACGCCGACCGAGCGCCAGCACCAGCGGCAGCATCAAGGCCGGAGCCAGCGCAGAGATCACCAAGCCCCAGTGCATGTTACTGTGGTCGGCCACCACGCCCACCGCCCACGGCATGAAGACCCCGCCCACATTTCCCGCAGCAGCCAGCAGCCCGTACATGCTCGCCCCGCCCGTCGGATAGCGATTGGCCGTCACCCCCAGCATCGTCGGCCACAGGCAGCTCCCCGTAAACCCGACCACGATGCACGCCGTCAGCGCCATCCACGGGATCGGCAAAAACGAACCCGCGACGAAAAACACGACCGAGGCGCCGCAGCCCCACGCCATCACGCGAAACATATCCCACTTCGCCCCGGCCACGCCCACCACCATGCGGCCCAGCACCATCGCCACCGAAAACAGCAGCAGCGCCACCCCGCCAATCCACGGCGAGTAGCCCAGCGAACGCTCCGTGTACGCAGGCAACCATTGGGCGATCCCCAGCTCCGTCGCCCCGCCAAATGCGATCGCCAGCATCGCCCCCCAGAACCACCACTGGCGCAACAAACGCCGCACCGGTAGCACCCCGGCCCCCTCCGGCACCAAGGCCGGAAACCGCATCGGCGCGAAGCTCAAGGTCAGCGCCAGCGGCAGCACCAGCAGCACCAGGCAACCGCCGCGCCAGCCCAGGCCCGACTCCAGTGCGACCGTCCCGATCAAGATCGTGACCACCGCCCCGACACAGTAAAACGAGTGCAGCCAATTCATCGCCACCGCGCGCCGCTCCGGATTCAGCGCCGCCACCACCGGGCTGAGCACCATGTCCAGAATCCCCGCGCCCAGCCCCATCCAGAACAACGCCACCGCCAGCGACAGATAGCTCGGCGCAAACGCCGCCCACAACAAGCCGCCCGCCATCAACCCATTCCCCAACTGCGCAAACAGCTTCGGCCCCCAGCGATCCACCAGCGGCCCCGCCAGCAAGATCCCCAGCACCACGCCGCCAAACGGACTCGCCGTCAACCGCCCCAACTGCTCCTGCGTCAGCGAGCCGCTCTCGCCCCCATACGCCGCGCCCAGCGACGTCAAGAACACCGGCAGCAAGTTCAGCCCGATCGACAGGCACATCATTGCCCCATAGCAGAGGCCGGTAAGCAGGCGGGGAGCGACTTTCATAAAAAAGGCGCGCAGCGAAGCCCCACCCCTCACAAAAGCAACTCCCGAAAACCCGGCCATCCCCCCCGCAGAAAACACCGCCGCGCGCGCACTCGCACTGCACCAGCCCACCACCGATAAACGGCGGGATTAACAAAGCCACTACGCCCAAACCCGCCCCGCCAAATCGTAAAAAACACGCCTCCCAAACCCTGTCATGAACCCGTCCCTCAAAAACTCCTCACCCACCCAAGCCGTACTCGCCCTCTCCGCCCACGCACTCGACGCCGCCTACGGCCCTGATGGCCTTGAGCGGCTCCGCGCGCTGACCAAGCTCACGGCGACCATCACCCCCGCAGAGACCTGGCGCGAACACCGCGACGCGCTGGCCTGCGCCGAAGTCATCTTCTCCGGCTGGGAAGCCCCACTCATGGACGCCGAGTTTCTCGATGCTACCCCAAACCTGCGCGCCGTTTTTTACGCCGCAGGCTCCGTGCGCAGCTTCGTCACCGAAGAATTTTGGCGGCGCGGCATACGCCTCGCCAATGCCGCCGCGATGAACGCCATCCCCGTCGCCGAATACGCCACCGCCGCCCTCATCCTCGGCCTGAAGCACGTCTGGCACTACTCGCGCGCAGGCCGCGCCATGCACAGCACCCGAGCCCAGCTCCCCGCGCCTGCCACAGCCTATCGCTCGACCATCGGCCTCATCTCCTACGGCGCGATTGCGCGCCTCGTCCGCGAGCGCCTCCGCAGCTACGACCTGCAAGTCCTCGTCTACGATCCCTTCCTCAGCGCCGCCGACGCCGCCCAGGACGACATGCGCAAGGCCGACAGCCTCGACGAACTCTTCGCCACTGCCGACGCCATCTCGCTCCACACTCCGCACCTCCCCGAGACCGAAGGCCTGATCCGTAAGCCTCATTTAGAGGCAATGCGCCCCGGAGCCTTCTTCCTCAACACCGCGCGCGGCCAGATCGTCGACGAAGCCGCCCTGATCGACGTCCTGCAACGCCGCCCCGACCTCAGCGCCGTCCTCGACGTCACTCACCCCGAGCCACCCGCGCCCGACTCCCCGCTCCACACGCTCCCCAACGTCATCCTCACCCCGCACCTCGCCGGCTCCATCGGCCCCGAGTGCCAGCGCATGGGCCAGGCCATGCTCGACGAGTTTGAGCGCTACCGCGACGGCCAGCCTCTGCGCTGGGAGCTCACGCCCGCCCGGGCCGCCCAAATGGCCTGAGTGCGCTGAAAGCGCGCACTCGCACTGCCTTTGATTTGCTCCCGCGCCAATCTCCGCTATCCCTCTCGGCTTATGAGAGTCACCTTCGAGATCGATGACGAGCTCCTCGCGAGTATGAAGGAGTACACCGGCTCCAAAACAAATGAGGAGACGATTCTCTACGCTCTCAACCACATGGCGGCGATGCCCTGGATGAGGGACTTCTACAGCAGATCGCTCTGCACCCCCGACGAGCTGGCCGATGCCCTCATCCCCGGTTACGATCCGGATACTTACCTCGACAACCCGCCGCCGCCCGATCCCACGTACCAGCCCCCTCCACGCACCCATGAAAGAACTACTCCTGTTCGACAGTAGCTTCTTTATCCGGATTTTGCGTGCTCGGGGAGATCCTTTTAACTTCCTGTCGCAACACCAAGATCGCTACAACTTCGCCACCTGTGGAGCCGTCATGGTGGAGGTACTCCAAGGCATACGAAGTCCCCAAGCCCTGACGGATCTGGAGTCAAAGTTCGAGCAGATGATCTACCTCCCGACAGACAAGTCCACGTGGCAGCTCATCCAGAAAACTTCGCCGGGGCTGCTGCGTGCAGGACTCCCCACCGCCATGCCCGACCTCATCATTGCGGGCTGTGCCATAGCAGCCGATGCCACGGTCTTTACCTACGATTCAGACTTTGACCAGATACCCGACCTAAAAGTCATTCACTCCTTCGCCTGAAAAGCCCCCCACCGCCATGAAACTCACAATGGAAATTGATCGCAGCCTCATGGATAAGGTGACCCACATCACCTGCGCGGGAAACGAGGCAGACGCCATTCGCACTTCATTGCGGAATCTCTCGTCTAAAAAAATTGGGGAGAACGCCCTTCGCGAGGGTTACTTTTTCAAGTTCGTCAGGCCAGCGGATGCCGCCGCGACCGAGGGAGGCGAGGCACATGCGGCGGAAGCAGCAGTGCGGTAGGAGAAATCAGCACGCCCGCCGAGGAGCACGAAACACGCCAGCATGACGCGGTCACAAGCAGCCACCTCAAGTGGCTGTTTTTTTGTGCGCGGAGATAGCCTCCACTTCTTTCCCCAACCCCGCTTACTGCCAAGCGAGGCTACCTAAAGCCAAGTCTGCATTCGCTCTGCAAAATTGGAGTAGTCTCGCCGGTAACCCCGTTCGAGCAGGCGACCAGGGGCGCGGGCGCGGCGCAATGCCTCGTGTGTAAACACAAAGACGGCGCACTGGGGGGCAGTGCGCCGTCTTGTGGGAACGCTCGCCAAGGGGAGCCTTGGCGGGCGTGAGTGAGGCCTCGCGCTCCCCGAAGGAGGCGAGGCGCTGTACAGGTCAGGCCTTAGAAGCGCAGGCTCCAGTGGAGCTGGCCACCGTGCTGCTTCTGACGGCTGCTGACCTCGCCTTTGTAGTCGAGACCGAGCACCTGGCTGTCGGTGATCGCGGCGCTGATGCCGAGGTCGATCACAAGCAGGTCTTCGGTGAGGCGACCACCGCGAACCCGGAAGTCAGCCGAGGAGCCAACGCTGTTCTCAAAGCGGCGGCTGCTGATGCCGTCTTCCTTGTCGAAGTAGTGCTTCCAGCCCAAGCCACCGTGGAGGAACACCTTGCTGCTCTGGGAGAGGCTGGCGGTCTTGAAGCGGAGGCCGAGGTCGGAGGCGAGGACGTCGATGCTGGAGTCTTGCGTGCGGAGGGTTGCCACCGTGCCGTTCTCAAGCGCGCCGTCTACATCGAGCCAGTGCTGCTGGAGGCCACCGTAAGGGATGAGCTCAAACGACTCGCCGATTTTGACGGGGTACGCGAGCTCGGCGAAGAGCTGCGTCAACGTCGCATCGTAGCTGGAGTTGTTACGCCCCGAAATGAAGCCGGCATTGATGTCGCGCGCGGTGTCGATGTCGTGGATGCTGTGGGTCAGACCCGCACGAACCTGGAAGCCACCGAAGCTGGCGCCGGAGTACACACCGATGTTGAAGGTGTCGACGTCGCTCTTGGAGTTGCGACCGCCACCGATTTCCACATCAGCAGTTTCGTAGCCGAGCAAGAGGCCGATGTTTGCGCTGGAGCCGACCGGGATGTCCGCACCGACCGCGAAGCCGAAGCTCTCGTTGTCGACTTTGGCCGTGTTGGAGCCGCCCTTGAGTTCACCGTTGTAGCCGTAAACGTTACCCCAAACGCCGCGTTGGCGGTCGCTGTCTTCGGACTCGAAGAGGCGGGCGTTGACGACGTTGCGGATGTGGCTGGCGTTCTGGACGAGGGCGGTACCCGTGGAGCTGTAGATCTCGCCGCTGAGGTTGTCGAAGGCGGCTTGCGCTTCGGCAGCGGTCTTGATCCCCATCAGCCCACCGATCACCGGATTGGCATCAGCGTGGTTTTGGAGCGCCACGCCCGTGCTGGTCTGGTTAAAGGTGCTGCCGACAGTACCCATGTTGCCATTGCGGGTGAGACGCAGCTTCACGTTGTGCGTCGTCGAAGGAGCAGCCTCCGAATCGTAGACCAACTCCTCGTTCAGGAAGAGGTATTCACCGGTACCCGTGAGGGTGGTGAACTGACCACCGCCCAAGCCAGCGCTGGCGCTGAGGATGGTGTAGTCGATCGGGCCAGTCCAGCCGCGCGGGTCGATGGTGATGGCGACTTCTGCGCCGCTGGCGATGGTGCCCGCGCCGGTGATGGTTACGTTATCCGCGTCGGTGCCGTTCAGGCTGGCGTTGACTTCGTAGACGGTGTTCGCGCCAAGGGCGGTGTCGCCTTCGAGGGTCAGCTTGCCGTACTCGCTGGTCTTGGCCACGCCGATGGCGGCGATGTCCGCAGCGGAGATGTCGTTGGTGATGGCATCGGCCTTGGTGCCCGTGTTCTCGTAGATGGCGGGAGCGAGCGTACCGTCGAGGGCGAAGCCGTTGGCGACTGCCTTGATCGAGCCGTTACCGCCGAGGGTCGCATCTTTGCCAACATTCAGAGCGGCAGTAGCACCATTGAGGTTGAGCTGCGCGCCGACAACGCCGGAGCCGTAGTCCACATCGGTGAGGAGGAGCGAACCGCCATCAATGGTCCAGGTGCTGTCGTCGTTGAGGTTGCTGCGACCACCGAGGTAGAAGTCTCCGTCGCTGGCAGCGGCCTTGTTGACGTTGACCGTCACATCACCCCAAGCCGCGGTGCCCGCCGCCTGGCTGGAAACGCCATCAAGGAGGAGCAGGTCACCCGCGCCAGTCACGTCAACCGTCACCGTGTAGTCGTTGCCAGCAGCATCGCGGTTGGCGAAGTGGATGGCGTTTTCGACGACCCCACCGTTGGCAGGATTGTTGGTGTTGCCGTAGAAGAGGGTGCGGCTGTCCCCCGAGCTCTCAATCGTCAGCGTACCGTCCGCACGGCTGTTGTGATAGATCGCACCACCCACGCCGTTACGCACGTCCGCTGTATCCGTAATCGCCTTGTTGTTGAGGAAGGTATTGTCGGTCAGCTTGAGCGCACTCTTATTCGTGTTGGCATTGAGAACGACTGCACCACCGCGACCAAAGTTACCGGCAGCCCCACCGACCTGGTTACCGATGAAGGTCGAGCCCGAGATATCAGGCGAGGCGACGAGTTGGGCACCATTCAAAGCACCACCGTGGTTCGCAGCCTTGTTACCAATGAAGGCGCTGCCCTGAATCGCCCCATTGAAGTTTTGCTGGTGCTGAATCGCACCGCCGTTGGTGGCACTATTGTTCTCGAAGGTGGAGTTTTTGATATCGGCGAAGATAGCACCATTGAAGAAGACGGCACCGGCGTTGGTCCCGGCCTTGTTGTTGCTGAAGGTCGAGTCGTCGATGCTCACCTTGTTGGTGGCAGTACCGAAAGTACCGGTAACGCGAACCGCACCACCGGAGCCATTGACGGCCTCATTGCCATCGAAGGTGCTGCCTTTGATGTTTCCATCGAAGTTACCGTTAACGGCGACTGCACCACCGGTACCGTTGGCCTTGTTCTTCTCGAAGGTGGAGCCATCGATGTCACCGGTGAAGTTACCCGCTACACCAAGTGCACCGGCATCTGTACCGGCCTCGTTACCCGAAAAGGTCGAGCCGCGAACATTACCGGTGAAATCACCACCGACACCAACAGCACCCCCTTGGCCAGTCGTGGCCTTGTTCTCCACAAAGCGGGAGTCGATGATGTTACCGGTGTAGTCACCGAAAACAACGACCGCACCGCCGGAGCCGTTAGCAACGTTTTCGGCGAAATCCACGTCGTTGATATCGCCGAAGAAGTCACGAGCGACGGCAACCGCACCACCGTTACCACCAGCCTGGTTCTTGGTGAAGGAGGACTTGTTGCGGATGTTCGACTTTTGGCCGGTGGTGCCTGCGGCACCAAAGTCGCGACCGATGGCTACCGCACCACCGTCGCCGAGGAGGGCGCGGTTGTTCTCGAAGGTAGCGTTATCGATGTCACCGAAGAAGTCTTGGGTAACGCCGACTGCACCAGCGTCGGTGCCCGCGCGGTTACCCGTGAAGGAGGAGTCCTTGATGTTCGACCGGCCCGTAGCGGAGTTGACACCGAAGTCATTACCAACCGAGACGGCACCACCTGCACCATTGGTAGCGCGGTTAGTGTCGAAGTTGGAGCCTTCGATGTTGCCCTTGAAGTCGCGGCCCACGAGGACGGCACCCGCGTTTACTCCAGCGATGTTGTTGGAGAAGTCGGAGCTGATCTTGCCCTCGAAGTCACGGCCAACGAGAACCGCACCAGCGTGGACGGCGGCGTTGTTGGACTCGAAGGAGGAGCCGGCAATATCACCCTTGAAGTCTTGGCTCACGAGAACGGCACCCGCATTGAGAGCGGCGGTGTTGCTCTTGAAGGTCGAGCCGTTGGCGATGTTACCCTCGAAGTCACCGACGACGCTGACCGCACCGGCGTCGCCCGCGATAGCGCGGTTACCATCAAAGGTGGTGCTGTCGATGTTGCCCTTGAAGCCAGCGGCGGCAAGGACGGCACCGGCGTCACCCGTGGTGGCGATGTTCCCCTGGAAGGTAGAGCCAGTGATGTCACCGGTCACGAGGCCGCCAAAGCGGACTGCGCCCGCGCCGGTGGCGGCGGTGTTCCCCTGGAAGGTCGAGCCGCTGATGTTGGCGGCAGTCGTGGCGTTACCAAAGGTGCCGTTCACGTCGATCGCACCACCTTGGGCGCCCGAAACGTTGGCGACAAAGCTGGAGCCAGTGATGTCGGCCTCGACGTCACCCCCGATGGAGAGCGCGCCGCCGTTAGTCCCAGCGTCGTTCCCCTGGAAGGTGGAGCCGCTGATGTTGCCCTTGACGTCGCCGTCGATACGGACTGCACCGCCTGCGGCACCGGCTTTGTTTTGGGTAAAGGTGCCGTTGGCGAGGCTGCCAGTGAGGTCGCCACCGATGAAGACGGCACCACCGCTGCCGGCGGTCGCTTCGTTATTGGAGAAGCGGACGCCGTCGATGTCGGCCACGTTGTCCGCTACGTTGACCGCAGCCCCGTTACCCGTAGCAGCGGTGAACTGGGTGAAGTGCAGGTTCTTGATGAGGGCGACATCGGTCCCCGAAGCAACCGCGAGTGCGGGATTGGTCGAGAGGGCGCCGATCAGGGCAGGCTGGTTGAGCGAAGCAGCACCCTGGAGGGTGAAGTCGCCCGTGGTCAGGGCCGTCGCTGCCGCATCACCCGTAAAGGTAATCGGCGCAGTGACAGTGACCGTCTCAACCGCCACGTCTGCGACGTGCGCGTTGTAGTCGGCTTCGGTTGCCGCGTCTTGGGGAGCGGCAAAGGCCGTGCCCGAGAGGGCACCAGCGATAGCCAGCGCGAAGGCCGACTTGCGGAAGAGGCCCAGCGACTGGGCCCCCTGATTATTGATGGTCGCGTTGGAGCGGCCCTTGGATTTATTAGTCATGTCCGATGGGGGGATGATTTCGTTGTGCGTTTTTGGGAGAGGGTTAATAAAATCGGCGACCACAAGCCGCCTATTGGGGCGTCGGTTTGCGGTGCCTGCTCCAGCCCGTCAAACCAATTCATGCGTAAGTTCCGATATTTTTTCAGACGAATTGCGTAGCGATTATAGCTTGCAGCGCGGGAAGAAAAAGTTCTGGAGCGCAAAAAAAGCCGAGCGGCTCGTCGTGTGCGGGAGGGGCGCGGCGGCTGATCAGCAAGGGGGGCGGTGGCTGATCAGCAGGGGAAGCGCAGCCCGTTTTCTTTGCCGCGCGGCGGAGCAGAAACGACGAGGGGCGCGGAAGCCAGAAAACTGCGCGCGGCTCAAGCACCGGCGAAGACTCAGGGGCAGGCGCGGTCTTCGACTGGTTTATTTTGCGAGCCGATCGCCCTCCCGCTCCTCCCGCTTGGCGGCTCATCGTGGGAGCGCGGAGGGCGGCGGAAATGCGGCGCGCCGCTCAAGCGCTGGCTGACGCGGGCTCAGCCGCAGGCGAAGTTGCGGCGGATGTAGGCTCGGGCGCGGCACGGGGGGAGAGGTCTTCTGGCGACTCGGGGCCGAGGTATTTCCTCAACCCTTCGACGCTGACCAGATAGTATTGCTCTTCTTGCAAGGACTTGTCGCTGGAGAGGCTATGCAGAGAAGTGCGGACGGCCTCTTCCTCGCTCTTGGCACAGGTGATGTCCATCGCCCTGGCGAGGATCGCATCATCGACTTCAACAGTGATTTTCATGGCATGGAGAGGATAACAAGTGGCGAGTGGAGCAACTCAAAGTGTGGCGAGGCAGGAGGAGAGGTACCTCTCAGGGGTGGCCCTTACTCCAGTGTGTGGATGACCTTGAGATCGGGGATGCGCGAGAAGTCGCTGTCGAGAGTGAGGACGGTAGCTCCTGCTTCCAAGGCACAGGCGGCAATGATCAGATCGGGAAGGAGGACGCGGGTGCCCGCACGCTCCAGCTCTGTGGCGATCTTGAGGACGAGGTCCCAAGTGGACTCGGGAGTGTGAAACGTCTGCATCCGAGCGAAATTTGCATGTGCGCCAGCCTGGGTGCGCGGATCCCTCGAAGCACCTCGACGCGTACAGCACCGCAGGTTGCCAAGTCGTAACCAGCATAGCGCCTGGACAGAGTCGTAAAAGGATTCTCCTTTTTCCGCAGCTCCCTGATGTAGAAACTACTGTCCGGCAGAAGCAGCGTTTTCATGGGGAGAGGGAGCTTCGGGGTTGGCAGCAGCGGGAGGAAGTGGAGCCGGGCGCCCCCAGATGGCCTTGGGGTCGTAGTCGGGATAGAGGGCATCGACGAGATCCTCGGGATCAATACGATAAGGGCTACTGTAGTACTCCTTCATCCACGGGTGCTCGGTCGTATCCTTGAGGGCGTAGCGGATGGTGTCCTCATTGGTTTTGCAGCCGGTAAACTCCTTCACCTCGGCGAGGAGAGCATCATCGACTTCGACAGTGATTTTCATGACGGTGGGGACTGATAACGCAGCGGGCTCGGATGGCAACCGTATCGCCCCTCCCGCCCCGCCGAGCGGTGGCGCCGACGGGCACTCGCAGGCGCCCGCCGCTCAGCGGCGGGCGAGGAAGATCACGACAGGGACGGCGATGAACAGAGCCATCAGCCCGTAGAGCAGCAGGATGGCGCGGCGGGCGCGGGCTGCCGGTTTACCTTGCGGGCCGCTCGCCCTCCCGCCCCTCCCGCCTGGCGGCTCGTCGTGTGCCGGAGGAGCGGGAGGGGCGGGAGGGGGCTGCGTGGCGGCCTGCGTTTCGGGCTTTTCATGCGCGTTCATGGCGGCCTTTACTGGCCGAGGCCCCACGGGCTGCGCCATGACAAAACAATACTGGCTAGTGAAATCCGAACCGGGTGCCTACGCGTGGGCCGACCTCGTCCGCGATGGACGCACTGACTGGACGGGCGTGCGCAACTACCAGGCGCGCGCGCACCTGGCCGCGATGCGTGCGGGCGACCTCGTATTCTTCTACGAGAGCGTCAGCACCAAGGCGGTGCTCGGGCTGGCAGAGGTCACGCGCACGGCCTTCCCCGATGCGACCGCGAGCGGTGCGGACGCGCAGCGCGGCTGGATCGCCGTCGAGCTGCGGGCACTGCGCGCGCTGCCGCAGCTCGTGACGCTGGCGCAGATCAAGGCGGAGCCCAGCCTCGCCGAAATCGCGCTGATCCGGCAGAGCCGGCTCTCGGTCATGCCGCTGGGGGCCGCCGATTTTGCGAAAATCGAACAGCTCGGCGGAGCGAAGGTCTAGTTTGCCGCCAGGGACAAGGGCACAACTGCGCGAAGCGCCGCCGCAGACTCCCCCCTCTCCCCCGCCCATCCCGCCTGCCCGCAGCCGAAATCACTACACTTATATATAGAGAGAGAAAAAGGAGCACCCATGTTTGCGCAGATCACGGTTATCGCCCCGGGGCTACTCGGCAGCTCAGTCGCCCAAGCCGCCCGCGCCCGCGGGCTCGCCCGGCGCATCGTAATCTGGGCGCGCCGCGCCGAGGTGCGCGAGCAGATCGCCGCCCAGGCGTGGTGCGACGCTGCTCCCGCAAGCCGCGCCGAAGCCGTGAGCGGGGCAGCTCTCGTGGTGATCGCCGCGCCGGTCACGCAAATCGTGCCGCTCGTGCGCGAAATCGCCCCCTCACTCCCTCCCCGCCCCGCCCTCTCGCCCTTCCCCTCCGGCGCACTCGTGACCGACGTCGGCAGCGTAAAGGCGGAGATCTGCCGCGGCGCGCACGAAGCACTCGCGGTGGCGAGCTCCGGCGGCGGGAGCGGTGAAGCGGGAGCGGCAGGAGGGCGGGGCCAGAGGGAAGGGAGGGCACATTTCGTGGGTGCACACCCGATGGCGGGCTCCGAGAAAACCGGCTGGGAACACGGGCAGGCCGATCTCTTTGAAGGCCGCACCTGCTTCGTGACCCCGCTGGCCGAGGCTGGCCCGGAGGCGACGAGCGAGGCGGTGGCAAACGCGAACGAGGCCGTCGCGCAATTTTGGCGCGCGCTCGGTAGCCGCGTGGTGCGCGTCGCGCCCGAGGAGCACGACGAAATCGTCGCGCACATCAGCCACCTGCCCCAGGCGCTCGCCTCGACGCTGTGCGCCGCGCTCGGGCGCCAGCACCCGGACTGGCCGCAATACGCCGGAGCCGGGCTGCGCGACACGACGCGGATCGCGGGGAGCGACCCGCAACTGTGGCGCACGATTTTCGAGCAAAACCGCGAGGCCGTCCTCCGCGCACTCGACACCTACGCCGCCGAGCTGCGCGAGTTTCGCGACGCGCTGGCCCGCCGCGACTACGCCGCCGTGGCTGCCACCCTCGCCAAGGGGCAAGACACCCGCCGCCACCTGCTGGCTTAACCACCGAGTGGGGAGAAGGCAGTGCTTATCAGGCGATAAGCTCCGGCAGAGCCAAGGCTGGCGCAGGGTCGCCGGTCTTTTCGTTTGGCGGCATGCCCGTTGGTACGCTGTGCTCTCGTTTCCCATGCCAAAGCCGCTCGCTGATCCTTTGCCCATTTTCCCTGGTGCGCCTGTACGCGGGGCGCTCACCTTGCCGGGCTCGAAGAGCATCACCAACCGCGCGCTCGTCCTCGCCGCGCTCGCCGAGCGGCCCGTGACGCTGCGCGGCGCACTGTTTAGCCGCGACACGCGGATCATGGTCGCCGCACTGCGCGAGCTGGGCTTTCGCGTCGAGACCGATGAGGCCGCGCTGACGATCACCGTGCACGGGTGCGGCGGCGAAATCCCCGCCCGCGAGGCCACAATCGATGTGGGCAATGCGGGCACGGCGGCGCGTTTCCTCACCGCGCTGGTCTGCCTGCGGCGCGGTGGCGTGTACCACTTCGATGGCGACGCGGCCATGCGCGCCCGCCCGATTGCGGGGCTGCTGGATGCGCTCACGCAGCAAGGCGCCGAGGCCAGCGCGCGGCAGTTTCCCTTTACGCTGCGCACGGCGGGGCTGGCCGGCGGGCGCGTAAGGCTCGACGCCTCGGCCAGCTCGCAACTGATCTCGGCGCTGCTGCTCGTCGCACCAAGGGCCGCCACCCCGCTGCGGGTCGAGCTGATCGGCGACACGGTCTCAAAACCCTTTGTCACGATGACGGAGCGGATGGTGAGCGACTTCCCCGCGCGGTTCGCGCCCCACACGCGAGCAGCCGACAAGCCCAACCCGCAGGCGGCCACAGCGCGCACAGCCGAAGCCGAGGCTGCCTCCGCCGGCGGCGCCGACGCGGCGGTACTCGACTACGAAATCGAGGGCGACGCGACTGCCGCCAGCTACTTCGCCGCGCTGCCGGTCGTGACGGGCGGCGGCCAGCTCTCGCTCGGCGGGCTCAAGCTCGGGCCCGACGCGCTGCAAGGCGACACGGCGTTTATCGCGCTGCTCGCCGAGCGCGGGCTGATCCGCCACGAGGGCCGCAGCATCTCGCGCAGCGCAGCGGACGCGCCGCCCCACGGCATCGACGCCGATTTTAACGCCTTCTCCGATACGTTTCTCACGCTCGCCGCAATCGCGCCGCTGCTCAAGGGGCCCACGCGCATCACCGGCATCGCCCACACACGGCATCAGGAAACGGATCGGGTCGCGGGCATGGCGCGCGAGCTGCGCAAGCTCGGCCAGCACGTGATCGAGACGGAGGACGCGCTCGAAATCCACCCGCGCCCGCTCGTGCCCGATCAGGTGATCGAGACTTACCACGACCACCGCTTCGCGATGAGCTTCGGCGTCCTCGGCTGCCACGATCTGCGCGGCGACGGGCAGCCTTGGCTCTCGATCAAAGACCCGTCTTGCTGCGGGAAGACCTTTCCCGAGTTTTTCGACGTCCTCGACTCCCTGCGCCAAAGCGCTGCCCAAACTGCCGCTGTCTCTTAACACGGACTCTTACCGATGCCGCCCTCGCCCCACAGTCCCCAAACCGCCACCGCTGCTGCTGCGGCATCCGCAGCCGCAGCCGAGCGCGACGCGCCGATCATCGTCGCCATCGATGGCGGGGCCGCCTCCGGAAAATCTTCCACGGCGCGCTCGCTCGCTGCGCGCTTCGGGCTACTGCATGTGGACACGGGCTCGTTTTATCGGCACCTGACCGCCGAGCTGCTCGCGCGCGGGGCGGCGGCGGACGAGCAGCCCGCGCTCGACGCGGTGCTGCGCACGCTGCGCTTCTCGACGCGCGTCGCAGGCTACTCGGCACAGATGTTGATCGAGGGGCGCGCCGCCGGAGACGAGATCCGCGGCGCCACGGTAAATGCGCGCGTCTCGCACTACGCCGCCGTGCCCGCAGTGCGCCGCGCGCTGCTCGCCTACCAGCGCGCGCAGGCCCAGGTCGCGCACGAGCACGGCTTTCGCGGCGTCGTGATGGAGGGGCGCGACATCGGCTCGGTGATTTTCCCCGAGGCGGAGTTTCGCTTCTTCCTGCATGCCGATGCGAGCGCACGCGCCGCGCGCCGCGCCGCCGAGGGCCGCGAGGACTCGATTGCCGAGCGCGACCGGCTGGACACTTCGCGCAAGGAAGCGCCGCTGGTCTGCCCCGCTGGCGCCATCGACATCGATACCACGCAGCTCAGCCTCGCCGAGGTCATTGAACGGATAGCCGCGATCATCGCCCGAAAACGCCCCGAGCTTGAAGCCACCACAACGCAACCCGACCGCGCCACGCACGCGCCGCGAGGCGACACTTCCGCGACATGAGCCTGCCGCTGCGCCAAGTCGAGATGGAGCCGGTGTACGGCTTGTTCCACTACCTGTTTACCAGTGCGTACGGGATGTTTTTTCGCGGCGAGGTCGAGGGGCAGGCACAGCTCCCGCAGGAGGGCGGCTTCCTGATCGCGGCCAACCACGCGAGCTTTCTGGACCCGCCGATGATCGGCGCGCAGGTGTCGCGCCAGCTCGCGTTTTTCGCGCGCAAGACGCTGTGGCGCGGCGGCTTCGCCTCGTGGTGGCTCGACACGGTGGGGACGATCCCCGTCGACCGCGACGGCGGCCAGGATGTGAACGCGATCAAGCGCGTGCTCGGCGCACTCAAGCGCGGGCGCGGCCTGATCCTGTTCCCCGAGGGGACACGCTCGCCCGACGGCCAGTTGCGCGAGCCCAAGGCAGGCGTGGGCCTCATCGCGTGCCGCGCGCAAGTACCGGTCGTGCCCGCGCGGATCTTCGGCTCCTTCGAAGCGATGGGAAAGGGGCAGCCGCTGCGCCTGGGAACGCCGGTCAACATCGTCTTCGGGCCGCCGATTTTCCCGAGCGAATACGACGACGCGCGCGCAGGCAAAGCCCGCTACCCACTCGCCAGCGAGCGGATCTTTGAACGCATCGCCGCACTGCAAGAGCCGCAGCGGCCAGTCATTTGATCCACTACGCGTGGGGCGGTGGCGGGGCGCCACTTGCCATTGAATTTGGGAATCGGCCCCGTCGCTACGCGACGAAGCACGATTCCCAAATTTAACGAGCCATCCCCTGTCGCGTTGCGACAGAGGATGAAGCCCAAAATCCGAATGGAGCGTAAACCCATTGGGGCGACCCTCGTTGGTTTACGGGTTAAACTCCTGCCCGACCAGAGGTCGGGGGATTTTCATGTAAATTTTCGATTTTGTCCGGGCGCAAAGCGCACGCGCAAAATCGAAAATTAAATGGAAGTGGTCACCAGACGGTGCACCAACGAGTGCACCGCACAATAAAACGGTCGAAGACCGCGCCCCCCGCGCAGGGGTCAGTGACCGTCTTAGCGGCTCAGGCCCGCGGCCTGGCGGACGCGCTGGAGGACGCCCGAGGCGACTTCGCGGGCGCGGGCCGCACCGTCGGCGAGGACGCCGTCCACATAGGCGGGATCTGCTGCGAGCTCGGCGCGCTTTTGGCGGAAGGGCGCGAAGAATTCCCAGTAGTGCTCGAAGAGCACCTTCTTCAGGTCGCCGTAGCCGAGGCCGCCCGCGCGCAGCCGCGCTTCGCAGTCGGTGGCGACATCCTCGGGTGCGACCAGCCGCAGCAGCTGGATTGCGGTGTTTTTCTCGGCGTCGGACTTGGGCTCTTCGCGGCTGCGGCTGTCCATGACGATGGACATGATTTTTTGGCGCAGGGCTTTTTCTTCGCCGAAGATTTCGAGCGTGTTGCCGTAGCTCTTGCTCATCTTTTGGCCGTCAAGCCCGGGCACGGTCGCCACGCCGTAGCGCTCCTCGTGCTCGGGGATGGTGAAAGTCTGGCCGTAGGCTTGATTAAACTTGATGGCGAGGTCGCGGGTCATCTCGACGTGCTGCTTCTGGTCTTTGCCGACGGGCACGCGCTCGGCGTCGAAGAGCAGGATGTCCGCGGCCATGAGGACGGGGTAGGCGAAGAGGCCGAAGGAGGCGGAGAGGCCGCGCGCGACCTTGTCCTTATAACTGTGGGCGCGCTCCAGCAGGCCCATCGGAGCGAGCGTGCCGAGGATCCACATGAGCTCGCAGACTTCGGGCACGTCGCTCTGTTTCCAGAACACGCTCCTGGCGGGATCGATCCCGCAGGCGAGCCAGTCGAGCGCGGCTTCGCGCGTGTTGGCTCGGCGGCGCGGGCCGTCACTGAGCGAGGTCATCGAGTGGTAATCGGCGATGAAGAAGAAGCAGTCGCCATCGGCCTGCGCGGTGAGGGCGGGCTTGATCGCGCCGAAGTAGTTGCCGATGTGGAGCGAGCCAGAGGGCTGGATGCCGGTGAGTGTGCGCATGTTGGGGAGAATGTGTAAGGAAGGCGGTGTGAGGGTAGTGTCGTTTTCCCCAGTTGGTTTGGCGAGGGGAGGCGGCGGATGGTCGGGAGGCTTGGGGGGCAGATCAAGCGAGGCGCGGGCGGCGGGGCCAAGCCGATTTGTCGGCGCGGCGCGAAGCGGCATTGCTTCCGGCAGCAAAGTCTCCATAGCCGCAGCTCGTCTTCCGGGACTTGTTCACCGGACTTAACCCGCCCCACACCTTCCCAACCTGCTTCACCGTCACCCGCTCGTCATCATGTCCCAATCGCCCCGCCCTCCTGCTGCTCCCGCCGCGCCAGCCGCTGCTCCCCTGCTCCCCTTCCCGCCGACCAGTGCGCGCCCGCGCCCGAGTGCCGCGCAGCTCGCGTGGCAACGCGAGGAGATCGCGCTGTTCGTGCACTTCACCGTAAACACGTTTACCGGTCTTGAGTGGGGCATGGGCAGCGAGTCGCCCGCGATTTTCAACCCCCGCGCGCTGGATGCGCGCCAATGGGCGCGCGTCGCCAGGCAAGGCGGCGCAGGCACGCTCATCCTGACCGCCAAGCATCACGATGGCTTCTGCCTGTGGCCGACGAAAACGACCACGCACTCCGTGGTGAGCAGCCCCTGGCGCGACGGAAAGGGCGATGTGGTGCGCGAGTTTGTCGATGCCTGCCGCGCGGAGGGGCTCGACGTCGGCCTGTACCTGTCGCCCTGGGATCGCAATGCGGCCTGCTATGGCCAAGGCGAAGCGTACAACGATTTTTATATCGAGCAGCTCACCGAGCTGCTCACCCAATACGGGCCAATCGTGGAGCTGTGGTTCGACGGCGCCAACGGCGAGGGCCCCAACGGCAAAAAGCAGGAATACGACTGGGCGCGGATCCACGAGACCGTGCGGCGGCTCCAGCCCGGGGCGGTCATGTTTTCCGACGGTGGGCCGGACCTGCGCTGGATCGGCAACGAGACCGGCAGTGCGGGCAGCACCTGCTGGAGCAGCGTCGATCCGCAGCGCGTGCCCTACGCGGGATTTGACGCGCCCTGGGTAAACGAGGCGCTCCAGCAGGGCGACCCGCACGGCACGGCGTGGCGCGTGGGCGAGACCGATGTGTCGATCCGCAAGGGCTGGTTCTGGCGCAGCAGCGAGGACGATCAGGTGCGCAGTCCGGCAAATCTCCTCGCGCTGTATTTCAGCTCCGTGGGGCGCAACAGCAAGCTGCTGCTCAACATCCCGCCGACGGACGAGGGCCTGTTTCACGAAAACGACGTGCGCGCCTTTCTGGAGTTTGCCCGCCTGCGCGAGCAGCTCTTCGCCAGCGACGCGGCACCCGGGGCCAGCCTCGGCGCGAGCAGCGGCGGCGAGTCCGCCAGCGCGGTTTTCGATGGCGCCCCCGACAGCTACTGGGCCCCCGCCGAGGGCGAGCACAGCGGCTGGCTGGAGCTGCGCTGGCCGCAGCCCGTGAGCTTCGACGTCGTGCACTTGCGCGAAGCGATCACCGAGGGCCAGCACATCGCCAACTACCGCGTCGACGTGTGGCGCGACGGCGCGTGGGCCCCGCTGACCTGGGGCACCACAATCGGCTACTGTAAGCTGAACCCGGTGCCGCTGACCGAGACCGACCGGCTGCGCGTCGTGATCGAGCACGCCTACGACCGGCCGCGGCTCGCCCGCATCGCCCTGCACCGCAACCCCACCGGCACCGTTGTAGAGAAAGCCCCCTGGGCTCTGTGAGCCAGCCACTCACGCTCGCGCGACACGGGCGACACGCGGCGCATGCTGCCCTGCTGCCCTGCTCACGCAGGGGCCGGGCTTGGTAATCGCTCAAGGCGGAAACGACATTGACGAGGTGGCAACGACACCTCGCCAAATAGGAGAGGTCGAAGACCTCCCATGCACGCTGCTGATTTTTTTTCACTGCCCGAGTCGCTCTCCGTTTTTGCCAAACAATTCCCCGCGCAATTGCCGCCCTGGGAGTGGTTGAAACAGATCGCAGCCGCGCTGGCCGAGCGACAAGCGGCGCAGCCGCACCCACCTGCGATCAGCCTGCCCGCAGGGGTGCACGTCGAGGGCTGGGTACACATCGACCCGAGCGTAAAACTTCCGCCGCACGCGACGTTGATCGGCCCGCTGTGGATCGGCCCGGGCACGGAGATCCGGCCCGGCGCTTACTTGCGCGGTAACGTGATCGTCGGCGCGGGCTGTGTGCTGGGGAATGCCTGCGAGTTTAAAAACGCGCTGCTGCTCGACCGCGTGCAGGTGCCGCATTTCAGCTACGTGGGCGACTCGGTACTGGGGAACGGGGCACACCTCGGCGCGGGCGTCATCTGCTCCAACCTGCGGCTCGATCAAGGCGAGATCGAGGTCGATACGGGAGAGACCCGCATCCCGACCGGCTTGCGAAAGTTCGGAGCGATCGTGGGCGACGAAGCGGAGGTCGGCTGCAACGCCGTCCTCATGCCAGGCACCCTGCTGGGGCGACGCTCGCTGGTGATGCCGCTCACGCCCTTTGGCGGAGCACTCGCCGCCGGAATGACCGCGCGCGACCGCCCTTCGATCAACCGCCAAGCCCGCCGAGGGGGCTAAGACCCTTTTCGCTGGCGACTCGCCAGTGTCCCTTGCCATCGGGAATTGACCCCTATTTCTCCACTACGCGTGGGGCGGCAGGCGGTGCCTGCACCCATTTACTGTGCGGCTTGCTGTCGGGCGTTCCGCCCGACGAACAAGCCGCACAGTAGAAAGAATCGGTAATTCACCGACAAACCGCTTCACCCCGTCCCAATCGGTTCCATTCGCATTTGATGCCCTATTCCCTGTCGCAATGCGACAGGGGGAGGTTCCGTTAAATTTGGGAATCGTGCTCTGGCGGGGTCGCAGACCCGTTTTATCGCCGGAGCCGATTCCCAAATTGAATGGCAAGTGGCGCCACGCCACCGCCCCACGCGCAGTGGAGGACTCAACCGCCGATGCGGATGCTGGGGTCAGCAGTGGGGATGACGCCGCGCGCGGCATCGGCGCGGTAGAGGGTGCTGCCGCCGATTTCACTACGCGCCTCGGGGGGCAAGCCCTCGTTGCTAAAAAGTGAAGGAGCATCGACGGGGTGATCGCGCATCGTGGAGATACCAAACCAGCCAAGAACCGCGGCACCGATGAGAGTCACAATAAAGCGAAAGTAGTCCATACGGCTGCCAAGGCTTCGCGGCCCGCCCGCCCTGTAAAACGGGACCACTCGCGTAGGATTCCCCAGCGACTGCCTGATTCCCGCATCCCGATTTAATCGGCAGCACTTGAGAATGCGGGGGACTTGCCCAGCCTGCGCACCTCTCCCGTCTCTCACACCGCAGCTCCGCAGCGCGGGTCGCGCACACCGCGCCGCCCGCATCACCCAGCACGCCCGCGCTCCCTGCTCCGCTCCCCTGCCCTCCGATAAAAATGCTCACCAAGCTCATGCTCTTCGCCCTCGCCGCAGTCCTGCTGCTCGCCCTCGCCGCCGCACTGTTTTACTTCACGCACCCCGTCTTCGGCAGTGCGCCGCGCGGCGAGCGGCTCGCGCGGATCACCCGCTCGCCCAACTACCGCGACGGCAGTTTTCAAAACCAGATCGAGACGCCGATGCTCACGACCGACGAGTCGCGGCTCTCACTCATGTTCAGAAACTTCAGCGGCAAGCGTGCCGAGACCCGCCCCCCTCGCCCGCTGCCCACGATCAAGACCGACCTGCGCGCGCTCGACCGCAGCGAAGACCTCATCCTCTGGCTCGGGCACTCCTCGTTCTACGTGCAGCTCGGCGGGCTGCGGATCCTGGTCGATCCGATTTTCAGCGACTACGCCGCACCGTTTTCCTGGGCGAACCGCGCCTTCGCGGGCACGCTCGTTTACACCGCCGAGGACATGCCGGAGATCGACCTGCTCGTCATCACGCACGATCACTACGACCACCTCGACTACCCGACCGCGCGCGCGCTGCGCGCCAAGGCGCGCAAGATCGTAGCGCCGCTCGGCGTCGGCGCGCATCTGGAGCGCTGGGGCTACGAAAGCGACCGCGTGGCGGAGCTCGACTGGGGCGACTCGTATCGCGCCGCGCCAGACGGCGTGACCGCCGTAGGTGAAGCCGCCACCGCCGTGGAGGTAATCGCCACGTCCGGGCGGCACTTTTCCGGCCGCACATTCAAGCGCAGCCAAACCCTGTGGATGGGCCTCATCCTGCGCTCGGCGCAGCGGCAGCTCTTCTTCAGCGGCGACACTGGCTACGGGCCGCACTTTGCCGAGATCGGCGCGCGGCACGGCCCCTTCGATTGGGTGAGCCTCGACAGCGGCCAATACAACGACCGCTGGCGGCACATGCACATGCGGCCCGAGGAGTCCGCCCAGGCCGCGCAGGAGCTCGGCGCCCGCGCGTTTACTCCCGGGCACGTAGGGCGCTTCACGCTCTCCGATCACGATTGGGATGACCCGTTCCGGCGCATCGCGGCAGCCAGTGCCGAGCGCCCCTACGCGCTGTGGACGCCGCTGATCGGGCAACCCATGTATCTGGACGGGCGCGCCCAACACTTTGGCCCGTGGTGGGAGGCGCTGCGAGCACCCGCCGCAGCCGCCGCCGAGTAGCCCGCGGCAATCCAGCGCCTGCGTAAATTAAACAATCGCGCCGCGCCTGCGCACGGCTTCGCTCGGAGGGCTTATGATCCTAGACCTAGCCGGACAACGTTGTGTGAGTGAGCGCGAGCCCGAGCTCGGGCTCGGCCTGGTCAGCGAGCTCGACCACAACCAGATCACGATCGAGTTTCCCGCCACGCGCGAACGGCGGATCTACGCGCGCGGCACCCCCGTCCTCAAGCGCGTCCGCTTCAAGGAGGGCGACCGCGTCGCCACCCGCGCCGGAGCCAGCTTCACCGTCGAGGCCGTCATCGAAGACAGGCCCGCGAGCAGCGGCGCGGGAAGTGCAGTGGCGAGCACCGCCGGGCGGCTCCTCGTCTATGTGGGCAACGGCGGCAGCCTGCGCGTGCCCGAGTCGGAAATCGCCGATGCGATGAGCGCCAACTCGCCCGCCGACCGGCTGCTCACCGGCCTGGCCGAGCCCGCCGAGGTCTTCGACCTGCGCTACCGCACACTCCAGTGGCAGGCCGAGCTCGCCCGCAGCGAGCTGCGCGGCATGCTCGGGGGCCGCGTCGATCTGATCGCGCACCAGTTTTACATCTTGAGCGAAGTCTCGCGCCGCCAGATCCCGCGCGTGCTGCTCTCCGACGAAGTCGGCCTCGGCAAGACGATCGAGGCCTGCCTGATCCTCCAGCGGCTGCTCGCCACCGGCCGCGTAAAGCGCGCACTGATCCTCGTCCCCGAGTCCCTCGTGCACCAGTGGTTCGTCGAGCTGCTGCGCCGCTTCAACCTGTGGTTTACGATCTTCGACGAAGCCCGCGCGCAGGCCCTCGAAGCCAGCGGCAGCGAGGAAGGCGCAGGCGGAGCAGACGCCGAAAAGGCCAACCCCTTCCTCTCCAGCCAGCTCGCCCTCGCGGCCATCGGCACGCTCGCCGAAAACGAAAAACGCCGCGCGCAGACAATCGCCGCGGGCTGGGATCTCGTCATCGTCGACGAGGCCCACCACCTCGGCTGGTCGCCGCAAGCCGCCTCGCCCGATTACCAACTCGTCGAAGCACTCGCGCAAAACACGCCCGGGCTGCTACTGCTCACCGCCACGCCAAACCAGCTCGGCTCCAGCGGCCACTTCGCCCGACTGCGGCTGCTCGACCCACACCGCTACAGCGACTACCAGGCCTTCCTCGAAGAGACGGAAGGCTACGCCTCCATCGCCGGCATCGCCGATGCGCTCGTCGAGGGGCGCCCGCTCTCGGCTGCCGATCATCAAGCCCTGCTCAAGATTTTCGACCGCGATCCGCAAAAGCTCAGCCAGCACCTCAGCGCGCTGGAAAGCGGCGGGGCCGACGCCCGCGCCGCGCTCCTGCGCACGCTGCTCGATCAACACGGCACGGGCCGCATGGTCTTTCGCAACACGCGCGCGGCCATGCGCGGCTTCCCCAAGCGCAAGTACCAGCCCGCGCCAATCGAGGGCGCCAGCCCCGAGCAGCTCGCCCAGGTCGCGCGCGAAATCCTCGCCGAAGAATCGGGCGAACAGTCGCCCGCACCAGAGACCGAAAGCGCGGCGAAACGCGCGGCCACACGCGCGCCGCGCTACTCATTCAAAGGCGACCCGCGGCTCGCCTGGCTGATCGGTTTTTTAAAGAAACACGCGCGCGAAAAAGTCCTCCTCATCTGCAAAACCGCGGCAAAGGCACTCGCGCTCGAAACCGCCATCAAAGAGCAGCTCAACCTGAACCTCGCGCTCTTCCACGAAGGGCTCTCGCTGATCCACCGCGACCGCCAGGCCGCCTGGTTTGCCGAGCCCGATGGCGCGCAGCTCCTCATCTGCTCGGAGATCGGCAGCGAGGGGCGCAACTTCCAGTTCGCCCACCACCTCGTCCTCTTCGACCTGCCGCTCAACCCCGGCCTCGTCGAGCAGCGCATCGGGCGGCTCGACCGCATCGGCCAGTCGCAGACCATCCGCATCCACGTGCCGTACCTCGTGGGCGGGGCCGATGAGGCGATTGCCCGCTGGTACCACCACGGCCTGGCCGCCTTTGAAACACCGCTGCACGGCGGCAACGATTACCGCGACGCGTACCACGAGCGGCTCCTCGCCCTCGTAGCCGAGTTTGGAGAAAAGGCGACCGACTGCGCGGACGCGCAGGCGAAGCTCGAAACCCTCATCGCCGAGACGGAAAAATTCCGCGCCGCGCTAAACCAGAAACTCGCGCAAGGCCGCGACCGGCTCCTGGAGCTCAACTCCTACGAACCCACGCGCGCCGCCGCGCTGATCGAGAAAATCCGCGCCGCCGACTCCAGCCCCACACTGCGCGAAAACCTGAGCACGCTGCTCGACCACTTCGGCGTGCGCGTCGTCGATCACGAGGCGGGCGACGTCTCGCTCGACGCCTCCCAAGCCTACGTCGAGGGCTTTCCGGCGATCCCCGCCGAGGGCGGCCTGCTCGCCACCTACTCGCGCGCCCGCGCGATTGCGCGCGAAGACATCGGCTTCCTCTCCGCCGATCATCCACTCGTGCAGGACACCATCGACCTGCTCATCAAATCGCCCACGGGTACGACTGCCTTTTGCCTGCTCGAATCCGACACGCCGAACCTGCTGCTCGAAGCGGTCTTCGTCCTCGAAACCGTCGAAGACACGCGCTGGCACCTCGACCAGTTCCTGCCGCCCACACCGCTGCGCGTCCTCGTCGACATCCACGGCCGCGACCGCGGCGCAGAGCTGCCGCCCGAGGCGCTCGCACGCGATCTGGAGGACGCGCCGCTGCCGCAGTTTCTGGAAAAACCCGGGTTCAACGCCACGCTGCTTAAAAACCTGCTCGAAGGCGCGACCGAGCTCGCTGAAGCGCAAGCCGCCCCGCTGCGCCAAGCCGCGCGCGAAACCGCCGCCGCGCACCTCACCGCCGAGCTCCAACGACTCGTCGACCTGAGCAAGCTCAACGACAACGTGAGCAACAAAGAGATCGAGCTCGCCAAGCAACAAGTGCGCCAGACCCGCAAGGCAATCGAAGCCTCCCGCCTGCGGCTCGACTCCATCCGCCTAATCCTCGAAGGAGCCTGAGGCCTTTTCATTGGCGGCGCACTCCTCGGCATACGGTCTTCGACCGTTTTACTGTGCGGTGCACCCGTTGGTGCACCGCGCCGGGGCGCGCTTTTCTTTGCGGGCCGCTCGGTGGCGCGTCGGCGAAGCGGTGCGGATTCGGCCTCAGCTAACCCTTCGACAAGCAGGACAGGGCGAAGGCGGCAAAGGCAGCGCTGAAGACGCTGTAGTCCAGCGCGGGCTTGAGCCCGACAGAAAAGGCCATCGCCGCTCCAAACGACAGCAGCAACAGGCCGCTGAGGAGCGCGACTTCCCGCGATTTCCATGTCGTCAAAAGCAAGACGCCCAAGGCGAGTTCCAGCGCGGTGACAAAGTACGCCAGTGGCCCGATCCAGGCCGCGGGAAACCACGGGTTCAGCGATTTCGTATAGGCCACAAAGTGCGCAAAGTCACCCCACACGACGCCCCCTTTTCCCGACTTCCCCCAAACGCCAAAGCGATCGGCGACCGCGCTGATGAAGGCCACAGAGAGGGCGAGCTTCAGCCCCCAGATGACAAAAGGATTACTCTTCATGATTTGTCCCGGACTCACACGGCGCCGGTTTAACTCAGGTTTTTTAAAAAATCGCCCACGCGGGTTTCCCCTTCCTCCGGCCTGGCATGCGTCGGCTCACGCTACGCGCCGCGCGCAGTCTCGCGCGCACTGTAGTAGGGGATGATCTGCTTGAGGTGGCCTTGCACGATGCTGCCGATTGTCTGCGGCGGCAGCTCGTCTTTGTGGAGCTCGAAAATCGCGACGAGCAGGGCCAGCTCGATATCGACTTTTTGCCCGCCCGGCCCGGCGGCACGGCGCATCTCGGCCAGCAGCTCCAGGGCCTTTTTTTCCACCCGCTTGTAGTCCTTAAAACTTTCTTCAGTCGCAGCCATCGGGGAAATCGGTGCGGGAGCGCGGGGCGAAAATCCAGCGCGAAACGAAAGGCCCGACAGCGCGCAGGCGAGCGACGGCACGCGGGAAACACACGGGCCACTGCGCGGCTAATCGAGGGGCTCGCGATTGCGCGGGTGAAACCGCGCGTGCTGCTCGACGAGGTGCTGCGGCTCGACTGCCGTATAAATCTGCGTCGTCGCGATGCTCGTATGGCCCAGCATCTCCTGAATCGCGCGCAGGTCGGCACCGCCGCTCAGCAGGTGCGTGGCAAAGGAGTGCCGCAGCAGGTGCGGCTTTACGGTTTTCGTGATTCCCGCCGCGCGCGCGTATTTTTTTACCAGCACCCAGAGCATGATCCGCGAGAGCCCGCGGCCGCGCTTGCTGAGGAACAGCTCGCTGCCGGTGTGCGGCTTCACGAAGTAGGGGCGGCCCGCCTCCAGCCAGCGTGTAATCGCGGCAGTCGCCTTGGAGCCGACGGGGATGACGCGCTCCTTCGAGCCTTTGCCAAAGACGCGCAGGAAGCCGTGCTCCAGGTCGACTTGCTGGATCGTCAGCGTGCCCAGCTCGGTGACGCGCAGGCCGCTGGAGTAGAACAGCTCCAGCAGGGCCTTGTCGCGCAGCGCCTGCGGGTCGCCGCCGCTCGGCGCGGCCAGGAGCCGCTCGACCTCTTCGTGGGTGAGCGTGTCGGGCAGCGTGCGCTGGAACTTTGGCGCGGTGAGCAGGGCCGCGAAATCGTCTTCGCGCAGCCGCTCGCGCACGAGATAGAGCGCAATCCCGTGGAGCGCGGCCAACTTTCGCGCAAGGCTCGCGGCCGCATAATCCGCCGTGCTCAGGCTTTGCACCCAAAGCGCAGCCTCGCGCCCCGCCACGCTGCGCCAATCGCTCACACCGCGCTGCGCGAGAAAGGCCGCGCACTGGTCGAGATCGCGCAAGTAGCCCTCTTGCGTTTTGGGCGAGAGCCCGCGCTCCAGCCCGACGTAGTTGAGGAAGCCATTGATGTCTTCGGCAAACGCGGCAGGTGCGGACGATTGGCCGACCCAGGCGTTGGCGTAGCGGCGGCGCGGACGGCCCGTTTTTCCGGCGCGGGCACGGGCCGGCGGCACGGGGGGACTTGGGGCCGGCGCAGCCGCTCGGCCTGGCGGCGCAGCGCCGACGACGGCAACGGGCGGCCCGGAGTGCTGCCCCGAAACGCTAGCGTCTGCGACGCTGAAAGTGGCCCGGGCGGTTGGCATTTTGCTCGCGCACCCGATAGGTGATGCGCGCCTTCTCCAGGTCGTAGGGGCTCATCTCCATTTTTACCAGATCGCCCGTCGCGATCTTGATGAAGTGCTTGCGCAGCTTTCCCGAAATGTGCGCCAGCACGACGTGTCCGTTGGAGAGCTCGACCTTAAACATCGTGCCCGGCAGGACGGCCACGACCTTTCCCTCTACCTCAATCGCATTTACATCTGCCATACGAGAGCGAGGGGGGCTTGGGTGAGGGAGGCTGGGTGCATATTATAAAGTCGGGAAAACGTGCCTGGATGAAAGGAGGGGCACTTGTAAGCCTTAGCGGGGCTGCCCAAGTCAAGGTTTTACACGCAGCGGAGCCTCGGGCTGTGTTGGCGCACACGCGACCGCCACGCCGCGCATACGCCTGCGCGCGCCAAACCCACACCCGATGCAAACCACCCGCAAGCCCGCTCCCGAGTGCCCTTTTGAGAAACGCTTCCCCTCGCAACTGCTGCGCGATGACACGTTTTTCATGACCTTGGCCTACAACCAGGCCATCGACGCGTGGCGGCGCGGCGAAGTGCCCGTCGGCGCAGTGATCGAGCGCGAAGGCGAGATCGTCGCCCTGGCGCACAATACGGTCGAAAACTCGCGCGACCCGACCGCGCACGCCGAGCTGCTCGCGATCACGCAGGCCGCGCGCGCTCTCGGCGACTGGCGGCTCGAAGGCTGCACGCTCTACGTCACCAAGGAGCCCTGCCCCATGTGCTCCGGCGCCGTCCTGATGTCGCGGCTCAAGCGCGTGTGCTACGCCGTGCGTGACCCCAAGATGGGCTGCCTCGGCGGCGCCAGCGACCTCAACGCCATCCCCACAATCAACCACCACCTCGAAATCTCCGCAGGCGAAATCATGGAGGAAGACTGCCGCGTACTCCTGCAAACCTTCTTCCGGCTGAAACGGTGAGGGGGCGGGAAACGGATACATCACCCGCGAATGAATCGAAAACCCATTGAGGCGAACTCTTTGGTTAACGGGTTAAGTCGCCCTTTGGTCCGAGTGGCCCAACGAAGGCCTCGCCTGCACACCGACCAACTCAACACGGCCCCCTGCGTGAATGGGGAGAAGAGCGGCGTGCCTCCCAAGTCGCGCGAGCGTGCACGCCGCCAACAAGCGGCATGCAAATTGGCACGGGGTGGCCCCACCCCCGCGCGAGTGTGAACGGATATGCCACCGGCATCTTGACGGGAGCTATTAGGTGCGCAGATTCCGGCCCACCCGATTATTAACCGACAACCTGAACCCTCAGTAACAATGGCATATAAACTCCCTGAACTCGAATACGCGACCGACGCACTGGAACCCTACATCGACCGCGAGACGGTAGAGATCCACCACGGCAAACACCACCAGACCTACGTCAACAACCTCAACGCCATCCTTGAAGGCGCAGGCATCACCCCACCCGATTGCCTGTGCGACCTCATCTCCAACATCGGCGACCTGCCCGAGGCGATCCGCACGCCTGTGCGCAACAACGGCGGCGGCGTCGCCAACCACAACTTCTACTGGAAGAGCCTCGCCCCCGCAAAAGGCGGCGCCCCGACTGGTGCGCTCGCCAAGGCCATCGACGAGACCTTCGGCTCCTTTGAGAAGTTCAAGGAAGAGTTCTCCAAGGCGGGCGCCACGCGCTTCGGCTCCGGCTGGGCCTGGCTCTACCTGACGCCCGAGAAAAAGTTGGCTGTGGGCTCGACCGCCAATCAGGACAACCCACGCATGGGCAAGGCAATCGCCGGCATCGAAGGCACTCCGCTACTCACGATGGATGTCTGGGAGCACTCCTACTACCTGAAGTACCAGAACCGCCGCCCCGACTACATCGGCGCCTTCTGGAACGTCGTGAACTGGGATCGAGTCGCCGAGCGCTACGCCGAAGCCCTCGCCGAGGCTTGATAGGCCCGCATCCTATTGGGCACGGACCAACGCGCCCGTGCCGAGTTTCGCGGTTCCCTGTGCGGCGACCTCGCCGCCTCTCCGTCGGGGCGGCAGTGTTTACTCACTCCGGCCCTTGGTCAGCAGGAAAGATCGCGCGGCCCGCTGCTTACTTCGCGCGAGCGTAAGTGGCAGAGGGCACTACCCTCTGTGCGGCGACCTCGCCGCACATTTTGTTTTCGTTTATCAAACCGGCGCGGCCCCAGCGAAGCCGCGCCAAATGGGAAAACCGCTTGTGCCCAATTCGCGGGGCGCCGAACTCCCCAAAACGAGCTCGGACGGATTTCTTAAACTCATTGAACCGACGAGCCGCCAACGAGCGGCTCGCAAAATACATGGGCCCTCGGCCCCGCAAAATAAACCAGCCCGCGGCTGTGGTTACACCGACCAACATACAACTCATCGGAAAGGAGCTCGCGATTGCGTGGAGCGACGGCGTCGAGACCTACTACGAGTGCGCGCGCCTGCGCGCTGCCTCGCCCAGTGCGCAAGCTCAAGGCGAGCGCGACATCCTGGGCCAGGTGCACGGCGGCGAAGGCCCGACCACTGCGCGCGACCACAGCGCCGTCAGCATCCTCGGCTGGCAAGTCGTGGGAAACTACGCGCTGCGCTTCGACTTTAGCGACGGGCATCGCACCGGCATTTACTCCTTCGAGTACCTGCGCCAGCTCGCGGCAAATCCCCATCGCGCCTGACTGCGCCGCCCGCCCGCACCGAGCTGCGCTCTGCGCAGAGCCACACGCGCGCCTTCCCTCCCCTCACATTAAGACGAGAACAAACGTCGCCACCGCACACCGCTCCCCCTACACACGAAAAAAACGACCCGCATCCATCCGCACAACGGCGTCCTGCACACCAAACTTCACCACCACCCAGCCGACCATGAGTGCCTTTGTTTTTCCCGCACGCACCACCACTGCCGAGATCGAACTCGGCACCACCCTCCAACCCAAGTTCGACGCCGAAGGGCTCATCCCCTGCATCACCACTGACCACCTCACCAACGAAGTGCTGATGTTTGCCTTCATGAATGCCGAGTCACTCGCGCACACCCTGCGCACCGGCAAGGCCACCTACTGGAGCCGCTCACGGCGCAAGCTCTGGTGCAAAGGCGAGGAGTCGGGGAACGTGCAACTCGTCAAAGCCGTCCTCACCGACTGCGACCAGGACGTCATCCTGCTGAAGGTCGAAAGCATCGGCGGCGTCTCCTGCCACAACGGCTACAAATCCTGCTTCTACCGCCAGCTCAGCGGACAAGCCGATCCCGACAACCAGGCGAGCATGACCCTGCAATTCGTCGCCCGCCGCCTCGTAGATCCCAAGACCCTGTACAAGAAAAAGGCATAAGCCCGGCCACCCCGTGAGCCGTCCCAGCCCACTCCCCATCGACAGCGCGGGAGCAGGGCGGCTACGTGAATTTACGCGCTTGCGGAAAGTACGGAGGAATACTCCCTGACACCTTGGCACAGCATCCGTCCGGCGTTGGTTAAACACCCATTCGGCCAGCATCGGACAGACTAGGGGTAGTCGAGGCTGTGTCAGCCGGGGCCTTAAAAAGCCCGTTTTGCTTCGCACAGAAGGCGCATCCGATTCGCTCGGGTGCGCCTTCCTACGTTTACTCCAAAACGGTGGCGGGCGGGCACCTCCTCGCGTGGGCGTAAACACCCGCGGTCACTGGCCGTTTCGCGCTTCTTCGGCAGTGAGGAGCTGGAGGCGCTTGATGGCCCAGAGGGTTTCGCGCGGGAGCTCGGTAAACTCGTCGCCGGTGAATTTAAGGTGCAGGTCGTGTCGGCCACTGAGGCCTTCGGGCAGCGGCAGGGTTACGGTTTTGATCGGTGTGGGCAGCGCGGGATCGACGAGTGCTTGAGCGACCGGCTCGCCCTCGAAGCCGCCAAAGTAAAGTTGCAGGTAGACGGGCTCGGTAGCGCGCTGGAGCGGCTGTTCGTGCTCTGGCGCGAAGGCGAAGTTGTAGGGCACGTCGAGTGCTTCGACACGCAGGCTGCGGATGCCATCGAGCGGCGCCTGTTTCCAGACCCAGCGGGGCGTGACGATATTGACAAGGACGGTGAGTCGCTCGCCCTCCAGCGGCTCATCGTCCTCGAGGCGGCGGCCACTTTCCGGCTGGGGAAGGAGTTGCTCGGCAGTGCGGGTGCGCAATGCGAGCGCATCCACCACGGCGCGGTGCGGCTTGGCAATAGGCCGCCCCTCAAAGAAGGCGTTGACGGTGATCGTGACGGGGAGCGCGAGCGTGAGCGGCTCGGTGTAGCGCGGCGAATCGGCACGCGGTTCGCTGCCGTCGGTCGTGTAGCGCAGCTCACCAAATCCGGTCTGGCTCCAGAGTCGCACTTGGGCGGCACTCGGGTTTGGGCCCGCATCGGCATCGGCAGGCTCCGCGTCGATCTGCGCGGCGAAGGCGCTGTCAGCGGCAGCAATTCCGGTGCGGTGCAGCCGGCGGAGCTGCGCGACGATGCGCGGCAAGAAGCCCCGCCAATCGCGCAGGGCTGCGGGCGACCACGCGTTTTCGGCGATGGCAGAGAGCCGCGGGTAGAGCATGTGCTCCACGTGCTGCGGTATGCGGATATGCTCGGTCCAAAGGTTCGCTTGATAGCCGATAATCCGATGCGCAGCGCTGGCGGGCACGTCCTCGGGAATCGGCTCGTGCTCGTAAACCACCTGAAGCGTGGTCGGCCAATCGTGGCCGGGAGGCGCGGCGTGGGCAAAAGACTGTGCGCAATTCAGGTAAGTGTAAGCGGAGGGCGTCATCACGACATCGTGCCCTGCCTCGGCAGCCACTGCGGCGCTTTCGAGTTTGTACCAGACCATCAGGCTGGCGCCCTCGGGCAACGGGCCGCCGTCGATGATTTCGGTCCAACCGATGAGTTGGCGTTCGTTGGCGGCGAGGAACCGGGCAACACGACGGACGAACCAGCTTTGCAGCGCGTTCTCGTCGGCGAGGCCGAGCGCACGGATTTTCTCCTGCACCTTGGGCGAGTTTTTCCAGTGATGTTTTACGGCCTCGTCACCGCCGATGTGAATGTAGCGACTGGGGAAGATGTCGAAAAACTCGCGCAGGATGTTTTCCAGAAACGCGAAGGCTTCGTCGGTCACATCAAAGATGTAGGGGTGGATCCCCCAGTCGGGCGAAACCTCGGGCGCCTGCCCTGTGGGGCCAAACTCGGGGTAAGCGGCCAGCGCGGCGCGCGCGTGGCCGGGCATATCAAACTCGGGCACGACCGTGATGTGCCGCTCGGCAGCGTAGGCGACGATGTCGCGCGCCTCGGCCTGCGTGTAAAACCCGCCGTAGCGCAGCGGCTGCCCATCGGGGCCGATTCCCGCCTTGCCCGCAGGGATGCGCCACGCGCCGACTTCGGTGAGTTTTGGGTAGCGCTTGATTTCCAGCCGCCAGCCTTGGTCATCGGTGAGGTGCCAATGGAAGGTGTTGAGCTTGTGCCGCGCGGCCTGGTCGATCAGCCGCTTGATCTGCTCGACCGGCTGCATGTGGCGGGCGGAGTCGAGCATGAAGCCGCGCCACTTGAAGCGTGGCGAGTCGGTGATCCGCAGCGCGGGAAGCGTGGCGGGGAGCGCGGGTTCGGGCGCAGCAGTGAGGAGCTGCCAGAGCGTAACTGCGCCGTAAAAAAGTCCGGCTGCATCGCCCGCGCGGATCGAAACGCCGGAGGGCGTGATTTCCAGAACGTAGCCCTCGCGCGGCAGCTCAGCGCCTTCGTCGAAGCGAAAGCGGATCACGCGCGCGGCTGCGGGTGCTGCGGCCGCCTCGGCTCCGTCGGCGGCTTCCACAAGCTGCGGGAGTTTTTGCCCAAAACTCTCTTCGACCATCGCCGCAAATTGGGCAGCGGCCTTGGCAGTGTGCGGTTTGCCGCCAATTGCAATGAGCGCCGTTTGCGCCGTGAGCGTGAACTGACCTTCGCCGCGTTCGACTTGGGCAGGCTGCGGAATCAAGGACAGCGGAATTGGGGGCGTGCTCATTTTTTGGGGGGAAAGCAAAGGGCTACGAAGCGGTGAGCGATCCCGCGCGGAGGAGGAGGGATTCGAACCCCCGGTGGGCTTACACCCACGTCTGTTTTCAAGACAGATGCCTTTAACCACTCAGCCACTCCTCCGTGACTCGGAACGTGCGAAGCGTGATGCACGCCCCACCACCCCAGGTCAAGGAGGCTGTGGCGCCACCTCTTCCCGCTCGCACGCTCACTAGCCTCACGCGAACGAGATACTGTCATTTATGAATCTCTACGAAATCACAGCGCCGACAGCCGCTCAGCGCGCCGCTGAAAAAGATCATGAACCAGACTTACGCTTCTTCGGCTTTTTCGGTTTGGGAGAAGCTGGGCCGCCGCGAAGGCGTTTATGGACAAGCTGCTTCAGGGTTCCGAGATGGGCCGCAATCTCGGGCAAAGCTTGAGCCGCTTCGCCAAGTGTGAAGAGCAGGTCCTGAAGCTCCGGGCCGAAACCCGCGAAGCGCTGGATCGCAGGCGGCACGGCAGCTGAAGTCTGCCCCGACTCGTTGAGGGGAAAGACCAGGTAGCCCTTGGGCATGTCCGCAAGCTCCTCCAGTGTGGCTGCCCGACTTTCCCCAAACGGCTTGGCGTGGAGCAATGAGGAGAGCTCCCCCCGGTTAATGCCCGTTGCGTGGACGAAGGCAGCTTGAGAGCCCTCATGATGGGCCTTGATCCAAGCGTGAAGGCGGGCGCGGCGGGCCTCCATGATTTCCCCTACGGTACGGTTCATCCGGATGGCCTAAGATTACCTCTGAGTAATCACGAATTAAATTAATCGGGGCGCAGTGGGAAAACCCGGCCTTATTAATGCTGTATGGAATTGACTAAATTTATTATATAGTAAAAATCTCCAAGCCATGAAATCGCTTCGAGCCTATCTGGGAAAACTGGCTGTGGCGCAGCAGCACGAGTATGCGAGTCGGGCGGGAACTTCGCTGGGGTATCTGCGCAAATCACTCTGTGTGGGATCGCGCTTTGGCGGAGTATTGGCGCGGCGCCTGGATGAGGCGAGCGAAGGGCAGGTGCCGCGGCAGGAGTTGCGGCCAGATATTTTTGGGAAAGCCCCTCGGCCCGAGAGCTTTTCCGAAATCTCACGCGGCCGCTCGCAGGGCGGCCCTATCGTAAACCCCAGGTCGTGAGTCGGCCTTTAGCTTACCCCAACAATGAAACACCCCAACTCCCCAAATCTCCCTCCCCGCCTGATCATAACCGCTACGCTTTGTGGCGTGTTGATTTCGATAACGGCGACCGTCTCGCTCGCGCAGACAGCTCCCGATCAAACTGCGGAGGAGACGGTCGTCCTCTCGCCATTTGAAGTCTCCTCTTTGGCTCCAGCGCGTTATCAAGCGAGCGAGTCTGCTGCGGGAGGGCGTATCGCAGCAAATATCATGGATACGCCGACGACGGTCACGGTGCTGACTTCGGAGTTTCTCAACGACGTCGGCGGCTCCCGCGTTCTCGATGCCACCAAATATGTGGCGGGCGTGGGCGAGGCCCGTATTCCGGGCGGGGAAGATCGCACAACGATTCGCGGCTTTGAGACGGGAGGCCGCCGGGTGGACGGGTTTAATACTGCGGGCCGCGGAAACTACGACCACGGAGCCATTGGCCGGGTCGAGGTCGTAAAGGGCCCTGATGCGCTGCTGCACCCCTCGGGCACACCCGGGGGCACGGTTAACCTGGTGACCAAGAAGCCGCAGTTCACCTTCGGCGGCTCGGCCAAACTCCAGCTTGGCGAATACAATACCAACCGCGCAGAGGTCGATGTCACCGGCCCGATCAATGACTCTTTCGCCTACCGCGCAGTCGTCGCCTACCAAGACAGCACAGGCTACATTGATGGCTATCGGCGCGATTCACTTCTCTTCACACCGTCGCTCACGTGGAGACTGGCCCCACAAACGAACCTCACGCTGCGCTACGAGTACTATCACTTCAAAGATGCCAACATCGTAGGCATCCCGACTGACCCGAGCGTCGGCACACGTGGCGCGTTTAAAGTGCTCCAGGGCGTCCCCCGCAATTTCAACCCGACCTACGGACGAGATTACGAGTTTGATCGCGAGGAGTGGAATCAAGCCATGCTGCTTTTCACTTCGACACTGACGGATCGGCTCTCTGTACGCGTGGCAGGGCGCGTCGCCGAAGGCAGAAACCCTCAGTCCGACTTGCGCATCCGCATGAGCTACCTGCTCCCCGTGCCTGCTGGCTGGACACCTGTCAACCCGCTCACAGGCGAGTACGTCCCGGGCGTCCTCTTCGACCCCAACCCGCCCTACACCGCGACGATTCCCGAGCCCGCGCTTGATCCCAACCTGGGCCTCATCGGCACGGAACAAACCACTGACAGGCGTTATCGCGATGTGCAGAACGACTGGTCCTACATCGTCGAGGCGGACTCACTGAAATCGACAACACTGCTCGGCTTTGCCTACGCCTACTCGAGTCGCAACTCCGACAGGGCACAGCGCTTCGCACCGTCCATCAACATACTCACCGAAACACGCCCGAGCGGCACGCCCGTCGTTGGCCCGATAAACTCGCAACGCCGCCTCCAGGAAAGCCGCTACCAAGTCTACCTGACAGAGCAGCTCGAACTGTTTGATAAGCGGGTCGTGATTTCGGGCGGCGTCTCGCACGTCACCTTTAACGCCCTCAGTGGGGACAAGCTCTCTGCCGCCAAAACTCCGCCCAACCCAGCCGTCGCAGGCCAGATGTTCCCCGGCTCCGGCAGCAAGGCGACCTACAACTACGGCGTCGTTGTAAAACCGCTGAGCAGCCTGTCGCTCTACTACGGTCACACCGAGAATGCCGTGCCTGTAGCGGACTTTGAGCAAGTGGGAGCGGGGATTGCGCCGACCTTTTCGGCGGGAGAGCAGGACGAGTTTGGCATCAAAGGCAGCTTCCTCGATGGGCGCATCATCGCCTCAATCGCCTACTACGAGATTTCGCAAAGCGGCTACGAAGTCTTCAACCCGGGCAACTTTGCCAACCCGCCACCGCCCACACTATTGCCCAGCCTATACCTCTCGCGCGAGGCCAGGGGCTGGGAGTACCAGGTCACTGGCTCCATCACTCCGAGCCTCTCGGTCATCGCCAGCTATACGGATACGACCAATCGCGATCCCAATGGAAACCTCCTCGGTGGTGCAGCCGAAGAGCTGGCGAGCGGCTACATCCGCTATGAGTTCGTGCGCGGCTCGCTCAGGGGACTGGCCCTCGCTGTAGGCGCGGTCTACAGCGGCGAACGAGCCATTGAGAATGTCGCGGGGCTCACTCCGGCATCTACGCCAGCCAACCCGATCCCGATTCGCAGCTCTGGTTTTTTGCCCGCGCATACACTCGTCGATTTCACGCTAAGCTACACCCGCGCCAACTGGAGCTACAGCCTCACGGTCGCCAACGCGCTGGATAAAGACTACATCGCCGCGCCCGACGCCCGCACCCTCATCAACGTCGGTACTCCCCGAAACATCTACGGCTCGGCGACGTGGAAATTCTAAACCGCACCCGATCCACACACACGTCCACCCCGTAATCCCCCCAAAAAAATGAAAATACAACGTCTCCCACTCGCTGCTGCCCTTAGCGCGCTGCTGCTTTGTGCGGCTTTGCCCACTGCCATGACAAGAGAGGCCAAGGCCCAAAAAGAATCTCCAATCGCCGTGCAGATGTATACGCTGCGCAGCATGCCGACGCTTGAGGCGCAGTTAGCCGCCGTGAAGGCGGCGGGCATCACTGCGATCGAGATCTTCGGCAATCAAGGTGTCTCGGCTCATGAGCTGAAGGCCCTTGTAGAGAAATACGGGCTCAAGATTGTTTCTGCGCATGTAGAGCTATCTGACCTGCGCGAGAACTTCGGTGCCCAGGTCGCCTTCAATAAAACGCTGGGAAACCACATGCTGGTGGTGCCTGCGCTGATCCTCTCCCAAATGCCGAACAAGGACCCCGCTGGCTGGGCCGAAGCGGGGCACTACCTCGGAGAAATGGCCCGCCGGCTGGAGGCCGAGGGACTGTCGCTCGCCTACCACAACCACTCTTATGAATTGGTAGACTTCGACGGGAAGACGGGGCTTGAGATCATGTTTGCCGCGGCGGGCCCCTCACTCCAGGCCGAGCTCGATATGTCCTGGGTGGCGCGCGCAGGCTATGACCCTGTGGAAATGCTGGAGAGATTCTCGGGGCGGGTCTTTGCCATTCACGCCAAAGATCGCGCCCCAGTCGGGCGGGCCGATAATCACCTCGGCCTCGCTACGGTAGGTGAGGGCGTACTCGATTGGGCGGCGATCCTCCCCGCTGCGGCACAGGCTGGCGCACAGTGGTACATCATCGAGCATGACTTACCGAGAGATCCTGCCGCCGCCGTAAAAGCAGGTGCCGCCTACCTCAGGGCCCAGCTATCCTCCACCTCGCTTACAAAATAACAGCCTCAAGCTGCCCTTACTGTATAACGCCACAAACTGGCTGCGGATGGTGCTGCCCCTCAGTCAACAAGAGCCAGCAACTCGCGGAGGCTGTGGGGCTGCCTCTTCCCGCTCGCGCGGGGCGGCGGGCGAGAGGGGCCCGGGGAAGTTGCGCTCGGCCAACAAGCCGGGCGCCTTTCTCAAAGGGGAGCAGACTTTTCCGGTTTGGCGGCTGACACCTCGGGATGTGGCGGCGAGCCCGGCGGGATCACTCTTTGCCCTCGGGCAGGACGAGAACGCGCGAGGCGCGGGCGGCGCCGAGATAGGTGCGCGCGAGCTCGCTCAGCTCTTCGACGCTGATCGACTCGATGTCGCTGCGGAGTGTCCGCACCGGATTGAGCGTCTCGGGGTTTTCCTGAGCCTGGGCCAGAACAGTGGTGAGCCAGTACATGTTGTTGCGCTGTAATTGGCGCGCATCGTTCAGCTTCACTTTCCGGATGCGGTTGAGCTCTTCCTTTTTCACGCCGTTGCGGGCGAGCTCGTCACCGATCTGCACAATCAAATCCTGCACCTGCCGGGCCTGGCGCGGATCGACTGTGCAACCGGCCTCGATATAGCCAAAGTTGGGAGTGGCTTCGCCTCTGTTACTCTGGACCGAGGGGCTGTAGCTGGCGCCCATTTTCTCGCGTACCTGAGCGCGCAGCCGCTCTTCAAAGATGGAGGCGAGAGCAAAGAGTAAGTGCGAGTGGCGGTGGTCTCCCGCGCCACGAGTGGGCCAGTACACGCGCACTTCGCCCTTATCGATCTGCGTCTGGATGCGGTAGGTTTCGTTAAACGGTTTTTCGGGAAACGTTATTTTAGCCAGCTCCGCGGTGAAGTCGCGTTTCTGCGCACGCGCGGGCAGTGCGCCCAGTGTCTCGGCCACAATCGCCAACAGCGCCTCGGGATCGAAGTCGCCTATGACCGAGACTTCGAGCGGGCCGTGCGCGAGCTGCGGGCCCAGCCAGTCACGCAGCTCCTCCATCGTGCGCGAGAGCAGGACGCTCTCTTCGGGCAGGGCAAAGCGCGGATCGCCGCCGGAAAGGATACGAGTGACCTCAGCCGTCAACGGCCCTTCAGGCGTGTGCTGAAAGTGCAGGTACATATTCTGCGCGACTCGGTGCGCCTGGCGCAGGGCTTCGGGCCGCCAGCCGGGGTCGACCAACTGCGCGGTGAGCGACTGGAAATACATCCGCAGGTCTTTGGGGAAGCTCTGCCCCTGGAGGATAAAGGCATCGTCCCGCACCCTGAAGAGCGCTCCTCCGCTCACTCCGGCAAAGAGCCGGTTCAACTCCTCAACGGAATGCTTCCCAAGTCCGGCGGAGTTGAAGGTCAGATCTGCCAATGTGTTTAGCCCGGGCAACTCTACGGGCAGGGCGATGCGGCCCTCGCCAACGCGCAGCCACACGCGCACGAGCCCGGGCTCGAAGTCAGTTTTCTTGAAGTTGAGCCGCACGCCGTTGGCGAAGCGGACGAGCCGCAGGTCGAGATCGGCCACGCGCTCGTCACTCACGACTGTGCCCGGCTCGCCCCAATCGGTATAGGCCCACTCGACTGCCTCGCGCTCGCCGAGCGGCTCGACGGGCACTTGGCTGGCAGCTCGGCCAACCTCCAGGATAACCTCAGTCGGGCTCTTCCCCTCCTCCTCAATCAGCGCATTGCCCATCACGCTGACGAAGAACCCCTCCCCAAGCCCCGGCGGCCTGCCAAAAAGCATCTGCAAAAACCGCTGGCACAGCTCGAGCGGGATCTGGTCCAGTGACGGCTTGAGCAGCCCGTAGTCGAAGTGCGGATGGGTAATGACTTTCCCATCGTGGAGGGCCTGCGCGATTTGGTTGGCTATCCTTCCGGACTGGCGGTTGGCCGCACCGCGGCCCATCGCTTCAATGGCGGTTTTAAACTCGGCCAAAACCTCGGCGAACTCTTCGGGCAGGAAGCCATGATCCCTCACCCGGCGCAGCTCCTGATCGGCCACCGCGAGCGCCTCGCGCCATTGCTCGCCCTGAGTGCTGATCTCGATTGTGGCTTGTCGGTAAAAGTTGAACTCATCCTTCCTCGACACCTGAGCAGCGAGAAAGGGGGCACCCTCCTTCTGCGCCAACACCGCGAGCCTGCGATTGAACATCTCGAATGCGACGTCGATCACCAGATCCATCATCCGGTTCGGGGCGCTGTCTTCACTCAGGAGGCCCTTAACCTCGGCGTGCAGATCAAGATTGTAAGGCAGGATATTTGTGATGCGGACGCTCGTGGCCGGAGCCTCCGCGTCGTAGTAATAGTAGGCGCGGGTAACATCAGGGTTGGGCAGCTCGCCCAAGTCGGGCTCGGGGCGGGCGGGGGCGCGGGCCTTTAGCGGCGCGAAGGTTTTGCGAATCTGCGACTCGACCTTCTTCGCATCAAAGTCGCCTACGGCCACGATCATCATCCGCTCGGGCCGGTACCACGTGTTCCAGAAGTCGAGGAGCTGCTCGCGGCCAGCAGAGCGGATGACCGACTCCTCGCCGATGGGCAGCCGCTTGGGCACGAGCGAACCGCCCAAGATAAACTCCAGGTCCGCCGCCTTCGCTCGGTAGAGTGAGCTATCGCGCTCGCGTTTCTCGCTGAGGACGACGGCGCGCTCGCGCTCGATCTCCTCGTCGAGCAACAAGAGCCCGCCCGCGTAATCGCCAAACACCTGAAACGCCTCAGCGAGTGTCTCCGCATCGGTATTGGGCAGCTCCAGCATGTACATGGTGCGGTCGAAGCCGGTGAGCGCGTTGGTATCCGCACCGACGCGCATCCCCATCCGCCGGAAAAACTCGACCAGCTTTCCCGGCGGGTAGTGCGTGCTGCCGGCAAAGGCCATGTGCTCCAGAAAGTGCGCGAGGCCGCGCTGCTCGTCGGTTTCGTGGAGCGAGCCCGCACGCACGATGAGCCGTAGCGAGGCGCGGCCCTCCGGCTGCTTGTTGGGATAGACTGCGTAGCGCAGCCCGTTGCGCAGCTTGCCCGTGCGCAGCGCGGGATCTTGCGGCAGCTCAAGCTGCGGCATCCGGTTGGTTGGGCGCTTCGCGGGTGCCGGCCCCACTGCGGTCGCCGACTTGTTTTTCGGCGCGGGCGAAGAGGGGGCATCATCGGTCGTGCAACCGCCGAGCAGCAGCCACGAAAGCAGCAGGGCAAGGCCCAGCGCGAAGGGGTAACGGGGGTTCATGATGCGCAACCTCTACGTAGCTCCACCTATGCGCGAATAAAAAACAGCGACGGTGCGGCTTCCCCACTCATGCTCTCGGCTCCAGTGGCACCTCCACTCAAGCCTGCGCGGAGGTCGGCGACCTCGGCCCAATTTGCACAGCGGCTCAGGAGTCGAGCGCATCTCACCCAAAGGTCACAGACGCTGTCGATTTGGCGCAGGGTTTGACTGTCCCTATGAGGGGACACAACGTGCGCGCGTTATGAAGTTTACTGCGAAAGTGTTTAAAAGCGGGAACTCAATGGCACTTCGGCTGCCAAGCGCGCTGAAGTTTGAGTCGAAGGAGCTTTGCATTGAGAGGGGCAATAGTGGGGATCTTATCGTTTATGACCCGGTGGTTCGCGAGCGGGCCTATCAAGAGCGGCGGAAGCGGTGGGATGAGATACACCGGGAAGTCAGGACCGAGGAGGAAGCCGCAATTGCCGCTGGGGCGAGTGAGAAGGACTTCGAGTTCCCGCGATTTGAGCAATGAGTCTACCTGACTACTTCTTCCTGGATACCAATGCAGTATCAGCGTACCTGCGGGGTCGCGATATTGGGTTGGTTGCGCGTGTGCGGGCATCGTGGCCGAGCTTGCGCCTGTCGTCCATTGTTTGGAGTGAGTTGGAGTACGGGGTACGCAAGCAGCCGGAGCGCCCGAAGCTGCGCGCGAGGTTAAATCGGCTGCGCGAAGATATTCCTGATGTGCAGCCGTACGACGAACGGGCAGCGGAACTTACGGGTGAAGTGCGGGCGTACCTGGCAAAGTTGAAGCCGAATGCGCAGCCGATCGGGGCGATGGACAGCCTGCTCGCCGGGCATGCGCTGGCTTTGGGATATGGGATTGTGACGGCAAATGTGCGTGAGTTTACGCGTGTGCCGGAGCTGGTGGTGGAAGACTGGGGCGAGCGCTGATCAGGCGACATTTGTCGCCGCCACCGCCATCCTGCCCCCCACGGGCAGGAGGAGCTGCCCGTTTTTCTGCAATCAATCAAACGCACTCCTCCTACTTTGCCTCCGGCAAGACGATGACGCGCGAAGCACGGGCGGCCCCGAGGTAGGTGCGCGCCAGTTCGCTGAGCTCCTCGGCCGTGATCGACTCGAAGTCGCGCTCGCGCGTGCGCGCCCAGTCGAGCGACTCGGGTTTTTCCTGGGCGTCCGCCAGCACGCTGTGCAGCCAGTAGTCGTTGCTGCGAAGCGATTCGCGGATGCTCGTCATCACGGGCTGGCGCGCGCGCTCAAGCTCGTCGGCCGACACTCCATTGCGCGCGAGGTCGTCGCCGATTTCCACGATCAGGTCGGTAATCATCCCGGCCTGCGCGGGATCCACGATGCAGGCGGCCTGCATGGAGCCGTAGCCGGGGAACACTTCGCTCGCCTGGCTCATGGCGCGGGGGCTGTAGCTGCCGCCGATCTCCTCGCGCACCTTTACGCGCAGCCGGTCGTTCAGCACCGCGCCGAGCAGGGCGAGGCGGCGGCGGCGCTGCACGTCGATCCCGTCGGTCGTCGGCCAGTACACGCGCAGCTCGCCTTTATCGATCTCGGTCGGGATGCGGTAGTTTTTGTTAAACGGTTTCTCGGGAAACCTCACCTGCTTGCGCTCATCGAGGGCGCGGCGTTCGCGGCGCGGCGGCAGTGCGCCGAGCGTCCCTGCCACAGCGGCGATAGTCGCCTCGGGGTCAAAGTCGCCCACGATCGCAACTTCGAGCGGGCCTTGGGCGAGCGGCTCGGTGAGCCATTCGCGCGCCTCTTCCGGCGTGCGCGAGAGCAAGACCTCCTTGGGCGGCAGGCCGAAGCGCGGGTCGCCGCCCATTACGAATCGGGCGACCTCGGTCGCGAGCGGGCCATTCGTGGTGTGGGCAAAACCGCGATACATCTGGTTAATATCCTTGTGCAGCTCGCGCAGGGCCTCGGGCCGCAGCCCCACATCGGTCAACTGCGCCGCCATAATCTGGAGCTGGAGCTGGAGGTCGTCGCGGGTCGTCTCTCCTGCGAGCGTAAAGGCGTCGAGCTCCACCCGGAAACCCGAGCTCACCGTGTGTCCGGCCAGGAGCCGCCGCAGCTCGTCGGGATCGTGCGCACCGAGCCCCCCCAGATTAAAGAGCCCTGCCGCAACCACACCGATGCCCGGGTACTGCTCCGCAGGCTCGCAGAGCTTCCCCTCGCCCACGCGCAACGCGACCTTGATGACACCTTTTTCAAACCCGGTTTTCTTAAGGTTAAGGCGCACGCCGTTGGCGAAGCGGATCAGCCGCAGGTCAAGATCGGCCACGCGCTCATCGCTCACGACCCGGCCCGGCTCGCCCCAATAATGGTAAGCCCACTCGGTCTGGTGAAGTGCTTCAGGCGGGGAAACCGGCTCGCGCTGCGAGGCGACATAGACATCGCGAATCGCCGCCCTCGCCGCATCCGGGGCCGGCTCACCCGGGTCGCCAATCACGGAATTCCCCATGACGCTGATGTAGTGCCCGCGTCCGGAAAAGGTCTCGCGCAGCGCGGCGAGGCAATCCTCCGGAGTCAGGCGGGAGAGCGCCTCGGAGAAGAGTTCGAGATGAGCCTCGGGATGGGCGAATATCTCGCCCTTGTGAAGGGCCTCGGCGAGCTCGTTGGAGAGCTGGGACGAGTGGCGAGTCGGTGCGCGGCGCACGGCCTGCTCCAGCACGCTGCGATACTCGGCGACGACCTCGGCGAGCTCCTCGGGCCGAAAGCCAAACTGGAGCGCGCGGCGCAGCTCCTTGTCCGCGACTCCGAGTGCCGCGCTCCAGTGCTCTGCCGTCGTGCTTATCGACAGCTCGGCCTCAGTCACGAAGTGGAAATAGTCCCCCACATAGGCCCGCCCCGCGGCAAATGGCGCCCCCTCCTTCCTCGCCAGCTCAGTGAAACGGCGGTTGAGAATCTCCAGCGCGAGATCGCGCGGCAGCGCGGCGAGCCGCTTCTGCGCGCTGTCGGGCTCGTCTGCGTAGGGCGTGAGCCAGGTCAGGCTGACCGTCGTCGAGGGCGCCTCGGGCTCGTGGTGGTAAAACACGCGCAGGCCCTGAAAGTCAGGCACCCGCCCCATGTCGGGCAGTGGCCGCGCCGGTGCCTTTGCCGCAAGCGGGGTAAAGGTCTCCCGAATCTGCGCCTCGACCTGCGCGACATCGAAGTCGCCCACAGCGACTACGATCATCCGCTCGGGCCGGTACCAGGTTTCCCAAAAATCGACGAAGCGGTCGCGCCTGGCCTGCTCGATCACCGGCTCCAGACCGATCGGCAGCCGCTGCGGCAAGCGCGCTTCATTGAGCATGAACCCAAACTGGGCGACGAAGATGCGGTAGCCCACGTTGTCGCGCGCGCGCTTCTCGTTGAGGATGACGCCGCGCTCGCGGTCGATCTCCTCGTCGAGCAGCAGCAGCCCGCCCGCGTAGTCGCTGAGCACGCGCAGGCCCTCGGCCAGCGTCGGCTCATCGGTGCGCGGAAGCTCCAGCATGTACTGCGTACGGTCGAAGCTCGTGAAGGCGTTTGTATCGCCGCCGAAGCTCATCCCCATGCGCTGGAAAAACTCGACCAGCGTCCCCGGCGGATAGTTCGTGCTGCCGTTAAACGCCATGTGCTCCAGGAAGTGGGCGAGCCCGCGCTGCTCCTCCGTCTCGTGGAGCGAGCCCGCCTGCACGACGAGGCGCAGCGAGGCGCGGCCCTGCGGTTCCTTATTGGGGTAGATCGCGTAGCGCAGCCCATTCGGCAGCGTGCCCGTGCGCAGGGCGGGGTCGACTTTCAGCGAAGGCTCCGCCGCAGCGGGGAGCGCAAGTGCGGTCGGCGCAGGCGAGCCATTGGGGGCGGCGGGAGGGGTGGGAGGGGCGGAGTTGGGAAACCCCGAGAACGGGAAAGCGAGAGCAAGGACAAGAGCGAGCGGGCGGAGAGACTTCATCGCCCATGCTTATCTCGATAGGGCTCATCCGCCTCCAGAGAAAACGTGGCACCGGCAATCGCCGCCCCCAGGCTGAGCTCGATAAAGGGCCGCTTCGGGAAAAACAGGGCGGTCATCACGCGCAGGCCCTCGTCTACGAAGATCTCCACCGAGGTTTTATCGAGGACGAACAGGAACTTCACCTCGCTGCGTGGCCCGCCAAAGAGCGGGGCCGTCATCACGGGCTCGGCGAAGTTTTCATCTCCGGCAAAGCTGCCCGAGTAGCGACGATCCACGAAAAGCCCGGCACTGCCCTCGGCATTATCGATTCCAAAAAACAGCCGCTCATCGCAGCCATTCCTGAGCGTAAACGTGGTGCGGCCCAGCCCGAGGTTTGCCAGCGACACCGAAATCACCGCGCAGCTCAGGTCGAGCTCGTCGGCGTGAATCAGCACCGCCTCGGAGTCAGCCCTCACGACGCCGGAGCGGGTAAGTGCGCAGCTCAGGTGATCAAAGAGCTCCTGCACCGGATAGCTTTTCAGGACGTAGCCTTCGGGGCAGCTCACCAGGCTGAGCTCGCGGGCAATGGTCATTTGGCCGAGCCAACCGTCGGCCCGGGAAGGCAGGTTCGCCGCGTAGTCCCAATTCGACATCCAGCCGATCATGATCCGCCGGGGGCGCAGCCCCATGCTTCCCACCCGGCCGTGCGGGCTGGCCTCGCCCTCCAGCAGCGGCGTATCGCTCACCGGTACGTTGTTAAACAAAACGCCCGCGTAGTTATCGCGGCCCCAGTCCACCCAGCGCGCCGAGCTCTCGCCGCTCTCTTCGCGCGCCGCACGCTTCGTTCCCCCGCGCCCCTTTGTTTTGGAAACGCGGGAAACCGAAAATGCCGTCCCGTCGAAATCGCCCACAAAGTACTGCGTGGCCGAACCGGGGTTTGGCCCGCCCGGATTTACGCTCACCAGCAAGACCCATTTTTCGCCCTCGCTGGCTGCCTGCTCACCGCCCTCCCCTGCGCAGCCCTGGACAGGCAGCGGGAAAAGATCGGGGCACTCCCAGACTCCACCGTGCGCACCGCAGTCAGCGCCAAACTCCGAGAGAAACGTCCAGCCCTTGAGATCCGGCGAAGAGTAAAAATGCACGCGATTTCCCACCGCCAAAACCATGAGCCAGTGCCCGCCCGGAGCGTACCAAAAGACCTTTGGATCGCGGAAGTTCAAATGCAGCGACGAAGAGGCCAGGACGGGGTTCCCCTCGTAATGTGTCCACGTCAGGCAGCCATCCAGTGAGTACGCCAGCGCCTGCTTCTCTTCCTCCTCCGGCTCAGAAGCCATCACATCATGGGCGGTGTAAATCGCCACAACAGGCGGGTTCGCCGCCGTGCCAAAGCCCGACGTGTTTTGATAATCGACGACCGCGCTCCCCGAAAAAATCTGGATCGGCCCCTGCGGACACAACGCAGTCGGCTGCTGCTCCCAGCTCACCAAATCGGGGCTCGTCGCATGGCCCCAGTGCATCGGCCCGTGGATCGGCTCACAGGGGTAGTACTGGAAAAACAGGTGCCAGATGCCGTCGAGATACAGGAGCCCATTCGGATCATTCATCCAGCCCTTGGCAGGGGAAAAGTGGTAGTGCGGGCGGTAGTCAGTTTCGGAGGACGAGTTCATAAAAAGGAATGGGCGGCACCCAGCCGACCACTCCTTCCGATCCCCCGAAAACGCCCTTGTTCACGCCGAACCAAGTCATACCCGCACACGCCCCAAAGACCCACTGCGCGTGGGGCGGTGGGCAGTGCCCACTCCCATTTACTGTGCCGCTTGCTCACCGTGCGGAACGCACGGTGAGCAAGCGGCACAGTTGGAAATGCCCGAACTTCGGTCGGGCTGGAGATTAACCCGCAAACTTTCTCGCTTCGCCCAAATGGGTTTACGCTTCGTCTGCATTTGATGCCTCAACCCCTGTCGCAACGCGACAGGGAGGCAAATTTGGGAATCGTGCTTCGTCGCGCAGCGACGAGGCCGATTCCCAAATTCAATGGAAGGGGACACCGTCCCCCGCCGCCCGCGCAGGGCCGCCCCACGCGCAGTGGATAGCTTTGGCGAGCGAGCCGCCCGTCAGGCTGCGTAGGCCGGATCCAGATCGAGGCGGAAATAGCCGCGCGCGTTGGCGAAGCAAATGTCGCGCACCATCCCGCCGATCAGCTCGCGATCTGCCGGCAGCTCGCCGCGCTCCATATCCGCACCGAGCAGATTGCACAACGTGCGCCGGAAATATTCGTGGCGCGGGTAGCTCAGAAAACTGCGCGAGTCGGTCAGCATCCCCACAAAACGGCTCAGCAGCCCGAGGTTGGACAGCGCGTTGAGCTGCCACTCCATCGCCTCCTTTTGGTCGAGAAACCACCAGCCGGAGCCGAGCTGGATTTTCCCCGGGATCGTGCCGTCCTGGAAGTTCCCGATCATCGTGCCGAAGACGTAGTTCTCGGCGGGGTTGAGGTTGTAAATCACCGTGCGCGGCAGCTCGTTGGTCGAGTCGAGCGCATCAAGGTAGCGGCTAAGCGCGCGCGCCTGCGGGACATCGCTGATCGAGTCGAAGCCCGTGTCGCGGCCCAGCCTGGCGAGCAGGCGGCTGTTGTTGTTTCGCAGCGCGCCTAGGTGCAGTTGCTTCGCCCAGCCGCGCCGCGCATCCCAGCGGCCAAACTCCAGCATCAGAAACGAGGTAAACTGCGCGCACTCCTGCCCGGTCGCTGCACGGCCCGCGCGCGCCGCCTTGAAAATCGCCTCGGCCTGCGCCGCCGTACACGGCTCCGCAAACGCCGACTCCATCCCGTGGTCGGAGAGCCGCCCGCCCACCTCGTGAAAGGCCGCGTGCCGCCGATCCAGCGCGACGAGGAAATCCTCGAAAGAGCCAACCGCCATCCCCGCCGCGCCGCCGAGTTTTTCGAGCCACGCGTTAAACGCTGCGGGCTGATCCACGATCAGCGCATTATCGGGGCGAAAGGTCGGGTAGACGCGCGTCTTGAGCGCGCCGCTCGCGTTAATCGCTGCATGCGCGTCGAGCGAGTCCGCCGGATCGTCAGTCGTGCACACCACGGCCACGCGATTGGCCGCGAGGATGTCGTGCGCACGCAGCCCCGCCAGCCGCTCGTTGGCCTGCGCCCAGATCCGGTCCGCCGAGTCGGCATTGATCAGCTCACTGATCCCGAAGTAGCGCAACAGCTCCAGGTGCGACCAGTGGTAGAGCGGGTTGCGCAGCGTGCGCGGCACCGTCGCGCACCACGCGGCGAACTTCTCGCGCGGCGCCGCATCTCCCGTGATGAAGCGCTCGTCCACTCCATTGGCCCGCATGGCGCGCCACTTGTAGTGGTCGCCGCCCAACCAGATCTCCGCGATGTCGGCGAACTGGTGGTTTTCCAAAATCTGCCGATGCGGGATGTGACAATGGTAGTCGTAGATCGGCTCGCTCTTGGCGAAGCTGTGGTATAGGTCGCGCGCGGCATCCGTGTGCAGCAGGAAATCATCGTGGATGAAGGGCCTTTTCATAAGAGGGGGAGCGGGGGCGATAAAGGGAGGTGGGCGGAGCAGCGGTGGGGGGGAGAAATCCGGAGCAGTGGAAACGGACGCGGTGCCAGCAGGCGGAGCGCGCGCTCTCTCTCGCCTGGCTAGATCGTCATCGCGTGGTAGCCGCCATCGACGGTGAGTTCTTCGCCCGTGATGAAGGAGCCCGCGGCGTCGCTGGCGAGCAGCAGCGTAGCGCCGATCAACTCATGCGCTTCGCCAAAACGATTTGCCGGCGTGTGCCGCATGATGTTTTCGATGCGGTCGGGCGTGAGCACCTTGCGGTTTTGCTCGGCGGGGAAAAACCCGGGCACGATCACGTTTACGCGCACGCCCTGCGGCGCCCACTCGCGCGCGAGGTTCAGCGAGAGATTGTGCACCGCGCTCTTCGTCGCCGAGTAGGTGAAAACGCGCGACAGCGGGACGACCGCCGACATGGAGCCCAGGTTGATGATCGAGCCGCCCTGCCCGCGCTCGACCAGGTATTTGCCAAAAACCTGACATCCCAGAAACACGCCCTTCAGGTTAACCTGCACGATCCGGTCGAACTCCGCTTCGGCGATGTCGAAGAATGGGGTCGCCGAGTTTACGCCCGCGCCGTTGACCACGATGTCGATCCGGCCACTGCGCTTGAGGACGGCGTCGCGCAGGCTCTCCAGCTCGGCCTTGCTCGTGGCTTCGGCGGCGTGAAACCAGGCCCGCCCGCCCGCAGCCGCGATTTTGTCGAGGCGGGCCTGCGCTTTCTCCGCGTTGCGCCCGACGAGGACGACCTCCGCCCCCGCGCCCGCCAGCCCCTCGGCCATTGCGCCGCAGAGCTCGCCCGTACCGCCAATCACGACGGCGACCTTACCGTTTAAACCAAAGAGTGAGTGGAGGTATTCCGAGTGGGGCATGCGGGCCAGCGTGCATGCCGCGCCCGCGCGGGCGAATCCATAATTGCCCCGCACCCGCTGCAAAGCGGGGCGCCCAGCCCCGCGCCTGACCGCGACGTGGGGCTCGCTCAGAGCGAAATCTCGTTGGCATCGATCGCGTAGGTCGAGTCGGGGACGTCCGCCGAGTAGAGCAGCATCGTGTAGGGCGACTTCGGGAAAACCAGCGAGGTCACCACGCGCTCGCCGCCATTGAGGAAGACCTCCACCGAAGTGCGATCGAGGACGAACATGAAGTTCGCCTCCGAGCAGTGCAGCCCGACTTCCTTGATCGGCGTGATTGGCGCCACCGCATCTGGCTGCGCAAATTTTTTGGAGAACTCGCAGTCCCCCGAGTCCTTGCGGTTGATCACCACGGGCGTGCCCGGGATGCCGTTGTGATGCGTGATTTCGAGCTGCTCGCCGTCCTCGTTGCAGAGCAAAAACATGTAGCAGCCCAGCGGGGTCATCTGCCGGACTTTCACCGTGATCACCGCCTTGGTGAGGTCGAGCTGGCCGGACTCGATCAAAGTGGCGATGGGCGCGATGCCCGCCTTCGGCAGCGGTCCATCAAAGTTTAGCGTGCCCGCACGCTTGATCCGCCGCGTGGGGTCAAAGCTGCCTACGATCTCCTCCGGCGGGTGACATTTCAGGACGTAGCCCGACACGGCCGTATTCGCCAGGATGAGCTGGCGCGGGATCGTCATCTGGCCGAGCCAGCCCGCCGCCGCGGTCGGGAGCTTCTTCGCGTAGTCCCAGTTCGACATCCAGCCGATCATCACGCGGCGCTCATCGGGCGCATTGTTGAAGAGCACGCTCGCGTAGTTGTCGCGGCCCCAGTCGAGCCACGCGTAAGGGCTGCGCATGATGTCGAGCGCCTGCCTGGAGGGCGCGCGGCTCACGAAGACCGGCGGCACCGCCTCGCCGCTGCGGTTGGCAGGGCGGCTAAACTTCTTCTCGGGGCGAAAATGCGTCCCGTCGAAATCGCCCACGAAGTACTGCGTGGCCGAGCCGCCCAGCGGCCCACCCGGGTTCAGGCTCACGAGGAGCACCCACTTCAGCTCCGCGTCTGGCGGGGGCGGCTCGCCGTGCACTTGCTCGACGCGCATCGAGAACAGATCGGGGCACTCCCAGACGCCACCGTGCGCGCCGAGCCCCGCGCCAAACTCCGAGAGGAAGGCCCACTCGCGCAGGTTCGCCGAGCTGTAGAAGTGGACGCGATCCTGCGCAGCGAGCACCATCACCCAACGCCCGCGCTCGGCGTCCCAGATCACCTTCGGGTCGCGAAAGTCGCGGATACCCGGGTTGGGCAGCACGGGGTTGCCCTCGTAGTGCGCCCAGGTCGTCCCGCCATCCAGCGAGTACGCCAGCGCTTGTGTCTCGGTGCCAAGCGCGGTGGCCCCGCTCGCCTTCGCCTTCAGCGCATCGTGCGCCGTGTAGAGCGCCACGACAGGCGGGCGCGTCCCGTCGCCGAAGCCCGACGTGTTGTCATGATCGACCACCACGCTGCCCGAAAAAATGTAGCGCGACGCATCGGGGAACAGCGCGATCGGCTGCTCCTCCCAGTGCAGGAAATCGCGACTCGTCGCATGCCCCCAGTGCATCGGCCCGTGCTCCGGTGCGTGCGGGTAGTACTGGAAATACAGGTGCCACACCCTATCGAGGTAGAAGAGCCCGTTGGGGTCATTCATCCAGCCATCGGAGGGCGAGAAATGGTAGTTCGGACGGTAGTTCATCGGCGGGAAGATCATTGGGACAGGGGGTAACAAAAAAGCCGCTGCGGTTACGCAGCGGCTTTTGGAAAAACGCAAAAGATTCCTTGCGGGTACGGTGGAGCGGGGCTGCTGCCGCCAGAGAAGCTCGGGCGGCGCGTGCCGCATCAATCGCGACTGCGCCCGCCCGCCAAAATCAGCAAGATGTGGAGCAGCGAGCCGAGCGCGGCGACAAAGGCGGCCACATAAGTCAGCGCCGCGGCATCGAGCGTCTCGTGCACGCCCTTCATCTCGTCCTTATCGACGATGCCCAGTGTCACGAGCTGCGCCTTCGCGCGGCGGCTAGCGTCAAACTCGACGGGCAGCGTCACGAGCTGGAAGACCACGATGATCCCCAGCGCCCAGGCGCCGACTGCGAGCAGGTTGTAGCCGAAGGCCGAGCCCGCAAAAGTCAGCAGCAAGATCCCCGCCATGATGACATAGCTGGAGATGCTGGAGGCGATCTGGGTCGCGGGCACCATCGTCTGCCGCACCTTCATCATCGAGTAGCCGACCTTGTGCTGGATGGCGTGGCCCGCCTCGTGCGCGGCGACGCCGAGCGCCGCCAGGCTCGTGCCGTGGTAGTTCATCTCGGAGAGCGCGAGGCGGCGGCGGATCGGGTCGTAGTGGTCGGTCAACTCCCCGGGCACCTTGATGATGTCCACATCGTGAATCCCCGCCGAGCGCATGACGGCCTCGGCGGCCTCGCGCCCCGTGATCCGCCCCCGCGAGGGGATGCGCACGTTCTTGTTGTACGCGCTGCGCACGCGCGTCTGCGCATAAAGTCCGAAGAGCATCGGGACGATGATGAGAATGATCCAGATCAGCATGGTAAAAGAGGGAGAGGGATTAAGGCGCACCTCGACAAAGGCACGCGCGCGCACCGTGCGCCAGCATTGTGAGCACCGCTTACCTTAGAGCCTTCCCCAGAAGGTCAAGGGGGCTTCGACTGTCAACCTGACAGGGGATCTTTCAATTTGCGATTTTAGGCGGGAGGGGCGGGAGGGGCAGGACGGTGCACCAACGAGTGCACCGCACAATGAAACGGCACGAAGACCGTGCCATTTACCCGATGTCGCGCGAGCCCGAGTACCCAAGGTCTCACCGCCCTTAGACATCCACCCAACGGCGCTCGGCCCAGGAGCGCAGGCCGAGCTCGGCGAGCTGCACGCCCTTCGCCCCCTCGCGCAAACTCCAGCGGAAAGGCTCGCCCTTCACCACATGCCGCAGGAACAGCTCCCACTGCACCTTGAAGGCGTTGTCGTACACCGCGTTGGTCGGCACGCGCGACCAGCCCGACTTGTAGTCGATGGGGCTGTCGATGTCGGGATTCCAGATCGCGCGCGGCGTGGCGGCGAGCGGCTGCGCCTTGCAATCGCGCAGGCCAGCGACCGCCGAGCCCTGCGTCCCATCGACCTGGAGCGTCAGCAAATCGTCGCGATCGACGCGCACACACCACGAGGAGTTGAAGTGGCAGATCGTGCCGTTCTTTAGCTGAAAAGTCGCGTAGGCCGCATCGTCCGCCGTGCATGTGTAGGACTGCCCGGTCTCGTTCCAACGCTGCGGGATGTGCGTCGCGCCGAGGCAGCTCAGGCTCTCGATTTCTCCAAAGAGATTCTGAATCACATACTGCCAGTGGCAGAGCATGTCGACGATGATGCCGCCGTCGTCCTCCTTGCGGTAGTTCCACGACGGGCGCTGGAGTGCCTCGTGCTCGCCGGTGAAAACCCAGTAGCCGAACTCGCCGCGCACGCTGAGGATTTTTCCGAAAAAACCGGTATCGATCAGGTACTTCAACTTGAGCAGCCCGGGCAGCCAAAGCTTGTCCTGCACGACGCCGTTTTTGAGTCCGGCAGCCTCGACCTCGTCGGCGAGCGCGAAGGCTTCGGCGGAGGTCGTCGCGGTGGGTTTTTCGCAATAGATGTGCTTGCCCGCCGCGATTGCCTGGCGGACGCCGACCGGCCGCTGGCCCGTGAGCGTCGCGTCGAAGTAGACTTGGTTACGCGCATCGGCGAGCGCCGCCGCCAGATCGGTCGTGTAGCGCGCGATGCCCGCGCGAGCGGCCAGTGCCGCGAGCTTCGCCTCGCTGCGCCCCACAAGGATCGGATCGGGCATGATCACCTCGGCGTCACCCAGCCTTATGCCGCCTTGGTCGATGATCGCCTTTATCGAGCGCAGCAAATGCTGGTTGGTACCCATGCGCCCCGTGACGCCGTTCATGACGATGCCGACCTTGTGTGTGATCATGGCCCGAGCCCTAAGCGCAACCCTACGCAGGCGAAAGCGCAAAACCACGCAGATGGCCAACCCGCGCCGTCCGCACCGCAGCGAAGGCAGCTCCCCCTACGCGGGGGATGGGAGGGCGCGGCCTTCGACCGTTTTATTGGGCGGTGCACTCGTCGGTGCACCGTCTGGTTCTGCGTTTTTACCTGTTAACCAAAAAATCCGCCCAAATGGGTTTCCCGCTTCATTTGCATTTGATGCTTCAAACCCAGTCGCAACGCGACTGGGAGGAGTCTTTAAATTTGCGATTTTGTTCGGGCGCAAAGCGCACGGGCAAAATCGCAAATTAAACGGCATGTGGCGACCCTGACGAGCCGCCAGCGAGCGGCTCGCAAAAAAAGTGGGTCTTCGACCCTTTTATTTGGCGACAGGAGCCGCCGTGTACTGCGGCTGCGCGCCGGCGGGCAGCGGCGGGATCTCGCCCTCACCCGCGCGCGGCAGCGTGCCGCTGAGCTCCTGACGCCAGTGCGCAACATCGCCGCCCGGGCTGTAGCAATACATCATGTGCAACGGCGAATCCCCGATATTGGTGAGCTGATGAAAAACCGTCGGCGGCATGTACACCATCTGCCCGGCGGTGATCTCGCTGCGCTCCTCGCCCACGCAGATCTCGCCGCGCCCCTGGAGCACCATATAGACTTCCTCCTGTTCCTGGTTATGCCAGGGCACCTGGCCACCATTGGGTTCGAGGATCACGTAGCCCATGACGAAACCCTTGGCGGGAATCGGTTGTCCGGCCTGCCCCGCCAGCCCACGTCCCCAACGGCCTGCGGGAAACTGGTTACCCGGGATTTTGGCAATATCTGCAATAATCATGGTATGCGGTAAATGCGTGCGGCCCAGCTACGTGTAAACCCGAAACCCGCCCCCGGGCACTACGCATAAAGTGCGTAACAACCGCAGGGAGCGCACCCGAAGCGTTTACCTGTAAACCAACGGAAAACGCCCCGATGGGTATCCCGCTTCATTCGCGCGTGAGCGGGGCACCTGACGAGCCGCCAGGCCGGCGGGAGGGAGGGCGGCTCACCAAATGAAACAGTCGAAGACCGCCTCAGACGCCCTGGCGGGTGAGGTGCGCCTGGAGCTCGGGGTCGCGGCCCATGAAGTCGCGGTAAAGCTCTGCGGCAGGCGCGGCGTTGCCACGGCTCAGGATCTTTTGCCGAAACTCGCGCCCCGTCTTCTGGTTGAAGAGGCCTTCGCGCTGGAAGCGGGTAAAGGCATCGGCATCGAGCACGGCTGCCCATTGGTAGGAGTAGTAGCCCGCCGCGTAGCCCACGGGGTCGGAGAATATGTGGTTGAAGCGCCTCAGCGCCGTGGGGACCGGCGGATCGGCCGGCACGAGCAGCGCAGCGGTATCGGCGCGGATCGCGGCCTCGATGTCGGCCGCCGCGAGGTAGCGCGCGCTGTCGATGTGGAGCAGCAGGTCGAGCTTCGCCAGGCTGATTTGCCGCACGAGAAACGTCGCCGAGCGGAAGTTGCGCGCCCCCACCATGGCCGCAAAGAGTGGCTCGGGGATCGGCTCGCCCGTCTCGTAGTGCCGCGCGAAGAGGTCGAGCGACTCGCGCTCCCAGCACCAGTTTTCCATGATTTGCGAGGGCAGCTCGACGAAGTCCCAGGCGACGTTGACGCCGTTTAGCGACTTGATCGGCACCTCGCCCAGCAGGTGGTGGAGCAGGTGGCCAAACTCGTGGAAAACGGTCTCGACTTCGCGATGCGTCAGCAGCGCGGGGCGCCCCTCGACGGGCGGTGTCAGGTTTCCGCAGATCAGGCCGAGGTGCGGCGTGCGCGGGGCGCCGCGCGTACTACCCGGCCGCTCGCCCGTGCACAGGTAGTTCATCCACGCGCCGCCGCGCTTCGAGTCGCGCGGATGCCAGTCCGTGTAAAACGAGCCGAGCTGCTCGCCCGACTTTTCGTCGAACAGGTCGTAAAACTTCACCTCCGCGTGCCAGACTTCGGGCGCGGGCTCGCGCGGCCGCGCCACCACGCCGAAGACGCGGCGCGCGAGCTCGAAGAGCCCTTCGAGCACCCGCTCAATCGGGAAGTACGGGCGCAGCGCCTCGGCGTCGAAGGCGTGTTTGTGCTGGCGCAGCTTCTCCGCCCAGAACGCCAAGTCCCACGGCGCGAGTCGTCCGACTTCGGAGGCCCCCGTTTGCGCGGCCTTGAATTCTTCGAGCTCGCGCGCCTCGCGCAAAAACGCCTCCGAAGTGCGCGCCGCCAGGTCTTCGACAAAAGCCAGCGCCTGCGCGCCGCTCTGCGCCATCCGCCGCTCCAGGACGACGTCGGCAAAGTGCGGCTTGCCGAGCAGCGCGGCCTTCTCGGCGCGCAGCGCGAGGATCTGCCGGACCAGTGCCGTGTTATCGTGCGGCTCGCGCGCGCCCACCGCGGCGGAGGCCTCCCACAACTCGCGCCGCAGCGCCTCGTCTTCCGCGTACACCATCACCGGCTCCAGCGAGGGCTGGTGCAGCGTGAAGCGCCAACCGCTGGTGCGGCCCGCCCGCTGCGCACTCGCGCGCGCGGCGTCTTTCGCGTGCTCGGGCAGGCCCGCGAGGCGCGCTTCGTCTTCGACGATCAGCTCCCAGGCGTTGGTCGCATCGAGCACGTTTTCCGAGTACTTCTGCGTGGCTTGGGCGAGCTCGCTTTGGAGCGCGGCCAGGCGCGTGCGCTGCGCCTCGGGCAAGTCTGCGCCCGCCTGGCGAAAGTCCGCCACAGTCTCCTCCAGCAAGCGCCGCTCGATCCCCTGCACGGAGGAGGCCACGCCGCTCTCGCTAAACGCCTTTAGCCGCTGCCACAGCTCGGGGTTTAGCGGCACCGACGCGTAAAACTCGCTGACCTGCGGCAGCATCTTGTTGTGCGCCTCGCGCAGCTCGGGGTGATCTGCCACGGACTGCCAATGCGTCACCCGGCCCCAGGCCGTGCCGAGCAGCTCGGTGGCCTGCTCCAGCGCAAGAAAGGTGCTCGCAAAACTCAGCTCGCCGAGCGGCTGCGTCGCGATCTTCTCAATCGCCGCGCGCGCTTGCGCGAGGGCTTCGCTGATCGCGGGCTCCACATGCTCGGCGCGGCAAACCGCCCAGCGGATTTCAAAGGCAGGGTCGAGAAACGGATTGGGGGAAAACGGCATGCGCGCCACAAAGCCCCAGAGCCCCTGCCACGCCAGATAAAAGAACCGGAAACTCCAGTGGCGGGGCGCCACGTGCCATTTACTGTGCGGCTTGTGTGTCGGGCGGTACGCCCGACACACAAGCCGCACAGTTGAATAAGCTCCCCGACCTTCGGTCGGGCTATAACCCGTTAACCGAAAAAATCGCCCTAATGGGTATCCGCTTCATACGTACCCGTGCTGGATACCTTACGAGCCGCCAAGCGGGAGGGCGAGCGGCTCGCCAAATAAAAGAGTCTGCAACCCTCGCAATGCGACAGGGGGGAATTCATGTGAATTTGCGATTTTGTTCGGGTGCAAAGCGCACGAGCAAAATCGCAAATTGAATGGGAGTGGCGACCCGCCACCGCTGCCCGCGTAGGGCCGCCGTCTTTACCAGCGGTAGAGCGCGCTAAAGGAGAGCTGGCGGCCGGCGGCGGGCACGGCGGGCACCTCCTGATAATCGGAGTCCCACAGGTTATCGACCTGTGCGGCCAGCTCCAGGCCCCGGATCCCCTCGGGCTTCCAGACCAGTGCCAACGCACTGCGCAGCGCCTGCCGCCCGCCGGTTGTGCGCAGCGCGTTCTTCGCCTGGATACGCGCATCGTTATCCATGCGCAGTTCCCAGCGATCGACGAAGCGCCAGACAAAGGCCGCCGTCAGCCGTTGGCGCGCGTAGTTCAGCGCGTAGAAACTCGCATCGACCGTGCCGTCCCGATAGTCGGCGTCCTTCGTCAGTGCCGTGTAGCCCAGCGTCACCGAGCCGCTCCCCCACTCTCCGCGCAGCACGAGCTCCGCGCCCGTGGTGCGGATGTCCACCGCGTTGGCCGTGCGCGCCGCGGGCGAGCCGGTGTTAAAAGTCCAGTCCACCAGCGAATCATCCCAGCGGTGAAACACCGCCGTGCTCACTTGCCAGCCCACGAGCCCGGCGGCCGTCGCGCTCAACTCCACGTTACGGCTCGTGCTGCGGCCCAGATCGGGATTCCCGCGAAACAGCCCGCCGGACGGCGACGCGTTGAGCGACGTGTAAGTCGGCAGTTGCGTGGCCTCGCTGTAGCCCAGCGAGAGCGAGCGCCACAGCGAGCCCGCCGGAAACAGGTGCGCGAGCTCGACCACCGGCGAAAACGTGCCCGAGTCGCGGTTCGAGTCGTCCCAGGCCCCGCCCAGCGTCGCCTGCCACTCGCCGCCCGAGCGCGCGGCCCACTCGCGCGTCGCCGCGAGCGTCAGCTTGTACGTGTTGCGGTCGTTGTAGTGGCCCTGGTTAAGCGATGTGCTCTCCAGCGAATCTCCCAGCCACTCCGCGCGGTAGCGCAGCGACCAATCGCCATCCCAGTTTGGCGCCTCGCTCGCGCGGGCACCCTCACTGCCAGCACCGCCGCTCCTGCCGCCGCTGCCGCCCCCCAGAAACTCGCGCCCCTCAAAGGCCACGCCGCGCATCCGGCTCGTGTGCAGATAAGGGTTAAACAGGCCCGGGATCAGCCGGTTGTATTCGTAGTCGTCCTTGTTGCGCCGGTAGTACGCGCTCGCCTCGAAGTGGCCGCCGCCCGCGCGCTCGATCCGATGGTTCAGCATCGCGAGCTTCGTCTGCAAATTCTCGGTCTCCGCCACGCCAAATGGCGTGTACAGGTTTGGCCAACCGAAGAACTTGCTCTGATAAGCGACGAGCAAATCCGTCTGGCTCTGCGCCGTGCGCAATTGCGCGCGGCCCGCGAAACGCTCGAAATCGTGGTCGCCATACTCAAGCGGCCCGTCGCTCGACGAACGCGAATAGTCCACGTCGCCGCCGAGGCTCGCGCCGCGCCCCACAAGATTCGCCAGCCGCCCGCGCAAGCCGCCCAGGTCCACCGCGCCCGATTGGTAGAGCGACCCGCGCCACAGCGCGTTCTCGCCCGCGCCCAGCGACAGCGAGCCATCGCTCTGGTTGGACGATAGTGCCCGCCACTGGTACGCAATCGTGCCCACCCCCACGTTGGTGCTGCCCAGCGCATTGGCCGCGCCCGTGCGCACTGCGGGCAGCCCCAGCATCTGCGGCGCGATCGGCAGCTCCGCAAAGTAGTGCCCCGTCTGCGGATCGCTCAACGTCGCCGCGCCGATGCGAAACCCCGTGTTCTCAAAAACGCCGCCGCGGATGATGATGTCCGCCTGCCCCTCGGCGAGATTGCGCCCCTGAACATCGACCAGCGGCTCGTAGCGCAACGCCGAGACCGGCATCGCAAAAGTCCCCGTCGGCTCGGGAATCGCCACGCGCGGCGAGTTGACCTCCAAGTCCGGCAAATCCAGCGCCGCATCGTACTGCGCGCCCGCCCGCGAGCCCGCACCGACCGCGAGAATCGCGAAGGCCAAGGCCGCCCGAGCGGCGTAACGCAGCGCAACAGTCGCCGCAGTCTTCGACTGGCTCACCAGGCGGCGAGTCGCTGCCTCGCCGTCGGACCCACTTGAGTGGCCCCCTTCGACAGGCACATCAGCCTCCGCAGCCAGCACCGCGCCGGAAAGGTATTGGGGAGAAAGAGAGAATTTGGGTGTGGGTGTTTTCCTGAACATCAGGCCGCGAGCGCTAACACCTCAGTCCCCAAAAACAAGCACTAGTTAATTAACTATCTAAAATTTAGCTAACCAAATGGCGCCACCCCGCAGCCAGGCATCCCAGTAAGTTCCGCAGCCATTTGCTCCGTGACAACGCACGGGGGCTTGGGAGTCATAAACGCGCCCCTCCGGAAAACATCAGAGCGCCCCCAACTCCCCCAATTACCCCCATGAAGAAATCAGACTTGCGGATCGGACTCATCGGCGCGGCTGGCCGCGGTGGCAGCCTTGCAAAAATCGCTCACCGCCCCGGAAAAGGCGCGCGGATCGTCGCGTGTTGCGACGTGGCGCCTGAGGCCCTTCACGCCGCCGCCCGAACTTTCGCGCACGGCGATAAATCGCCCTTCCTCACGCGCGATTATCGCGAGCTGATCGACCACGCCCGATCCGCCGCGCTCGACGCCGTCATCATCGCGACACCCGACTACCTGCACGAGGAGCAGGCCGTCGCCGCGCTGGAGCGCGGCCTCGCCGTTTATCTGGAAAAACCGATGGCGCTGACGATCACCGGCTGCGACCGCATCCTCGCAACGGCCAAGCGGCACCGCGCACGGCTCTACCTCGGCCACAACATGCGGCACATGGGCTTCGTGCGAAAGATGAAGGCGCTGATCGACGAGGGGACGATTGGCGAAGTGAAGGCGTGCTGGTGCAGGCACTTCGTCGGCCACGGTGGCGATTTTTACTTCCGCGACTGGCATGCGGAGCGCCGTTACGTAAACGGCCTGCTGCTCCAGAAAGCGGCGCACGACATCGATGTCATTCACTGGCTTTGCGACGGCTACACGCGGCTGGTCAACGCACTCGGCGGGCTCACGCTCTACGGCGGCTTGCCCGACCGCGCGCCCGCCACCAAGGGCCCGCGGCCAGGCGTCGCGGTCAAGGGGATGGACTTCACGACCTTCCCGCCGACGCGGCAACGCGGGCTCAACCATCGCATCGATGTCGAGGACTTGAGCACGATGCAGATGCGGCTCAGCAACGGCGTCTACGCGACCTACGCGCAGTGCCACTACACGCCCGACTACTGGCGCAGCTACACGCTTATCGGCACCGAGGGGCGACTGGAAAATTTTGGCAACGGTGGCGCGGGCACGCACATCCGCCTCTGGAATAAGCGCAGTGGCTACAACGCAGCGGGAGACGCGACCTACAAAATCCCGCTCGCGCGCGGCACACACGGCGGCGCCGATCCGCTCATCATCGCCGAGTTTCTGCGCTACGCGCGCGAAGGCGGCGCGACCGACACCTCGCCGCTCGCCGCGCGCGAGAGCGTGGCCGCGGGCTGCACCGCGACCGAGTCACTGCGCAAAGGCGGCATCCCGCTAAAAGTCCCACCCCCACGCGCCGCGCTTGCGCGCTTCTTCGAGCCAGTGTGATTAGCTGGCGCAACATGAACGAAGACGCGGCCGCAGCCCCCGAAGCCCCCACCCCGCGCAAACCCAGCTTTCCGGTAAACGCCGGACTGCGCCGCTACCTGCACCGCTACAAACGCGAGCGCCCCCTGCCCATCAGCTACGAGCGGCTCTGCGACTTCCACGAGACGATGCCCCTGCTCAATCGCGAGGGGCAGCCCACGCTCTGGGACAGCGTCATTTACCGGCGCGACGAGATGGAGCCGCTCTACGAAGGGCTCAAGACCACCTACGCCCTGCTCAAGGTCGATGGCGACGAGAGCGTCGTCCAGCACCTGTACATCGACCGCGTGGACTACTGCAGCTTCGGCAATTCGACGCCCTTTCGCGTGCGAATCGTCAACTCCTACAACGACAACCAGGACTACTTCTATGTGAAGCGCGCCGACGCCTCGCGCCTCTACGGACTGGAGCTCGAGCACCTGCTCTCGCCCAGCCGCCTGAACTTCATCACCCACGACAACACCCTGATCGAAGAGCACATCGCCGGCATCCCGGGCGACGTGTTTATCGACACCTGGATGCGCTCGCCCGAGCTGCGCCCCGTGCGCGTCGCCAAGGAACTCGTGAAGTTTAACGAACGCTGCTTCCTGCGGCTGCTCGGCGACATGCGCGCCTACAACTTTGTCTTCGTCATCACACCCGATTTCGAAGCCGCCCAAGTCCGCATCCGCGCGATGGACTTTGACCAGCAGTCCTACAACGGCCGGAAGAAATTCTACCTCCCACAATTCTTCAAAGAGAACGTCCCGCTCGTCCGCTACTGCACCAAACACCTGCACGTGCAGACCGCCCTGCAATACCAACGCGAAGAGCAGACCCTGCTCGTCCAGCGCGCCGACCTCGCACGCCTCCGCCTCGCCGAGCTGCTCCAGCAAATGAGTGCAGACCCGATCGCGCCGCTTGAAAAAATCCACCACCTGCGCGCCGAACTCGCCGAGCACTTCCAGCGCAGCGAGTACCTGCGCTGCCGATCGATGGGCGACCTCGTCCGCCAAAACCTGGACACACTGCGCGAGACCATCGCGCGCAACAGCCCTACGCCAATCGACCTCGAAAGCTTCGCGTAAGCCCCACCGATCAAATACGCAAAACCCGCCGCATTTATATTGCGCGAAATAAACAGATCCCTGAGCTTGCCGCGACAAGGCTCGCACGGCGGCAGCTCCCTTTGCCGCAGTGAGAGATTTCACAACAAACAAGAAACGCCCAAAAACTGGAGCAACCGCATGGCAAAAAAAGCAGCGCCCAAAAAAAACACGGCCTCGAAACCTGTCGCTAAAAAACCGGTAGCCAAAAAGGCCGTCGCGAAGAAAGCAGCCGTCAAAAAAGTCGTCGCAAAAAAGCCTGCTGCGAAAAAGGCAGTGGTGAAAAAAGCGGCCCCCAAGAAAGCAAGTGCCGCAAAAGCGGTTGCCAAAAAGCCAGTCGCCAAAAAGGCCGCGGTGAAAAAGGCAGTCGCCAAGAAAACGGTAGCGAAAAAACCAGCCGCTAAAAAGGTCGCTGCAAAGAAACCCGCAGTGACCAAAAAGGCCGCCGCCCCCAAGAAAGCTCCGGCCAAAAAGAAGAGGTAAGCCCCAAAACGCCTGCTTCAAAAACTTGAAAAAAGAGAGCCGCCCTTCCGGGCGGCTCTTCTTTTTTTACCACACCACCAAATACACAAGAAGCCCCCTGCCAGGCGACGCGCCGATCAAGTGAGGCGGCCTTCGTCGAATTCGAGCAGATCGGGGAGCGTGAGAATGTCTTCGAGGCGGTCGGCGCAGCCCATGTTTGTGAGTGCCTCAGTCAGGAATTCGCGCCCGGGCCCGCTCAGGCCGCGCTGCACGTACCACCGGTTCCACTCGGCCACCCGCAGGTCGGCGGGGAACAGCGCCAGCAGCCCCGCATCGATTTGCGCGTCGCTCTCCGCCCCGTGCACCACGCGCTCCACAGCGTCGGGCTCGACCCCAAGGTGCAGCGACAGGAAGCCATCCATCCCGCGCTTGTAGTTTTTCGCGTAGCTCGGCGGCAGTGCGCCGTGCGTTTTTACGTATTTCGCTTTGGCAATAAAACGCGGCAAGTGCAGCAGGCCCGTCGCCGCGTGCGGGACGTAGGCCGAGGGCAATTCGCGCAAAATAGCACCTGTCGAGCCGGGGATGGGTTGGGAGCGTGCCATGGTGGGGCCCGAACTCAGACCGTACCAGCCACAACACTGCGAGAAAAAAGGGGCCAAGTACTTTCCCTTATTCAGCAAAGGCAGCCTGTGTCACCTTCTCGGTAAAAGTTGAGCGAACCATCCCCCCAAGTCGGGTGACGCAATGTGCGGAACAAACGCGTAGCGCATGCCCGACTCCGGATGAGCAGCAGACATGGCTTGCCGCACAGGCCCGGGCCTCACAGCAGCCCGCGCCCGCTTTTATCGAACAGATGCAAGGGCGCGCCCGCCTCGACACTCACGCCGACCGCATCCCCCGGCCTCAGGGCGCTGCGCTCACTCTGGCGGGCGATCAGCGAAACCCCAGCGACCTCGACGTAGATCAAAGTCTCCGCGCCCAGCGACTCCACCAGCTCGACGCGCCCGCCGAGGCTCCCGCGCGGCGCGGCGGGCTCGCCCTTCCCCAGCGGCTGCACGCGCAGCGCCTCCGGGCGAATCCCGAGCGTGCCATCGGTCGGCAAGCGCCCGCCCGTAAGTGCCGAAAACGCCGGCAGGGCATCCGCGGCCACCAAGTTGATTGAGGGCATCCCGATAAACTGCGCGACGAAGCGATTTGCTGGCCGGTCGTAGAGCTCCAGCGGCGTCCCCACTTGCTCGATATTTCCATTACTGAGGACGACTACCCGATCCGCCAGCGTCATAGCTTCCACCTGATCGTGAGTCACATAGATCGTCGTCGCGCCCAGGCTCTTGTGCAGCTTGTGGATTTCCACACGCGTATTGCCACGCAAAGCCGCATCCAGATTCGACAACGGCTCATCAAATAAAAACACCTTCGGCTCGCGCACAATCGCGCGCCCGATCGCCACCCGCTGCCGCTGCCCGCCCGAAAGCTCCTTCGGTGTGCGCTTCAGATACGGCTCCAGATTCAAAACTGCCGCCGCACGGGCCACCTTTTCGGCGATTTCCTCCTGTGGCACTTTTGCGAGCTTAAGTGCAAACGACATATTGTCGTACACACTCATATGCGGATAGAGCGCATAGCTTTGAAACACCATCGCCAGATCCCGATCCCCGGTGGGGCGATTCGTAATATCCGCGCCATCGAGGAAAAGCTTGCCATCGGAAATCTCCTCCAGCCCCGCGATCAAGCGCAGCAAGGTCGATTTACCACAGCCCGACGGGCCGACGAAAACAATAAACTCGCCCTTCTCTATGGTGAGATCGACACCGCGAATGACTAAAGTCTCCTCAAACCGCTTCTGTATATTTTGTAATTCTAGATAAGCCATAGTGAGCTCCTATTTAACGGCACCAAAAGTCATGCCCTGGATTAATTGTTTCTGGCTAAACCAACCGAAGACCATAATTGGCGCGATGGCGATAAGCGAGGCCGCCGAAAGCTTCGCCCAAAACAAACCTTCCGGATTTGAGTACGAGGCGATCAATGCAGCCAATGTACCCGCCCGGGCGCTCGTCAGGTTAAGCGACCAAAACGCCTCGTTCCAGCTCAGCACCAGGCACAACAAGCCCGTGGAGGCGATCCCGCCCCGGGTCAAGGGCAGCACCACATTGCGAAACTCTCCCCACAGCTTGGCCCCATCCATACGCGCCGCCTCCAATATCTCGTGAGGGATATCTTTTAACGCGCTATAAATCATCCATACGATGATCGGCAGGTTGATCAGGGTAAAAACCAAAGTCAGCAGCGTGAGCGAGTCGAGCAGGCCCGTTTTCTGCGCAATCACATAGAGCGGGACAAGCGCGCCGACGGCCGGCATCATCTTGGTAGAGAGCATCCACATCAATATCCCTCGCGTGCGCCGCGTCGGGAAAAACGCCATTGAATAGGCCGCTGACAGCGCAAGGGCCAAGCCGAGTAACGTAGAAGCCACACTCGTAATCAGGGAATTACGTGCATATAACAGATAGTTACTGCGCACCTGTACTTCGGCAAAATTCTCCAGAGTCGGGGCGAAAGCCACCAGGGGCGGATCGGCAATCGCCTGAAGCTCAGTCTTGAAGGCCGTTAGAAACAGCCAGGCTAGAGGGAAGAACAGCAACGCAGCCAGCACCCAGGCCGATAAGGCGCGCAGCCATTTACCAAGTTTTTTTCGCGAATAAGACATGGCGATTAATCCAGGTTTTTCCCGACAACACGGATAAGAAAGACCGAAACAATATTGGCGAGGATCACCGCAAAAAGTGCCCCCGCCGAGCCCACCCCGACATCGAAATTAACAAGCGCCTGCTTATACACCAGGTAGGTCAGGTTCGTACTCTCATTCCCCGGGCCACCTGAGGTGGTGATTGAAATCTCCGCAAAGACACTGAGCAGGAAGATCATCTCGATCATGATCACGACCGCGATTGGCCGCGCGAGGTGGGGCAATATGAGGTAGTAAAAGCGCTGTACCCCACTCGCCCTGTCCATACGCGCTGCCTCGATCTGCTCTCTGTCCAGCGATTGCAAGGCCGTCATGAAAATCAAACACGCAAAGGGCAACCACTGCCACGACACCATTATGATAATGGAAAGAAGGGGAACATCGGTCAGCCAATCGACAGGCGTCAGGCCGAAGAATTTCCACACACTCGCGAGAACACCGTAAACGGGATTCATCATCATGTGCTTCCACAGGAGTGCATTCACCGTGGGCATAACAAAAAACGGCGAAATCAGGAGCACACGGACGATGGAGCGGCCCGGGAAAGGCTCATTGACCAGGAGCCCCAACAGTATCCCGGGGACAACCGTAAACAGGATCACTGTAGATAGAAAAACAAGCGTCTGCCAAACCGCAGGAAAGAAGTCAGGATCGGTTACAAAGTAGAGATAGTTATCCCAAGCGGCAAAGGAATGCTCCCCGGGCTGGAGCAAGTTGTAGTTGATGAGCGAAAAATAGATCGTCATCAACAGCGGGACGAGCATCCACACCACGAGCACCGCCACGGCAGGCGCCATCAATGCACGAGGCACGAAACGAGAAATGGGGCGGGACATAGGGGAAATCGATAGAGCGGGGATAGGGGCGCGAAACAGGCCTCGTAGGGGCGAGAACCGCCCCCTGCCCGGCCTCAAACAGCAGAGCAGAGGGCTAACAGGAGAGGGCTACTTTTTATAATAACCCGCCTTACGCATTTCACGCTCGGCCAGTTTTTGTGAGGCCTCAAGCGCCTTCTTAACCGTAGTTTTACCTGCGAGTGCCGCGCTGATATGCTGCCCCACACCTGTACCAATCGCCTGAAATTCGGGGATCACAACATATTGCAGGCCTTTATACGGCGAGGGGGCCTCGGTCTGATCATCCAGGCTCTTTATCCCGTTTAAAATGCGCTGCTCAGTCTTTGCAAACGGGGCGGCGGCCTGAAACTCAGGAATCTCGTAGGTCGATTTGCGCGTGCCTGTCGGCACGAGGTGCCAGCCCTTTTCTTGAGCGACGAGTCGTACGTATTCTTTGGAAGTGGCCCATTTGGCAAAGCGCTGGGCTGCCTCCGCTTTTTTCGTACTGGCCGGAACGGCAAGATTCCATGAAAATATCCAGAGTGCGCCCTTGGAGCTGGGGCCTGTCGGCGAGGTCGCAAAAGCGACTTTGTCATGCACTTTGGACTGGGCGGGATCACTTACAAACAAGGCGGCACTCGTCGCATCGACCCATACGGCACATTTCCCCTCGTTAAACAAAGCGAGGACTTCGTTAAAATTATTCGAGGTCGAGCCGGGAGGGCCGTATTTTTTCATGATATCCACATAAAATCCGATCGCCTGCTCCCAGGCCGGAGTATTGATCGCAGGCTTCCAGTTCATATCGAAGAACTGTCCGCCAAAAGTATGTACCAAGGGCGTGAGAAAGGCCATATTCGCGCCCCAGCCCGGCTGCCCGCGAAGACCGACACCGTAGATACCATGCTCTGGATCGTGCGCTTTTTGGATAAACTCGCGCACCTGTTCCCAGGTCGGATTATCCGGCATCACAAAGCCAAGCTTGTCCGCCAGGTCCTTGCGATAATACAGCATCGAAGCCTCCCCATAGAATGGGAGCGCATAGAGCTGCCCCTCGTGGGAAACCGCATCGCGGATCACGGGCAGCAGGTCATCCACATCGTAAGACTCATCTGTCTCGATCGGGAGCAGCCAGCCCTTGGTCGACCAGAGTGCGGCCTCGTAGGAGCCGATTGTCATGACATCGAATTGGCCGCCCTTGGTAGCGATATCGGTAGTCACGCGCTGGCGCAGCGTATTCTCCTCAAGCGTCACCCAGGTGACTTTTATATCAGGATTGGCTTGCTCGAAGTGCGAGGTCAGCCGCTGCATATCAATTATCTGCCCATTATTGACTGCCGCGACGACAATCTCTGTGGGTTGAGAAAAGGCGAGCGCAGCAGGGGCCAGCGCAGCGATAAACAGGGGGATAAGTTTTTTTAGTCTGAACATTTTCGTATTGGGGTTTTAGTGTATCTTACAGGTCAAAGCTACTGGGGATGATAACCATATCGCGGATCGTCACATTGCGCGGCCTCGTGAGCATGTAGAGGATGGCATCGGCAATCGCAGCGGGCTCGATGATGCTGCCATTTTCCTTGGCCTTGCGCAGATTCTCTTCCGGCCAATCGGCCAAAAGTGCACTGCTCACCGGCCCCGGGGAAACCGAGCCCACCCGAATCCCGTGTGGCAGCAGTTGCCGACGCATGATTTGCACGAAGGAATGCGTCGCCCACTTGGAGGGAGAGTATACGGGCTCCCAGGCGACTGCACTGTGGCCCGCCAAAGAGCTGGTTACAATGATATCACCGGTCTTCCTCTCGATCATATGAGGGATGATCGAGCGTACGTTTTTAATCACCACATTTATATTAAGCTGCAACATGCGGTCGATATTATCGAGCTCGGCATCAACCAGGTCGCCACCGATATAGATCCCCGCATTGGCGTGAAATATATCCACGTGCGGGACTGCCGCGAGCAGCTCATCGGCAAGCCGCTTGCACTGGGCAGTATCCAGCAGGTCCAGAACCAGCGGGATGGCGGCTTCGCCCAGCCCGTCGCAGACGGCATTGAGCGCGCGCTCGTTTTTGTCGATCAAGACGACCTTGGCTCCCGCGTAGAGGAGTGCCTGAGCCGTCGCGAGGCCGATTCCGGAAGCCGCACCGGTGACAGCGGCGATTTTGTCTTTTAGCGGTCTTGGCATGATTTTTTTTGGGGGAGCGACCTGGGGTTTGGCCCCAAGTCGCTTTTTTTGGGGTTTTAGGTGTTACATAAGCTTACCAGCCCATGTATTTGATGATCCTTTTTGTGGGCGTGTAGCCGCCCCAGAACTCGATTTGTATGCCGAAATTCCCTCCGTGGCGACTCGTACCGAAAGCCCCCGAGGAGGAAAGCGCAGTCCCCGGAGCGACAAAGTCGGCTGCACGCTGCGCAGCACCATTCCACTGCGCCCACGTATAGAAAATACGGATATCCGGGCGGCTCCAAAAGCCTGTGCCTTTAGGCGAAAAGCTCGGGGCAAAGGTGTACTTGGTCATGCTGCGGCGCGCAGCCCCGCTCGGGTTCACCTCATCGTGGCCGATTTCCAGCGTCAGCTTGATGCGATCGCTGACGCCGTAGCTGGCGCGACCACCGACCGAAATCCAATCCTGCGTGGCGCCATTGGCGAATCGGTCGCGCTGCCAAATACCTGTGACCTGGCCGCCGAGGCGCTCGCCTTGCCACTCGTAAGCTTCCACGATCCGCCAGCGGTTGTTATCACGATTCAGGAAAACATCCCCGGTAAAACCCAGACCCGTGCCCGGCCCTTCCCCATATTGCAGCACCAGATTATTTTTCGACTGCTCGCCGATTTTTTGCTGATGGCGCACATGAGCGGCCCAGCCCCAGCTCGTCCCCGCGCGGTGTTTGTCCTTCTCCACGTGGTTCAGGCCAAACTCCAGGCTGCCGCCTGTGTTTGTATCAATACCTTCGATCAGGAGGTCATTGCGGTTCACATAATATTCCTGAGACAGCTTGTCTTTGCGCGAGAGGAACCAGGTCGCCTTCAGCTTGCCGAGTTGCACATCCTGCACACCCGCTCCCAGCCCCGATGCCATATTGCGGTAGAAGAAGTCATTAATATGTACATCAGCCTGTTTCAGATAAACCATCCGGCCGGCGATAATTGCGCCACCGTTAAGCCACGGCAAGTTGCGCCAGCCAAGGAGCACTTCGGGCAGGCGGGTGCTCCCTTCGCCATTGGTATAACTGTGTACACCGTAGGGATGATTAAACACACCGCCCAGCGTTGCGCTCACTATTGAGCCATCGCCAAAGCGGGCCAGATCCTGCTTCAAAAAGGCTTCGAGGTACTGCTCAAACTCGTTGCCTAACCGGTATTTGGAAAGAGCCCCCGGCAGCTTGAAGCTCCGGTCGGGGTTCATCCCCTCGGTCATTCCTGTGCGAAAATACGCCTTCAAGTCGCCATTCCAATGCTCTGCTTCGGCTGCCGAAAGACTCGTGAACGAGCCGATCAACATTCCCAAGAGCATCGTAATACGACTTACTCCATTCGTTTTATTGGTGTTTATTTGCATGGTTTGCTTTGCTGGTTTCGGACTAGGGGTAAAGGTGTAGGGCACGATTCTGGGACAAGGAGTCCCTCCAGCACTCACTTCGAATGCCTTATTCTTGTGAGTCCCGTCAGTGATTTTTACTTGAGTAAAATTACTCTTTTATTGCGTATTTGTACCGATTCAGGGATTCGATAACGGCTTGTTCCATGAGTTCACCGGCGGTGCTGGCTGGGGGCAGGCCAGCATCCGGCTTGATTATCCCCGGGAAATATTGGCGAATGAGCGGAGGGGGTATTTTTACTCCATTGAATGCGGACAGGAGCTGATCGACGGCCGCCTCGATCTGTTTATCTGGCCAATAATAGCGGATCCGATCCGACAGGCTGTAGTGGCGCTGGATATAGAGCTCCGGCCCTGTACCCATATAATAGTTTTTCCAGTGGCCGGGCTCGGCACACATACGGGCTTCAACGACCGACTTTAAACCGGGACGCTCGGGGGCAAGCCCCAGTTCTTTGGCAACGGCATCGAGTCCATAAAGCGCCTCGCGCAGAACAAAAGTCAGCTCTGGCCCCACTTTTAGAATAACAAAGCCATCGCGCACGAGGGAGGAGAGCGCAGCGCGGGGCTGATAATCTGTGGAGTGTGCCTCGAAAACAAAGCCTGGGAGTGCATCCAGTGTTTTTGATAGAGCCTGCGCCCGCTCGGGCTCGTAAATAATCACATCTTCGTGTCCGAACTCGACTCCGGGTTGTACAACGAGGCCGATCACGCGCTGCCAAGCCTCGGTCAAACCGGCTTTTTCAAATGCGCAGCGGTGAATCTCCACTGTCTGGCGAGCCGCGGAGGGATCGGTCACTTGCATATGATCGAGCGACTCGACCGCGCCTCCGGGCACAGGAACCTCGGTGCCAATGATATAAACAGGAGCCTCACTGGAGCTTCGCGCCGCTTCGGCGGCCTTTACCAGGCGCACCGCGCGCCCGGCGGTCTGCTCGTCGGCCAGAGCCGCCGGCTCACCGAGACAGCCCATACTCGTGTCGACGTGGATCTTGGAAAACCCCGCACGCACAAACTCGGCGATCATGACCTCCGCTTTTGCGAGTGCTTGCTCAGCAGGGAGATGCTTCCAGGGATTGGGCCCGAGGTGATCTCCGCCAAATAGGATCCGCTCCTTGGGGAAGCCGACCTGGGCCGCCTCGCGCTCCACAAAAGCGCGAAAATCCGTCGGCGTCATCCCTGTATATCCCCCGTCCTGATTCACTTGATTACAAGTGGCCTCAATCAATACCGGCGCGTCGTCCGCCAGCCCGTGGCGCAGCGCGGCGCGGATGACAACAGGATGTGCCGAGCACACCGAGGTGATGCCCGCGCGCTGACCCGCGGCGCGCGCCTTGGGCAGGTTTTCAAGAAACTGAATACTCATAAGACTACCTTGTTTATTGTAATAAAATGATCGACCTCGGCAGCGGTACTCGCGCCCTCCATCGGGCCGCGCCGCGTAACCGCCAGCGCCCCCGCAGCATTCGCCGCAAGCAGGCACCGCTCCGGCGCCTGACCCTGCAACCACCGCGCAACAAAAGTCCCCGCAAAACAATCTCCGGCCCCCGTCGGGTCGAGCTCCTCGACATCAAAGCCCGGCACCGAAATATCCCCCCCGCGGCTGATGTAACGCGATCCGGCGCGCGCTTGTTTCAAGACAATTGCCTCCACACCACGGTCCAGAATATCCTGTAGTGCAGCCGCTTCTTCAACCTGCGAACTAAACAGGAACAGCTCCTCACCGCTGGGCATAAACAAATCCGTCTGCTCAAGCACCCGCTCCATAGCTGAGCGCAACTCGTCGCTCCCGAGCATTTCCTTGCGGATATTGGGATCAAAGGACACCGTCCCCCCGCGGATTTTTATATCTCCCAGGGCATGATCGATCAGATCGATCACTCCTCCCGAAAACAACGAAGAACCCATCACATGCAGGTGAGCGGCCTCTTTTATAATCGATTCGGCCTCCGCATTCAGCTCTATATACTGATTCGCACTGTGGCGTATATTGTAAACGAAATCACGACTACCGTCCTCACGATAACGCACAAAGGCACTCCCCGTCGCCGCAGACGCGTGTACCCGCACTCCAGAGATATCGACCGTGTCTCGCTGTAAACGCTGGAGATTCAGGCGGCCAAAATCATCGTCGCCCACGCAACTGATGATCGCGCCGGACTGGCCTTGGCGCACGAGTTGATCGATAAAAATCGCGGGCGCGCCCGAGGGAAAGGGCCCCAGCAGCTCCAGCGGCTCCAAAAAGCCCGCCCCGCGCGAGGTCGCGAGTATCTCGACGACGATCTCTCCAATAGTGACTACTTTCATGGGATTCGTGAGAGAGGGGCAAAAGTTGGGCGGGAAAATGTGGGCTTAGCTCAGGCTGGGCTTGGGAAGCACCTGGGCATCCACCGAGAAAAACTTGCGGTGCATCAGCAGGGCAGCCCCGAGCGGCGTGCCATCCTCCCCCAGCGGGGAGACCTGGATTTCGGGCATCGGAAATCCATCGATGAACTCACGGTGCAGCGCAGCGCGGACGTCTTCTCCCGCGAGCCCGAACAGTGGGGCCACCGCCCCTCCGAGGATGATGCTGTGCGGGTTGAGAATCGCACTGACTTGCGTGAGACCTTGAGCCATCTTTTCACCCCAGCGGCGCACGACCTGGCGCGCGGCGGGCTCGCCCGCTTGATGCGCCGCAATGAGCGCAGACAATCCGCCGGAGGGCCCCCCCGCTCGGGGAGCCGCTCCCTCGCCCGCCGTACGATAGCTCTCCAGTACCGCGTCTTTCCCGACGTGGTTTTCAAAATGTGCCGCCGGACGGCGCTTTTGCTGCGCGGTGATCGGCGCCGGCTCGGACAAAAGCAGGTGCCCAAACTCGCCCGCATAGCCGAAACTGCCGCGAAAGAGTTCGCCGTTGTGAAAAATCGCCCCGCCCACGCCATTTTCCATCGTGAAAAAGGCCACCGTGCCCTCCATGAGCGGCGGATTGCGCCACAGCGCGGCGACGCCAAAAGCATTGGCATCGTTCTCCACCGCGACCGGAAAATCAGCCGCAGCCGGCCCAAGCTCTTCGAGCAAGAGCCGATGCAGCGGGACATCGCGCCACCCGAGTACCAGGCCGTTGACCACCGTCCCGGCCTCATCGACCAGTGCCGGGATGGCAGCGCCCAGCCCGCGGATCGGGGCGACACCGGCAAGGCGCGCGCGAGCTTCCTCCACCAGCCCCCCGATCCGGCGAACGGTGTCCTGTGGAGCGACATTTGCCGTGTCGTACGCCACGGCCTGCCGCCCGATCACCTCCCCCGCCAGATCGACCACCATCACCGCCAGGCGCTCAATACCGATCTCCACCCCGATAAACGCCCCGCCCTCCGGATTGATCTCAATCGCGATCCCCGGGCGACCGACCTGCTCGTTTACTGCTTCGGGCTCAGGGCGTTGCTCACGCTCGCGCAAGAGCCCCGCCTCCACCAATCCGCCCACCACACTGCCGATACTGGAGCGGTTCAGGCCGACCCGACGGGCGAGCTCAGCCCGACTCAAAGCCCCGTGGCGCAGCAGCGTATTGAGCACCTGCACTTCGTTCAAGTGGCGGATAGATTGTGGTGTAGCCATTGTGTGGGTGTGTCTTTGTGGCAGGGGTCAGGTAAATATCATTCGCTCACGGGAAGTAATAACGGTTAAGCGCACTCTATTTCCTCATTCGTTTATTCACGGATTGATACACGCTGCCCGACGGGCCTTCAGCCGGGCCTGTGCCTGCGCAAATTCAAACTCGATATACGACTTGGCCTGACGCGCCAGCTCCCGATTATCCTTCCACGTATCCCTCCAGATCGCGCAGGTAATGGACAGATCGCGATCAACCACCGCATGCGAAAAAGACTCAAAGGTAATCGCATCATCGTAGCCGATCTCCAGCAGCGCATCAAAAATAGCCGAAAAGTTGATCGTCCCCGTACCGAGCGCACCGCGATAGTTTTCGCCGAGGTGCAGGTAGCCCAGCTTATCTCCGGCGAGCCGCACTGCTGCCGCCGGATCGCACTCCTCAATCGCCATGTGAAACGTATCGAGGTGTAAAAACAGATTATCCGAACCGCTCTCCCGAATATATTTAAGCCCCTGTGCGACTGTATTGAGCAAGTTGCTCTCGAAGCGATTTACTATCTCCAGATTGATGGAAACTCCCGCACGCTTCGCGCGCTCGGCCACACGGCCCAGCACCTCCACGCTATTTTTCCATCCCCGCCGGGTCGGCATCGTCTGGTACTTCGTATGCGCGGAAAACACGATGCCACCGAGTTTCTCGCCGCCCAGATCGCGCGTGATCCGCACCGCATCGTCCAGAAAGGCCTCCCCCCGGGCCACCGTTTCCGCATCTTCGCTGGAAACATCGCAGTGCAGCGGCAGCCCGAGCGTGACCACAACCTTCAGCCCGCACTCGCTCAACCGGCGGGCCAGCCAGGCCACATCAAACTTTTTCGGGTCGAGCCGCGGAAACTCGATCAACTGGTAGCCCAGCTCGGCGGAGGCGCGGATCGCCTTGTCCAGCTCCTGCTGGGTACTCCCGCCCGTCCAGACAAAGGAGTGAATCCCAAGGGCTTTTATCGAGTTCGCCGAGGAGAGCGGCGAACGGCATTTTGAGGCAGGGGCGGCCTGTTTCATTGTTGTTTGGGGAGGACTGGAACCGGAAAAGCGAAGGGTAGAGGGAAAAGGAGGGGTTACTTCTGTTTGTTTGTTGCTAAAACAAACAAACTAGGGCGCTTTTTTTCATCCCCTTTTAAACCCTGTCAAGCGAAAGCTTAACCCCATGACTACCCGCCCCGCCTCCTCCTCCCCTCCGACTGCTGCGGCCAATAACGACCGTGCGACTGCGAACCCCACATCATCCGCTCTCGCAGTGCCGCCCGATGGAAAAAGGAATACCCGCCCGGCAGCCTGTGCGGCGACAGCCGCAAACTTCGCTGGCAAACGAGTCCTCATCACTGGAGCCGCAGGCGGCATCGGCCACGCGCTCGTGCAGCGCTTCGCACAAGCCGGAGCCACGCTCGCCTTGGTCGACAGCTCACCCGCGCTCACAGAGCTCGCCGCGGAGCTCGGCGCACCACACCGCGCGTGGCGAGTCGACCTCAGCGACGAAGCCGCCATCACCCGCTTCGCCGCAGATGCGCTGCGAGAGCTCGGCCCGATCGACATCCTCATCAACAACGCGGGCATCGCCCCGCTCGCCCCCGCCGCGACGCTCAGCACCGAGATTTGGGACAGCACGATGAGTGTAAACCTGCGCGCGCCCTTCCTGCTCTGCCGCGCCTTCGCCGGCCCGATGCTGGAGCGAGGCTGGGGCCGCATCGTCAACCTCGCCTCGCAGGCGGCACTGATCGGGATCGACGGGCACGCCGCCTACTCGGCCAGCAAGGCCGGCCTGCTCGGCATGAGCTACTGCATGGCGCTGGAGTGGGGCCCCCGCGGCGTCACCGTAAACTGCATTTCGCCGACCGTCGTCGACACCCCGATGGGCTCCGGCTCGACCTGGAGCGGCGAGCGCGGTGTGCAAGCCCGCCGCGAAATCCCTGTAGGCCGCTTCGCCCGCCCCGAAGAAATCGCCGCAGCCGCGGCCTACCTCGCCAGCGAAGACGCCGCCATGATCAACGGTAGCAACCTCGTCATCGACGGCGGCCGCACCATCCGCTGAAAAACGGTGCGGCAAAGGCCCCGGTGGCCGGTGGCCCCACCGCCGCGCCCTCCCCTGCCCTCCGCGAAAACCTCTGCGAAGCCGCCGGGAGCAAGGAGAGCACAAGGCGGCGCGTCGAGCGGGTGAGGGGCCGCGGGCACTCTCCGCCTACGAGTGGTAGGCGGTTTCGCCGTGGCTGCTGATGTCGAGCCCTTCGCGTTCGGCTTCCTCGGAGACGCGCAGGCCGATGGTGAGATCCACCAGTTTGTAGGCGGCAAAGGACACCGCGCCCGACCAAGCGAGGGTGATCGCCACGCTCTTGAGCTGCACCAGCACCTGGTGCGCCATGCCGAAATCGGCGCCTCCCGTGCCGCCCAGCGAGGGTGCCGCCAGCACGCCCGTCAGGACTGCGCCGAGGATCGCGCCCACGCCGTGCACGCCAAACACGTCGAACGCATCGTCCACCCGCAGCATCCGCTTCAGCCCGCCGACTCCCCACAGGCAGGCCACACCAGACAGCAGCCCCAGCGCGATCGCTCCCGCAGGCCCGACAAAACCGGCCGCAGGCGTGACCGCCACCAACCCGGCCACGGCACCCGACACCGAGCCGAGCATCGAGCACTTCCCCTTGAGCCAGGACTCCGCCGCGCTCCACGACAGCGCCGCCGCGCCGGTGGCCAGAAGCGTGTTAACAAAGGCGAGCCCCGCCGTGCTGCCCGCGCTCAGGGCCGAGCCCGCGTTAAAGCCAAACCAGCCGACCCACAACAGCGAGGCCCCGATCATCGTCATGACCAGCGAGTGCGGCGGCATCGCTTCCCTGCCGAAGCCCACACGCGGGCCGATCATGTACGCGCCGATCAGGCCCGCCATCGCCGCGTTGATGTGGACGACCGTGCCGCCTGCGAAATCGAGCGCGCCATCTTCAAACAGCAGCCCGCCCGGTGCCCACACCATGTGCGCAATCGGCACGTAGCTGAAGGTGAACCACAGCACGGCAAAGGTAATCACCGCCGCAAACTTCACGCGCTCGGCAAAGGAGCCGACGATCAGCGCGCAAGTGATGGCGGCGAAAGTCGACTGGAAGGCCACGAACACGTACTCCGGGATCGTGTCCGACAAACTGTCCGCCGTGATACCGCCCAAGAGCAGTTTATCGAAGCTGCCGTAGAGCGCACCGCCTCCGGCAAACACCAGACTGTAGCCGTAGATCACCCACAAGATGGGGATCAGCGCGAAGAGCGTGAACACCTGCATCAGCACCGACAGCATGTTCTTCGAGCGGCCGAGCCCGCCGTAAAACAAGGCCAGCCCGGGCACGATCATGAGGATGACCAGCATCGTCGAAGTCAGCATCCAGGCCGTGTCGCCCGCGCTGAGGACTGGCGCCGCCTCAGGAGCGGCGGCCTGAGCAAAGGCAGGCGCAACACCGCCCACCAGAAAAAATCCAGAAACCAGGGAACACAGTCTCATAGGTCTTTTCTCCAAGGGTTAATCTTATCATCCACTGCGCGTGGGGCGGCAGGCGGTGCCTGCTCCCGTTTACTGTGCGGTTCGTGTGTCGGGCGAAACGCCCGACACACGAACCGCACAGTAAGGGACTCCCGACCTTCGGTCGGCTAAGAGATTCACTCGTTAACTGAAAAAATCGCCCCAATGGGTTTTCGTTACGTTTGAACCTCCTGTCGCAACGCGACAGGGCAAAAGTCGCAGGCTTCCACCGCCTTCAGCGGGCGCGGCCCAACGGGGGCCGCGCCCGCGAGAGCTTTCGAAGCGCTTAGACGATGCCCTGTTCGAGCATGGCGTCGGCGACCTTGACGAAGCCGGCGATGTTGGCGCCGTCCACGTAGTTCACAAAGCCGTCTTTCTGCGTGCCGTACTCCAGGCAGGAGTGGTGGATGCTCTTCATGATCGCGTGCAGGCGGTTATCCACCTCGCCGCGCGTCCACGAAAGCCGCATCGCGTTTTGGCTCATCTCCAGGCCGCTGGTAGCGACGCCGCCCGCGTTGGCGGCCTTGCCCGGGCCGTAGAGGATCTTGGCCTTGAGGAAGACCTCTACCGCGCCGAGGTCCGACGGCATGTTGGCGCCTTCGGCCACGCACACGCAGCCGTTTTTGACGAGCGTCTCGGCATCGGCCGCGTGGATCTCGTTTTGCGTCGCCGAGGGTAGCGCGATGTCGCAAGGCAGCGCCCAGGGCGTCTTCCCCGCGAGGAACTCCAGCTTGTACTCCTGGGCAAACTCCGCGATCCGGCCGCGGCGGTTGTTTTTCAGATCCATGACCCACGCGAGTTGCTCGCTGGTAAGCCCGTCCGGGATGTGCACGGTGCCCGCCGAGTCGGACAGCGAGATGACCTTGGCGCCGAGCTCGATGGCCTTCTCTGCGGAGTATTGCGAGACGTTGCCCGAGCCCGAGATCGCCACACGGCGGCCCTCAAAGCTGAGCTTGCGCTTTTTGAGCATCTCCTGGGCGAAGTACACGCAGCCGTAGCCGGTCGCCTCGGGGCGGATCAGGCTGCCGCCGTAGGCGAGGCCCTTGCCCGTGAGCACGGAGGCAAACTCGTTGGCCAGGCGCTTGTACTGGCCGAAGAGGAAGCCGATCTCGCGGCCCCCCACGCCGATGTCGCCTGCGGGCACATCGAGCGACGCGCCGATGTGGCGGTGCAGCTCGGTCATGAACGACTGGCAGAAGCGCATCACCTCGCCATCGCTGCGACCGTGCGGATCGAAGTCCGAGCCGCCCTTGCCGCCGCCCATCGGCAGCGTGGTGAGCGAGTTTTTAAACACCTGCTCGAAGGCCAGAAACTTGAGGATCCCGAGGTTCACCGAAGCGTGAAAACGCAGCCCCCCCTTGTAGGGGCCGATTGCGCTGTTCATCTGCACGCGGTAACCGCGGTTGACCTGGACGGCGCCCTTATCGTCTACCCAGGGCACCCGGAACATGATGACGCGCTCCGGCTCGACGATGCGCTCAAGGAGGCCCGCCGAGGCGTAACGCGGATTTTTTTCTACAAACGGCCAAAGGCTCATGAGAACCTCTTCGACCGCCTGGTGGAACTCAGGCTGCGAAGGATCGCGCTGACGGATTTGTTCGAGGAATGTATTTAAGTTTTTCAATGGCGGGAAAACAGATCGCGGATTCCGCATGCGCCTAACAACCCAAAACCCACGCAACAGGCCCCATTTCACGCGACTTTTACTTAGGCTAATCTCGCGCTGCGCAGACGCTGATAAAGCTAATCAAAAAACCACCCCCTCCAGATAGGGGGGGATCTCGCGCAAAAAAACTCCTCCCAAACCCACCCCACCGAGGTGGGGTACCCATCAAAAGCACCTGCCAGCCCAGTGGTTACGCGAACGGATGCGTGCCCACAGCGCCGCGCGCCCACGCGCACCGCGCAGCCCCCCCCCGGGCGGAGCTCAGCCTTGGTGCAGGGCCTCGGCCGTCGCGCCTGGGCGAGCGGCACTCAGCGGAGGCTCTGCCCACGGGTAGCGGGTGAGCTCGGCCTGGCAGACTTCGTTGGCCAGTGCCACGAGCTCATCAATCAGGAGCGTGGGATCCTCCGTATAACGGGCCGCGCGGAAGCGGTCGCGCACCGCGCGGTAAGCGGCGGGCTCGCGCATCCAGTGGTCGATCAGAGCCTCGAAATCGCCCGCGTTTTCGATCCGGGGTGAGGCCGCCCCATTGTGGAAAAATTTCCAGGTCAGCTCCTCCTGCGGCATGATCCCGCCAAAGGCGTTAAAGATAATCGGGCAACCGTGATCGAGTGCCTGCGCGCAAGTCGTCGTGCCGCCGCGCGTCACCACACAGTCGCTGACTTGCAGGAGCAGGTGCATGACATCCGTGTAGCCCTCGATGTGGCAGCGCAGCTCGGGGTGGTTGGCGCGCCAGTGGATGAGCGTGTTGTACGCCTCCCGGTTGCGCCCGCAGATGAGGATGACCTGGCAGCGGCTGGCATGGCGCAGTAGCGTGGGCAGCAGCGCGAGGTGGTTGTTCGCCCCATTCCCCCCCGTCGCCAGAAACACCGTAAAGAGCCCCGGGCGCAGGCCCAGTTGATGGGAGAGGAAGTGCTCCCGCTCGTCATGCATCAGCACCTCGTGATGCTCGCGCGGGCGCATCAGCCGCCCGCGCACCCGGGTGCGTTCGCGCGGGATGCCTTTCTTGACCGCGTAGTCGTTGGCCGTCGCCGTGCGCGAGAAGTACCGATCCACGGTCGGCTCGATCCAGTTGATCGAGTAACCCCAACCGCCGGAAAACTCTCCGCAATACGTCGCCGTGCGCACTCTCCCGCCGCTCCCGCCCCGGCCCGCCGGCCCCTCGCCGAGCACCGCGCGCGCGAGCTGGAAGTAGCCGCGGTTGAGGCAGTCGTGCACGCTAAAGACAAGGTGCGGCCGATACGTCCGCAACACGTCGAGGTAGTAACCTCGCCCCAGCGTGACCGTACGGCCATTGATCAAGCTCAGCCCCTCGACTACCGCGTAGAACGCCTTGTGCATCCAGGGCGACTTTTTCTGGATCCAGTTGTAGAGGTTTACCCCGAGGCGCGCGACCCACGAGGACTTCTCCAACATCTGCTCGATCCGCACATCGACCTGATGGCGGTAGAGCTCGAAGCACCACTCCGCAAAGGCCTCTGCGCGCGCGTCGTGGCCGCCGCCAGTGCTGGAGGTGAGAACGAGGATCCGCAGTTTCGACATATCGGGTGGTTTCCTGTCGGGCGCTACACATCGAAGTAGCGCGCCTGCACACGCCGCTTGAGGGCCAGCGAGCCAAAGCGCGCGAGGAGCGGCGCGAGCACGGCCTGGGAAAATCGCCCGCAGCGCAGCGTGGTGCTGCGGCAGCGCAGCAGGGCACGGCGCAGCGCGCGCGCCGCATGCTCGGGCGGCGGCCCGCCCTGCATCAGCCGCTCAAAAGCGGCCTTCGCCGTCTTCAACCGTTCTATCTTGCGTGCTTCCGATGGAGGCACGTCGGCCTTTCGCTCTTTGGATAGCGGGGTCGTTGCCCCCGCGTCAAAATGGAGCTCTTCAAGGTGTTCGCCCAGATACAAAACCGAGCGGGCAAAGTCGGTGCGGTAGTCACCCGGGCGCAGGTCGATCACGCTCAAGCTCGTGCCCGCGGTTTCGATCATGAGGCTTTCGCTCAGCGCGGTGAGGCCGGCTTTCACGATGTTGTAGCTCGTCTGGTAAGGCAGCGGAAACTCAGCCGCGAGCGAGGAGACGTTGACCAGTGCCCTTGGGCGCGGCGGCAACGCGTCCGACGCCACTTCGCGCCTGCCCTGCTCCGCCGCTTCGCGCGCGCGCCAATCGCCGAGTGCCGCGTGGGCGAGCCGCGCAGTGTTGACGAGCATCACCTCGATCTGCCGTTGCCAGTGCGCGAAGTCGGTCGCCGCGAAATCGCCAAACACGCTGTAGCCCGCGTTGTTGATCACGATGTCGAAACCGCCCGCGTTTTCACACTGGTCGCCGCCCGCGTTTTCGCACTGTCCGCCGCACGCCTGCGCCGCCGTTTCGCGGAAAATCCGCTCGGCCTCCGCACCATCCGCCAAGTCGAGCGCCACCGGCGTAAACCGGCCGTGGCGGCCGCGCGGGTAATCCCCCTCGAGTGCGCCTAGGTTTGCGACTGCCGTGTTCGCAGTATCCGCGCCTGGCGCCACGCCGGCGTTTGTCGCGTTTCCCGAAAACTCCGTGCTCAGATGTGCCAGGCGCGCCACATCGCGCGCACTGCCCCACACGTCCACGCCCTCGGCGAGGAGCATTTGCGCGAAGGCTTGCCCGAGACCCGTGCTCGCCCCGCTCACAAAGGCCCTGCGGTACAGCGAAGAGAGGCGGCGGTGAGCGGCGGCAGGCACGTAGTAAAGGGCTTGGAGGAACGACGCGGCAGCGCGGGGTGCTTCACGCGCGCTTGAGCACGACGCTGACGTTGGCCCCGCCGAAGCCGCTGCTGTTGTTTAAAACCACGCGCGGCGGCTCGGCCACCGTTTTGCGCAAGATGCGCAGCCCGGCGCACTCGGGGTCCAGCTGCGCAATGTGCGCCGAACCGGGCAAGAAACCTTCGCGCAGCGCGAGGGCGCAAAATGCGCTCTCCATCGCGCCCGCCAGCGAGAGGCCGTGGCCGGTCAACGCCTTGGTGCTGCTGATCGCGGGCGAGGCGGGCGAGCGCCCTCCCGCCCCGCCCTCCTCACCCGATCCGGCAAAGACAGACTTGATCGCGCGGACTTCCGAGAGGTCGCCGATGGGCGTCGAGGTCGCGTGCGCGTTGATGTAATCGACGTCGCCCGGCGCGAGCTGCGCGGCTTGCAGCGCGCGGCGCATCGCCAGCGCGAGCCCTTCACCCTCGGGGTGCGAGATCGCGACGTTGTGCCCATCGGAGGCCTGGCCCCAGGCGGCAACCTCGCCGTAAACGGGCGCGCCGCGCCGCTGCACTTCGTCTTCGGTTTCGAGGACGAGAACCGCCGCGCCGCCTGTCCCCACAAAACCGTCGCGCGCGGCGTCGAAGGGCCGCGAGGCGAGCGCGGGGTCGCGCTGGAGCGAGAGCGCGCGCATCCCGGCAAAGGGCAGGATGCTGTCCACATTTCCATCCTCCGCGCCCACGACGAACATCCGCTTCGCGCGCCCGAGGACGAGGTCGTCGTAGGCGTAGCCGAGCGCGTGGGCCGATGACGCGCAGGCCGAGGAAAAGCCGCACGAGGCGCCCTTGATCTTGAAGTGCGCGACAAGGTTGAAATTCAGCGTGCCGGAAATCGCCGCCACGATGCCCAGCGGCGAGCAGCGCATGACGCCGAGCTGGTGCATACGGCCCAGCATGTAGCCCATGAGCTGGGGCGAGCCGCCCGAAGCCGCGTAAAGGCCCGTGTCCGGATTGTTGGCAAAGTCCGCCTCGCCGAGCCCCGCATCGGTGATCGCCTGCTGCATGGCGCACCACGCGTAGAGACCGTGCGGCGCCATCCCGCGGATGACTTCGCGGCGAATGCGGTAGGCATCGGGGTAAGTCCAGTCCTCGGGATCGTTTGACGCCGTATCGAAGCCGCGCACGGGAGCGGCAACTTTTACCGGCACGTCGTCACCCGCAAAGGGCGGGTAAAGCTGGATGCCGTGGCGCAGCTCGCGCAGTGCCGCGGTCACGCTCGGCACGTCGTTGCCAATGCTCGTGATGAGCCCGAGGCCCGTTATGAACACCCTGCCAGCCATGTGAGTAGAGTGGATTTTCGCGCGGTGCCGACTAGGCGGTAGGGCTGCTGCTGCTCGTGGTGCCAGTGGTTGCGGGCGAGGCGGGCGCCACGACGCTCGCGGGAGCCGCCCCTCCCGCCCCTCCGGATGCTGCGGATGCCTCAGCCTCAGGCGCGGCGGCGGGCGCAGGCGCGTCCTTTAGCCCAAAGGTCAGCGTGATCTCTTCGGCGATGGCCGTCTTTTCCTGGCCGACGCGGATCGCGCCCTCAAAGGTCGCCAGCGGCATCTTCGCCCGCTTGGGCCGGATCGATAGCGAGAGGACGTCGCCCGGGCGGCACACGCGATGGGCGCGCACGCCCTCGCAGCCGGTGAAGAAGATCTGCTCGGCGTTTACCACCTTGCCCGCCTCGGTCGGCTCAAAGCCTTCCAGCAGATAGAGGACGGCGAGCTGCCCGAGCGCCTCCAGCATGATGGAGGCCGGCAGGACGGGGTTGTTCTTGAAGTGCCCTTTCAGGAAAAACTCCTCGCCCGTGATTTTGTATTTCGCGCTGGCGTGAGTGGAGCTGATCGACGCCTCGTTGAGGAACAGGAAGGGCGGCTGGATCGGCATCACGGCGGCGATTTGCTCGATCGGCAAAAACTTCGCCGGTTGCGGCGGAGGCAGCCCGCGGGCCTTGCAGTCGATGAATACCTTGATGTCGCCGACGGTGCGGAGGTTGCGCAGCTCGTCGTTGTTGATCGTCATGCGCAGGGTCTCTTCGACGAGGATGACGATCTCCATCATCGTGAGCGAATCGATGCCCAGGTCTTCAATAAGCCGCAGCTCGTCGTTGCCCTCCTGGAGCTTGGGGCGCAGATCGGGATCTACGAAGCGCTCTATCACGCCGATGACGACCGTAGGGAGTGGCTCGACGTCGCCCGTCTTCAGGAACTTCAACGCAGCCTCCAAAGTCGCAGATGAGCAGCGTTTTAGCGATTCGCGCAGCGCCACCTCGTCCTCCGCAGAAAAGGGCCTGGGCTGCTTGTCTGCGGGGCGGTTGCCCGCGGGAGATACGGATGCGTTTACGTCTGTCATCGGGGGGAAGGATGTAGCTGGCGGGGTTTTCTAATGTAAACGTATTTCCCTTGAGGCAGCGAGCCACAGATTGCGTAGAGGATACGTAGAAACACCAGACTTTGATTTAAGGAAATGAGTGGGGCCGCGTCCCTCCACCAATGTTCCCGGAAAGCATAAAAAGGCCGCACCGAGTTTTCTGGATATCCACCGCGCCAGGGGGCCTACTGCGCGGCTACTCGCCGCCCCCCCTCCCGCTCTCGCCATGCCGCAGCCGCCCCCACGCACACACCTGTTTATCACGCACGAGTTTTACCCACGGCGGGGCGGCATCGCGACCTTTGTGGAGGAGATCGCCCGGGCGGCCAGCGCGCTCGGGCACGAGGTCGAGGTGTGGGCGCAGGCGCTGCCGCGTGGCGCGCCCGAGCGCAGCTTCCCCTTTCGGCTGCGGCGGCTGCCACTGGCCGGCTCGCACGACCTGGGCTGCCGCCTCAAGCTGGCGCGCGCGCTCCTGCGCCAGCGGCAGTGGCTGCGCCACGCCAGCGTCTACCTCGTCGAGCCCGGGCCCATCCTCGCCTTTCTGTGGCTGCAATTCTGCCTGCGCCCGCGCGAGCTCTCGCTTACCTTTCACGGCTCCGACATTTTGAAGCTTTCCCGCAACCTGCTTCACCGCGCGCTGCTGCGCCGCCTGATCGCGCGCGCCGACCGCATCAGCACGCTGACGCGCTACACGCGCGACTTGCTCTTCGCGCACTTCCCCGAGGCGCGCGCGCGCTTCGTCCTGAGCCCCGGCGCACTGCGGCACGACTTTGCCGAGGCCACGCCAACCGCGTCACCTGCGGGCGGCCAAAGTGAAGCAAACCCGCCGGCTCCAAAACGTAGCCGCGAGCGGCGGCTGATCATCCTCACGGTCGGGCGGCTGCATCCGCGCAAAGGCCAGCAGCGCACACTCGCCGCGCTCACTGCCCTGCCCGCCGAGCTCCGGCGGCGCGTCGAGTACTGGCTCGTCGGCAGCAGCGCGGAGCGCGGGGCGGGCAAGCGCTACGCCCAGCAACTGCGCGCGCAGGCCGCCGCAGCAGCGCCCGACCTGTGCGTCAAGTTTTTGGGCGACGTACCTGACGAGCAACTCGGGGCGGTTTACGCGCAGGCCGATATTTTTGCCCTCACCAGCGTGGCGCACGGGCCGAGCGTCGAGGGCTTCGGCCTCGTCTATCTGGAGGCCGCTGCGCACGGGCTGCCCATCGTCGCCCACGACATCGGCGGTGTGAGCGAAGCCGTCTGCGCAGAGACAAATAATCCGGGCGGCAAAAACTCCCGAGAGTCAGCGCACGAGCGACCAACAAATCAGTCCACCGACCGCGCCGCGCCAAACGGCCTGCTCGTCGTGCCCGAGGGGCCAGACTCACTCGAAAAGCTGCGCGACGCCTTCGCCCGCTTGGTCACCGACGATGCCCTGCGCGCGCGTCTCGGCGCAGCAGGCCCGACCTGGGCGCGACGCCAAAGCTGGCAAGACTCGGCCGCCGCACTCCTCGGCGTAAAACCGCCGCGCGCTCAAACGCTACCGCCGCTGCAAAACGAGCCGCACACCGATGCGGCCTCGACAGCAGGAGGCGCGGGCGACTCCGATTTTTTTTAACAAAAAACCTATGATCACTTCCCGAAGCGAAGTCACCGTCCGCTACGCGGAGACCGACATGATGGGCGTCGTCTACCACGGCAGCTACCTGCCCTGGTTTGAAATCGGGCGCACCACGCTCTTGCGCGAGCAAGGGCTGCCCTACCGCTCACTCGAAGAGATGGGCTACCGGCTGCCCGTCCTCGAAGTAACGGCAAAATACCTGCGGCCCGCCGTCTACGACGACACGCTTACGATCCTCACCACGCTGCGCGAAAAACCGGTCCTGCGCATCGTCCTCGAATACGAAGTGCGCCGCGGCGACGAGCTCCTCGCCACCGCCAAAACCACCCACGCCTTTATCGACCGCGAAGGCCGCCCCGTGCGCCCGCCACCGCACTTCGCCGAAAGGATGAACGCCGCCTTCGCGGGCTAGCGCGTGTGTCGTGCTCGCTGCTTGCGACTGGAGGCCGGACGCATAGACCTCACCGCAAAGGAGCCGCCCCTTATGAACGATACCGCCGGAATCACCATCAAGATTCCGCCTCAACCAAGGCGCCGCAGTCACTTCGGTAATGTAAAGCTGCGCCCCTATGTCCTGTGGCTGCCCGATGTTGATGATCCAGCCTTCGACGAGGCCATGCGCCGAAGTGCAGAGTCTGCTGTCGCAGCACTGAAAAACAGCCAGGAAGAGCAAGAGGTCATGCGCTGGTGCGAGGCCGCCGCTGCGGAATCCCTAAAGGACGAACCGCCCTACGACTGGGGAGACGCCAACGAGCGGCTCGCATAATAAAAGAGTCGAAGACTCCACTGCGCGTGGGGCGGCAGGCGGTGCCTACACCCATTTATTGAGCGGCTTATGTATCGCGCGTTTCGCGCAATACATAAGCCGCTCAATAAGGAACTCCCGACCTCCGGTCGGGCGGGAGATTTAACCCGTAAACTTTTTCGCCGCGCCCAAATGGGTACGCGCTCCATCCGCATTTAAAGCCTTCCTCCCTGTCGTGAAACGACAGGGGAATGGTCCGTTAAATTTGGGAATCGTCTTCGTCGCGCAGCGACGGGGCCGATTCCCAAATTCAATGGCACGTGGCGACCCGCCACCGCCCTCCCGCCCCCACGCGTAGTGGCTGCCTGCCTCCACGATGTGGCCATTACCTCAATCGACTAATGACACGCCTTGGGGCGCGGTGGCCCACCAGGTGTATTCTTCCAGCACGTCCGCATCGGTTTCTGCGGTGCGCGCGGGGGCGAGCAGGGCTGCGGCGGCGTTTACGCCCAGGAGCCGGTGCAGTGCCCAGACCGCATGCACGCGCAGCAGAGGCAGCTCGTGTTGCGCAAGCGCCAACAGCGGCGGGATGAGCGCGCGCCGCTCGGCCTCCGGCAGCTCCGCCGCCAGGTTTCCTGCGACGACGCAGGCGTTGCGCAACAGCCCGCGCAGCTTCAGCCGCTTGATCGGCGTGCGCCGGAAAACTTCTGCAAAACGTTCCGGCGTCAGCGCCAGCAGCTCTTCCAGCGAAATTTCCGGTAAATCGTGCCGCGCGGCCAACAGGAGTGCCCTCCCCGCCTGAGCGAAGCGATTCCACGGGCAGACTTTCAGGCAGGTATCGCAGCCGTAGATCCGCCGCCCGATCCCCGCACGCAACTCGCGCGGGATGATCCCCTTGTTCTCGATCGTCTGGTACGAAACGCAGCGCCGTGCATCCACCACGCCGGGCGCGGCAAAGGCCGCCGTCGGGCACGCATCGAGGCAGCGCGTGCATTTCCCGCAGAGCAGCCCCACGTCGGCAAAATCGCTCGCCTGCTGCCGCACGGGCGGATCGGGCCGCAGCGCGACCGTCGTTAAAATCGAGGCGAGGAACAGCCAGTTTCCGTGCGTGCGCGAGATCAGCATCGCGTTTTTCCCCACGAAACCGAGGCCCGCCTTGGCCGCCCAGCCGCGCTCAATCACGGGCCCCGTATCGACGTAGTAACGGTAGTCGCCACTGCCCACGCCGAAGGTCGCCTCAACCGCGCGGCCCGCCTCCGCCAGCGCCACCTTGATCGTGTCGTGGTAATCCTCCCACAGCGCGTAGCGCGCCCACTGCGGCCCGCGCTGCCGCAGCTCGCCGCCCGGCCAGTAGTTGACGCCCAGCATGATGATCGAGCGTGCGCCAGCCAACACCTGCGTGGGGTCGAGCCGCTTGTCCACGCTGCGCTCCATCCACGCCATGTCGCCGTGCATCCCTGCTGCGAGCCACTCGCGCAGGGGCCGACCGTCCAGCTTGTGCAGCGCAGCGAAGCGCACCTCGTCAAAACCCAGCTCGCGCAGCCGCGCGCGCAACTGCTCTTGCGGCTCCACTGCGGGGGAGGTGGAAACGGCGGCTCGGGCGGCACTCATCGCGACACGCTGCCAAGCCTAGGGGTGCGCACGGGCAAACTCCGCGGCCTCGCGCCGCCACACGCGGTGGACATGCGCCACGACATCCGCCAGCGGCCGCCCATCGGTCAGCACGAGGCTGCCCGCGCGGCGGTAAATCGGTTCGCGCGCCGCGTAGAGCGCGCGAAGCCGCGCCAGCCGATCTTCGACCTCCAGGAGCGGGCGGTTGTGGTGTCGGCGCGTGCGCTCAAGCACCGTCTCCACCGAGGCGTGCAAGCACACCACGACGCCCAGCCCGAGTAACGTCTCCCGCATCCCGGGCTGCACCACGAGCCCGCCACCGCAGGAAACCACGGTGCGAGTGGGCGGGTGCCCGCGCTCGATAAACGCGCGCTCCATCGCGCGAAACGCCGCCTCCCCCTCGCGCTCAAAAATCTCGGCAATCGGGCGCCCCTGCTGCCGCTCGATCTCGTGGTCGCTATCGAGCACGGCGAAGCCCAGCCGCCGCGCCACCGCGCGCCCCACCGTGCTTTTGCCCGTGCCCATAAACCCGACCAGGTAGAGATTTACGTCCTCTCGATTCACTGTCTCGCCACGCTGATCGGGCCGCCAGTCGCGTCCATAAAAAAGCCCCACTGCGCGTGGAGCGGTGGCGGGGCGCCACTTGCCATTTAATTTGCGATTTTGCTCGTGCGCTTTGCGCCCAAACAAAATCGCAAATCAAGGGACCTCTCCTTGTCGCTCTGCGACAGAGGGAGAATCCCAGAACACGAATGAAGCCAAAACCCGTTTGGGCGGATTATTTGGTTTACGGGTTAACCTCCTACCCGACCAGAGGTCGGGCATTTCCAACTGTGTGGCGCAGGCCGAGCTGCGGCACACGGACAGCCCTAGCTGCCCGCCTCGATCTCCAGCAGCTCGATTTCAAAAATCAGCGCCGAGCCCGGCGGGATCCCCCCCATGCTCGCGTCGCCGTAGGCGAGTGCCGCGGGGATAAAGAGCCGGATCTTGCCGCCCTTGTTGATGTGCTGGATGCCCTCGGCCCAGCCGGGGATCGCCTCGTTTACGCCAATCGTGAGCGGCTGGCCGTGCTGCTCGGAGCTGTCGAAGATCTGCCCATTGAGCAACATGCCGGTGTAGTTGATTTTGACCTTGTCGGTCGGCTTCGGGTTGGGGCCCTGGCCGGGCTCCACCACTTCGTAGCACAGGCCGCTGGCGGTCTCGACGATGCCCGGGCGCGCCTTCAGTGCGGCGAAAAACTCGGTAGCCTGCGCCTGGTTTTGCTGCTTGGCGCGCTCCATCGCGGCCGATTGGCGCTGGGCGATAAAGTCATCCATCTGCTGGCCGACCTTGCCCAGGTCGTGCTCCATTTCCTTCCCGGCCGCAGCGAGCGAAACGCCGCGCGTAAACGCGGCAACCTCGGAGGGCGTAAACTGAAGCTCGGCGACACCCAGCCGCGCCATCATGAACCAGCCAAAAGACTCGGCCAGCACCTCGTTGCTGAAAGTCTCGGCGGGCGCGGCAGCAGCGGGAGCGGCCGCCGGAGCCGCATCGGCATTGGGGATGTTGAGCTGCACTTGCTGGGCGAGGAGCGGCGCAGCCGAGGCGAGGGCCAGCAAGCCGGCTCTAATGGTGGTGGGGACTAGTTTCATAAAAGGCGGAGATATAAAATAAGGGCAGGGACAATCGGAGTGCTGGGAACGCAACGCTACGGCATTTGCTACCGCAGCGAGCGAAATAAAAGCGGGCTGATCTGGCAGCGCGTGCGCGCCAATGCAACTCTTCTGGCGGGATTCTTCTTGCGGAGCATTCGCTGGCAGCGGCGCGCGGGGCGTACGCCTTCCACGAGCCACAATAACGCGCACGCCAGAAATGACACGCCCGCCCCGCAAGCCCCGCTTGTGCCACCGCCCACCTTCCGCTCTACTTCGCAAAATCCCTCCCAGACGCGCCATGACTTCTCCCGACCAATTTTGGACCAGCCAGGACGGCCAGATCCTGCATCTCAAAAACAGTGGCAACGGCGACAACCGCCTGAGCCTCGTGCTCGCGTTTTGGCCGCGCCACCCGAAGGAGTTTGCCTTCCTGAAAGCGCACCTGGCCGAGCTGCGCTTCAGCGAGCGCAGCTCACTCGCGCGGATCGGCATCGAGATGATCCTGCGCGGCACACCGCAGGTCGACGGCAACCGGATCACGCTGGAGGCCGAGGCCTTCCTCTACGACACCAGCTTCCCCAACGCCGACTACTGGCCCAAACTGCTGCGACTCGGCACCCCGGTCGGGCGCCTCTTCTACGCGCCCGCAGCCGCCAAACTCTCCAGCACCGAGATCTGGGAGGCCCTCCAGGCCAACGCGCTCAAGCTCCCCGACACCACCTCCATCGACTCCAGCGGGCGCGTCTTTTTCACGCCGCACGCCGTCAGCTACACCCTGGACCCGCGGCTCCAGCGGCTGAACTTCGAGCACATCGTCAGCGGCTACGCGGGCCGCAGCTTCATCGATAAAGTGCAAGTCCGCCACGACGCCGCACCGCTCGCCATCCCCCCGCGCGCCGGGCTGCTCACGAGCTGCTCCATGTACCTCAAGGAGCACTACGTCGTGCTCACCCCGGGCGAAGGAAACTTCGGCCTGCACACCAGTGCCGTGCTCCTCGATCCAGTAAAAACCTTCGGCACCAACATCATGCTCGAAGTCTACAACACCGGCGAGCAACCCGTCGTAAACCCGATGCTCTCCGTCGAGGTCTTCCGCGCGCCGCCCTACACCGACCCCGAAGTCAAAACGCTGACCCGCCAGCGCCAACGCCTGCTCGGCACCACGCAGGGCCTCTTCAAGTGCCTCGACGAATTTCCCGCCGCCGAAACGCGCGCGCCCACCCCCAGGACCCGCATCACCGTGCGCGGCCAAAGCGCGACGATGGAAAACCGCTCGCTCTTCATCCGCGCGGGCGACGCCGAGCTGCGCAAACTCCTCGATGGCGAAGCCTGCCCGCTCGGCAGCAAGACCATGATCCAGGCGCTCGACTCGCCTGCCGCAGCCGAGGCCGATACGCTCGTCGTCGATTACTTCCCCGACCTGCTGGAGCACATGGAGCTCATCACCCGCCTGGGCGACATCAAGCTCAAGCGGCTCATCTTCCGCCGCGCCTCGCGCACCCACGGCTACTTCCTGTCGAGCAACGCCCACGCGCGGCTCGATACCTTTCACGGCCTCGGCATCAAGGTCTACTGGTACGACGAACTCACGCGCGACCTCTACCTGCACACCTACAAGCGCGACCACGGCTTCTTCGTGCGCGAAGAGCAGGCCCGCCAGTTCCAGGAAAGCACCATCCTCGCCTTCTACGGCTCCGCGGTGGGCCTCGACCAACGCGACACCGACCGCATCTCCGCGCTCGTCGATACGCTCACCGGCTTCCTCGGCGGCAACCTCGGCGTGCTGACCGGCGGCGGCGGCGGCGTCATGCGGTTGGCCACCGAACAAGCGCGCGACAAGGGCGCACTCACCGGCGCCTGCTTCCTCGAGCTCGAAGCCCAGCCGCCCGAGCTCGGCGTCGATTTCTTCAACACCTTCCAGGAGACCTCGCGCCATTTTCGCCAAAAGTGGTTCGAGGCTGCCGACTTCTGCCTCTTCAACGTCGGCGGAGTCGGCACGCTGGAGGAAACCGGCATCGAGCTGTGCAACCTCAAACTCGGCATCCGCCCCCGCGTGCCCTACGTCTTCTTCAACGCCGGATTCTGGGGCGACCTGCGCGCGCAGATCGAAAAAATGATCAGCGAAAAACGCACCCCGGCATGGATGGCCGACTACATCCTGTTCACCGACGATCCGGCCGAGGTCGTCGCCTTCTACCGCCGCAAACTCCAGGTCCTGTAGCGAACGCCGCAGAAAGCGCTTGCTTAGGCGCAGCACTTCGCGCTTTGCTGGCCCCTCCTCGTTTTTACTGTTCGGGCTGTAGCGTAGCCTGGTAGCGCGCTTGCATGGGGTGCAAGAGGTCGTGAGTTCGAATCTCACCAGCCCGACAGTAAGGGGAGAGAGGGGGAAGACTCAGGGAAAACGCGGAAAGGTCTTTTCCGGTATACTTTGAACCACTTCCTGCCCTCTTCGCGACAGAGCACAGACAATCAGACGAGGACCTCTCCGACACAAGTCACATTCCCATCGCAGCGTGGCTCAATAAGAGTATGTTCATAAATGAGGCATGACGCCTCCTCATTATTCCACATGACCACCTAGCAACCGACCTAAACACGCTTATGAAAATTACGGACTCAACACGTAAGGATATCATCTATTTCATTAAATATGAAAAAGTCAGTTGGCCGGGGAGGCTTAACCCAGTTGATTTCCTAGATCGAATATTTGATCTAGATAAGCTACCGTCAGAAGATAGTCGATTACCAAGTGCCAGATCCGACATCTATAAACACTGTATCCAATTTCACAATTGGGATGACGACTGGGTATTTTACGATGAGCGCTTCAACTTAATCGGATGCGATGACACTATTTTCCTAAAATTTATTTGCGAAATGCTGCATCCAGTCGTACGGACGAATTCTAGGGAGGTTAATAGACTGCATCAAGAATTCAACAAACACCTTCAAGTTACCGGTTTCGAAATCATCAAAAAAAACCACCTTCCCGGATACGGTTTTATAGATCGCAATCAGGTACCAAGCTTAAATTCCATGCGCGAAACATTTCAAGAAATAGGCTCCGAGTATATCAAAAAACAAATCGACCGAATATATTCGGATCTCAATAAGGGCGAAGTCGATCGCGTTATTGGAACTGCAAAAGAGCTCATTGAAACTTGCTGTAAATCCATCCTAGAGGAGCGAGGGAAAGATTCCCAAAATGGGAATATTATGAATCTATTAAAGTGCACGTTAAAAGTACTAAACCTAGCCCCAGAAGACACTCCCGAACAAGCAAAGGCGAAAGAGCCCATCAAAAAACTCCTTAACGCTCTGCTCAATATTGTACAAAACATAGCCGAGCTTCGCAATCATTATGGAACAGGGCATGGCCGACAGGCAAGCGCCAAAGGCCTACAGCTCCGCCATGCAAAACTCGTAGCAGGAGCTGCATCCACCCTGGCATTATTCTTAATGGATACTCATGAGGAGAGACCTTTCTGATCACAGCACACATCTGACGTGGCTTATATCATAAGCCCTGAAATGACAAGTAACCTATATCATACGTCAAAGGATGACAGTCGGGAGTCATTCGCATGATCAGTATTGCTAAGCTAACGTCGCTCAGTCTCAGTTTTTTGAATTAGTCGCACTAAATACAGAGCCGGCCCGAAGCCCTCTACAGTCTCCCACACAGAGCCCACCTATGTTGCCATTATGTTAATAAATCAATCCACCTGAAGATGACTAAAGAAATATCGGTAAAGGGAGTATTCTAAAATCCCTCAAGCATTTATCTGGTCCCTCTATCGGATCGGACGCTATTCTGGATCGCTTTCTCAAGCCTTTTTCGCCCTCCTTATCACTCTTTCTGATGCCTTTTCCGTGAATATGAACGATGGCTAAGAGTGACCATCTTGTTCGGCTGTTTTTTAAGACCACCTACTCGCCTCACACGCCAATCCCGCTTATTGTATCGATCCTTTTTGTGCCTAGGTGCTGCTGCATCTGCAGCAAATCAGAAGTGCGGTGAATGCGGAGACATGATTACCTGTCATAGCTGAATCTGTCTTTTTTTGAAACTAATAGTTAAGACAGTGCTGCACTTAACCAATTTTTCCCGAGCAAGTTATAACAGCACATGAGGCGCGGTAACCTTTCCCCTCCCCCCGCAGGGCGAAGCGGTCTTCCACTCGCAACCACGCGGCATACAGCGCAGGCACGAAGAACAAGGTCAGTACGGTTGCCACGGTCAGCCCGCCCATGATGGCAATCGCCATCGGTCCCCACATGGTGGAGAGCGTGAGCGGAATCATGGCGAGGATGGCGGTCAGTGCGGTCAGCACCACGGGGCGGGTGCGGCGCACGGTGGCATCGATAATGGCCTTTTCGCGCGGTTGACCGGCGGCGATGTCCTTGTCGATTTGATCGACCAGAATCACCGAATTGCGCATAATCATGCCCGCCAGTGCAATCACGCCCAGAGTCGCGATAAAGCCGAAGGGGACTTGGGTCATCAGCAGTGCGAGGCTGACACCAATCATCCCCAGCGGCGCGGTGAGCAGTACCATCAACATGCGCGAGAAACTCTGCAATTGCACCATCAGCAGTACCGCCCACAGCAGCAACATCACCGGCATGATGGCTTGAATCGAGGCATCGGCTTTGACGCTTTCTTCAATCGTGCCGCCGGTTTGAATCTGGTAGCCCACGGGCAGCGTGGCCTTGATGTCGCCCAGCATGGTTTCGAGTTGTGCCGAGACATCCGGCGCTTGCGCACCCACCACATCGGCGCGCACGCTCAAGGTCGGCAGGCGGTTGCGAATCCATAGACCGCCTTCTTCCAGTACAGGTTCGATACGGGCAACCTGACCGAGCGGCACGCTGCGGTCAGCGGGCGTGCGCAGTGGCAATGCCGCCAGTTGGGCGGCGTCCAGCCGTTCGGATTCCACGGCGCGGGCAACCACATCAATCAGCTCCGTGCCTTCGCGCACCTGGGTGACGGTGGTGCCGCTGAGCAGGGTGTGTACGGTGCGCGATATTTCCGCGCTGTCCAATCCCAGTGCGCGGGCGCGATCTTGATCGATATGCAGGCGTAAGGCGCGGGTGCGCTCATTCCATTGCAGGTTCACATCGCGCAGATTCGGGTGTTCGCTCATACGGTCGCGCACTTGCGCAGCGATGGTGCGCACCGTATCGGGGTCGGCACCGCGCACGCGAAATTGCACGGGGTAGCCAACGGTCGGCCCCAGTTCAAAGCGGTAGACGCGGGTGCGGATATGCGGGAAGGCCTGTGATAACCGTTCGCGCAGATCAGCGGCCAATGCGCCCGCCTGCTGGATTTCCTGCGGGTAGACGATGAGTTGCGCGTAATTGCGTTTGGGCGTTTCCGGGTCGAGCGACAGGTAAAAACGTGGCGAACCGCTGCCAACATACGACGTGATGTCGCGCACGCGCGCGTCCGTGCGCAATAGCTGTTCGACGGTTTCGGTTTGCGCCAACGTGGCCGCATAACTCGCCCCTTCGGGTAAATGCACATCGATAAGGATTTCCTCGCGCGGGCTGTCGGGGAAGAATTGTTTGGGGACAAATTGAAAGGCCATCAGCGCCAAAACAAACGCGGCAGCGGTCATCACCAACACCCGTTTGCGGTGCGCGACACACCAGGCAATCTTGGGGCTGAACCAGTGGTGAAAACGGGCGTGGGCGTCGAAATTCTTTTCCTCAAGATGCGGTTGGATGTCCGGTAATAGTTTTGTGCCGAGATACGGAATAAACAGCACCGCGACCAGCCACGACACCAACAACGCAATCCCGACCACCTGAAAAATCGCGCCGGTAAATTCGCCGGTGGACGATTGCGCAAAGCCCACCGGTACAAATCCGGCAGCGGTCATCAACGTGCCGGTGAGCATCGGAAATGCCGTGCTGGTCCAGGCAAAGCTGGCAGCTTTGAACCGCTCCCAACCTTGCTCCATTTTGACCTGCATCATCTCTACCGCAATGATGGCGTCATCGACCAATAAGCCCAGCGCGATAATCAAGGCTCCCAGCGAAATACGCTGCAAGTTGATGCCCATCTGCCACATGATGAAAAAGGTCATCCCCAGCACCAGCGGTACCGACAATGCCACCACAATGCCGGTGCGAAAGCCCAGCGCCAGCAGGCTCACCGCCAGCACAATGACCAATGCCAACACAAAATGTCCGAGAAACTCATTGGTGGAGCGTTTGACCAACGCGGGTTGATCGACGATTTTTTCGATATGGATACCAATCGGCAGTAATTGCTGAATCTCCTGCATGACCGCATCCAGCTGCGGGCCAAGCGCGAGAATATCACCGCCTTCGACCATCGAAATCGCCAGCGCCGTGACCCGTTCGCCATTACGGCGCACGGACATGACGGGTGGGTCGATAAAGCCGCGCGTAATGCTGGCAATATCGCCCAGGCGAAATGTGCGCCCATCGGCCGCAATGGCGACGTTGCCGATGTCCTCAACCGATTGCACCGCGCCATCGACGCGCACGGCAATGCGGGTGTGTGCGCCTTCGACCACACCCGCAGGTGTGACCAGATTTTGCTGGCGCAGGGCATCCAGAATCTGCGCCGGAGCAATGCCCATCGACGCCAGGCGGACATGGCTGAATTCGATATAAAACTTCGGTTCCTGCACGCCGAGCAGCATCACCTTGGACACATCCGGCACCTGCAACAGGCGTTCGCGTGCGGCCAATAACACCTGCTTCATCTGCCCGTCATCAAACCCGTCGGCATGAAAGGCATAAATCGAGCCGAAGGTATCGCCAAAATCGTCGTTGAATATTGGCCCTTGAATCTCTGGCGGCAACGTATGGCGAATATCGCCGACGCGCTTGCGTGCCTGATACCAGCTTGCCTGAATATCCGCGCGGCGGATGGTGGAATCTTTCAGTACCAGAAAAATAATCGCCTGCCCCGGCTGCACATAACTTTGGACATAGTCGAAATGCGGCACTTCCTGCAAGGTGCGCTGGATTTTCTCGACCACCTGTTGCTCCATCTCGCGCGTGGTCGCGCCCGGCCAGGCCACATCAATGGTCATGACCTTGATGGTCAGATTCGGGTCTTCGGCGCGACCGAGTTTGAAATAGGCCAGCGTGCCTAAACCGAGTGCGACCAGCATGGCAAAGGCGACCAGCGTGCCGTGGCGCAGCCCCCAGGCGGAGAGGTTAAAACGTTCGCTCATGGCAGGCGTCCATCCCATGCTTGTACAGGCATCGTGCTATCGAGCCGATGCACGCCTGCCACCACCACGCGCTCGCCCGGCGTGATGCCGTCTTTCAAGATAATGTCATGGGTTCCCATTGCCGCCAGCGTGACCGGACGCAGTTGCAGGTGTTGCGCATCGGTAGGCAGTATCCAGACGGCGGGTTTCTCGCCTTGCTGGAACAGGGCGGTGATGGGCAGCCGTAATGCTGTGTCGCCGGACAATGCATCAAAACGCACCGAGGCGGTCATGCCCAGCCGCGCAGCGGCGGGCGGTTCGGGCAGTGACAGGCGCACAGGATAAGTGCGGGTTTGCGCATCGGCCACGCTGGCGATTTCGCGCACGCGGGCGGCGAGTTCCACATCGGGCAGGCTGAGCAGCCGCACCTTCGCGGTTTGCTCCTTGCGGATCTGGCCGATGCGGCTTTCCGGCACATTGACCTCAATTTCCGTTTCGCCAGTCCGCGCCAGCCGCAGCACCGGCGTACCTGCGGCGACCACCTGACCGGCATCGGCCTGCACCAGCGCAATCGTGCCGCCGCCCGGCGCGGTCAAGGTCGTATACGTCAGATCGTTGCGCGCCTGCGCCAGACGGCTGTGCGCCGCCTGCACCTGTTCCTGCATCTGCGTCTGCTGGGTTTGCAGCGCATCCAACGTGGCGCGGGCAATCGCGCCCGATTGCGCCAGCGGGCGATTGCGTTCCACATCACGCCCGACCCGCGCCAAGGTGGCCTGCGCCTGCGCCAGATCGGCAGCGGCTTCCTGTACCGCCAGCTGGAACGGCGTCTCATCCAGCCGCGCCAATGCCTGCCCGCTGGCGACCGTATCGCCCGCATCCACCAAACGCGCCACCACCCGCCCCGGCACGCGGAAGGCCAGTTGACTTTCCACCCGTGGCACCAAGGTGCCGGAAAGCGTCATCGGCGTCGTACCACCCTCGCAGCACACGATGACGTGAACTCGTGTCACCTCTCCGCCGGTCTCAGGCTGCTTACCGCAACCGGCTACCAGCATTGCGCAGAGGGCAGGCAGGGCGAGCCGGACTCCGGTTTTGGGGCTATGCCCGACCGCCGAAGGAAGGAACGAAGGTGGGGGCTCAAACAAACGGTGAATCAACGTCATGGTCTGGTCTTTTACCTCGGGTTTACTGATCTCAAAAAAGTAACGATTTAATTTTGTACTGATTGAGATATTAATCGTCAATATTTTTTTACGCTTCAGTATGGAAAACAAAAATCAGCCCCCGAAAAAATCCCGTGGCAGGCCTCGAGCCTACGATCCGGAACAGGCACTTGAAGCAGCCATGCGGACTTTTTGGAAAAGCGGCTACAGCGGTACTTCGCTGGATGATCTGTGCGCCGCGATGCAGATGAACCGCCCCAGCCTCTACGCCGGCTTCGGCGACAAACAGCACCTCTACCTACAGGCCATGCAGCGCTTTCAGGCCCATGCCCGCCAGCACCTTTCCGAGGCCCTGGCCGCGCGCGACAGTGATACCGGCCTGGCCGAACCGCTCACTCGCTACCTCCACGCCGCCATCGAGCTCTACACCAGCGGCAGCGCCACCGGCTGCGCAGTGATCTCGACCGCCAGCGCCGAGGCTTTGGCGGAACCCGAGATCCAGCACCTGTCTGCCGGGATACTGCGCGATATGGACGCCCAGCTTTGCCAGTACCTGAAGGCCTCGGTGAAAGCTGGCGCGCTCTCCGGGGAGGCGGACATCAAGGCATTGACGTTTCTGTTAACTGCCAGCGTTCACAGTATCGGGCTGCGCGCCCGTGCCGGCAATGATCGGAAAGCCCTCAAGCGGATGGCTGATGCGCTGCTAAACAACCTGCTCCCTCGCCTGGCTGATCAGGCGAAAGCGTAAGTCGGCAGCGTACTTGCTTCGGGCATCGGAGCGCGGAAGCCTCCCCGTGCCCCGAGCCTCTTCCCATGCCCGAATTGCCAGAAGTTGAAACCACCCGGCGCGGCATTGCCCCGCTGATTACCGAGCAAACTCTACTCCAGCTCGTCGTGCACGAATCGCGCATGCGCTGGCCGATTCCGGACGATTTGCCTGAGCGGGTGGCGGGCCACGTGGTACGTCGCTGCGACCGGCGCGGCAAATACCTGCTGCTGCACTTTGATCACGGCTGCCTGATCGTGCACCTGGGCATGTCCGGCTCGTTGCGGCGCGCACCTTTCAACGAAGAGCGCCGCAAGCACGACCACGTGGAATGGCGCTTCGATGACAGCCGCTTTTTACTGCACGACCCGCGCCGCTTTGGTGCGGTACTCTGGCACGATGCCCGCCACGGTCCGGTTGAAGCGCACCCCTTGCTGGCGCACTTGGGAGTGGAGCCACTGGGTGCGGACTTCACGGCAGAGCATTTGCACCGCCATTTGCGCGGCAAACAGCAGGCCATCAAGCTGGCTCTGCTGGCCGGAAAAATCGTGGTGGGCGTAGGCAATATCTACGCCTGCGAATCGCTGTTTCGCGCGGGCATCCATCCGCTGACGCCAGCGGGCAAGCTGCCCCTGCCGCGTGTGCGGCGCCTGCATGCGGCCATACGGACGGTGCTGCAAGACGCGCTGGATTCTGGTGGCAGCACTCTGCGCGACTACGTCGATGCCTCGGGCCAGCCCGGCTCCTACTTCGCCATCCACGCAGCAGTCTACGATCGGGCGGGCCAGCCCTGCCGCGTGTGCCAAACGCCCATCAAACGCATCGTGCAAGCCCAACGCGCCACCTACTACTGCCCACACTGCCAACACCGGTAGCTCCCAAACCGACAGCAGTACACGCGCCCCCGTCGCCACCACCTTCGCCGGTGGCCGGCCGGCTATGCCTGCCCAGACAGAATCATAAATAAATGCTAAAGAATAATTTATTCAAGCTGCCTATTCGGCAGGCGAATACCCAAGAACAATAACAAAAATTTCTAAGCTACCTGCACGGCAGTGAAAAGCGGGACTCAAGCATTCGCTAGCTTCCAAAGCAACTACGTAAAAATAGAAAAAGGATTGATTTTGAGGAAAAGGGCTACCTCCATGGCCGCCCTCCCCGCTTTCCCCCCACCGAATTCCCCCTCATAGCCTTGAACACCCCACAACACACACCAACTCCGCGAAGTGCGACCGTCCGCGCAATGATGACCGCGCACGTCGCCCAACGCCTGGCCAAAGAAATCAATAAGCACCGAGGCAAGAGCCTCGCTCAAAGTGAAAAGTCCATTCAGAGCGCACAAGAGAAGTACTCCCTCGATCAAATCTTGAGAAAAGGGCTGGCTGGCGTCGCTCAAGTTACAGTCGCCACTCACATCGCCAAAGGTGTGCATCCCGGCTTAAAGGTGAAAGAAGTCACCAATCTGAATCTTGGCCCAGGTGAACTCACTCCGCTTCCCGAGCTCGGTTCGCACATCGCTTCCAATAAGAGCCCGGCCGACACCACCGGCAATGGAGCTCATGCTTCCGCCGCTTACGAACTATATCTCCTGCTTGACCTCGAGTTTGAAGGGAAAACACTCTGTCAGTGGCTTGATGAACACGATCCCGATATCGTGTTTGCCTTCACACAAGGCATTGCAGAGGACTCCGATAGGCTCGCATTGGCGAGTCAGTTTGCTAACCTGATGAAGGCCAAGGCACCCCGCCCTGCTTCCCATACATACGCGAAGCAATTGTATTGGTTGGTGGATGAGGATCCTGTGGACGATGGGGCGTATCATCTGCTGGCGCCTTTGTATCCCACCTCATTGGTGCACGAGGTATATAATCGGATTCAAGAGGATCGTTTTGGCGAGGAGAGCAAGGCGGCGCGAGGGGCTCG
>NZ_LSZQ01000013.1 GCF_001580015.1 Cephaloticoccus primus
GGGCTGGGGGCGACTAGCACAGATGCGTATAGAAGAGGTTAGATTTTTTGGTGGGAATAAATATTTAGAGATTCCAAGTGGTACTCACTTGATAATTGACAGAGTTGTTGTCGATAGGTCTGGTGTCATTCACTTTGATGACAGTGTGTCAAATGTTTACCTTACAATTAATGAAATTGTTTTTACTGGAAGTGCGTCTCTTGGGATAACTGATGATCGTTACGGCGGAGGACATCTGAGTCTGTTAGATCATAATGGAGATATATATGATTTGGTCCGTCATTTGAAGTATAAACTAAATGGAAAGTATGTGAAGCTCCGCGTCGAGCGCTCCGAGGGGAATGGGTATTATGAAATACATCATACCTATGAGCCTTGGACACCCGTCCCAGAAGCGTCCACCTGCGGAGCCATTTTTGCGGTTTCTGCCTTAAGCTTGGCCGCTTTCAGGAGGCGAAAAGGGCGGGCCAAGCTCGCCCTTGCCCTTTCCTGATCACTTACGCCTCTTTCACTCCACTTTTGGCTACAGCAGTTGGCGCAGGAGGGAGGGATTTGCGGGAGGCCTGCGCGATTGCTCGCGTAGCGGCAAGCAGGAGGGGGCGGGCTTCCGCAGTACAGTGGCGATAATGGCGGGTGAGCTCGGCCTCCTCGGCTGAAAGCGGAAGGGGGCTGAGGGCGGAGCGAATGCCCAAGGCGTTCGCGACAGCGTTGGTGGCGGCAATCGAGTGATCATTGTCGAGCCACCCGGCAGGCTTGCCGCATGCGGTTTCTATCTCGCGGGCGGCCTTGTGGCCGATCAAGCGGACTCCGGAGAGCCACTGGGTTATCTGGGCGGGGGCTTTGTCGATATGAGCCGCGAACTCGTTCTGAAAACGGAACTCAGAGCGCAGCATTACGAGGTTTTCCAGGCGAATTTCCCCAACGGTCTTCACCCCAAAAAAATTAGCAAGTTGCTACTGACTCACGACTTAAAAATAAATATCAAAAAGTTTAAATTTTTACTTTTAAAATTTATCTTTTTGTTAATAAATTCAGCTCACTTTTCGAGAGTTTCCCTGTCCGCTCTGCTCCTGTGGCGCGGTTCCTGTACAACCCCAAAACCCCCAACCCCCCAAACCCCATGAAAGTGAAAGCTTGGCTTTTGCCTGCACTGTTCGCTTTCGGTGTGCCTCTTATCGGGTATGCCCAGAGCACGGGCCCTCGCGGCTTCCTTGCCGACCAAGTCGACGAAGAGGAAACGGTTTCTCTCTCGCCCTTTGAAGTTTCTTCGGAGCGCGTCACTGGCTATACGGTGACCGACTCGGCAGCTTCGCGCATCCGGCGCGAGTTGATCAATACACCAATCTCAATTCAGGTGATCACCAGCGAGTTTATCGACGATATTGGTGCAGCCTCCCTTTTTGATGCGACCCGATACCTTTCTGGCATCAGCGCTTCTACGGGGAGCGGTATGACTGGGGCTGGAGATCGCTTAACCATCCGTGGCTTCGGCATTGCGGGCGTGACTGTCGATAATTTCGGTGCGGGAGCCAATGACAGCAGCTTCGATCCGGCAGTGGTGGACCGGGCGGAGGTGATTAAAGGCCCTCACGGCATCCTCGCCCCCAGCGGCCCCCCAGGGGGCGTGTGGAATATCCTGACCAAGTCGCCCAAGTTTGGTGACCCCGAGTACATGATCAAGGCGGAAATGTCTGACCAGTATTTTGCCAATAAAGGCACCATAGATGCCACAGGACGCATACCCGGTACTGAAAATTTAGCCTATCGCATGATTGGGACCTATAGAGACGCGCGCTCGTATGATCCCGGTCATATTTCCAATAAGAGTATAAATCCGATGCTGACTTGGGCGATTACGGAGAAAACCCAGTTCAAGTTTAAAGGGTTTTTCAATAATTGGGAGCACCGAGGCGCAGGAGCGAATATGTACTTGGCGGATGATTTCCCTATTGATGGAACCGTTTCTAGTTCCCCTAAAGACTATCGTCCCGGCTATGTTCCCTTCGGGGGCAATGGGGCTCCTCTGTGGGCCTACCGCGATGAGAAAGTCAGGCGTGCCATGGCAGAGCTCACTACGGCTTTGGGGAACCATCTAAATCTGAGATTAGCTGGATACAAACATTACGTTCACTATCAAAGCTTGGGTGGTGGCCTGCGCATCTTTAGGGACGATTTAGGCAATCGTGTAAATCCGATGACAGGAAAATGGACCGAAACGCTAAGGTGGGACTTGCAAGACCCGACGCAACCTTGGCACGAACAGTCCAACCCTTATGTATCCACTCCGGTAGACCCCCTCGCCCCCGCCACGATTACAGACGTGTGGTTAACCGAAGGCCAAGCACACTACTGGGTGGAAGAGGCTCACTACCAAGCAGATCTGGCCGGTAAATTTGATTTTGGCGGCTACCCGGATGAGCCTCTAGTTACGCTCAATATTCTTACTGGAGTTGCACGTAGTAAGCAAAAGAATCGGTTTAGGAATTGGGATGTTCCGGGTGAGAATATAACAGACGCTTACGATCCCTCGCTGCCCTTCCTGGATAATCCTACCCGCCCGTCATCAGTGGCATGGATACGGAGAGGATTTGATGAGCCTAGAGAGGGCGGAAATCATGGGGAGCTTATCGGGTGGATCGATACACAGTACTACATCAATACTCAAATCGATACATTCAAGGGGCGTGTCATCTGGTCTGGAGGGGTATCTTACCATAAGGTCGAGAATAAATATATGGACCATTTTAGGGGAGCCCTTCGTGATGACTGGGAGCATACCAAGAGCGTCCCCTCCTACGCTGTACTCTTCAAAGCGAGATCGAATATTTCCATTTACGCGGCCCATGCGGTGAACTCTGGCCGAGGGGAATGGTTTGCTGGTCAAGATTTGGGTACGCTGTCAACGTCTCAAGATGGAAAGCAGGAAGAGCTTGGGTTGAAATTCGACTTTTTCGACCGGAGGCTTTCTGTTACAACCTCGTACTTTGAAATCAAGAAGGGCAACCAACCTCAGCAGGATTCTCGAAACGCAGAGCTCCCCGTGGGGGCAGACCCTATCTACCCCGATATTCTGCTGGATATTACCAACGAAGGTTTTGAGGTGGATATATCCGGCCAATTAACAACCAACCTCAGCATCCTCGGGAGCTTTACTCAACAGAAGATGAGAGATCCACTTGGCCGTAGGCAGGCAAACGTCCCTGATACCATGTTTAATGGACTGGTGATGTACAAATTTTCTCAAGAAAGGCTGAAAAACCTAAAACTGCACTTGGGATTCACCCATTCTGAGGGCTCACCGGGTGAAAATCGGTCTTCTGCCCCGACAGCACTTGGTGCCATAGAGACAGCCAGTTTTTATCTGCCCGCGCAGACGGTTTATAACGCAGGGGCAAGTTATACGTTGGGTGCTATCAGTTTTCAGCTTAATATCGATAACCTGACGGATGTGATGAAGCCGGAGCGGAGCGGTGGGCGTAGCTCTATCGCGATGACTCCGCCTCGTAATATCCGGTTAACAACGACCTTTAAATTCTAGAGTACAGGGCTTGCTCAGAGCTACTCTTGATCCTGCCAGCAGGCCGCTTTCTCCAAGCGGCCTGCTTTTTTTGCCTCATTACGAAGGCACGAGAGATTCACCGCTTGCAAAGGCTGCGCCCACAAGGCGGGGCCGACTGGTGTTTCTGGCATGCCCCGGGAGCGCGCCCTGCTTTCGCCTCCCAAGGGTTCCCTATCGCGCAGGACGAGTTTTCCCCTGATTGCAGGGGAAACGGTGGGGCTAAGCGGATGGGCTGTTGCTGTCTTTCGGAGCAGCGGCAGTGGGCTTGGGTGCCTCGTCCTCAGAGGTCTCCTGGCTGGCTTTTTTGAATTCCTTGATGGATTGGCCGAGGCCTTTGGCGAGTGAGGGGAGCTTGGTCGCGCCAAAAAGAAGGATGAGGACGCCGAAGATGAGGAGTAGCTCGGGCACTCCGATTCCAAAAACTGCGAGCTGGGGCACTGTGGTGAGCGTTTCCATAAGGAGGTGAAGGCTAGGCGCTTCACTTCCTCTGTAAAGGGGAGTATTCGATTCTTTTTAGCCCTGCCGCCGCTGCGCGCCAACTGTCGGCCACGCTCGGGCGAAGGAGCCTGCCGTAACTGCCGTCACGCGCGCGGGCCGACGACTCCTTTTCGCTGCGAGCGGTCTTCGATCGGTATCCCTTCTGCGGGCGGCTCGTTGGCCGCCCGTCATTACGGCGAAGCGCCCCCGCGTTGTCCCTGCCTCTTTATCGCGACGCGCTCATTGGCCGCAGTCTTCGGCTGATTCCATGGGCAGCGCACTCTCGTTGGTGCGCTGCTGGAGAGCGGTCGACCTCGTCGGCTTCGTCCGCTGGCTCAGCGACGCGGGAGCAGCGGGGAGGCTCCCGAGCGCAGGGCGTTGGCACCGGCGGCGACTTTCATGAGGTTTTGCGCGTTGTCGATTTGCTCCGCGTCGAAGAAGCCGTGGAGCTGCCGGATGCGGGTGGGGTGGCGCATTTTGCGCAGGGCTTTGGCTTCGATTTGGCGGATGCGCTCGCGGGTGACTTTAAATTGTTTGCCGACTTCTTCGAGGGTGCGGCTGTAGCCATCGGCGAGGCCGAAGCGCAGGGAGAGGACGCGGCGTTCGCGCTCGGTGAGCGAGTCGAGGACATCGACGATCTTTTCGCGCAGGAGCGAGAAGGCGGTCATGTCGTAGGGGTTTTCGGCGGATTTGTCTTCGATGAAGTCGCCAAAGCTGGTGTCGTCGCCATCGCCGACGGGGGATTGAAGCGAGATGGGCTGGCGGGCCATCTTCATGATTTGCTGCACGCGCTCGACGGGCAGGTTCATCTCGTCGGCGACTTCCTCGGGAGTGGGCTCCTGGCCAAATTCCTGGAGGAGTTGTTTTTGCACCTGCATGACCTTGTTAAGGGTCTCGATCATGTGGACCGGGATGCGGATGGTGCGGGCCTGGTCGGCGATGGAGCGGGTGATCGCCTGGCGGATCCACCAGGTCGCGTAGGTGGAGAATTTGTAGCCGCGGCGGTACTCGAATTTTTCGACGGCCTTCATGAGGCCCATGTTTCCTTCCTGGATGAGGTCGAGGAAGGAGAGGCCGCGGTTGGTGTATTTCTTGGCGATCGAGATGACGAGGCGCAGGTTGGCCTCGACCATTTCGGTCTTGGCCTGGTGGGCTTCGCGGACGTGTACGCGGGTCTGCGCGATGACCTTGAGGAGCTCCTCGGGCTCAATGCGCTGGGCGGCACCGATTTGCTTGAGCTGGGTCTTGATCGCCTTGGTGTCGATCGCGGCGTCTTTCTTGGTCTTGGGTTTCTGGGCGCGTTCGAGCTGGGCGAGCAGGTGCTCGATCTTTTCGATGACGGGGTTCAGTTGTTCCAGGTACTCTTCGTAAACTTTGAGTTTGAAGAAGAATTTGCTGAAGTAGGGGCGCAGGAGGGCCTCGCGCTTGCGGAACTTGGTGAGGATGCGTTTGCGGTCGGCTTCGCTACGGGCTTTGAGGTATTCGTCCCAGGCAGCAGCGACGCCTTTTTCGCCTTTCTCGGTGGCTTCTACGAGTTTCGGCAGGGTCTTGAAATAGGCGTCGCGGCTCTCGATTTTTTTATCGATGACGAGCCGGTCGAAGCGCTCTTCGCGGTTGAGGAGGCGCTGGCCGAGGTGGGCGATGTGTGCGCCGACGGCACTGGCCTGGAAGAGGGCTTCCTGGGCTTTGAGCTCGGCGGTTTCGATGCGCTTGGAGATCTCGACTTCCTGCTCGCGCGTCAGCAGCGGGACCTGGCCCATCTGCTTGAGGTACATGCGCACCGGGTCGTCGAGGATGTCGTTTTGCGAGGAGCGGCTTTCCTCCTCCTCGGCCTCCTCCATGCGCTGTTTGTACTCATCGACCTGGTCGGGTTCGAGGATCTCGATCTCAAGATTCTGGAGGATGGAGAGGATGTTATCGATCTCCTCCTGATTTTCGACGGACTCGGGGAGCGCTTCGTTGATGTCGTCGAAGGTGAGGTAGCCTTGCTCTTTGGACAGGCGGATGAGCTGGCGGATTTTCTCGTTAATGCCGGTGGCCGCGAGGTCGGCACTCACGCTGGCTGCGGTGTCGCCGCTCTGCTCGATGACGGACTCGACGGCGTCGGCGTGCGTGGAGGCGGCAGCTTTGGCAGACTTGGAGGACTTGGTCTTGCGAGGCATAAGTGATATGGAAAAATCAGACCGCCGTCGGGAGGACAAGCGGTCGCAGGAGCTGGCGTTTGAGTTCTAGCTGTTCTTGCAGGAGGGCCCCGGGATCGGGGGGGGCGGGACTGTCCGCATCGTGTCGAGCTAAATCAAGAGCGATTTGCTGGAGGCGTGGCTCGTAGAAGCGGGCGCGCAGGAGCCGCAGGGCTTCGGTGGCGATTTTTTGCGGGTCGTCAAAAGTGGGCGAATCAAAGAGCAGCGAGGCGACGAGTGCTTCTTCTTCCGGCGTTTCGAGGAGCGGGGCGAGGTGATCGCGGCCGGGCCAGTTTTCGTTTTCAAACTCGGCCAGGAAGCGGTTGAGCAGCACGCCTGCGGTATGCCGCGTATCAATCCAGTCGTGCGGGAGGGTGCGCGCCAGCAGTGCGCCGAGCTGCTCGAAGTGCAGGCAGATGAGGAGGAGGTGTTCTTCGGGGCGAGCTGCGGTCTTTGACCGGTTTACCGGGGCTGCTCCCGTTGGTCGCAGATCCGCAGGCCCCCCCAGCTTTTCTGGCATTGCCGCCGTTTTGGCTCCGGTGGTCGCCGCACCCGTGGTTTCTGGCGAAACGCCCGGATGGGTAAGCGAATTGGGAGAGGCGGCGGCAGCAGGGGCAGCGTAGCGGCGCTGTTTGAGCCGGAAATTTTGGAAATCGCGCTGCATCGCCGCCGAGGCGATGTGGAGGTGCTTGGCCGCTTCGGAGATAAATTCGCTTTGGACGATTTGGGAATCCGCAGCGGCGACGATCTCCATGACCTCGCGAGCCGCGCGGGATTTTTCTTCGGCGGTCGCCGTGGCGGGTTCGGGCAGGAGCGCGCGGCAGGCGTAGTGCATGGCGCTGAGTGCATCGCGGTGCAGGGCCTCGTAGGCCTCAAGACCGCGCTCCAGAAAGAGGCCGTCGGGGTCGAGCGTGCTGCGGGCGTCGGGGCGGGTGAGGAAGCGGGCTTCGAGCCCCGCGCGCAGCGCGAGCGGGAGGAAACGCAGGGCGGCTTTTTGGCCCGCCGCGTCGCTATCGAAGAAGCACTCCACTTGCGCGTGGTAGCGGCGCAGCAGCGTGAGCTGCGTATCCGTGATGGCGGTGCCTTGGGGCGCGACGGCGGTTTTCAGGCCGACGCTCCAGCAGCGGATCGCATCGAGCTGGCCCTCGACGAGGACGAAGGGATGCTCCGGGCCGACGGCTGTGCGCGCGCGGTCGAGGTTAAAGAGGAGCTGGCCTTTGGTGAAAATGGGGGTCTCCGGCGAGTTGATGTACTTGGCCTCGCGCGCGGGATCGTCGGGCGGCGTGAGCTCGGTCTGGCGTGCGGTGAAGGCGACGACGCGGCCCTGGTTGTCGCGGATGGGAATCATGAGCCGCCCGCGAAATCGGGGGCGCAGCGTGGCCGCCGAGATCGGCGTGTGCTCGCCGATGAAGAAGAGGCCGCAGCGGCGCAGCGCGTCTTCGCCAAACCCTTTTTTTAGAAGCACGGCGGCGAGGCTTGAGGCGTCTTGCGGCGAATGCTGGGGCGCGGCGGCGCCGATCTTGAACTCGTCGGCGAGCTCGGGGGCGAAGCGGCGCGCCTCGCTCCAGTAGCGGCGCATGAACTGGCCAGTCGCATCGGCTGCGCGAAAGCAGTCGTGGTAGTGCGCGGCTGCCAGGTCGTGGAGCTCGAAGAGCTCGCTGCGCAGCGAGCGCTCTTCGCGGCTGGGGCCTGCGCCCGCCTCGTACTCGATCTCGATGCTGAAGCGCTGGCCGAGCGTCTCGACCGCTTCAGTGAAGTTGAGCTGCTCGGTCTCGCGGACGAAGCTGATGATGTCGCCGGAGACGCCGCAGCCGAAGCACTTGTAGAGGCCCCTGTTTGTATCGACGTGAAAGGACGGCGTCTTCTCGTTGTGAAAGGGGCACAGCCCCTTGAGCCGCGCTGCCCCTGCGCCGCGCAGCGTGACGACTCGGGAAACGACGTCGGCGATGTTGACGCGCAACTTCAGGTCGCGCACGCAGCTTGGCTTGATGGCGGGCATTTAATGGCGGCGGAAATGGCGGAAGAGAGGTGGGAGAAGGCGGAAGGGGGCGGATGCGCGGCGCGGCGGATTTTCGAAAAGCTTGGGCAGCCGACTCGGGCGGGCTGGCCTGGCGCGGGCGCGAGGAAGAATGCACTTTCAAGGGGGCAGTGGCCCTGTCAAGGGTTGCGCCCCAGCGAGGAACTGTTGCCTGCTTTCTGCCCTCTTCTTGCCCATGCGTTTATTTGTTTTTGCCGCGTTTTTACTGATTGGGTTTGGCCTTCCGCCTGCGCTCCGTGCGCAAGAAGAAGCAGGGCGCGCGGCCACGGCTGCGGGGGGAGATGGGGGAGGCTCCGGTCGCCCGCCCGCGGACTCCGAATCAAAGGCCGCTGCGGCAGCGCCGCTGCCGATTTGGGAAGTGCAGTTGGGCGACTTCAGCCAAGCCAGCTACGACCGCGCGGTGGAGCGCGAGATCGCCGAGTTTGAGGCGCAGAGCGGCTGGCGTTTGCAGCCGGGCGAGAAGAAAAAAGTCGGGCTAAAGATCTACGCCGATTCGGGGCCGGGCATGGCGACCCCGATCCCGCTGGTGCGCTCTGTAATCGCCGCACTGGAGCGGCGCGGTTTTGCCAAGGAGGATATTTTTCTCGTCGGGCTGAACCAGCTCCGGCTGCGGATGACGGGCTACCTGCCCTCGTTGGCGAGCGGCGAGTCCGCCTTTCCCGGGCACAAGGTGTACGTGCTGGAGTCGGGCCGCTTCTACGATCCGGTGTGGTTTTACGACAGCCCGCTGCCGCAGCGTTTTGACCCGATCTTCGTCGAGTCGCAGACGCGCAACATCCCCGCCAACACGACGCCCGATGAAGACCGCAAGAGCTTCCTCGCCACGCCACTCTTTCTCGATGCGGACTTCTGGATAAACCTGCCCGTCTACACCGACCACTCGACCCTCGGCGTAAACGGCGCGCTGGTAAACGCCACGCTGTGGAACGCCTCGAACACCGCGCGCTTTTTCCGCAGTCCGGCCAATGCGCCCGCCGCCGTGGCCGAGATGAGCGCCATCCCCGAGCTGCGCGAGACCTGGGCCTTCACGCTCGTCAGCTTGCAGCACTACCAGTTCATCGGCGGGCCTTTTTTCAACTCGCTGTACAGCGTCTCGGAGCCGCTGCTGTGGCTCTCGCGCGATCCGGTGATGCTCGACTCGCTGATGCTGGAGCGGATCAACCAGTGGCGGAAGCGCTCGGGCTTTGCCCCGATCTCCGAAGAGATCCGCACGCTCGAATTTGCCGAGCTGCTCGGCGTAGGCTCTACCGATACCGCCGCGGCCAATATCATTAAGCTCTCGCAATAAACCGCTTGTCAGCCCCGCGCGCGCTGGCGAGTTTTGCCGCAAGATGATCACCCCGTACCTGCCGTTTTTCATCCAGGCTGCCTTGGCGGCAGCAATCGCCGTGGTGCTGATTGTGGCGACCCACCTGCTCGGCCAGCGCGCGGCGAAAAACAAGATCAAGGACTCGGCCTACGAATGTGGCGTCGCCTCCGAGGGCGCGCCGCACTCGCGCTTTTCGGTGAAGTTTTACGTCACCGTGATGCTCTTCATCCTCTTCGACATCGAGGTCGTGTTCCTCATCCCGCTGTGCTTCGTGTACCGCGAGTTTCTGGCAAACCACATCACGATCTTCGCGCCGGTGATGTTCTTCATCGGCGTGCTCGTGCTGGGGCTCTTCTACGAGCTCAAGAAGGGCGCGCTCGAATGGGAGAAGTGAGCTGCACGCGGCGCACACGCCAGGAAACCCAAGCCTCCTCCAGGCCACACACCCAGGGCGACTGACGCACCATGCGGCTCGAAAAAATCATCGCACGCAGCCGCATCATCGACCTGCACAGCGTGACGCTGCGCGGCGCACTTGAAGAGCTGCTCAGCGTCTGCGCCGAAAAGTTTGACGACCTGAAGCCAGAGTCGCTCCTGCGCGGCCTGCTCGCGCGCGAGAGCACGATGACCACGTACCTGGGCCACGGCGTGTCGCTGCCGCACGTGCGCGTGAAGATGAAGCGCCGCTACATCCTCGCGATCGGGCGCAGCCGCACCGGCATCCGCCACGAGGGCGTAAAGGACGAGGAGCGCGTGAACCTCATCTTCATGCTGCTGGCGGGCGACCGCGCGCCCAACTACCTGCAAGTCCTCGCCTCCATCGCGCGCCAGGTCCGCGAGCCCGAGCTCGTCCAAAACCTCACCACCGCGCCCGATCTCGACACGCTCTATGAGCGGCTCGTCGGCGGCTTCGATGGCATCCGCCCCGTCCAGGCGCAGCAAAACCGCACCAACCGGCTTCTCTTTCGCGAAGCGCAGCGCGTGGCGAGCGGCGCCGCATGCAGCGCTATCATGGTCTTCGGCGACACCTTTATCGGCGGCATCCCGGCGGGGATTTTACGCTCGAAAATCAAGACGATCCTCGTCTCGCGAAACTCCGTCGAGCAGCCCGCCAGCGAGGACAAGGAAGACTTTAATATCACCCTCCAGGTCCGCGCGTTTTCCAACCAGCGCATGTCGCAGCTCCGCAGCGCGATCCTGATGGCGCTGACGCACGGCGCGCTAAACTTCACCGACCGCATCTGCTGCATCGGCGGCGTGGCGGGCAGTAACCAGTTCGACACGCTCACCGTAGTCGAGATCGAGCGCGAGTTTCAGACCCTGCTCACCGGCCGCAACGACCTGCTGCCGCTTGACGTAAAACCCGAAGTGCTGGAGCGCGTGATCGCCGTGGCCACAGAGCTGGCCATCGAAGGCCGCGAGGGAAAACCCGTCGGCTCGCTCTTCGTCGTGGGCGACATCCACAAAGTCGAAAAGCTCTCCAAGCCACTCGTCCTCAACCCCTTCTACGGCTACAAAGAAGAAGACCGCAACATCCTGAATCCCTTTATGGATGAGACGGTGAAGGAGTTTTCGTCAATCGACGGAGCCTTCTTGATCGGTGGCGACGGCGTGCTCGAATCCGCAGGCAGCCTGATCCAGGCGGTCGATACCGATCACTCTCTCCCCGGCGGGCTGGGCAGCCGGCATGCGGCTGCGGCCGCGATCAGCCTGAAGGCGCAGTGCATCGCCATCGTCGTATCGAGCTCCGGCCAGGTGACCTTGTTTCGCCGCGGCGTCATGCTCCCGCTGATGGATCGCCGTGCACAGTGAGCAAGAATGAGTCAGGTGCGCGGCTAGCGCGCGCGCAGGACAAGCGTACATGCCGGAAATGCGTGGAGGGCGCGGCTTGCGCAAAGTCGCGCGCTCGTTTGGGGGCAGGCGCAGGCCTGCTGAGCGGCCTACCCGCGGCGGGCGCAGGTTGAGACTGGCCGGACGGTTTTGTAGGGCGTGCCAAATAATCGACCTTGCCCTGAGGGCGGCGCGGGCTTTTCTCGCCAGCCTCTCTCCCACGTCAAATTTTTAGAAAACCATGCAAGACCAAATCATCCTCGAATGCACCGAAGCCCGCAAAGAAGGTAAACCGGTGTCCCGCTACCTCAGCACGCGCAACAAGAAGACCGTGACCGAGCGTATCGAGAAGAAGAAGTACAACCCGCACCTCAAGCGCCACACGCTGCACAAAGAGATCAAGTAAGGCGGGAGGGGCGTGCGCGGCGGGAGGGGCGGTAGGGCTGCGCAAGTGCTACACAGCGGTCTTCGGACAACCCACGCTTTGTACACGCGGTGTGTATTGGGCGGTGTATGTGTGGACACTGCGCCGCGCCCGCGAAAGTACCTCGAAAATATGAGGCTGCCGCGCCGCCGGACTTTTGGAAAGTCCGGCTTTTTTGGGGAAACATTCCGGCTGTTTTGCCCTCCAGTTTAGACTAAAGGGACTTGAGGAGTGCCTTCGCGGAGATACCCTCATGACTCATGGCCAAACAACTGACTATTACGCTGGATGACTCAGCCTACGCTGGCCTGCTGGCCAAGATCCCCGAACACAGGCTTGGCGAGTACTTGGTCGATTTGCTGAGCCGAAATCTGTCACAACCCCAAATGCGAAAGCCCACCCGCACTGCCGAGGATTCTTGGGAAGCCGAGGTCGCTGCCGTGCCTGAAAACACGTGGGCTTGGCGAGAGGGGATGCCGCTTGTTCGTACAGAGCTGGGACCGGCAGAAATAGAAGCGAGCTATCGTGCCATGGCGGCAGATCGGGAGCGGGAGGCAGAAGCTCAAGAGTGGTGCGAAGCGGTGATTGGCGACATCCCGTCGGATGATTGATGGGAGGCAATTATGAAACGCGGCGAAGTTTACTGGGTTGCCTTTGATCCTTCCATAGGCAGCGAAATCCAAAAAACACGCCCGGCAGTGATTGTAAGCCGGGACGCGTCTAACCGAAACGTGGGACGAGTGACGGTGGTTCCTTTTACTCAGAGCATCGCCAATGTATTTATCGGCGAGGCGATTGTACACCTCTCGGGAAAAATGAGCAAGGCGGTGGCCGATCAAATAGCAACGGTGGACAAAACTCGCGTAAGAGATCGGATCGGTTGGCTATCGCCGCCCGAGCTCAAAGCGGTGGAAGAGGCGATACGAGCACACCTGGAGCTGTGATGGGCGAGGCACCTGATGGTGCGTGTACACATTTTTAAAGAGAACGTCGCAGGCTGCGCTCTCCACCTTCCCCCGTCTTCCTGCCAGTCGGCTGGGCTCAGGATTTGCGGCGGGTGGCGCGCCAGCTTTCGCGGTGTTTGCGGATCCAGTCGAGCAGGGCGCGCTCGAAGCCGATGTCGTAACCGAGCCGTTCCGACTCCAGCCACTTGTGCTTCAAGATCTCTTCGCGCTCGGCGAGAAACTCTTGGTAGAGGCTGGATTTTTTTACAAATTCTCTGGATTGGGCAGGTTCGGTCTTAGGTGGAGCTTGTGTCATTCCGAGCAGGTTAGGTCGGGGCGAGATTCCGGGTTGCTCGCGAGGCACTGTCAACGCTTGGAATACTGAGTGTGTGTCACCTCAATATAACTAATGGCATAACTGCCTTTTGTATTATGAGCGGCTCACGGGTTGCATGTGAATGCACGGATGACTGCCGCCGCCGCGTTGGCTGAGTATGCTTTTACGGCAGCCGGCCGGCCAACTCACTGCCAGCCAATTGATTGAGCTCAAGCCGGATTCCCCGCGGCCCGGGGCTTTTTCAGCCCGTCGAGGAGGCCCTCCGCCATGTCGCGGAAAAGTCGGGCGACTTCGCCGTCCGGCTCGCGTACGACGATTGGCTGACCGATGTCGCCGCCTTCGCGGATCGCGGAGAGCAGCGGTACTTTGCCCAGCAACACGGTGCCTAGCTGCTCGGCGGTGACCGCGCCGCCGCCGCTGCCAAAGAGCGCGTGGTGCTGGCCCGAGGAATCGACGAAGTCGCTCATGTTTTCGGTCACGCCGAGCAAGGGCACGTTTACTTTTTGAAACATGAGGCCGCCTTTGCGCGCGACCTGAGTGGCGGCCACTTGCGGCGTGGTGACGAGGATCGCGCCGTCGAGCGGGATCGTCTGCACGAGCGAGAGCTGCGCGTCGCCAGTCCCCGGGGGCAGGTCGATCAAGAGCAGGTCGAGCTCTCCCCAGTCCACGTTCTGGATAAACTGCTGGACGGTCTTCATGATCATGGGCCCGCGCCAGACGACGGGCGTATTGTCGTCCACGAGGAAGCCCATGCTCATGACCTTCACGCCGTGGTGCGCCATCGGGATGATCATCGCGCCTGCGCCCTCGCCCTTGATCTCGGGGCGGCCGCTCAGCCCCATCATCAGCGGTATGCTGGGCCCGTAAATGTCGCAGTCCATGAGGCCGACGCGCGGCGAGTTTTGCCCGCCCCACGCGCGACCTTGGCGGGCGGCGAGGACTTGCGCAGCGGCGCACGCGAGGTTGACGGCTACGGTGCTCTTGCCCACGCCGCCCTTGCCGGAGGCGATTGCCACGGCGTGCGCCATGCCGCCGGGGAGCTGGGCCCCGCCCGCGAGATTGCCGCCCGCTGCGCCGCTGCTGCCGCCAGCCTGTGCGGGCGGCTTTACCGAAGTGACCGCCAGATCGACAATCGTCTCGCGCACTCCGGGCAGCTCGCGCAGCCGCTGCTCGACGGCGGTCTTGATTTGCAAGGGCACCTGCGGGTCGCTGGTCGTCAGCGCAAGCGAGACCTTGGCCGTCCCGCTTTCCTCGACAAAGGCCACCGAGCGCACGAGCCCGAAGGACACGATGTCGCGGCTAAAGCCGGGGTACTTTACTTGGGCGAGCTGGGTTTTGATGTCGTCGGCAGTCACGGAAAAATGCGCGGGAATTAAGTTGTTATGCCTCGGCGCCCTGCAAATAGAAATGGCCCTTCGGGGCAGAGGCTTCGCTCACAAGCTCTCGCATGCCTGCTTGGGCGAAATCCCAAAATCCCTCAATTTTACCGATTTTTAAGGCTATCATGAAACTTTCGCTCTCCTGGTTATTCTCACTGCTGTGCCTCACGGCTGCTCTGCCTTTTGTGGCGCAGGCGCAGCGCAATGTGGGCGACGTCGTCATCGCTTCCGATGTGCAGGTCGTGCCCGTGCGCGTGTCGTCGACCACGCCGGAGCTGAACGCGCTCGCCCAACAGGCTTTCGGCGCACATGGCCGCTACCGGGTCACGGCGAGCGGCTACCGCTACGACATCCGCTTCGTGCAGGCAGGCGCCAACCAGGTGCGAGTCGACATCACCAACGCCAGCGGCGGCCATCTGCACTCGCAGACGCTCTCGGGCGACAGCCTGCGGCATGCGCTGCTGCGCGCCGCCGACGTCGCCGTCGAGCGCACCAACGAGCAGGGCCTGCGCGGCTTCTTCGCCTCAAAGCTCACCTTCATCAGCGAGCGCACGGGCCGAAAGGAAGTCTACACCTCCGATCTGTTTTTTGGCGAAGTCCGCCAGCTCACCCGTGATAATTCGCAGGCGCTCACCCCGCGCTGGTCGCCCGATGGTTCGCGGATCATCTACACCAGCTACTTCCGCTCCGGCTTTCCCGACATCTTCCAGATCGACCTGCGCAACTACCAGCGCAGCAACTTCGTGAGCTTCAAGGGCACCAACAGCGGCGCGCGCTTCAGCCCAGATGGGCGGCTGGTCGCCATGGTGCTCAGCGGCGAAGGCAATGCCGAAATCTACGTGAGCGATGCGCAGGGGCGCCAGATCCGGCGGCTCACCCGCACCGATGCCGTGGAAGCCTCGCCCTGCTTCTCGCCCGATGGCTCGCGGCTCATCTACACCTCCGATGCGGCGGGCGGCCCGCAGCTCTACGTGATGCCCGTGGCGGCGGGCGCGGGCGCTGCGCGGCGTGTGCCGACCAACATCAGCGGCTACTGCTCGGAGCCCGACTGGAGCCGCGCCGATGCCAACAAAATTGCCTTCACCATGCGGATTGGCAGCGGCTTCCAGATCGCCGTTTACGACTTCTCCAAACGCGAGCCCGCGCGCCAGGTCTCCCGCGCGCCTTTCGACGCAATCGAGCCCTGCTGGCTGGCCGACGGGCGGCACCTGATATACACCGCGCGCGATCGCCAGACCAGCCGCCTGTGCCTGCTCGACACCGAGACGGGCCGCTCCACGACGCTGAGCCCCGCCGGCCTCGGCACCGCTCTCCAGGCAAACGCTCTCCTGCGCTAACCACCGCGCAGCAGGCGCGCAGGTGCGGGGCGTGCCCATCTGCGATCTACCCAACGGTGCCCGGTGAGGCGCGGAGCGGGCTGCTTTATTTGGGCGCAGCTATCCGGCGAAGGTGATGCAGACGGCACTGGGGATGGTGGCGGTGCTGCTGGGCGCGGTGGCGGGGAGGCCGGTTTCCTGGTCGATCAGGAAACTGCAAATGGTGCCCGTATCCTGATTGGCGGTGACGAGCCAGCGTCCGCAGGGGCAAACGGAAAAGTGGCGCGGGTTGCGGCCGCCGGAGGGCGTGTGGCCCAGCGGGCTGAGGCGTCCGCTCGCAGCATCGAGCGCGAAGGTGGCGATGCTGTCGTGTCCGCGATTGGAGGTGTAGACCCAGCGTCCGTTGGGGTGGACGCGCACTTCGGCGGCAGTGTTTTCGCCCGAGAAATCGGCAGGGAGCGTGGGCTGCGTGTCGATGAGCGTCAGTGCGGCGGTCTCGGCATCGTAGGCGTAGCTGCAGAGGCTGTTGTCGAGTTCGTTAACGACGAGGAGATGCCTTCCATCGCGGCTAAAAGCGGCGTGTCGCGGGCCCGCGCCGGGAGCGGCAGCGGTGAAGGGCGCAGGCGCGGGGCTGAGCGTGGCCTGCTCGGGGGCAAGCGCGTAAGCATAGATGCGGTCGAGCCCGAGATCGCAGACGTAGGCGTAGCGACCGTCGGGCGAGAGCGTCGCGCTGTGAACGTGGGCGGCGTCCTGGCGGCTGGGGTGTGGGCCTGTGGGGATGCCGGGTTGGTTGTGATCAATCCGGCTTTGCACAGGGCCGAGGCTGCCATCTGCGCGAATCGGCAGGCTGGCGACGAGGCCTTTGTGATAGTGGGAGGCGATGACGACGCGCGCGCTGGGGTCAACTGCGAGGTGGCAGGGAGGCTTGCCTCCGGCGCCGCTCGAATCGTGTTCAGGCGAGAGCCTGCCGCTTGCCGGATCGATGGCGAAGGTGCTGGCGAGGGCCTCGCTGCCGCTCACGGCGTAGAGCCGGCTTTTGTCAGGCGAGAGGCTGAGCCAGGTCGGATTGTCGGTTGTGGCGACGAGCTCGGGCGTGGATAGCGCCCCGCTGGGCCGGTCGATCAAGAGCGTGTAGATGCCTTGGGAGCCTTTGCCGGTGTAGGTGCCGACATAGATCCGCCGCGGCGGCGGAGGAGGAGGAGTCTTCGACTCATTTTCTGGGCGCGCGTTCGTTGCCCGCGCGTCCGCCGACTCGCCTGTCACTTCGTTTTGAGGATTTGCGCCAGCCGCGCGTGTGGTCGTTGAAGTCGGAGCGGCTGCGGTCGTTTCGGATTTGGGAGGGTTCACCGTGCTCATGCGTTTCGGGCTGTGTTTACGAAGTGGGTATAGGCGCGAGGGAGGGCTCGGCACCGATTGTGCCGTGAAGCTCGGCGAGGTAGGCGGGGGACTGCACGTGGGCGAGGCGTTCCCGCGCGGCGCGTAGCCGCTCGGCGATGCCGAGCCGCTGGGCTTCGCTCGCGTAGCTCTCGCGCTGGAGGAAGCTTTCGAGGTAGTCGCAGTGCCGCTGCCATTGCGCGCAGTCGATTCGCTGTTTGGCGTCGAGCCGCTTGCGATACCAGTCGCTCTGGCGGATGGCCGCCGTGTCGAAGAGCGCGCGGAAGGCGGCGTCGGCGAGCGTCTGGCCCTCGTAGTGACCGTCGCGCATGAGGTGTAGCAGTGCGCGCAGCGGCGGGCAGGCGAGCGCGATGCTGCCATCGGCGAAGTAGTGTTCGGCGACTGCGCGCTGAGTGGAGACGATGTTGTCCATCCCGTCGGCAAATTCGTCGAGGGACTGCTTCTCGGGGCGCAGCATTTCCTCGCTGAAGACGACGTGCGGATGGTTAAACACGCGCCCGCAAAAGTGGGACACGAAGCGGCGCGTGATCCGGTAGCCGAGCCGGCTGGCGAGCACGGGGCGGCCTGCGTGCTCGAAGTCTTCGCAGCGCTCGAGGTAGCCGCCCGCGATCAGCGACTCGGGCCGGCGCTCCTCGGTACCCATGCGGCACCAGACTTCGGGGATGAGCAGGCTGATGTCGTGATCGACGCGGGCCTTGGGCCCCACGCAGCCCGCCGACGAGAGAAAGCCCGCGTAGCCGGTGACCGCGTAGGAGACCAGCGTCGCGTTGAGATCGTAGATCGGCGGCAGCGCGTTGAACGGGCCTTTGGTCAGCGCGCCCTCGGAGCCCGCGCCGGTCGTCGAGGGCGATTTCCCGGTCAGGCTGCAAATAAACTCCATGAACAGCTCGGGCAGCTCCATGTAGTGCAGTGGCCCGTAAACGGCGAGCGAGCGGATGCCCGCCTTTGGCGCGGCGGGGTTGTTGCGGCGGCCGGCGAGGACGGCGTTGACCGGCGTGTACACGGGCTGGCCCAGCGGGACTTTGCGCGCGAGGTGCAGCCCGACTTGGGCGACGTAGGTCTCGCGCGGGGCGCGCAGGTTGGAGCGGACTTGCAGGTAGCGCGGGTTTTTCGACGGGCGGCCCTCAACGAGCCGTGGATGCGCGGAGGAGACGAAGTACTCGGGCGAGCCCTCGCAGGCGCGGCGGATGAGGGCCTGCATGGGCGGTGTAAACTGATCGAGCCGCAGCGCGTCTTCGACGAGCGCGCGCGCATCCGCCGTGGTGAGTGCTTCGTAGTTGGAGAAGAAGTTATCCTCTTGGGCGAAGTCGCTCTCGGTCTGGTGGTCGTAGCCGCGGCGGATCGCTTCGTCGGGCCGCTGGAAGAGCCGGTACTCGCAGTTGTGGACAAACTTGAGCGATGGCTCGGCAGTCGCGCTGGCGAGCCCCTGGCCGAGCGCGGCGCGGGGCACGACGACGGAGCTGGTGATGTCGTCCTCGACCTGGATTTTCAGCGCGGGCTGGAAGTCCATCCGCAGCCCAAAGGTGCGCCAACCGCCATCGGGGCGAAAGCCGACGCGCAGGAAATTCGCATCGATGCGGTGCCCCTCGAAGCGCAGCTCATTGGCTGCGGTGCCGTTGACGATGTCCACGCCGAAGCGCGTGCGCCAGTCCGCGCCCCACTCGGGGCGGTAAAAGCGTTTTACGGTGAAGACCAGCTCCTTGATGTGCTGCGGGATGGTCTGGAGCCACGCGTTGTACTCGGGGGAAAACTCGGCGCGCGAGGGCGTCAGCAGCTTGATGACCGAGCCGAGCGAGCGCTGGTCGCTCAGGATGGGGCGCTGGTCGCTGCCGCGCCGCGCCGCGTCGGCGAAGCGCTGGCTGTAGTCGTGTGCGAGCAGCTCGGCGACTTGCGCGAAGTCGTTTTCAAAATCCATCACAAAGACCGGCCCACCGTGGGTCGCGTCGGAGAGGCTCTTGGAGATCTCGGACTTGCCGCCGCCGGAGACGGTGCAGGGCTTGTGCGCGAGCATGCCCTCGGCGTTGGTGCCGACGAGTCGCCAGGTGCGGCTGTCGCGCGGTTTTTCGAGGTGCACCTTGTATCCCGAGGGCAGGATGTACACGTGGCCGACCCGCAGCGGATGCGTGACCGTGCGGCCCGCGTGTTGCCAGGTGACGTTCGCGCCCTCGGTCAGGGTGAAGCGTGCATCGGCGGGCACGTAGACGATCCCCGGGTACTCGCGGTCGAGTGCGCTGCCGTCGGGCTGGGGCAGCGCGTGCTCGCCGAGCAGCGCGAGCGCATCCTCCAGCCGGTGCGGGTATTTTTTAAACACGCGTGTGGCCTCAAAATCTTCCGACAGGTCGTAGCGCGTGAACAAGAGCGCCCCGCCCGCGTGCTCCTCTTCGGCGAGGCCGTACAGGTTCGTCGCGTAGCTGATCTGGGTCTTAACCTCCTTCTTGCAGTAGCCGAAGTAGTTGTCGGAGAGGAGCGTCACGATGACGCCGGAGGCATCGCGTGCGGTCACCTTGAAGGCTTTGCCGTCGTTGTAGAGCTCGTCCGGCTCGCGCCAGCACATGCCGTCGCGCTGCTGGCGCGGGCTCGCCTCGTCCCTGTGCGGGAGCCCGAGCTCGCGCTTGGTCAGCCGCGTGAGATGCGGCGCGAGGATGACGCAGCCCGTGTGCCCGCTCCAGTGCTCGGGGTCGAGTGCCGCATCGTTTTCGGGCAAGCGCGGGTCGCCCGCATTGCCGAAAATGCTCTCCACGAAGTCCAGGTTGCAGACCAGATTTCCCGGCGCGAAGAAGCGGATCTCCATCGACTTTTCGGCAGAGACACCCGCGACGCTCGGGCAAATGACGGGCCGCAGCAGCAGCGATAAAAAGCAGCCCGTGGGCCGCGTCGTTTCCGTGGCGTTCGCGCCAGATTGCTGCGCGAGTGTTGAGAGAAAGGGGAGCTCGGCCAGCTCGGCGGGCGGCCGCAGTGCGTGCGCGAGCAGTTGTCCAAAGACATCGACCGGCACGGCCTTCTTGTCGTCCGGAATCGGGAGCCCACTCTCGGCGATGTGGAAAAGCCCCTCAGTCGTGCGGCGGTCGCTGCGCGGGTTGTGCAGGACGCCCTGGCGGACGCGGTAGGAGCTGACGATCGGCGACTCGAAGTGGTCGCGATCTGGCGGCAGCGAGAGCGTGCGCGCCAGCCCGTGCCGATCGAGGACGAAGGTCGTAGCCGGAAGCTGCGGGGCGGCCTCGCCGAGGAGCGAGTCGAGGTAGTTCTGGATGCGGCGGTCGGCGGGGCAGAGCACGTGCGAGAGCAGCCGATCCTTCTCGCGACTGAGGGCGACGAGCCCGCTGGTGAGCGCGTCGAGCGCTGCCGGGCCTTCCTTGAGCGGAAAAGTCGGCAAGCCGAGGTAACGCAGTCTCAGGTTAATATAGAGAGGCAGCAATGGCTCATCCTGGGGCTCGGTGGGGGCAGCGCGTAACCCGATGCGGCTTAACTCTTCGGTAGTGGGAATGCCGTTCATTTGGACTCAGAACAAAGCGCGGCACCCGCCCGCCCCACCAGCAAAATCGCGCCCCGCCCGCGCGCTATTAGCGCGGCTGCGGCGGCTCGGTGGGCCCAGCTTGTAGAATCGTGGATGCGTGGTGAAAAAGGGAACACAGCGGCGATTCCCGGGGCGCTCGCTGCGGCGCAAGGCCGGTTGTGCTTCCGGCTCGCGTTCGCCTTTCGTTTCCGTCCCTCATCTCGGAGCTCCTTTTTCCCCCTCCTTTTTTTGTATGGCTGATTTTTTAGACAATACGCCCAAGTCGGACTCCAGGCGCTGCGAGCGCGCGCTGCTGGTCGGAGTGCAGACGCCAGCCATGCGCACGGGCGAGGCTGAGGAACTGCTCGATGAGTTGCGGGAGCTGGTCGAGAACTTGCAGATCTCGGTCGTGCATCGCGAGCAGGTCACGCTGCGCGGGCAGCCGACACCGGCCACCCTGCTGGGCAGCGGGCGCACCGAGCAGATCATCACTTTGGCGAAGCATCTGGACTGCGATTTGATCGTGATCGACGAGTCGCTGAGCCCCGCTCAGCAGCGCAATTGGGAAAAACTCTCGGGCATCGCGGTCATTGATCGCGAGGAGGTGATCCTGGATATTTTTGCGGATCGGGCGCAGACGCGCGAAGCGGTGCTGCAAATCGCGCTGGCGCGGATGGAGTACTCGCTGCCGAGGTTGGCCCGCGCGTGGACTCACCTTTCGCGGCAGCGCGGTAAGGGGAAGCTGGGCGGCGAGGGCGAGACGCAGCTGGAGCAAGACCGGCGGCTGGTGCGCGACCGGATCACGCGCCTGCGTGCCGAGCTGGCCCTTGTGCAAAAGCAGCGCGCAGTGCAGCGCAGCAAGCGGCTGCGCGTGCCGGTGCCGACGGCCTCGATCGTGGGCTACACCAACGCCGGAAAATCCTCACTCATCAACGCGCTGACGGGCGCCGAGGTGCTCGCTGCGGACAAGCTCTTCGCGACCCTGGATCCGACCACACGCCAGCTCCTGCTGCGCGGAAACCAGAAACTGCTGGTGACGGATACGGTGGGCTTCATCCGGCGGCTGCCGCATCGCTTGGTCGAGGCCTTCAAGGCGACCTTGGAGGAAACCATCGTCGCGGATTTTTTGATCCACACGCTCGACCTCGCGAATCCTAACTTCGAGGAGCACTACGCGACTACGCTCGGCGTGCTCGAAGAACTTGGCGCCGCCGGGAAACCGATCCTCACGGTTTTTAACAAAATCGATCTGGCGACGGAGGCCGACCGGCAGCGCGCGCGCCAGCTCGTGCCCGACGCGCTCTTCATCAGCGCGCACACGGGCGAAGGCCTCGACACGCTCGAAGCGCATTGCCTGGAGCTCATCGCCAACACGCAAGGCACGGCCGAGCTGCTCGTGCCGCACGAACGCTACGATGTAATCGCGCGCCTGCACGCCATCGGCCACGTGCAGGCCCAGGTGCACGACGAAGAAACAGGCATTTACGTGCGCGCACAAATCCCGCTCGCGCAGACCGGCTTCTTCAAACCCTTCGCCCTGAAAGGCGAGTGGCCCCGCAGCCTTAAAATTACCGATGCGCAGTTCACGCGCTCCACGCCAAACTAAACCGGTCAACGACCGCCACTGCGCGTGGGGCGGTGGTGGGTCGCCACCTCCATGTAATCGGGGAATCGGCCTCGTCGCTACGCGACAAAGCTCGATTTCCCGATTTGTCTCCCTGTCGCTTTGCGACAGGAAAGATGCCTTTAGCACGAATGAGTGGAAACTCCGCGTGGGCGAATTTTTTTAGTAAGGGGTAAATCTCCGGCCCGACCAAAGGTCGGGCATTCCCAACAGTGCGGCTCGGCGGCTAAGGCCGTCCTGCGCATCGCTCTGACGAGCCGCCAACGAGCGGCTCGCAAAATAAACGGGCCTTTGGCCCCGCTGCCCGGCATGGATTCGAACCATGACTAGGCGAGTCAAAGTCGCCTGTGCTGCCATTACACCACCAGGCATTACGGTCGTCTGGCAAAGAGGGGCGGGAGCTTGCGCCCCGCATAAGGAGCGTCAAGGCCGTTTCGTTTACGTCTCCTGTTGAGGCGCATCGGTGATTTGCCGCCCGCGTCGCGTTATTGGCCCGCCCGCGCCTTTTTCAGTTTGCTGACCTTTGGGGCGATGACGACGCGGCAGTAACCGGCGTGCGGGTTTTTCGCAAAATAGTCCTGATGGTAATCCTCGGCGGGCCAGAATTTTTCGAGGGGCACGAGCTCGGTCACGATCGGGCGGGCGAAGTTTTCCTGTGCGCGGGCGATTGCAGTTTCGGCGGCGGCTTTTTGCTCGGCGTCCTGATACAGGATGATCGAGCGGTATTGCGTGCCGACGTCGGCGCCTTGGCGATTGGGCGTGGTGGGGTCGTGTGCTTCCCAGAAAAAATCGAGTAGCTGCGCGAGGCTGATTTTTTCGGGATTGTAGCGGATGCGGATCACCTCGGCGTGGCCGGTCTCGCCGGTGCAGACGGCTTCGTAGCTGGGGCGTGGCGTGGAGCCGCCCGCGTAGCCGCTGGTGACGGAGTGCACGCCGGGCAGCAGTTTGTAGGCGGCTTCGGTGCACCAGAAACAGCCGCCGCCGAGGACGAGCGTTTGCGTTTTGGCGAGCAGGGCAGTGGGCGTGGCAGTCATGGCGATCAGTAAAAGGCAGAGGCGAGAGAGGGCGGATTTCATGGGCGTGGGGATTTCTGATTGCGAGCGTGTGCAGATACTGTGGGGGAAATGCGCGGTGCGCAAAAAACGAACACGAATAGTGTTGCCAAATAAATGCTCGAAGCACGCGCCGAGCCGGCTTACGTACGCTGCCCCATGAATGTCCGCCGTTTCGTGATCACGCTTTACTTGACGCTTTTTGGGGCGGGCGTCGTGGCGGCAGGCGTCTTTTTCTGGCAGGCGCAGCAGGAGTACGCGGCCTTGCGCGCGAATGAGCAGCAGACTCAGGCCAAGCTGGTCGAGGCGCAGCGAAACTTGAGCGAGCAGGAGCGTACCCTGGAGCGGCTGCAAAACGACCCTGCCTACGTGGAGCGGGTGATCCGGCAGCGGCTTGGCTATGCGAAGCCCGATGAATACATTGTGCGGATTCGCGAGTGAGCCCTCCCGCCATCCCCGTCCGTCCGCTGCGTGCGGCGGCCCGCGCATGCGCTCGCGCGCGTCCCTCGCAATTGCGGCCTTGCTCCCCGCCGCCGCTCCGCGCGGCTCCGCGCCCAGGCGCCCTCCGGTAGGGCGACGACTCTTTAGCGTTTTTTTTAAAAATTCATGCCAACTCACGCGTTAATCGATGCCTTCCGCGCCGCCGGGCAGGGGCAAGTTTTCAGGTTTTTCGACAAGCTGGACGAGGCGGGCCGCGACCGCCTGCTCGCGCAAGCGGCCGAGATCGACTTGGGCGAGCTGGCGCGGCTGAAGGCGACCTTGCTGGGGGAGTGCAGCGCGGCGGGTGAGGGCCGTGTGGGAGGCGGCGCGGCGGGTGGTGCGGGCGTTGATTTGAGCGATCTGGAGCCTGCGCCTTACGAGCCGCTGCCGGAGCACGGCGGCGACGCGGCAGAGTGGGCAGCGGCGCGCAGCGCCGGCGAGGCGGCCCTGCGCGCGGGCCGCGTGGCGGCCTTTACCGTGGCGGGTGGGCAGGGGACGCGGCTCGGCTTCGATGGGCCGAAGGGCACTTTCCCCGTGACGCCGCTGCGCGCGAAATCGCTTTTTCAGGTGTTTGCCGAAAAGCTGTTGGCTGCGCAGCGCCGCTATGGTCGCCCGCTGCACTGGTTTATCATGACCAGTACCCAAAACCATGAAGCGACCGCGCAGTTTTTCGCCGAACACGCGTACTTCGGTTTGGCGCCGGAGCGCGTCCACCTGTTTCGCCAAGGGCGGATGCCTGCCGTGGATTTTGAGGGGCGCATTTTGCTGGAAGCGCCCGACCGCATCGCGATGAGCCCGGACGGGCACGGCGGCTCGCTGCGCGCGCTGTCCCGCAGTGGCGCGCTCGACCTGATGGCGCGCGAGGGCATCGACACGCTGAGCTACTTCCAGGTCGATAACCCGATGGTGCGCTGCATCGATCCGGCCTTCATCGGCTGGCACTTGCTGCGCGGCTCGGAGATGAGCAGCAAGATGCTGCCCAAGGCGCACGCGGCGGAGAAGCTCGGGCACTTTTGCATGCAGCGCGGACGGCTCGTTGTCGTCGAGTACTCGGACTTGCCGCAAGCCATGCAGGAGGAGCGCGCCGCAGCGACCGGGGAGCTGCGCTTCAACGCGGGCAGCATCGCGATCCACCTCCTCAACCGCGAGTTTGTCCGGCGGATGAGTGCGGGCGGCGCGGAGTCGCTGGGCTTTCATCGCGCGGACAAGAAAATCCCCACGCTCGACGAGACCGGGCAGCCGCTGAGCCCGCCTGCGCCCAATGGCGTGAAGTTTGAGCTATTCGTCTTCGACGCGCTGCCCTTTGCGCGAAATCCGGTCGTGATCGAGACCTCCCGCGCAGACGAGTTTTCGCCGGTTAAAAATGCGACCGGTGCAGACTCACCGCAGAGCTGTCGCGCCGATCAACTCCGCCAATACGCGCGCTGGTTTGCGGCGGCGGGGCTGCCCGCCGGGCAACTCGCGCCCCTCGCTCTCGACGCGAGCGGGCTGCCGCAGATCGGCCTCGAGGTGTCGCCGCTTTTTGCCGAAGACGCCGCATCGTTTGCCGAAAGCTGGGCCAAACTCTCGCCGCCACCACCGATTGCCGATGGGCTCTACCTGGAGTAGTCGCTTGGCCCGATCTTTGAGTGGCATCCCGCTTGGCCGCGCTAAACGGTTTCCCGTTTTTTTCATTACCTTCCCGCTCTGCCCTCGGCTCCGCTTCTCCTTTTCCCGATTTTTAAAAAAATGACGCTTCTTGAAAAACTCGAAACCGCAGCGGCGGAGCAAAAGCTCCTCCCGACTGCGCTGGAAAACCTGAAAAAATTCCTCGCGGCGGGGCTGCCTGCCTGGGCGCAGGAAAGCATCGGCGAGCTCGTGGATGCAGGCCAATGGGCTGAGCTTAACGACCGCTTTTATGCCTTCATCTCCTTCGGCACGGGCGGTATGCGCGGGCGCACTATTGGCAAAGTCTCGACCGCCGCCGAGCGCGGCGAGACGGGCGCGGATCACGCGGCGATTGGCAGTAACCTGCTCAACGACTTCACGCTCCTGCGCGCGGTGATCGGCCTGTACCGCTACACGCAGCGCTACCTCGCGGAGGGCGCCTCGGCGCCGGCTGCGGCCCCCGCGTCCACGCTGCACGCCACTGCTGCGGGAGCTTCACATGCGCCGCCGCGTCCGCGCCTGGTGGTGGCGCATGATGTGCGGCACTTCTCGCGGCATTTTTGCGAACTGGCGGCCTCGACTTGGGTAAAGCTTGGCGGCGAAGCGCTGATTTTTGACGGGCCGCGCTCGACGCCCCAGCTCAGCTACACGCTGCGCGCGCAGCGGGCGCACGCGGGGATCGTCATCACCGCCAGCCACAACCCGCCGCACGATAACGGATTTAAAGCCTACTTCGACGACGGCGCGCAGATCGTGCCGCCGCATGACAGCGCGGTTGTGGCCGAGGTGGGCGCGGTGCCGCTCGCAGAGCTCGCCGTGTATTTGGTCAAAGACCTTTCCGAGGTCGTGACCCTCGGCGCGGAGGCCGATGCCGGCTACCGCCGCGCTGCGCGCTCGGCCCTCATCGACCCCGAAGTGCTGCGCCGCACAAAGCTGCGCGTCGTGTTCACCAATATCCACGGGACGGGTGCAATCGCGTCGGTGCCCTTGCTCGAAGACGCGGGCTGCGAGGTGCTCACCGTGCCCGAGCAACTCGCCTTCGACGCGCGCTTCCCGAGCGTGAAATCTCCCAACCCCGAAAACGCCGAAGCGCTGAGCCTGGGCGTGGCACTGGCCGAGGCGCGCGGCGCCGACGTTGTGATGGCGACCGATCCGGACTGCGACCGGATGGGCGTCGCCGTGCGCAACCGCAGCGGGCAGATGGAGCTTTTGACGGGAAACCAGATTGGCGCGCTTTTGGCTGACTACCGGCTCTCCCAATACAAGGCTCAGGGGCTGATCCCCGCCGCAGGCAGCGAGCGTGCTTGCCTGCTGAAAACCTTTGTGACGACGGGCCTCCAGGACGCGATCGGTGCGGCGCATGGCGTGAAGGTCGTCAACACGCTGACGGGCTTTAAGTGGATCTCGGCAAAACTGCGCCGCTACGAAGAACAGGCCGCGCGCGCGCTCGCCGAGGCCACCAGCTCGGCGGGCTCGCCGAACTCGGGTGAAGCCGCGCCCCGCCTCGATTCGCTGGGCTGGCCCGAGCGGGTGCGCGCCCTGCAAACGCACTCGGCCTTCCTCGTCCTCGGCTCCGAAGAAAGCTACGGCTACATGCCCAACGACCTGGTGCGCGACAAAGACGGGAACACCGCTTGCCTGATGTTTGCCGAGCTCTGCGCCGCCCTCAAGGCGCGCGGGCTCACGGCGGGCGAGGCACTCGACGAGCTCTACCTCCGGCACGGCTTCTACCTCGAAGGCACGATCAACCTCTACTATGAAGGCGCCAGCGGTAAGGCGAAGATCGACCGCATCCTCGCAAGCTATCGCGCGAGCCCGCCCAAGAACTTCGGCGAGTGGCGCGTCACCGAATTCGAGGACTTCGGCCGCCAGGATTTTTACGATGCCGATGGCGAGCGGATCCCCAAGCAGGACCTGTACTTCGTCACGCTCTCCAACGGCTATCGCTTCGCCGCGCGCGGCAGCGGTACCGAGCCGAAGATGAAGTTCTACCTCTTCGCCAGCGAGCCAGTCGCCAGTGCCGCCGAGCTTCCGCGCGTGAAGGCCGAGACCCGCGCGACCCTCGCCGAATTGAGCGAAAAAATCGAAGCCGACGCCCGCTCCCGCACCGAGTGAAGAGACACCGGTGACACCTCCATTTTCGCTGGCAGAGGACGGCGCCTCAACGAGTGCGCCGTCTAAGTAAAAAAGGGTCTGTGACCCTTCTACTCACTGCGCGTGGGGCGGTGGCGTGTCGCCACTCCCATTGAATTTGCGATTTTGCCCGTGCGCTGCGCGCCCAAGCAAAATCGCAAATTTAACGGACCATCCCCCCAGTCGCGTTGCGACTGGGAAGAAGACATCAAATGCGGATGGAGCGGCTACCCATTTGGGCGCGGCGAAAAAGTTGACGGGTTACATTTCCGACCCGACCTCAGGTCGGGAAGCTCTTACTATGCGGTTTGTGTGTCGGGCCAAAGGCCCGACACACAAACCGCATAGTAAACGGGTGCAGGCACCGCCTGCCGCCGCCCGCCTAGGGCCGCCTCACGCGTAGTGGGGAGGAGTTCTACGCGCTATGTGCGGTGGGGCACTGCTTAATACCAATCGGTGGCGAAACCTTGGGTGGCTTTGATGGCGATGACGCCGAGGTTTTTTGTCGCGTGGGCGACGATGCAGGGCAGCAGCGAGTGGCGCGGGTTGAGGCGCGAAAACCTCAGGTAATAAAACCACAGCGAGGCGGTGAACACGACGGCGGTGCTGAAGGCGCCCTTGAGCGTGAGTGTGAGCCGGAAACCCGCGTCCTGCCACTGCCATAAAAACGGATGCAGCAGCGCGAAGAGCGCGGAGGCTGCTACGATGCCTGCTGTGCGGGCGGCTGTGCCGCGCCCGTTGACGACGAGGTAGCCGCGAAAGATGAGTTCTTCGATAAAGGCGGCGGCCAGTGTGTAGAGTGCGAAGAGTGCGGTGATCGTGCTCTGCTCGCCGACGATGCCGAGCTGGTATTCGCCGAGCGTTTCGGCGGCGAGGAGCGCGAGGCTGCCGAGGGCCGCGACCGCGAGCGCGCGCGGGGGAGCGAGGCTCGCGCCGGGCAGCGGCGCCGGTAGTGTGTCGGGCGGCGGGGGACCTTGTCCCCTGTCAGTTTGCACGCGTCTCGTTGGCCGCGTGCTGCCCGCTAGTGCTGCGTCACGCGTTGCTTGCGCGGCGCGGCTCTTGCACGCCGCTTGCTCAGCAGTGCCAGCGGCTTCGGCAGTCTCGGCGGCGGCGTTGCCCGCTGCGCCGTGCCCTTTCGTCTCCCTCATCACATCGGCCCACCACAGCTTTGCGAGGTAGAGGGCGAAGCCAGTCAGGGTGAGAAGCAGTAGCGGGTTGTTACTCATGATTTTGGCAGCGAGTATTGATTAGCCAAGTGGGCGGTCTCACCTACAGTCCGAATTTTTTTATGAACCGCGCCCTTCCTGTTGAGCCGCTTGCCGATCCCGTGCCAACCGCGTCCTCTTTTGCGGCGGTCTTTGCGCGCCTCAAGCCTCACATGGCGGCGCTGGATGCGTTTTTGCGGGAGCAGGTGGCGGCTTTTGAGCCCGAGATTCGCGAGATGGCCGATTACTGTATCGATACGTCGGGCAAGCGAATCCGGCCTGCGCTGGTTTTCCTAAGCGGTTGGCAGGGGGAGGGCGAGGTGCCGGCAGAGCTGGTGCGTGCTGCGGCGGTGGTCGAGCTCGTGCACCTGGCCACGCTGGTGCACGACGACATTATGGACGAGGCGGAGCTGCGCCGCAGTCGCGAAACGGCGGCGCGCAAGTTCGGGCCAGTCACGGCGGTGCTGCTGGGCGACGCGCTTTTCGCGCAAGCGCTGTCCCTCGCTGCGCAGTTTCCGACGACGGAGGTTTGCGCGCACGTGTCCGAATCGACGCGCCGCGTGTGCGCGGGCGAGATCGTGCAGACGATGCGTCGCCGCTCGGCGCGGATCAGCCGCGAGGATTACTGGCGGATCATCGACCTGAAAACGGCCGAACTGTTCCGCGTTTCCTGTTTTCTGGGGGCGCGGCTTTCGGGCGCGCCCGCTGCCCATGTGCAGGCGTCGGCAGAGTTTGGGCGGCACCTCGGCATCGCTTACCAGATCTACGACGACCTCGTGGATTTTTTTGGCGACGAGTCGCGGATCGGCAAAACGCTGGGGACGGACTTCGCGAGCGGGAAACTCACGCTGCCGCTGCTCGTGTTGATTGAAAGCCTCGCGGCGGATGAGCGGGCCGCGCTTTTGGCTGAGATCAACGGCCAGCGGCCTGTGCAGATGGCGCGGCGCTTGGAGCAAATGCAGGAGTTGAGGGTTTTTGAGAAAGTCGCTGCCGAGGTGCAGGCGGAGATAGAGGCGGCCGAGCGGGCACTCGCACCTTGGCCGCAAGCCGCCGCGACACCGCTGCTCGGCGGGCTCTGCGGTGTGCTGCGCGCCCAAGTCGCCGGACTGCGCCACAGCTAGGCAGCCTTGGCGCGGAGCTGCGGCGGGCAGGTGTTTTTCCGCAGCAGTTTGTCATATAATCGGCTCTGCCGGCGTGGCATCGCGGCGCGCCCGTGCTCAAAAAACCATTTGCGCTACCTGTGCGCTTGGCATTTCGTCGGCCCCACGATGGAAGCGGTCAGGACCTTTAGCCGAACGCTAGCAGCGACCCACGAGCGGCAACAGGAGGCCGATGCGGACTGGCTCGTGGTGCAGCGCGTGCAGGCGGGCGAGGTCGCCGCCTTTGACGAGCTTATTACGCGCTACCGTGGCCGCGTTTACGGGATGGTCTACAACATGACCTCCAACCGCGAGGATGCCGCCGATCTGACCCAAGACGCCTTCATCAAGGCCTTCCGGTCGATCAACCGCTTCCAGGGGCAGTCCTCTTTTTTCACCTGGCTGTACCGGATCGCGGTCAATACGACGCTCACCCACCTGCGCAAGAACCGGCTGCGCAGCTTTTTCAGCCTGGAAAAAGTCGACGAAAACGACCGCCAGTCCGCCGAAGTGATAGAGGCGCTCACCGATAATTCGGGCGCTGAGCGCGGCACCCTCGTGAGGGAACTTCAGGAAAGATTGAACGAGGCGATGCAAAAACTCTCTATCAAGCACAGAACCGTGGTGACTTTATTCGAGATAGATGGCCTTAGCCATCAGCAGATTGCCGAAATCATGAACTGCTCGGTGGGCACGGTCCGCTCGCGGCTACACTACGCCAAGCAGCAGTTACAATCCGAGTTGCAAGTTTTCCTGCGCACATGATGACCCCCGATAACGATCAGCCGAAGGTGACTCTGGAGCAGCTCCTCCGCGTGAAGCGTGCGGAGCGGCCCGCGCCCGAATTCTGGGCGCAGTTTGATCGCGACCTGCGTGAGAAGCAGCTGGCTGCGATCATCGAGCCGCGCCCGTGGTGGGCGCCCTTTATCCGCGTCGGCAGCAGGCTGGCGCGCTACCAGGTGCCCATCGGCGCAACCGCGGTTGTGGCGCTTACCTTGCTGACCGTGCGCCAGTACGAGGCGCCGCCACCCGGGGCGATTGAGCCTGTGCGCACCCAGCCCGCCGAGCAGGCGGGTGGCGGGGCGACCTTGGCCGCAGTGGAGCCGAGAGGCGAGATAGCGGCTGCTGGCCCTGCGGCGGCTGTGCCGTTGCGGGAGCGGGAGCAGGCTCCGGTACAGGTTTTGGCGAGCAAGGAGGACTCCGATATGCAGAGCAGCAGCAGCCTCGGCGCGGGTGCCCTGCTCGGTGGAGCCGCCGAGACGCGAGCGGAAGCTCGCGCCGCTGACTCCATCGCTTCGCGGATGGTGGCTACCAATCTGGAAGTGGTGCAGAACAGCGAGCCAGAGCTTCTGCCGCTTGGCCTGCATCATGTCTCCGGCCTGCAAATCGTGTCCGCGCAGTCGGCTGCCTCCTATGCTGCCGATGGCGAGCGGGTCGAGCCGCTCGCGCAGAGCGGGGCAGTGGTCGCGCAGCGCCGCTCCAGCCGCCTGCTTGCCAGTGCCTTGCCCGCCGTCGCGTCGGAGGAGACGGCAGTCGCTGCCGGCGCAGTCACCCGCTCGGCACTGCGGCTTAATCGGTCGATCTCCGAAGAGCGGCTCTATGACTCGATGCGCCGCAGCGGCGGCCTGAGCGAGCGCATGGCTATTAAATTTTAAGCGTGCTGGGCGCGGCCGCCCTTCTGCTTTGCGAGTGTGTGGGCCCCGTGTGTTGACACGGGGCCTGCGCTTTCATGGCCTGCTCGCTATGCGCACCGAAAAAGATTCGATGGGGGAAATGTCCGTGCCAGATGACGCTCTGTGGGGGGCCTCGACCCAGCGAGCCGTCCTGAATTTTCCGATCAGCGGGCGGCCCATGCCAGAAGGCTTTGTCCGCGGACTCGGGCTGATCAAGGAGGCCGCCGCGCTGGTAAACGAATCGCTCGGGCGGCTCAGCGCGGAGAAGAGCGAGCTCATCCGCCGCGCCGCGCAGGAGATCATTGAGGGCAAGCTCACAGCGCATTTCCCCGTAGACGTTTTCCAGACCGGCTCGGGCACTTCGAGCAACATGAACGTTAACGAAGTGATCGCGCGCCGCGGCTCGCAGCTCGCGGGCAAGCCCGGCGCCCTGCACCCCAATGACGACGTCAACATGGGGCAGTCGTCCAACGACATCATCCCCACCGTCCTGCACCTGAGCGTCGCGCTCGCGCTGAAAAACGATCTGCTGCCCGCGCTCGCGCAGTTGCGCGGGGCTCTGGAGAAAAAGAGCGCGGCCTTCGCGCAGATCGTGAAGATCGGGCGCACGCACCTGATGGATGCGACCCCGCTGACGCTCGGCCAGGAGTTTTCCGGCTACGCTGCGCAGGTGAAAAAATCCGAATCGCGTGTGGAGCGCGCGATTGAGGTGCTGCGCGAGCTGGCGATTGGCGGGACGGCCGTCGGCACCGGGATCAACTCGCACCCGCAGTTTGCCCCGAAGGTTTGCGCAATCCTGGCGGAAAAAACGGGGATCGCCTTTCGCGAGGCGGACAACCACTTCGAGGCGCAGGCCGCGCGCGACGATGCGGTCGAGGTCGCCGGACTGCTCGCCACCGTGGCCGCCAGCCTGACAAAGGTGGCCAACGACATCCGCCTGCTCAGCTCGGGCCCGCGCGCGGGGCTGGCCGAGCTGCGTCTCCCCGCCACCCAGCCCGGCTCCTCAATCATGCCCGGCAAGGTGAACCCCGTGATGAGCGAGATGCTCGTGCAAGTCGGCCTCTACGTGCAGGGCCTCTCGCAGACGGTCGCCGCCTGTGGGCGCGATGGCCATTTCGAGCTCAACGTCACGATCCCCCTGATCGCGCACTGTCTGCACGAATCCGTGCGCTGCCTGGCGAATGGCGCACGCGTGTTCAGCGAAAAATGCGTCGAAGGGCTGGAGGCCGACGAAGCGCGCTGCCGCGAGCTGATGGAGCGCTCGCTCATGCTCGTGACCGCGCTCAATCCCTACATCGGCTACGATGCCGCTGCGAGCGTGGCCAAAGAAGCACTCGCCGAAGGTAAGTCGCTGCGCGAAGTCGTCCTCGCCCGCCAGCTGATGGACGCCGAAACTCTCGAACGCGCCCTCGAACCCCTCGCCATGACCAGGCCCTCGGGCGACTAGCCTGTGCATCGCGCATGCCCTGCGAATCGGGGGCGTTGGTCTCCGGCTTGCAGGGACGCAGAGGCGCCGAGCAGTAGCGCTAGCCTTTTGGTACCTATTGGCCGGGTATTCAGTCGCCTTGGCCTTTCGTTTGTGGTGTGGGAGAGCCGCGTTTTCCCGTCACTTGGCTCTAGTTGTTCAAGTCAGGAAAGTCTCTCTCTAGGTCTCCAGCCAATTCAAGGCGGCGACTGGAGAGAGAGCAGTTACATCTCTGAATTTCCTGAAATCGCGATCAAAGGTGCTCACCGGCTGTCCGGATTTATTGGCATCAAGGAAGATTAGCCTACGCGCTTTTCTTCGTTTGCTCATCGAGTGCTCCCAGATATTGGCCGATGGCCTCTTCTGCGCTTAGCCCGTGCGCCGCCTGCCCTCGATTGGAAACATCCAATGATCCAGCCCCGCTATCGAGCTGCTGCAAGACGAACTGCCCGTCCACGAAGTAGACTGCCAGGTCCCCGCCTTCTTTCACCTTCATCCAGTCCCGAAGCATTTTCGGGAGTGTGACCTGCCCTCTTTTATTAACGCATAGTCGGAACATGTGCGGTGGGAGTTGGAGCGGCAGACTCGAGTGTCGTACGGGTTAAACGCAAGGGGGCCGTTATGTGGCCCCCAAAAAAGCATCCGTTTCGCCCTCGGCCGCTTTTCTCACTCTCCCACGCGTGCGCCCTCTCAACCCGCCGGTGTCAGTGCGGCGTGCAGGGTGCGGATGGTGTCGTGGAGGCGGGGGAGGGCGGCGGGCGTTACAAGGGTGCCGGGGGCGTTGCGGCCCCACTGGCTGCCGGGCCAGGTCGCGCTGCGGAGGAAGTCTTCCATCGCGGCGTCCATGCCTTCGACATCGAGGTAGTCCTTCTGCTCCCTTGGGTCGCGGTGGGGCGAGATAAGCGTGGCGGGGATCGCGGTGATCTGTCCGCTCGAGATGTAGGCGAGGTCGTTCAGGTGAACAAAGGGGCGCGAGTCGGCGAGGCTGGTAGCGGGGCGCGGCTCTTCGCCGCGCAGGTAGCGGTAGTAGGCGAGGTGGTTTTCGCGGACGGCGTCGAAGCCGTTGACCTCGATCCGTTCGTCGCCCCGTCCGTCGAGCCAGCGAATCTCGGCATGGCTGCCGACGGTGTAGCGGATCTCCGCCTTCTCGCAGCGCAGCGTCTCGCAGTGGCGGGTCTCGCCCGCGCAGGCGTGGGTGAGGGCGCAGCGCAGGGTCTGCCCGTTACTGGTCACGGTCTGGACGAAGAAGGTGTCGGCGCTCTCGATTGCATGGGCGCGGTAGAGCTCGGCGCGCACGCTGGCGATCTCCGCCCAGGTGGAGAGTGTGTCCTGGCCGAGCCAGAAGAGCATGTTGTGGACGAGGTGCGCGTTGGCGTTGCCGAAGCAGGAGTCGAGGACGAGGCGGCCGTCGAGCATGAGGCGGCCCGCCCAGTCGGTGCGGTAAAAGTAGTCGGCGGGGCGTGGCCAGCGGGCCAAGAGGCTGGCTTCGATGAGGGCGCCAAACTCGCCGTCGAGGAGCCGCTGCTTGAGCGCGCGGCGCGCGGGCTCGATGATGAAGTTAAAGGCGACGAGTGCGGCGCGCGGCACCTGCGCGTCGTGGGCGATCATCTCCTCCAGCTCGGCGTGGTCGAGCGTGGCGGGTTTTTCCAGATAGACAGGCAGGCCCGCTTGAGCGGCGGCGCGGTGCATCTGCGCGTGCAGGTTGATGGGCGTGGAGACGACGACCATGTCGAGCGACTCGCGGCAGGCGTCGATCATCTGCTCGTAGTGGGTGAAGACGCGCACGCCGCGCTCGGCGAAGTGCCAGGCGTGCTGCTGCGGGCTAAAGGCCTCGGCCTGCGGGTCGCAGGTGCAGATGAGCTTGGCGTGGCCCTCGGCCTCAAGCTGTGCGACGGTGTGGTGGTGGGCAGCGGCGAAGCCGCCCATACCGATGATGCCGATTCGCGTGGGGCGTGGTGGCGAGGCGCTCATAGCAGCTTGAGCCTGGGGAGGTCCTGACCGTCGACGATGCCGACTGGTTTTCCTTTGGCGTCGAGGACTATCAAATCATCAATCTGGTGTTTTTCAAAAAGGTTCAGGGCGTCGATGCCCATCGCGTCGTCGCGGATGGTTTTAGGGGTAGGGGTCATGAATTGGTTCACGGGTTTGGTCAAAAAATCGGTGCCGCTGAGCGCGCTGCGGCGGAAGTCGCCATCGGTCAGAATACCGCTGAGGCGGCCACTGCGCGGGTGCACGAGGGCGATGCAGCCGCTCTTGGCCTTGGTCATGGCGAGGATGGCGTCCTGGAGCGTGGCGGTGTCGGGGAGCTGCGGTGCGCGCGCGCCGGTGCGCATGAGGTCGCGCACGCGGACGAGCAGGGCGCCGATGTTGCCGCCGGGGTGGTTGCGCGCGAAGTCGTCGCGCGTGAAGCCGCGGGCTTGCAGGAGCACCATGGCGAGGGCGTCGCCGAGCGCGAGTGCGGCGGTGGTGCTGGCGGTGGGCGCGAGCGCGAGCGGGCAGGCCTCGCGCGGTACGTGGTAGAGGAGCAGGTGGTCGGCGTGGCGCGCGAGGTCGGAGTCGGCGCGCGAGGTAAAGGCGACCAGGCTCACGCCCGCGCGGCGCAGCAGGGGCACGAGGCGCAGGACTTCCGTCTGGCCGCTGTTGCTGAGCAGCAGCGCGAGGTCGCCCGGGCGGCACAGGCCGAGGTCGCCGTGCAGGGCCTGGGTGGCGTCCAGAAACGCGGAGGTCGCGCCGGTGCTGTTGAAGGTGGCGACGAGTTTTTGGGCGATGTGCGCGGACTTGCCCACGCCGCTGAAGATGAGTTTGCCGCCCGCCTGGAGCGTGGCTTCGACGGCGCGGGCGGTTTTCACAAACTCGGCCCCCAGTTTTTTGGCCGTCTCTTGCAGCGCTTCGGTCTCGATCTGGAGGCAGTTTCGCGCGCGGCTGAGGATGGTTTTCGGGGTCAGTGCCATTTAGGGTTTGTCTCCTATTCGGGGAGTTTGCGGACTCTCTAGGCCGAGAGTCGTTTCGTTCAATCCCTTTCAACACGCCGCCCACGCCGACACCGCTATCATGGTACCTTGCAGAACTTACCTGGCGCGCTGCTTCGCTCTGCGGAGGTGGGGGTGGCTTGCGCTGTTGTCCTGCGTGATTTTTTCGGCCTGCGATCCGCGCGACAAGGGGCCGCAGGGGGCAGAGATTGATGACCCCAACTACCGTCTCGGCCAGCGGCTGGTGAAGCAGGGCCGCAGCCAGGAGGCACTGGCCGCCTACTTGCGCGTGATCGCCGCGCGCGGGGAGGCTGCGCCGGAGTCGCACCTCGAAGTGGGGATCATCTACTTGCAGCAGATCAAAGACCCTATCGCGGCGATTTATCATTTTAGAAAATACCTGGAGCGAAACCCGAACTCGCCGCAGGCCCCGCAAGTGCGCGGGCTGGTGGAGGGCGCGAAGCGTGAGTTCGCCCGCACGCTGCCCGCCAACCCGCTGGAAAACCAGAGCGAGCGGCTCGACATGGTGGAGCAGATCAGCCGTTTGCAGCGCGAGAATGACCAGCTGAAGGCGGAGCTGCTGAGCGCGGCGCGTCACGCGGCGACGCAGCCGCCTGCGCTGACCCAGGTGCGCGTGCCGACCAATGGCGTGCTGCTGGTGCCCTCGCGCGATGCAGAGCGCGACCGTCTGCGCGAGTCGCCTCCGCCGCCCTCGCAGCAGCAAGTGCGTGGTACTGCGCGCCAGCCGCAGGTCGTCGCGGTAAATACGCGCGAGCCCTCGCCGCTGAGCCTAGCGCCCGTGCAATCAGCGCAGGCATCCGCCGCGCCGGTCGTGCGTGCACCGACACGCCCGGGGGCAGCCGCGACAGCGAACGCCAATGCTGCGCGCCGCGTGGCGGCTGCGGAGGGCGCCCCCGTGGCGACTCGCCGGCACGTGGTGGCGCGCGGCGACACGCTCTTCGGGCTCGCGCAGCGATACTACAACGACCGCACGCGCTGGCGGGAGATCTACAATGCGAACCGCGACGTACTCCCTAACGAGAATTCCCTAGCCGTCGGGATGGAACTTCGGATCCCCCAGTGACACACATTCCGCCCTCGTCCTGTGATGCTTTTACAAAGTTTACATAATCCCCTGCTGCTCGTCGGCATCTTGCTGGTCGGGCTGTCGCTCGCCTTGCAACTGATGCAGGTGCGGCTGCTTGAGCGGCTGGAGAACGGCTTCAAGAACAGCCGGCTGAGCGCGGATCAACTGGATCGGTGCGTGCTTCTGGCGCGTTGGGCACCGGTCGTATTGACGGTGGTCGGGGTCACCCTGCTGCTCTTCGGGTTGGGCGATGTGCAGGAGGCGTTTGAGGCCGCGCAGGAAATCGAGCCGGAGGCGACCTACTACCGATGAGCGAGTTTTTCTCGGCGGCGTGGATCGAGCCCGTGGCGACGGTGCTCGGTGTGGTCGCGATAGGGCTGATGATTCGCCAGAGCGTCTGGAACTTCCCCATCGGGCTGGTGCAGGTGGTGCTCTCGGGCATCATCTTTTACAACGCGCGGTTCTACGGGGAGGTGAAGCTACAGGCACTCTACTTTGTGATGCTGTGCTACGGCTGGGCGCACTGGCTGGGCAAGGGGCGGGAGGGACGGGGCGCGAGGTCCGGCCGCCCGGCTCAGCCCGTTGAGCCAGATGCGGAGGAGCCCGTACTGCCCGTTACGCGGCTGAGCCTCGCGTGGCGCGTGGGCTACCTCGTCGTAGGCGTAGCGGCGACCCTGCTGTGGGGCGGCTACATGGCGCGGGCGACGGATGCGGCGGCGCCCTACCGCGATGCGTTTATCACCTCCTTCAGCGTCCTGCTGTCGTTTCTTCAGGTGCGCAAAAAAATCGAAAACTGGGCGGGCTGGGTCGTCGTAAACGGCGTGGCGAGTGCGACCTATTTTGCCGCGGGCCTGTACTGGTTTGGCGTGCTGTACTTTTTCTTCCTCCTGCTGGCGGTGAGCGGGCATGTCGAGTGGATGAAGTCGTATCGAAAGAGGAGGTATGCGATTGCCCCCTGATCAAACGCTGAAGCGGGTGGCCGTCTTCGGGATCGAGTCGACGGGCAAGAGCACCCTGGCCGAGTTTCTCGGGCGGCACTACGGCGCGCCTGTCGCGCCGGAGTTTGTGCGCGCGTTTTGGGATGCGCACGACGGCCAGATCGGCGCGAGCGATCTGGGCGAAATCGCGCGCGGGCAAATGGCCGCCGAGGACGCTGCCGCCGCTGCGGCACTGGCCCGGTGGGGCGGGAGGGGCGGGAGGGCGCAGCGCGCGCTGGCCTCGGAGAGCCCGCCCCCCGTCGCCCCAAGCCCGCCGCTGCGAGCGCCGCTGATCATCTGCGACACCGAGCTGCTGACCAACCAGCTCTACGACGACCTGCTCTTCCCCGGGCACTGCCCCGAGTGGCTGCGCGCCGAGGCGGAGCAGCGCAGCCGCCGCTACGCGTTGTACCTGCTGTGCGGCATCGATATCCCCTTCGTACCGGACCGGATGCGCGGCGTCTCCGATCCCGCGCGTCGCGCGCAGTGGCAGGCGCTTTGGCGCGAGACCCTCGTTTCGCGCGGGCTGCCCTTTGTGGATATTTGCGGGGAGTGGCCGGAGCGGCAGCGGCGGGCGGTCGCGGCGATCGACGCACTTTTGTAAAAACGGCGTTACGCGCGTCGCGCCCGTCTTGCCTATGTACGCGGTTTTCCCCCAGCCTGCGCGGCTTATGGAAACTTGGCTCAATGGCCTTCACGCATGGATCAGTGGGCTCGGCCTGTCGGCGGAGCGAGTGGAGCTGGCCTCGCTGGCGGTAAACCTCGGCGTGCTGCTGGTGCTGGCCTTTGTGGCCAACTTTATCGCCAAGCAGTTGATCCTGCGCGGCGTCGCTGCGACCGTGCGCCGCACTCCCGTGAAGTGGGACGACGCGCTGCTGGAGGCGCACTTCTTCTCGCGGCTCTCGCACCTCGCCCCCGCGATGGTGATCAATGCCTTCGGCTCCCAAGTTCTCGGCGCCACGCCCGAGGTGCTCGCAGTCGTAAACGCGGTGGTGAACATCTACCTGACGGTGATCTGGGTCATCGTGTTCTTCGCGTTTCTCGATGGGCTGCACCTGCTGGCGCGGCGCTCGGGCCGCGCCGACCGCACGCCGATCAAGGGCTTCGTCCAGGCCTTCAAGCTGGTCGCTGCCGTGGTCGCGCTGATCCTCGTGCTCGCCACGATTTTAAACAAATCACCGGTCTACATCCTCGGTGGCATGGGCGCGCTGACCGCTGTGCTGCTCCTCGTTTTCAAGGACGCGATATTGGGCTTCGTGGCGGGGATCATGATCTCGGTAAACGAGATGGTGCGCATGGGCGACTGGATCGAGATGCCCAAGGCGGGTGCCGATGGCGACGTGATCGACGTATCGCTCACCACCGTAAAAGTGCAAAATTGGGACAAGACGATCACCACGATCCCCTCCTACGATCTGATCTCCGGCTCGTTTAAAAACTGGCGCGGGATGTTCGAGTCGGGCGGCCGGCGGATCAAACGCGCGCTGTACATCGACATGCACTCGGTACGCTTTGCCGACGAGGCAATGATCGAGCAGTGGCGGCGGATCGACCTGCTGAAAGGCTACCTCGACGAAAAGCAGGCCGAGATCGACCGCGACAACAGCCAGCGCGGCACCGACCTGACGATCCTCGGCAACGGGCGGCGGATCACAAACTTCGGCACCTTCCGCGCCTACTGTGTCGCCTACCTGCGCCAGCACCCGCGGATCAACCAGGGCATGACGATGCTCGTGCGCCAGCTCTCCCCGGGCGAGCACGGCATCCCGCTGGAGCTCTACGTCTTCACCAACGACACGCGCTGGGCCGTCTACGAAGACATCCAGGCCGACATCTTTGACCACCTGCTCGCGGTGATCGACCAGTTCCAGCTCAGCGTCTTCCAGCAGCCCTCCGGCGGCGACCTGCAATCCGCCGTGCGCCAATTGGTCGGTGGTGGCAGCAGCAGCGGCGGGAGTGCGGAGCGGATCGCCTCGCCGCGCGCGGCGGCGCTGCATGCGGCAGCGCAGCGGAGCGAAGTGCTCGGCGGCCCACGCGCCGGGGCGACCTTGCGCGCGGACAGCGAGGCCGAGCTGGAGCCGCGCGACGCGAAATGACGGAGGCTTACCTGCAACGCTTTGGCGGGCTCGTGCGGCTCTATGGGCGCGCGGGGCTCGCCCGCTTGCACGCGGCACATGTGTGCGTGGTGGGCCTCGGCGGTGTGGGCTCGTGGACGGTCGAGGGACTGGCCCGCAGCGGCATCGGTGCACTGACGCTCGTCGATCTCGACGACCTGTGCGTGACCAATGTGAACCGCCAGCTGCCCGCGCTCGACGGCACGATTGGCCGGCCAAAGGCGGTGGTGCTCGCGGAGCGCGTCAAATTGATAAACCCGTGTTGCCGCGTTGTGGCGTTAACCGAGTTTTTTACCGAGCAGAGCGCGGAGCGGATTTTGGGAGCGGCGACCAGTGGGCGCCCGGGGGCAGCGAGCGCGAACGCAGCAAGCGAGGGCTGGGTCGAGCGCACGAGCGGCGACCTCGGCGCAGGCGCAGAGGGCCGCCGCCCGCGCTTCGACTGCGTGGTCGATGCGATTGACGATGTGGGCAACAAGGCGCGGCTCGTGGCTGCCTGCGCCGCGCGCGGCTTGCCTGTGGTGACGGTCGGCGGAGCGGGCGGGCGCAGCGACCCGACGCAGATCCGGCTCGGCGACTTGGGCGAGGCTTGGGGCGATGAATTACTGCGGCAGCTCCGCCGGAAACTGCGGCGCGAGCATGGGTTTTCCGCAGGCATGCCCAAAGGGCGGATGCACTTCGGCGTGCGCTGCGTGTGGTCGAGCGAGCCGCGGATTTTCCCCTGGGCCGATGGCACTTGCCGCCACGAGCCCGAGGAGGAGCGGGAGGGGCGGGAGGGTGAGGCGAGAGGCAGCCTCAGGCTCGACTGCGAGAGCGGGCTTGGCGCGGCGGCCTTTGTAACGGGCTCGTTCGGGCTGGCTGCGGCGGCGGATGCGGTGCGCGCTATTGTGGGAAAAGCTGGCGGAAGTTGATGCCGATGCGTTCGGCAAAGAGCGCGAAAGGCTCGTCGCGCAGCTCGGCCAGTGTGCGGTAGCCTTGTGCAAGGTCGGGCCGGGGCGTTTCCAGTTGCTGCGGCGCGTTGGGAGCATCGGCAGCGGTTTCCTTGGGCATGTCGGTCTCGACAAGAAGCCGCTCGGGCGGGACGGCGCGCGCGGCAGCCCGGGCGCGTGTGCGTTGTGGGGCGAGTTGGCCCGCGCCAAAGGAGAAGCAGGCGCCCAGGCTTGCGAAGTCCTTAACCAGCTCGGCCGAGCCGGAGTAGGCGTGGAGCAGCAGGCGGGGCAGCGGTTTCGTCGCGCGCAAAACATCGAGCAGCAGCCCGTGCGCTCGCGTGCAGTGAATCGTGGCGACGCGGCCCAGCTCGGCGGCGAGCGCGAGCTGCGGGGTGAAGGCGGCGAGTTGCTGCTCAATCGGCGTGGGCGGCAGGTGTCGCGGCATGTGGCGGTCGAGCCCGATTTCGCCGACCTGGGCGCGCGGGTTTTCGAGCAAGTGTGCCCTGAGTTGCGCCAGCCAACCGGCAGGCGCATCAGCGCAGTACCACGGGTGCAGCCCGTAGCTCGGGATGAGCCGCGGGTCGCTCGCGGCCTGCGCGGCGACTCGGGCCCAGTCGCCCGGCTCGGCGCTGTTCAGGACTGCGAGCGCGCAATCTGCCGTGGGGCGGTGCGTATGCGCATCGTAGAAAGTCACGGGCTGGGGCGTTTTCTTGTGCGAAATGAAAAAAAGCGGCCTGAGGCCGCAGAAGCTCAGGCGTGGCGCTCTTGCGCCTGCGCGAAATGAAAAATCCGCGCGCGGACGGCGGCGAGGCCGTTGCGGCGCGTGGGCGAGAGGCCATGCAGCAGGCCGAGCTCTGCGAGCGGGTCGCAGCCTTCCGTCTCGCAAGCGAGGATTTCGGCAGGCGTGCAGCCGCTGAAAAATTCGCAGAGCAGGGAGACGAGGCCGTTAACCAACGGGCTGTCGGCGGCGCAGCGGAAGCGGCAGCGCCCATCAGGGCCGAGCTCAGCGCTGAGCCAGACTTGGGAGATGCAGCCTGCGACGAGCTGGCTGTCGTGGCGCTCGTGCGCAGCGAGTTGGCCGCCGCCCTCGCCCGCGCTGCTGCGGCGCGCGCGCTCGACGATGATCGCGAGCCGCTCTTGCGCGTTTTCGATCAGGTTCAGGTCGGCGATCAAGGCCTGTTGTAGCTCGGTCACAGTGGATGGCGGCGGTGAAAAAGGGCTGGGAGGGATCAGCGTCTGGTTTCGCCCAGGACTTCGAGGTTTTCGTCGCGCAGATTCAGCAGCAGGGCCTTGCCGCTGCGCGCGACGCGCAGCTCGGCCCAGCGTGCCTGTTCGTAGTGCGCGGCGTGGCCTTCCTGGAAGAAGAAGGCGTTGGGACCGATGCTGGGGCTGCCTGTCGTGCCGCGCAGTTTTATGGCGACGCGGGTGCCGTCGGGCAGCGCATCGGCCCGCGCGCCGATGGAGTGCAGGGCGGTAGCGCGGCCTTCGTCGTCGAGGGCGAGGTAGGCGTAGCGCGGGCGCAGCATCGTGGGGCGAGGATCCTTTCTGAGGCGCGCGTTTCGAGGGGGCAGTTTTTTGAGCACTTCGTTATCAAGCGCGAAGCGCAGTGCCATGAAGTCGCCTTGCATGAGCGAGCGCGGATCGACGGGGGCGAGCCGGACGAACACGGGCTGACCCTGTGCGATGGTGCGCTCGTTCCCCCAGATGCCCGAGAGGCAGAGCAGGACGGCGAGTGCGAGGGCAGGGCTCAGCGCGGCGAGCTTGATCTGGCGTGCGTGTGCGGGGAGTGCCGCGAACGGTGCGAACACTGGTGCCTGGTTCGGGCTGTGCTCCACTTTTTGCGTGTTGGCGGCATGCGGCTGGCTGTCCGGCGCGAGCAGCCAGTTCAGGCCCCAGCGCAGCGCGAGGAGGAGCGCGCCGGAGCCCATGAGGGTGAGCGAGCGCGCGAGCAGTGTTTGCTCCAGGTTGTAGTACATCTGCCCGACTACGATGGGCAGCGCGACGAGCATTGCGCGAAACCAGGAGGCTTGGTGCGTGGCAAAGGTGACGAGCAGCAACGCCGTGCAGAGGACGAGGCTGGCGTCGTGGTAAGCGAGCAGCGCGAGGAGGCCCGCGGCGACGAGCAGGGCGATGGAGAGCCGCTGGTCGCGCGAGTCGTCGCCCTTGAGGAATTTGCGCGTCAGGTAGGCGACGACGACGATCAGGAGTATGGCGGCCCCCGTGCTGTGCAGGGCCGAGAGTTGGCTCGGCTCGCCCGTTTTGATGAAGCTGCGGGTGAAAAGGTAGAACGATCTGTAGTTACTACGTGTCCAAAGAAAGATCAGGACGTAGAGGCTGCTGCTGTGGGCGAGGGCGTGGAAATACTCGCTGTGCTTGTGCGTGGTCCAGCGCGGGCGCGTGAGCCAGAGCGCACACGCTGCCACGGATACGGGCAGACCGATGAGGAGGTGTATTTCGTAGCTGGGCTCGATGACCTGGAGCAGCGCGAAGAACGCCCAGAACAGGCAGATCGTGCGGTGCAGCAGCGTGGTGCGCGGGATCGTGAGGAACAGGGCGAGCGCGAGCGAGAGCTTCAGCACTGTGTCGCTGGTGATATCCCCCTGCGCTTGGCTGATCGCGAAGAAGATCTGCCCGGTGATCGAGAGGGCGAGCGCGGCTTGGGTGAAGAACAGGGTATCGCGCTTTTTGAAAAACAGCAGGAACGCGAGCGCGATGAAGCCCGCCCCGCTCACAGTCATGAGGGCCGGACTGATGAAGCTGACTACGGAAAAGGGGGCGGTGATCATCGCTGCGGCGAGCCAGGCAGCGATGCCCTGCACGATGTTGAGCCACATCGGCGTGCCCGCCGTTTCGGGCACGGGTGTGAGGGGCGGCGGGCTTGCGGGAGTTTCACCGGCGCCGGCGTGCGTGCGCTCGGGCGTACCTTCTCCGTCGGCTCGGTCTGCGGCCTCGCTGTGAGTGCTGGAGGTGGGCGCGAGTGCGGCGGCGGGGGCCAGCGCGAGTGCGGGCGCAGCCGTTTCGGCAGCAGCCGTGGGCTTGGGTTTTGCGGGGTGCTGCCGGGCGCGGTGGAGTGTTAAGAGCCAGTGGCCGAAGAACGCCGAGGCCCCGATCAGGAAGGCGCCGTTGAAGATGGGGCCGAAATAGAGCATCCCCCCGTCGAGACCCAGTTTGAGATCCCATGTGAGCCGGAAGAGCGCAGTCGTCAGAAAACCAATCAGGCTGAAGCCCGAGAGCCCGAGCATCACGAGGTCGAAGCGGTAGTGCCGGTAGAGCGCGAGGCTGAGCACGGCGGCGGCGATAAACGGCGCGATGAAGCGGCCGTAGTAGGGTGCCTCCCAGACACCGAGGCATGCCGCGAAACCGAGCAGGCCGAGGGTGAGGAGTGCGGCGAGGCGCGGCAGCTCGCGGCAGGGCGTAAACAGCGGCGAGTGCGCGAAACGCTCGGCGAGCACGAGGAAGCCGCCGTTGAGGACGATGGCGCACAGAAACTGAGTCGCCGTGTGTTCCCTGCCCGAGCCAAAGAACCACGGGTCATCCAGCCACAGAAAGAGTCCGGTATTGGCGACGGCGAGCCACAGCACCCACGTTTCTGGCCCGCGTGCCAGCAGCGCGAAGGGCATGATCAGCACCGCCCAGATTGCGAACAGCTCCCAGAGATTGGCCCCCGTTTGGTAAACCTGGCCGATGAGCGCCAGCACGGCACCGAGCAGCAGCGCGGTGCCGAAGAGCGCGGCCCGCCAGCCGATCGACGGTGGCCGGGGCGCTGCGGCGGACAGCGAGCCCGGGTGCGCGTTTGGGGAAAACAGCGCGTAGCCCGCGCTGGCGCACAGCACCGCAAATGCGATCCCGAACTTGGCGAAGTGGTGCAGCTCGGCCCAGTTGTAGGCGAAGAAGAAAACCACGCCTGCGGCGGCGAGCCCTACGCCGAGAAAAGCCAGCAGCCGGTTTCCCAAGAGGAACCAGCGCCGCCGCTCGGCGGCATCCGCCGCACGGGCTGTCCCGTCCTGGGGATTAACCGGAGTGGCTGCGGCCACTGCGCCGGCGGAGACGGTATCGCTCGCGCCGTTTGCCTCCGGAGTCGGGCTGGGGCTTGGCAGCGGGGCGGAGGAGTCGTGCTGGGGCAGGGTGGTGCCGCGCTGCGGAGAAGAGTCGTGTGGTGGGGAGCCGTTTTCGGGAGCCATGTTTTTGCCTGTTGTGTGGCAGGCGACATTGCGCTGTGGCCCGCCCCACGCGATAGCGAAAAACAACGCAGACCGGCGAGACTGCGGCCCCCCGGTGTTTCAGCAACGCATTTGCCTCAGTGCTCCGCTAGCGGCTGTCCACCGAGTCGGTGGCGATCAGTGCGGTGATCAGGATCAGGATGATGACCATTGCGACGACCATTGTCGTTTTGGGGGAAGTGGGGAGAAGGCGGGGCCGTGTTGGCGGGCGGAGACTTTTGGGCGAAGCAGGAGGAAGAAGCGGAGCAGAGGCGGAGCCCGCTCCGGAATGCGGCTCCGCCTTGTGCTTTGTGCTGGGTGCGCTTGAGCCCGGAGTTAACGCGCGGCACTCAGCCGTGCCGCAGTTTGCGCGGGCGTCTCGCTGCTATCGTCCCAGCCGCCGCCGAGCGCGGCGTAGAGGCCGGTGAGGTTGCTCAGGCGGGCGAGTCGGGCGGCGACGAGTTGTTGCTGCGCGGTGAACAGCTCTTGCTGGGCCAGGAGCACGGCGAGGTAGCTATCGACTCCGGCGCGGTAGCGGGCCTGCGAGAGTTCGTAGCGGCGGGTGGCGGCGGTGACCCGCGCGGCCTGCGCGTCGACCTGCGTGCCGATGGTTTTCGCCACGGCGAGGGCATCGGCGACTTCGCGAAAGGCGGTCTGGATCGCTTTCTCGTAGTTGGTGATTTCGATGCGCTGGGCGAGCTTGGCGACGTCGAGCTGCGCGCGGTTTCGCCCGCCTGCAAAGATCGGCAGCGCGATCGAGGGCGCGAAGGTCCACGCCTTGGTGCCGCCTTCAAACAGGTCGGAGAGCTCGGGGCTGGCGCTGCCGCCAAAGGCGGTCAGGCGCACCGAGGGGAAGAAGGCGGCGCGGGCGGCACCGATATTGGCGTTGGCCGCGCGCAGGTTGTGCTCGGCGGCGAGGATGTCGGGGCGGCGTGTGAGCAGCTCGGAGGGTAGCCCTGCGGGGAGGTCTTCGATGAGGGCTTCCTGGCTGGCGAGTGTGCCGGCGGCGGGAAGCGTCGCAGGCAGCGGCGCGCCGACGAGCAGGACGAGGGCGTTGTACGCGAGGTCGCGGGCTTGCTCGATCTCGGCCACGCTGGCGCGGACAGCTTCGCGCTGGGCCTCGGCGGTGCGCAGGTCGATCTCGGAGGCGATGCCCGCCTCGAAGGACTGGTGGTTTAGCGCGTAGCTGCGCTCGGCAGCCGCGAGGATTTGCTGCGCGAGGTCGAGCCGCTCTTCGGTGGCGAGCAGGTTGAGGTATTGGCGGGCAACGGCGGAGATGAGCGCGATATGTGCGCTGCGGTGGGCCTGCTCGGTGGCGAGGTATTGTTGCAGCGCGGTGTCGCGCAGGCTTGCCACGCGGCCGAAGAAATCGAGCTCGTAGGCGGGGATCGAGAGCCCGACCTGGTAGGTCGAGTCGATCGAGCGCTCGCCTGTGGGCGAGAGGCTGGCGGGCGTCTGGCGGCGCGTGCCATCACCGGTTGCGGCGATGTCGGGGAATGTCGCGGCGCGCTGGATGCGGTAGAGGGCGCGGACGCGCTCGACGTTGAGCGCGGCGGCATGCAGGTCGCGGTTGTTCTCAAGCGCGAGTGCGATGATGGCGCGCAGGCGCGCGTCGCCGCCGAAGAATTGCTGCCAACTGAGCTCGACTGCGGGGGAGATCGGGCCCGTCGCTTCGGGATAGCTTTCCGCGACAGGTGCGGCGGGCCGCTGGTACTTGGGCGCGAGTGAGCAGCCTGCGCTGCCGAGAAGGGCAGCGACGAGGAGCGCGGCACCCACCCGCGCGTTAGACGGCTTGGCAGGCATGCTCGTGTGTGAAGCGGGGGAGCGGGAAGTCATGTGTGAGGGAGCCATTGTCAGGAGTCCTCCTTTTTGGCGGTGAGGGTGTTGGGCTGGACGCGGAAGAGGCGCAGGATGACGACGAAGAAGAGCGGGACAAAGAAGATGCCCAGCGCGGTGGCAGTGAGCGTGCCGCCGAACACACCGGTGCCGATGGCGTTGCGCGAGCCCGCGCCTGCACCGGTGGAGATGGCGAGCGGGAGCACGCCGAGGCCAAAGGCGAGCGAGGTCATGAGGATGGGCCGCAGCCGCTGTCGGGCCGCTTGCAGCGTGGCGTCGATCAGGCTCATGCCGCTGTCGAAACCCGCCTTGGCAAACTCGACGATGAGGATGGCGTTCTTGGCGGAGAGGCCGACGATCGTCAGCAGCCCGACCTGGAAGTACACGTCGTTGGGCATGCCGCGCAGCATGGCGGCGGCGAGCGTGCCGATGACGCCCAGGGGCACGATCATCATCACGGCGGCAGGCACCGACCAGCTTTCGTAAAGCGCCGCCAGGCAGAGGAAGACGACGAGGATCGAGATCGCGTAGAGCGCGGGGGCCTGGCTGCCCGCGCTGCGCTCTTCGTAAGAGAGGCCTACCCACTCGATGCCGAAGCCGTCCGGCAGTTTTTGGGCGAGCTTGGTAATGGCCTGCATGGCGGCCCCTGTGGAAACCCCCGGCGCGGGAATCGCCGCCACGGAGGTGGAGGGGATGCCGTTGAAGCGCTCCAGCGCCGTGGGGCCGAGCTGCCAGGAGCTGCTCGCAAAGGCGCTAAAGGGCACCATCTCGCCGCGGTTGTTGCGCACGTGCCATTGGTCGAGATCCTCGGGCCGCATCCGCGAGTGAGTATCGCCGCGCAGGTACACGCGCTTGGTGCGCCCGCGGTCGATGAAGTCGTTTATGTAGGCGGAGCCCCATGCGCTGGCGAGCGTGCTGCTGATGTCGCTGAGCGAGATGCCCAGTGCCGCTGCCTTTTCGTGATCGATATCGATCTTGAACTGCGCGGTATCGTCCATGCTGTTGGAGCGCACGTTGATGAAATGCGGGTCGGCGTTGGCCAGCTCGATGAGCTGTTTGCGCGCGGCGGTGAGCGCATCGTGCCCGAGGACGGCGTTGTCCGTGAGGCGAAAGTCCAGCCCGTTGGCCGTGCCCAGCTCCATGACGGCGGGCGGCATGAAGGCGACCGCGATCGCGTCTTTGCGCGGGAGGAATTTTTGCAGGAAACGCCCCTGTATTGCAGCCACGGCCTGGTCGGGGCGCTTGCGCTCGTCCCAGTCCTTGAGCCGCACAAAGGAGAGTATCTGGTTTTGCCCAAAGCCCGAAAAGCTGAAGCCGACGACGCCGAACAGGCCTTCCACATTTTCGGACTCCGCTTCGAGGTAGTGGTCCTCGATGTCCTTGAGGACGGCGAGGCTTTGCTCGTAGGTCGAGCCGGAGGGGAGCTGCGCCTGGGTGAAGAGGAGCCCCTGATCCTCGTCGGGCAGGAAGCCGGTGGGCACGTGCTTGAAGGCCCAACCGAGCGCGCCGACGATCAGCAGGTACACGACGATGAAGCGGCCCTTGCGGCGGATGATGCCGCCGACGCTGTTGACGTAGTGGTCGGTGCCGCGATCAAAGATGCGGTTAAACCAGGCAAAGAAGCCCGTGTCGTGGTAGTGGTGACCCTTGGCGATAGGCTTCAGGATCGTCGCACACAGCGCGGGCGTGAGCACGATGGCGACGAGGACGGAGAGGCCCATCGCCGAGACGATCGTGATCGAGAACTGCCGGTAAATCGCCCCCGTCGAGCCGCCGAAAAACGCCATCGGCACAAACACGGCGGAGAGCACCAGCGCGATACCGACAAGGGCGCCGATGATCTGCTGCATCGACTTTTGCGTCGCTTCGCGCGGCGGTAGCCCCTCCTCGGTCATCACGCGCTCGACGTTTTCGACGACGACGATGGCGTCGTCCACCAGCAGCCCGATCGCCAGCACGATGCCAAACATGGTCAGCGTGTTGATGGAAAAACCGGCGGCGGCCATGATGCCGAAGGTGCCGAGCAGCACGACCGGCACGGCGATGGTGGGGATGAGCGTCGCGCGGAAGTTTTGCAGGAACAGGTACATCACCAAAAACACAAGGATGACGGCCTCGACGAGCGTGTGGACGACCTCGGTGATGGAGATGCGGATGAAGGGCGAGGTATCGAGCGGGTAGACGATCTCGATGCCTTCGGGGAAATAGGGCTGGAGCTCGGCGAGCTTGGCGCGGATGCCCGCAATCGTCTCCAGCGCGTTGGCTCCCGTGGCGGGCCGCACGGCCATACCGGCTGCGGGCATGCGCTTGAAGCGGCCCGCGATTTCGTAGGACTCGGGGCCAAACTCGACGCGGGCGACATCGCGCAGCCGCACTTGAGAGCCGTCGGAGTTTACCTTGAGCAGGATGTTCTCGAATTGCTCGGGCGTTTCGAGCCGCGCCTGCGCGTTAACGGTGGCATTGATGAGCTGGCCTTTGGCGGCGGGCATCGCGCCGAGCGCTCCGGCGGAGACCTGCACGTTTTGCGCGCGGATGGCACCGGCCACGTCTCCAGGCATGAGCGAGAAATGCGTCAGCTTCGCCGGATCCAGCCAGATGCGCATCGCATAGGCCGAGCCAAAGGCCTGGATCTCGCCGACGCCCGGGACGCGGCTGATCGGGTCTTGCACGCGGCTGATGACGAAGTCGCTGATGTCGGAGGCCTGCATGCTGCCGTCGGTCGAGACGAAGCCGACGACCATCAGGAAGTTTCGCACCGACTTGGTGACGCGCACCCCGAGCTGCTGCACCTCCTGCGGGAGCAGCGGCATGGCCAGCGCGAGCTTGTTCTGCACCTGCACCTGCGCGATGTCGGGATCGGCCTCCGCGTTGAAGGTGATGTTGATCCTGACGTTACCCGTGTTGTCGCTGGTCGACTCGATGTAGCGCAGGTGGTCGATGCCGTTCAGGCGCTGCTCAATGACTTGCGTCACAGAGTCCTCCAGTGTCTTGGCGGAGGCGCCGGGGTAGCTCGCCTGGATGGCGATCTGCGGCGGCGCGATACTCGGGTACTGGGCGACGGGCAGCTCAAGAATCGAGACAGCCCCCGCGACCATGATGACGATGGCGATGACCCACGCGAAGACGGGTCGGTCGATGAAGAAACGGGCCATGAGTTTTTTTAGAAATTAAGGAGCCGGAATCCGGCCTGGGTTTAAGTGGACGTGTGGGAAGTTAAGTGCGAACGGCGGCGGGCTGGTAGGTGCGGCGGCGCTGTGGCGGGCGAAGCGGCGGGAGGGGCGTGCGGGGCGGGAGGGCGGATAGCGGTGTCGGGTCGCCGCCGCGCAGAGCCACGAGTCGCTCGTGCGTTGTGATTAATAAATCCGCGCGGGCGGCTTACCGGGCTGCGGGAGCTGCGCTCGGGCCAGCCGGAGGGAGCGGCTTTACCGGCACGCCGGGCCGCAGCTTTTGCAGATTGTCGAGGATGACGCGGTCGCCCGGCTGCAGCCCACCAGTCACGAGCCAGTCGCTCCCGACCGTGCGCGAGACTTCGATCACGCGAAGTCCGGCAACGGTGCCGATGGGGCCGCCCTCCTCAATGACCAGTACCGTGGCCTGCCCGAGAGCATTGCGCGTAACGACCGATTGCGGGACGAGGATCGCGTCGGGCTTGGTGCCCTCTTCGACACGCGCGTGGACAAACATCCCGGGCAGCAAGCTCAGATGCGGATTGGGCACGGTGCCGCGCAGCGTGACGGTGCCAGTAGTCGGGCTCACCGTGACGTCGGAGAACGCCAGCGTGCCGCGTTCCCCGTAGGTCTCGCCGTTGTTAAAAAGCACCGTGAGCTTGGCTGTACTCGATCCGTTCTTTTTGAGCAGGCCACTGTCCAGAGCCGTCTTGAGCTGGAGTGCGTCTTCGGCTGGTTGGCTCAAGTCCACGTAGAGCGGGTCGAGCTGCTGGATGGTGGCCAGAAGCGTGGCCTGGGCCTGCTGCACATAGGCGCCCTCGGTGACTTCGGCGCGGCCGATCCGGCCCGAGATCGGAGCGACGACGCGCGTGTAGCCCAGGTTGATCTCGGCGCTGCGCACAGCCGCGCGTGCCGCCGCGACATCCGCGGCGCGCGCCTTGGCGTCGGCCTCGGCATTGTCGTAAGTCTGGCGCGAGATGGCGTCCGTCCCCACGAGGTCCTTGTAGCGGCGGGCCTGGGCCTGCGCCGAGAAGAGGCTGGCCTCGGCACGCGCGAGGTTGGCGCGTGCGCTGTCGAGCGTCGCCTGGTAAGGCTCCGGATCGATCTCAAAGAGGAGCTGGCCGGCACGCACATCCGCCCCTTCGGTGAAGTGGCGCTTGAGGACGATGCCCGTGATGCGGGCGCGCACCTCGGCCACGCGGTACGCACTGGTGCGCCCGGGGAGCTCGCGCGAGAGCGTGACCGGCTGCGTGGCGACCGTCAGGACGTGAGACTCCAGCATGGGGAAGCCACCGCCCGGGCCTCCCGGGCCGCCGCCTTGCTGGTTTTTGCCGCAACCGCTCAAGGCGAGGGCGGCGAGCCCGAGCAGGGCGAGGTTGCGAGGAGCGAAGCGCTTCGGGCGGGGATGTTGAGGAGACGACATATTAAGGGAGGGACTGTGGGTCACTTGATTCGTGTGCGTGTGTGATCAGGTTAGTTTTTGTTTTCCAAAAAATGTTGTCTGAGACGTGAACAGGTATCGTCGAGCTGGGAGAGCTCCCGCGAATCGACGTGCGACATGAGGGTGTTGACCATCTGCAGGCACTGGGCGATGGCGCCCTCGAATACGCGGCGGCCTTTCTCCGTCATACGTATGGAGAGCGAGCGACGGTCGTCCGAGGAGCGTTCGCGCCGGATCAGGCCCGAGACCTCGAGCCGCCCGAGAATCGTCGAGATCGCGGGGCGGGGCAGGTGGAGCTTGTGCGCGGCTTCGCTAGGTGTCAGCGCATCAGGCTCTTGGCGAATAACCTGGGCGAGGAGGACGAAGCCCAGCTCGGTGACTTCGCACAGCGCGAGCTCGCGCTTCAGTCGTCGCTCCAGCGCTTGCGCGCTGTCCACGAGTGAGAACAGCGTCTTGCAACGCCGCTCGGATTGGCCAGTGGTGTCGGCGCGGGCTGCCTCGAAGAGTAGTTCACGGGCAGGCTGGTGAGTCGCAGTAGAAGGCATGGAGCGGAAAAGGCGCCGATAGTAGCTGAAAATTGATCTCGTTGTATGACTTTGTTGCTTGCAGACTGATCTCTAAAAGTTATCAGGGCCCATTTATGGAACTGCGGCACTTGCGTTACTTCGTGGCGGTGGCAGAGGCACTGAACTTCAGGCGGGCGGCGGAGCGGCTCCACGTGGCTCAGCCCGCATTGAGCAAGCAGATCCAGCAAATGGAAGACCGCCTCGGGGTGAAGCTGCTGCACCGCAATACGGGCGGTGTGCGGCTCACCGACGCGGGCGCGGTGATGCTCGACGAGGCGCGCGATATTCTGGAGCGCGTGGAAATGGCCGAGGCCGCGGTGCAGGACGCAGCGAGCGGCAGCGCAGGGCGGCTCAACGTCGGCAACCTCGGCGCGATCACCGCGTGCTTCCTGCCGCAGGCCCTGTCGCTCTTTCGGAAGCGCTATCCACAGGTCGAGGTTAATCTGATCGAGACAGGAGTGTACGACCAGCTCGAGAACCTGCAGTCCGGAAAGGTCCACCTGGGCTTCATGGCGGAGAGGCGCCTCGCACTCCCCCCTGCTCTGGAGGCAGTGGAGGTGTTGAGCACGCGACCCGGTGTTGTGATGCATGGCGAGCATGCACTCGCGAGCCACCCCTCCATTTCGCTGGACGACCTGGCGATGGAGTCGCTCTTGACTGTCGGCGAGCCCGGGAGGCAGGCGAGGCACCAGCAATACCTTCACGAAATCTTCGCGTCGCGCGGCATCCGTCATCGACCCTTGCGGCGGGTAGGCAGCTTTGAGTCGCTCATGGCGATGATCGAGAGCGGCCTCGGCGTCTCGATCCTGCTGCCACTCGCGCGCGGCACCGACAACGTCGTCTACCGCCCGATCAAAGAAGAGGGCGAAGACCTGACCGCACACGTATTTGCCGTGTGGCGCCGAGGCATCGAATCCCAAATCCTGCAAAACTTCCTGAGCACCCTGCGCAGCACCTGCAAAGGCTACGGACGCTCAGGGGAGGCCCTCGCCAAATAAGAATCGGTCGGAGACCGTGCCAATGAGCAGCGCGTGATCCGCGGGAAGCCCCCCTCAGCTCAGGGTGATTCCCCGGGCGGTGGCGGCGCGGATGAGGGCGTCGGCCATGTCGCTGGGGGTTTCGGCGACTTCGATCCCGCATTCCTTGAAGACGGCGATTTTAGCCGCGGCGGTGTCTTCGGCTCCGCCAACGATGGCGCCTGCGTGGCCCATCCGGCGTCCGGCGGGCGCGGTGGCTCCGGCGATGAGGCCGGCGACGGGTTTCCGGCAGTGGGCTTTGATCCAGCGGGCGGCTTCGACTTCGGCGCTGCCGCCGATTTCGCCGATCATGATGATGGCGTGGGTGTCCGGATCGTCGTTAAACAGTTTGATGACGTCGAGGTGCGAGGTGCCGTTGACGGGGTCGCCGCCGATGCCGACGCAGGTCGACTGGCCGATGCCGCGAGTGGTGAATTGGTAGACGGCTTCGTAGGTGAGGGTGCCGGAGCGCGAGACGATGCCGACGTGGCCTTTGCGGTGGATGTAGCCGGGGGCGATCCCGATCCGGCAGCCGCCGCGCGAGCCGTCTCCTGTGCCGGGCGTGACGAGTCCGGGGCAGTTTGGGCCGATGAGGCGGGTCTTGCGGCCTTGCATGGCGCGTTTCACGCGGACCATGTCTTTAACGGGAATGCCCTCGGTGATGGCGACGGCGAGGTCGAGCTCGGCGGCGGTGCATTCGAGGATGGCGTCGGCCGCAAAGGGCGGTGGGACAAAGATCGCTGAAACGGTCGCGCCGGTCGCGGCGGCGGCTTCGGCGACAGAGTTGAAGATGGGGACGCGGTGGCCGGCGTGCTCGAAGACCTGGCCGCCTTTGCCGGGGGTGACTCCGGCGACGACCTGGGAGCCGTAGTCGAGCGAGAGTTGGGCGTGCTTGGCACCGAAGGCGCCGGTGATGCCCTGGACGAGGATTTTGGTTTCGGGAGTGACGAGAATGGCCATGAGGAAAAATGGAGAGTGAGTGACGAGGGAGGGCGGGTTGGTTTGTGGGCGGTAGCCGCGGCGAGGCGGCGGAGGCGGCGACGGGTTTGGGCGAGGCTGGCGCGGTGTGCGGAGAGGGGCGGGAGGTCGGCGTGCGTGGTGTGTGTTGATGTCGCGTCAGCTCGCGCGCGGGCCCGATTTTGCGCGGCGCGGTGGCGCGCTAGGCGACGAGCTTGACGATTTTCTGTGCGGCGTCGGCCATGCTGTCGCCGGGGGTGAGGGAGAGGCCGGAGGCGGCGAGGGTGGCTTTGCCTTGGGCGGCGTTGTTGCCCTCCAGCCGGACGACGAGCGGGAGCGTGAGCCCGACTTCGCGGACGGCTTCGACGATCCCTTCGGCGATGACGTTGCAGTCCATGATGCCGCCGAAGATGTTGACCAGGATGCCGCGCACATTGGCGTCACCGAGGATGATTTTGAAGGCGGCGACGACTTTGTCCTTCGAGGCGCCGCCGCCGACATCGAGGAAGTTGGCGGGGTTGCCGCCGTAGTGTTTGATGATGTCCATTGTGCTCATGGCGAGGCCGGCGCCGTTGACGAGGCAGGCGATGTTTCCGTCGAGCGCGATGTAGGCGAGGTCGTACCTGGAGGCTTCGATCTCCTTGGGGTCTTCTTCGTTGAGGTCGCGCAGGGCGACGAGTTCGGGGTGGCGGTACAGGGCGTTGTCGTCGAAGGAGACCTTGGCATCGAGGGCGAGGACTTCGCCGGTGGGCGTGGTGATCAAGGGGTTGATCTCGACCATCGAGGCGTCGGTTTCCCAGAAGCAGGTGTAGAGGTTTTTAAGGAGCTTGGCGGCGTTCTTGGCTTCGCTGCCGCTGAGGCCGAGCGCGGCGATGAGTTCGCGGACCTGGAAATCGGCGAGGCCGTAGGCGGGGTCGACGAAGACTTTGGTGATTTTTTCCGGTGTCTCGTGGGCGATTTTTTCGATCTCCACGCCTCCCTCGGTCGAGGCGACGATGACGGGGCGCGAGCTGGCGCGATCGAGCAGGACGGCGAGGTAGTACTCTTTTTTAATGTCGCTGGCGGCGGTGAAGTAGATCGTCTGCACCTTGCGGCCAGCGGGGCCGGTCTGGAGCGTGACGAGGGTATTGCCGAGCATCCGGGCGGCGAGCTCGGCGGCCTCGGTCCTGGTCTTGCAAAATTTGACGCCGCCCTGGAAGCCGTCGGTAAAAGTGCCTTTGCCGCGCCCGCCCGCGTGGATTTGCGATTTCACCATGACAGGGCCTTCGGGGAGCTGCGCCAGCGCGGCGGGGAACTCCGCTTCGGACGTTGCGGGTACGCCCGCAGGGACTGGGACGCCAAATTGGGCGAAGAGGGCTTTGGCCTGATACTCGTGGATATTCATGTGCGGTGAGTGGGGAAGGCCGGGGAGGCTGGGTGACCTGGCCGCGCAAAGCAGCCAAATTCTCACGGGCAAATTTCTGCGCCGTGCCCGAGCGGCCCTGCGCCTCGCATGCGGGCGAAGTGTTCTTCTCTACTGTGCGTGAACTGACGAGCTGCCAACTGGCGGCTCGTTGGCGGCTTGCGGTTACAGACCGCTTCACTGGTGGCGAGCGCCACTTACAGCCATTGCTCACCACAAACAAAATCGCATTGAGCAATTGCAGGTTGGAGATCCGGACATTGCCACGCTGATCCGACAACAGGCGCCCAATTCGGGAAAGTTGCTCCCCGCCCAGCATAATCCACAACCACAACTGTCCACTTCTACTCAGGTGTTAACACGACTTGGTGAGGAGAGGCCGGTAGTTCAACCCCTGAGGGAGCCTTCAACGCGGCAGGGGAAGAATCCTCGTTGGACCTCGCTCTTAATCTGGTGAAATCGGGTAGGCTGCACACCAGTCCAGTGCTCGTATCTTGAGGGCGGCGATATCCAGCTTTTCATACTTTTTTTGGAGATGGGGGAGCAGCCAGTCCAAAGCGTCTTCCACCTGCTCAAATGCCCGGGTTGGCACTCCGCGCTGCATACCGCCCTTTATCCTGTTTTTTTTGAGCACTACTTCTGGTGGCGCTGCGGCAGCCAGCGCTAGCGTCAAGGATGAGAATCGTTCAGTCTCAGCTTTGAACCAATTTTGGCCTTCGCGCGAACCACCAGGAGGATGGCTGTTCGCCGCGCTGTCTTGCAGGATGCGCAGCATGACAAAGGGTTCGCCACGGTCGAGCCACGCTGTCCAAGCTGCAGAATAGTCGTGCAAGTCTGTTAGACTGGGTTTGCCAGCAGAGACAGACAGTACCAACGGCCAACAGGAGAGATCGTGTTGCATCATAAGTGAGACTCGTAGAAATGGCATCACCCATGAAAGTCGATGGGACTCCATGCATTACTTAAAACTTTTGCATTCCGGATTATTTATTAATTTTTTCGGAGAAAGGTGAGGTCCCAAACCACGCCATCGAAGCCGGGGCATTAACGAAAGGAGCGAAAGATCTCCAGGCATAGATCGTTTCCCATGCTGTGACTTTGAATAAAATCTATGATGCTTCGCGGGAAATTGCCGTGCTGCGATCGTAGTCACTCGTTATACTATTTATAGCTGCGCGTTTCATATTGGTTTCTACAGCGGCGGCTGCCCATTCTTCGCGCTCACGTTTCCGGTTTGCCAAGGTGAGATTGCGGGCTGCATCGCGGCGTTTGTTTTCATATTCAGTAAGGGCGACATTCAAGTTGTACAAAGCCCGCTGCAATCTTGACCCAGTCTGGCCCTGCGTGGGGCAGCTACGGTCGTTCGAGGATGCGCGGGCCGGGGCCTTCTTCGCCCAGCTTGTCCTGCGGGTTGTGCAGGGGACATGCGTCCAGAGACAGGCAGCCGCAGCCGATGCAGTGGTCGAGCTCGTCGCGCAGGCGGGTCAAGCGGGTGATGCGTTCGTCGAGACTCGCGCGCCAATGAGAGGACAGTCCGCGCCATTGTGCGGCGGTGAGTTTGCTGCCCGGCGGGAAGCGGCCCAGCACTTCGTGGATTTCCTCCAGCGAAATTCCTGCGCGTTGCGCGACTTTGATGACGGCAATGTAGCGGAGCACCACAGAGTCGAACCGGCGTTGGTTACCCGGGCTACGGTCGCTCGCGATCAACCCCTTGGACTCGTAAAAATGAACTGTGGAGACGGGAACGCCCGCCCGGTGGGCCACCTCGCCCACGGTCATTTGGCGACTGAAGTCGATTGGGTTTTTTTTGTGCATGATCGCGCTTGACCTTAAGTTAGGTTGAGGTTTCTAAAGCACACCAAGACCGCTTTTGCCAGCCTTCGGGCTGGCTTTTTTTAATCAATCGAGGCGCGGCTCACACCGCCGCCACGGAATCCCAACAACAACAGACGAGGAGCACCCAAACATGCGTACTAAAGTAAAATGGCTGGCGGGGCTGGCAACACTGGCCGCAGTGGCCGGCATCATATGGCTTGCGGGAAGCAAGCCCGCCGTGGCGGCTGATGGTGGCGGCGGCTGGCCGGTTACCCAAGTGGCCTTGACGGCGGTGGAGCGACTGAATGCGCCGCGTGCCTTTCACGGTGTGGGTGAGTTCGAAGCCGTGCGGCAGGTGGTGCTGGCTTCGGAGACCGCCGGGCGTATCACTCACATTGCGTTTACCTCGGGGCAGGCGGTCAAAAAGGGCGAGTTGCTGGTGCAGCTGAACGATGCGCCCGAGCAGGCCGACCGCCTGCGACTGCAAGCGCAGTGGCGCAATGCCGAGAAAGTGCTGGCGCGCACCCACCAGTTGCTGTCCGAGCAGGTGGCGACTCAGGAGCAGTTGGACAACGCGCAGGCCGACCACGATATGGCGCTGGGTGACTTGCGCCGGATTGAGGCGGTGATCGCGCAAAAGGCGATCCGCGCGCCGTTTCCCGGTGTGGTGGGCGTGCGCCGCGTGCACGAGGGGCAGTATCTGAATGCGGGGGAGGGCATCGCCAACCTGGTCGATGCTACGGCGTTGCACGTAAACTTTGCGCTCGATGAGCAGGCCGTGCCGCTACTCTCGCCCGGCCTGCCGGTGGAGGTCGAGATCAGCGCCTGGCCGGAGCGGGTGTTTGTCGCCGAAGTTACCGCGATTGACCCGCTGGTCAGCGATTCGCGCACGGTGTGGGTGCAAGCGCGCGTGCCCAACGATGAGGGCGCATTACAAGCGGGCATGTTTGCCAAGGTGCGGGTCAAGCGTGCGCAAGCCACCCCGGTGCTCGCGGTGCCGGAGACTGCCGTGACTTACACGGCCTACGGGCAAAGCGTGTTTGTGGCGGCGCCCGACGAGACGCAGACGCTGCGCGTGCGGCGGGTGGCAGTCAAAACGGGCGAGCGCTGGGACGGAAAGGTCGAGATCGCCTCGGGGCTGCAAGCGGGCGATCAAGTCGTCGTCTCTGGCCAAATCAAACTGAGCGACGGCATGCAGGTAGTCCCTGTCGCACAAAATGCGCTGAATGAGTCGGCCACCGCGAACAGCGAGGAGAGTGCACGATGAATTTCACCGATATTTTTGTGCGCCGGCCCGTGCTGGCGCTGGTGGTTAGTTGCCTGTTGGTGCTGTTGGGGGTATTCGCGTTGTCCAAGCTGCCGATCCGGCAGTACCCGACGCTGGAAACCTCCACGATCACCATCCACACCGAGTTCCCCGGCGCGTCGGCGGAGCTGATGCAGGGCTTCGTCACCCAGCCGATTGCGCAGTCCGTCTCGTCGGTCGAGGGCATCGATTACCTCTCCTCGTCCTCGCAGCAGGGCAGCAGCACGGTGACGCTGCGCATGGAGCTCAACCGCGACTCCACCAAGGCGCTGACCGAGGCGATGGCCAAGGTCAACCAGGTGCGCTACCGCTTGCCCGCGCAGGCCTACGATCCGGTGATCGAACTGTCGGCAGGCGACTCGACAGCGGTCGCCTACGTCGGGTTCAGCAAGGGCGGCCTGTCCATCCCCGAGCTCACCGACTACCTGTCGCGCGAGGTGGAGCCGCTGTTTTCCAGCATCGAGGGCGTGGCCAAAGTACAAGTGGACGGCGGGCAGAGGCTGGCCATGCGCCTGTGGCTGGATGCCGACAAGCTCGCTGGCCGCGGGCTGACTGCTGCCGATGTGGCCGCCGCCGTGCGCCGCAACAACTACCAGGCCGCGCCCGGGCAGATTCGCGGGCAGTACGTGCTGGCCGATGTGCAGGTAAACTCCGACCTGACCAGCGTGGAGGAGTTTGCCGACATGGTCATCCGCAACGATGGCAACGGTCTCGTGCGGCTGCGCGACGTGGGCACGGTGGAGCTCGGCGCCGCCTCCACCCAGACCAGCGGTACGATGGACGCGGAGCCGGCCGTCTATCTTTCGATTTTCCCCACGCCTCGGGGCAACCCGCTGGTCATCGTGGACGGCATCCGCCAGCGCATGCCCGACGTCCAGAAAACCCTGCCGCCCGGCGTAAAAATGGACATGGTCTACGAGCGCGCCCGCTTCATCCAGGCGTCCATCGACGAAGTGATGAAGACGCTGCTGGAGGCCGTCATCATCGTGGTGCTGGTGATCTATCTGTGCCTTGGCTCGCTGCGCACGGTCATCATCCCGGTGGTGACCATCCCGCTGTCGATGCTGGGCGCGGCGGCATTGATGCTGGCCTTTGGCTTTAGCATAAACTTGCTGACGCTGCTCGCCATGGTGCTGGCGATTGGTCTGGTGGTCGATGACGCCATCGTGGTGGTGGAAAACGTCCACCGCCATATCGAAGAAGGTAAAACACCGGTGGCCGCAGCACTGGTGGGGGCGCGCGAAATCGCCGGGCCGGTGATCGCGATGACGCTGACGCTGGCCGCCGTGTATGCGCCTATCGGTGTGATGGGCGGGCTGACCGGCGCGCTGTTCCGCGAGTTTGCGCTGACGCTGGCCGGGGCGGTGATCGTGTCCGGTGTGGTGGCGCTGACGCTCTCGCCAGTGATGAGCTCGCTGCTGCTGCGCACCCGCCAAAAAGAGGGCCGGATGGAAAAAATCGCCGAGCACGTGTTCGGCGGTTTGGCCGAGCGCTATGGCCGCGTGCTGGAGAGCTCGCTGCGCCATCGTTGGATATCGGGCGTCTTCGCGCTGCTGGTCTGCGCAGCGTTGCCGGCGCTCTTTTTGATGCCCAAGCGCGAGCTGGCCCCTGCCGAAGATCAGGCCGAAGTGCTGGTCGCCATCAAGGCGCCGCAGCACGTGAGCCTGGACTACGCCGAGCGCTTCAACAACAAGCTGGAGCAGATCATGCAGCGCATCCCCGAGGGCGTCGGCACCTGGATCATCAACGGTACCAATGGCCCGGCGAGCAGCTTTGGCGGTCTGGATTTGTCCGACTGGGATAAGCGCAGCCGCGCCGAGCCTGCCATCGTCGCCGACCTGCAGCAGCAAGCCGCCGAAGTCGAGGGCATCAGCGTCTTCGCCTTTCAGGTCGCGCCTCTGCCCGGTGGCAGCGGCGGTCTGCCCGTGCAATTGGTGCTGCGCAGCGCGCAGGATTATCCGGTGCTGTTTGAGGCGATGGAGGGCCTGAAGCAACGCGCCCGCGAGAGCGGCCTGTTCGTGGTGGTGGACAGCGACCTGGAGTACGACAACCCGATCGTCCAGGTGAACATCGACCGCGCCAAAGCCGCCAGCCTGGGCATTGCGCTGCAAGACATCGCCGCCTCGCTGGATATTCTGGTGGGCGAAAACTACACCAACCGCTTCGGCCTGTTTGGCCGCTCCTACGACGTGATTACCCAAAGCGTGCGCGACCAGCGGCTGACCCCGGAGGAGCTCGCCCGGCAGTTCGTGCGCACGAGCGACGGCACGCTGGTGCCGCTGTCCACCGTAGTGACGCTGGACATGCAGGTCGCGCCCAACCACCTCACCCAGTTTGACCAGCAAAACTCGGCCACACTACAGGCCATCCCCGCGCCCGGTGTATCGCTGGGGCAAGCGGTGGCCTTTCTGGAGAGCGCCGTCGCCGACCTGCCGCCGGGCTTCACCCACGACTGGCAGTCTGAGTCGCGCCAGTATGTGCAGGAAGGCAACGCGCTGCTGTTTGCCTTCCTCGCGGCGCTGGTGGTGATCTATCTGGTGCTGGCCGCGCAGTACGAGAGCTTGATAGACCCGCTCATCATCCTGATCACCGTGCCGCTATCCATCTGCGGTGCATTGCTGCCACTGGCGCTCGGCTGGGCGACACTGAACATCTACACCCAGATCGGCCTCGTGACGCTGATCGGCCTGATCAGCAAGCACGGCATCCTGATGGTGGAGTTTGCCAACAGCCTGCAACTCAAGGAAGGGCTCGACTACAAGGCGGCGATGATCCGGGCGGCCCGCATCCGGCTGCGGCCTGTGCTGATGACCACTGGTGCGATGGCCTTTGGCGTCTTCCCGCTGCTCTTCGCCAGCGGCGCGGGCGCCAACAGCCGCTTCGGCCTGGGCGTGGTGATCGTCTGCGGCATGCTGGTGGGGACGCTGTTTACCCTGTTTGTGTTGCCCACCGTCTACACCTGGCTGGCGCGCGACCACCGCATCGTAAGCCTGCGCAATCAGCAACTGGCCGATATCGCACAGGCCGAGAAAGGAGCACTCGCATGAGAAACCGGAAACATCACCCCCTATGGATGACAACCGCACTGGTCGCCCTGCTGAGCGCTTGCTCCGTCGGGCCCAAGTACACCAAGCCCGATACGCCAGCCGTCACGCTCGCCAGCCCTCAGGCGACAGAATATGCGGCCAACGGTCGCAGCGCCCTGTCGGCCAGCTGGTGGCACTTCTTTGAAGACGAAGGGCTCACCCAGTGGATCGAAGCCGCGCTGACGCACAACCACGACATCCGCCAGGCCCAAGCCAACTTGCTGGCGGCGCGTGCGATCTTCCACGAGCGGCGCTGGGATCGCGTACCGGGGATCACGACCAGCGGGGGCTACACGCGCGGGATCCAGCAACAACCCGCCAGCGGCGGCCCTCAGCGCACCTTGTCCGAGTCCTGGCAAGCGGGCTTCGACATGCAGTGGGAGATCGACCTGTTTCGCCGGCTCGATCGCCTGCAGCAGGCCGCAATGGCCCGTGCTGAAGCCAGTGCCGCCCTGCTCGACATGACCCGCCTGTCCATCGCTGCCGAAGTGACGCGCGCGTGGCTGGACGCCCAGGGCTACCGCCGCCAACTGGCGGTCGCCCAGGAGGCGATCGCCAACTGGCGCGAAACCGTACGCCTCGCCGAGGCGCGGCACCGCGCCGGAGCCGGACTGCCCGAGGAATACGAGAACGCGCGCGCCAACCTGCTTCGCAGCGAGGCCGCCGTCCCGCCCCTGACCGCGGCCCTGCAACAGGCTCGCTGGCGGCTCGATGTCCTGGCCGGGCAGGCTCCCGGCCAAGCGCAGCTTCCCGACCCGGCACAAGCCCGCCTCGCCGCACTGGACAAGACCTTCGCCCTGGGCGACGTGAATCGGCAGATCATGGCGCGGCCCGACGTCGTCGCCGCCGAGCGCCTGCTGGCTGCCAGCGTCGAGGACGTGGGCGCTGCCACTGCCGAGCTGTACCCACGGCTAAACCTGGACGGCATGTTGGGCTTTTTCGCCTTGCGGGATAGTGACTTCTTCAGCGCCCCCTCACGCGCTTTTCAGGTCGCGCCCAACTTGTCCTGGCCCGGGCTGCGCTGGGGTAATGCGCGCGCGCGCCTGCGCGGTACACGCGCAGAGTCCGAAGCCGCGCTCGCGCGCTACGAGCAAGTGCTGCTCACCGCGCAAGAAGAGGTCGAAAACGCCGTCACTGGCTACGTCGAGCAACAACGCCAACTCGCCCTGCTGCTGCAATCCGCACAGCACGCCCAGGCCGCCTTTACCTTCGCCGACAAACGCTACCGCGCAGGCTCCGGCAGCTACCAAAGCGTGCTGGAAAACCAGCGCACGTTGCTGGAGCTGCGCGGGCAGATCGCGCAAGAGGAAACCCGCCTGCAAAGCCAGCTCGTCGCGCTGATCAAAGCGCTCGGCTGGCAGCAAGCCGATGGCACAGCGATTTCGGAGGTCCAGCTATGAACAGTACCCCTACACACGCCAAAGCAACCCATCCTGCCCATGCCGCGCCCGCCTCTGCGGACAGGTGGGCCGATCTCCTGTCCGGGCGGCACCTCGCCATCGTCCTGGTCATGGCCAGCGGCGTCTTGCTCTACGCCATGAACCTGTACTTCACGGCGGCGCTCATGCCCTCCATCGCCGCAGATATTGGCGGGGAGCAATACTACGCCTGGGTGACGACCGGGTTCGTCATCGCGGCGATTGTCGCCTCGCTGTTTGTCAGCGGTGCCTTGGGATGGCGCGGGCCCGCGCGCGCCTATTTCATTGCCTTCACCGCCTTCGCGCTCGGCGGCGCACTCATCGCGGCCAGCCCTACGATGGAGCTGCTCATCCTCGGTCGCGTGGTGCAGGGGCTGGGCGGCGGCTTATTGGTCGGGCTGGGCTACGCGGTGATCCGCGCCGCGCTGCCCGAGCGGCATTGGGCCCGCGCCACCGGCGTCGTGTCGGCCATGTGGGGCTTGGGCACCTTGTTCGGCCCCTCTCTGGGCGGCATCTTTGCTCAGCTCGGCCTCTGGCGCTGGTCTTACGCTTCGCTTGGTTTGTTCGCGCTGCTGTTTGCGCTGATTGCGGGTGGAGCCTTCTCCAAGGTGCAGAGCTCCGGCCACCGTGCCCGTGTTCCAGTCGCCTCGCTCATTCCGCTCATCATGGCTGTGGTCGCCATCAGTTGCAGTTCTCTGGTGCCTGTGGGCTGGCAAACCTTGGGGCTGATTGGCGTGGGCTTGGTGTTCTTTGTCCTGTTTGTCATCGTCGAACGCCGCGAGCACGACACCGTCCTGCCGCACCTGACCTATCGCCGCGGTAATGCGCTGAAGTGGGTGTACCTCACGGTGGCTGCCTTGAGTGCGGGAGTGATGGTGGAGATCTTCATCCCGCTTTTCGGTCAGCGGCTGGCAGGTCTGAACCCGCTGTACGCCGGGCTGCTGGGGGCAGTGCTGTCGCTGGCGTGGGTGGTTGCGCAGATCTTCATCGTCTCGGTGCAGAGCAAGAGCGGCCGCAGCCGCGCGATGCGGATCGGCCCGCTGTTGTTAACCACAGGCCTGCTCGCGTATGGCCTGCTACAGGTGACGGAGGCCGGAGCGGGCATGGTGCTGCTTTGGGTGGGAGCGCTGACCGTGGCCGGTGTGGGCATCGGACTGGCTTGGCCGCTCCTGGG
>NZ_LSZQ01000014.1 GCF_001580015.1 Cephaloticoccus primus
GCAGCTCATCGCCTTTTCGATTACCTCTGCACTGGCGGGCGCATTGATGGCTGCTGGTGGGGAGTCTGTGCTGGATCAAGCGCGCTATGTCGCACTGGGCATCGCGCTGCTAACCCTGCTGGGTGTCTTCGAGGCGGGTGTTGCGACCCGGAAGTGACGGAGAGTGGCCTTGGCGCGTTTTAGCGGCGACCAAGGCCACCGGCCGCCTTCGGGGTGCACCCATAATAGCGCGCAAAAGCGGTACTGAAGCTGGCCGGGTGTTGATAGCCTACCCGGTAGGCCACCACAGCCGCATTTAATCCAGTTTCCAACAGCTCGCGTGCCTTTCCCATACGGATGTCGGTCAGCATCCGGTGTACGCTGGTGCCGAATAGCTGGCGGAAACCCTGCTTGAGCTTAAACTCGTTGGTACCGACCGCGGCGCACAGGTAAGCCACAGTTAACGCACGATCAAAGTGCCCCATCAAGATGTCGCGCACCCGGAGGATTTTATCCTGATCTTGGGCATTCAGCGAGGGCGCGCCGCCCGCGTTCGAGGGGGCCGGCGGCTGCAAATAACGGGTGTGCTCGGACAGCAGGTTCAAGGCGGCGATCTGTAAATCCAGCATGCTGCTGGCCTGCCGTTCCCATCGATCATGCGAGCGAATGAGTGACTCGGCCAAGCGGCGAACAGCCAGTGTGTGTTTGCCGAAGGATAAATGCTTGGCCCGGTAGTCGTGAGCCACACCGCGGATGAGGCTTCCCAGGCCGTATTTGTGCAGTAACGGTGCTTCCGCAATCAGGCGCAATTGGCGAATCGGTTGCTGCGCCGGGAAACGCCTCTCGCCGCGCACGCTGGCGAATGCCGCCAAAGTGCTGTGACCGGCGACGAAGTCGAAGCGCTGCCCATCCGTGCCAAACGTCGCCGACTGGCCCTCCAAAGCCACGGTAAGGCTCAGGGCGGCGCCTTCCCGCTCCAGGTGGCTGGTCTCGCGCAACTCACAGGCAGGCGCGTAGTCGATGTAGAACAGCCGCAGGCCGTCGTCCAATCGCACCGTATCGGTAAAGCAACACCCCAGTCTGGCCGGGAGCTGGGTGCGTTGCCAGGCAGACTGCCCTAGACGAGTCGGCGGGGCGATGTCGGTGCTGGTCAAGTGATAGGGCATGGCAGGTAAGCGGGGCTGCTCCGGAATAAGTAAGAAATAATCCGAAACACCAAACCTTAAATGATACACATTATCATTTAAAGCCCGTAGCCCTCTAGGGGAGGCTCCATCAACACCTGCCTGGAGAAACCCACCAACTGCCCTGCCATGCACCACCCTGATATGCACCACACCACACCCACGCGACATCGTGCCATTTTGCTGGCCCTGTCTGTACTCGCTTGCCCGAGCCTGATGCTGGGCGCCGCTGAAGACGCAGCCGGCGGCTTGGGCGATGCCACAACGCTGCCGCCCGTCATGATCACGGCCGACAAGATCGAGCGGCGTTTGGAGCGCGTCCCCGTCAGCGTAGCGGTGATCGACGGCTTCGATGTCGAGCAAGCCGGCATCACCCGGCTCGACCAACTGGTCGGCCGCATGCCCGGCCTGTCATTCCAGCCCTTTGGCCAGGCTGGCCTGCAAGCGCCAGTGATGCGCGGCGTGACGGCCCCCATCTTCTCCTACTCCACCTCGGTGCTGCTGCTGGTCGATGGGGTGCCGACCCTGACCGCGCAAGGTTTCGATAACGGCTTGCTCGATGTCGACCGCGTGGAAGTACTGCGCGGGCCACAGTCCACACTCTATGGGCGCAACGCCGAGTCCGGCGTGATCGCCGTCCACAGCAAGCCCATGGATAACGTGTCCCGTGCCAGCGTATCTGCCGACGTCGGCAGCCGCTCCAAACAGGCCCTGCGCTTTGCCGCCAGCCATCCGCTGATCGAGGACCGCCTGTATGCCAGCATCTCCGGCTCCTGGCTCAAGCAGGACGGCTTTATTCACAACATCTACAGCGGCGGCATGGAGGATGATCGCGACCACCAGGACCTCAACGTGGGCGTGCGCTGGACGCCGCAAAAAGCCACTGGCCTGGTGCTGCGCTACACTCGCCAACGCTACGACGATGGCTCCAACCCTTGGGGGGGCGTGGGCACGCCCAGAGCCAAAGTGGAGTCCGGCTCACCCAGCGATAACCATTCGCTGGGGGAGACCTTCTCGCTGACTGCCTCGCATGAATTTACCGCCGCGTTGCGCTTGCGCTCGATCAGTGCCTATAACGATTTTCGTGACAGGGCGCGGCATGATGCGGACTTCCGCCCTGCGCTTCTGGCGAGTATCGAGCGCGATAGCCACCTGCGCACTTTTTCCCAGGAGCTCCGACTCGAAGGCGAGTGGGGCAGGGCAGACTGGCTGGTCGGCATTTATGGCGACCACGGCGATAATGATCTGCGCAACCTGGCCGAGCGATTCGGCACAGCCTACGAGTACACCGCGGAGCTGGAAACAGAGGCTCTGGCTTTCTTTACCCACTGGAATATCCCGTTGACCGACACCTGGACGCTGATCGCCGGCGGGCGTGTCGAGCGCACTTCGAGCGAGCTGACTCCGCAGACAGGTGGTACGCAGCGAAAGAAGGACTGGACGCACTTCTCGCCCAAGCTCGCCCTGCAATATCAAATCACTCCTGCGCACCAATGGTACGTCAGTGGCAGCCGGGGCATCCGCGCGGGCGGCTACAACGTTTTTGTCTCAGCCCTGGACTTCCCTTCTTTCGAGCCCGAAGAAATCTGGTCATATGAGACCGGGCTCAAGGGCTGGATGCTGGATCAGCGCCTGCGCTACTCGGCCGCCGTCTATTTCATGGATATCGACGATATGCAGGTGATGCTGCAACCCGGGCCGGGCGTGAACTACATCGCCAGCGCAGCCAAGGCAGAGTCCAAGGGCTTTGAGATTGATGTGGACTACCTGCTCGGCGGCGGCTGGCAGCTAAAAACCGGCGTGGCCTTCAACGACACCACCTTCGATCGCTTTCAGGACGGAGCGGCCAACTACAAAGACAAGCGCAACCCCTTTGCCCCGAAACTAAGCGGTCACATCGGGCTGCGCTTCGACGCGCGCCAAGGCTGGTACGCCCAAGCCGGTGTGACCGGCACCAGCAAGGCCTACGTGGATCCTGCCAATGTATACCGGAGAGAGGGCTATGCCGTGGTGAACCTGGTTGCGGGCTACCAACTCGGCGACTGGGAAATCGCTGCTTATGCCAACAACGTCGCTGACGAGACCTACGACGCGAATGGCTACCAGGGGAACACCGTCACCATCTACAGCCCGCCGCGCGAGATCGGGCTGCGCATGACCTGGAGGCTGTAAGCCATGGCTCCCATGCAAGGTCAGCCTGAAGCTCGACGCTGGTGGCCGCAGCACCTGCTGCTCGGTTGGATGAATCTGGTGCTGACCGCGCCAGCCATCTACCTGTTCGTCGGCCTGTCGCTGGTGATGCGCCAGCACGGGTTTAGCGGCACGCAAATGGGCGTGCTGCAACTGGCGGGCCTGCCCGCCATGCTCAAGTTTGTGCTGGCTGCCCCCGTAGACCGCTGGCGTTTGGGGCGCAGCAGCTACCGGGTGTGGGCCCTGTTGCTCGGCTCGGGCTATGCCGCCGGATTGCTACTGCTCGCAGCACACCCCATCGGCGATACCGCCTATCCTCTGCTGTTTGTCCTCATCATGCTCGTCAGCCTGCTGGGGACCTGGGCGGACGTGCCTATCAACGCACTGGCGATCACCCTGCTGCCGGATTCCGAGCGCATTCGCGCCGGAGCGCTGCGCGCCGCGGCGACTTCGTTGGGGAGCGTTGTCGGGGGAGGCCTTATGCTGCTGCTCCACGCGCGCTGGGGCTGGGCAGCGCCGCTGCTGGTACTGGGCGCAGGTATGCTCTCCTGCGTAGCACTGGTGCCCTTCTTGGGGAGTTATCAGCAAACCGCCATCCCCGCAGCGCCGCCCAGGGTGAGCATCAAGCAGTGCTTAAGCTGGTTCTCGGTCCCCCGGCACCGCTTCTGGGCTCTGCTCCTGCTGCTGTATTACCCGATGTTGGGTGCTGTGTGGGTTTACCTCAAACCGCTGATGTTGGATGCTGGCTTCGCCCCCGGGCGGATTGCTCTCATCGTCGGCGTATTCGGCGGTGTGGTCGCTGCCATTTCCAGTATGGTCACCAGCCGGATCTCGCGCCGCATCGGGGCCGCCAAGGCGCTGCCGCTATTTGCCCTGTGCGACCTGCTGGCGCTGGGCCTGCTTTCCAGCGCAGCCCTGATGGGCTGGGGGCATAATGCGCTGATCGGTGCCGCCATGCTCGTGGCCCTGATGCTCGGTGCATCGGGCGGGCTCGTTTACGGCCTGATGATGCAGCACACCCGTGAGCATCTGTCGGCGCTAGACTACGGCATCCAGTCCAGCCTGTTCGTCATTGGCCGCACCCTGATCCCCGTGTTCGCGGGCATGGTGCTGGATTGGGGCGGCTACGGCGGAATGCTCGCCACCTTGATGGCCGGTATGACCGTAGTGTGGGTCATGGTACGGGTATCGCCGTTGACCGCTCTTTCCACCCGGTCGCAGCGGGGTAGCGATGCCGCAGCCACGAGTCCTGAATCCCAGTCGCAGACAGCCACTCGCTAACCATTCTGCTTCCTGAGCTCCTTGCGTAAAATTGTGCACTATTTGGTTCAGGTAGCACTCTGGCTCACTTTGAGCTGACGGCGAGGCAACGACTCGCCGCCCATAAAACGAGTCGAAGACTCCACTGCGCGTGGGGCGGCGGGCAGTGCCCGCTCCCATTTACTGTGCGGCTTTTTCGTCGAGCGAAATGCTCGACGAAAAAGCCGCACAGTTGAAGGAACTCCCGACCTCCGGTCGGGCTGGAGATTACCCGTAAACTTTATCGCTTCGCCCAAATGGGTTTACGCTTCATCTGCATTTGATGTCTCAACCCCTGTTGCAACGAGACAGGGGAGGGTCCGTTAAATTTGCGATTTTGGGCGGGAGGGCGGGCGCGAAGCGCACGGGAGAAATCGCAAATTCAATGGAAGTGGCGACTCTGACGAGCCGCCAACGAGCGGCTCGCAAAATAGAAGGGTCTGCGACCCCCGCCGCTCGCGCAGGGCCGCTGCGCAGTGGGGGCTGTTGATCGGCACATCGGGCAGCGGCGTAGATCCTGGGGAATATCATAAGTATATTCCATATAGTGATCTGCGTAAATTTCCTGAGCCATTTTGGGGCATTTTTCTGTCGCGGGAAATGCCGTCTGATGCTGCGTTTGCGGGTGCTGATTTTTCATCAGAATCGGCATTTCCCCAAGCTCGCCTGGGCCGACCTGCTCGGTCGCGGTGAGTTTGCCCCTAACCCCACAAACCCCAACCCCTGAGCCCTCGCGGCTCCTTACCCCATGAAATCCCCTGTTGTTTTCGCGGCGCTTGCTGCGTTCGCTGCGGTGGCGGCGCCTGCCTCCGCCCCCGCCCAAGTTTCCCCTGCGGCTACGGTGCCTGCCAGGGCGGCCCAATCGACTGAGGAGGAGGTCGTGACGCTCAACCCGTTTGAGGTCTCGTCCTCGGCACCGGCTCGCTACCAATCCGCGGCGGCTGCGGCGGGTGGGCGGATCGCGGCCGATGTGATGAGCACGCCGACGACGGTGACGGTGCTCACCCAGGAGTTTATCAGCGATGTGGGCGGTTCGCGCGTGCTCGATGTCGCGAAGTACGTCGCCGGTGTCGGCGAGGCGCGGCTGCCCAGCGCGCAAGACCGGCTGGCGATCCGCGGCTTCGAGATCACCGGCCGCCGCGTCGATGGGTTTAGCTCGGCCGATCTGGCCAACTACGACCACGGCGGGATCGAGCGGCTGGAGGTGGTCAAGGGCCCCGATGCGCTGCTGCACCCCAGCGGCGCGCCCGGCGGTACGATCAACCTGGTGACCAAGAAGCCGCAGTTTACGCCCGGCGGCTCGGTCAAGGTCCAGGTGGGCGAGTACAACACCAATCGTGCCGAGCTCGATGTGACGGGCCCCCTGAGCCAGAGCTTCGCCTATCGCGCGGTGGTCGCCGCGCAAGATAGCGACGGCTACGTGTCGCGGCACTCGCGCCGCTCGCTGCTGATCACGCCTTCGCTGACCTGGCGGCTCGCACCGCAGAGCAACCTCACGCTGCGCTACGAGTACTACGACTTCAAGGCGACCAACGACGTCGGCCTCCCCGCCGATCCGAGCGTGGGCACCGGCATGCCCGTGCGGATTTGGGAAGGGCTGCCGCGCACCTTTAACCCCACCTACGGGCGCAACTCCGAGTTCCGCAAAGCCGAGGCCAACTCGGCCACGCTGCTGTTCACCTCGACTGTCACCGATCAGCTCTCCGTGCGGCTCGCAGGCCGCCTCTCCGAGGTGAGCCAGCCCTACGGCGAGTCGCGCGTGCGCACACGCTACGAGACGCCCGTCCCCGCGGGCTGGACGAACATCAACCCGCGGACTGGCGAGTACGTGCCGGGCATGCTCTTTGATCCAAACCCGCCCTATGCGCCGATCCCTGCGCCTGCTGTCTCGCCCATCTTTGAGCTCAGCGGCACGGATGGAGTGCACCGCCACGTGCGCAACCGCGACCTGCAAAACGACTGGTCGTACATCGTCGAGGCCGACCGCGCGAAATCCACAACGCTGCTCGGCTTCGCGTATGCCTACTCGGGCATCACCAGCGACGAGCGCGCCCGCACCGTGCCCTCTATCGACACGCGCACCGAGCACTACCCAAGTGGCGACATCACCTTCAGCCCCATCAACTCGATGCGGCGCGAGGCGCAGAGCCGCTACCAGATCTACCTGACCGAGCAGCTGGAGCTCTTTGACAGCCGGCTGGTCCTCTCGGGCGGTGTTTCGCACGTCACGTTTAACGGCTACTACGGTAACAAGCTGTGGGAGGCCACCCCCACGCGCACCGCCGGCCACATGTTCCCCGGCTCCGGCAGCAAGGCCACCTACAACTACGGCGTCGTCCTGAAGCCCCTCGCGGGCATCTCGCTCTATTACGGACACACCGAAAACGCCGTCCCCGTGGGTAACTTTGCCCAGGTCAGCCTCGGCCTCGCGCCGACTTTCTCGATTGGCGAGCAAGACGAAGTCGGCATCAAAGGCAGCTTCTTCGAGGGCCGCGTGATCGCCTCGGTCGCGTACTACGAAATCGAGCAAAGCGGCTACGGCATCTACAACCCCGGTAACTTCGCCAATCCTCCGCCAGCGACGCTCCTGCCCGATATCTTCGTATCGCGCGAGGCAAAGGGCTGGGAATTTCAGGTGACCGGCTCGCTCACGCCAAACCTCTCGGTGATCGCCAGCTACACCGACGCGACCAGCCGCGACCCCAACGGCAACATGCTCGCCAGCGTGCCCGAGATGATGGCCAACGCCTACCTGCGCTACGAGCTCGGGCGCGGCCCGCTCAAAGGCCTCGCGGTCGCAGTCGGAGCCACCTACATGGGCACCAGCCCCATCGAAAACGTCTCCGGCTACACTCCGGCCTCCACGCCGGATAACCTGATCCCGATCCGCCCCTCCGGCTACCTGCCCGCGCGCACCATCACCGACGTGACCCTGAGCTACGAACGCGCCAACTGGAGCTACAGCCTCACCGTCGCCAACGCGCTGGATAAAGAATACTGGGCCGCTGCCGACTTCCGAAACCTCATTGTCCCCGGCACCCCGCGTAACATCTACGGCTCCGTTTCCTGGAAATTCTGACAGCCGCAGGCTGTTTTCCTTCGGCGTGCCGCTCGCTGGCGGCACGTCCAATGCAACAGCCAAACACGTTTACAGCCCGCTCTCTTCCCCGCTCGCGCAGTGGCTGGTACATAATCTGCCGGACAGGCAGCTCGCTACACCGCTCATCCACTGGCGCGCAGTGGCCGGGCTGAATAGCTGTTTCTCACGATAAGTCAGAATCAAGAAAACCGCGCGGTCTCCCCCAGCCGCGCGGTTTGGCAGGCGGTGCCTGCCAAGTCCTCTGCTTTGCAGGTCACTGGCACTTGCAAAAGTGACTTGCCCGATTGATGCGGGCTGCCTCGGAAATCGGGGCCATCTCGCTTGCAGTTTGGCTCATCCTGAGATCAGGTACGCGAAAATGCCATTGTGGCCGGACCCGAAACGGAACGCCCCCCCCCCCCGAATTTAATAAAGGAGAACACAGCTCATGCCCAGAACACTGACAGTCGCAGAAGCCCAAGCCCAGTTTCCCCAACTCATCGCCGACGTTTGCAATGGCGAAGAAGTCGTCATCGCCCGGGGGAGCTCACCTGTAGTGCGGGTGCTGCCCGTCGCGAAAAGGACACCGGAGGAACAGCGTATAAGGGATGAGGAGTGGGAGAAGAAGATTTCTGCCATCAGGGAACTGCGGAAAAAAATAGTAATAGGTCCTCCCATTACGATTGAAGAGATTATTTCTGCCCGTGACGAAGGGAGAAAATACCTATGAGGCCAATTGTCATTGATGCGTCAATGGCTGCTGCTTGGACTTTGGATGACGAAAAGAGTGTAGCAGGCGAACGGATACTTCATGAAGTGAGAGCTTTCTTGCGCATCACGACTACTCTGTTTTGGCACGAATACCGAAGCATACTGATTGCCAATCAAAAGCGTAGACGGGTGAGTCAGGAACGGATTCCGGCCATGCTGCGAGAGGTTCGCGCCTTGGAGATAGCAGAATACCAACTCGATGACGACGAAGTGATAATCGCTCTCGCGTTTCAGTATAATCTTTCGGCCTACGACGCGGCTTATCTGGCCCTCGCGTTAAAAGAAAACGCCATCCTGGCAACCAATGATAAGAAACTGGCCCAGGCCGCACTCACTTGCGGCCTCGAGCTGCGCACCGTACTGGACGGCATTGCATCATGATCTGCACTGAGCGTTTTTCTGTAATCATAGAGGTGAGGAAGTATCTGAAATGAAAGATGAACTAGTTGAAAAAGCAGAGAGAGTGTATGATTTGCTATCAGGTGTTGCTGTTGGGGGTGATAAGAGCGATAGTTCTGAATATATTCGCCTCAGGCAGGAGCTTATTTTCAGTAGTATGGTAAAGAGGCTATTGCCTGATCTTCTCTATGATTGTCGCGACCTTAGGCAGTTTTGGGTATTTATAAGGGATGAGTATCGAAGTTGGGATAAGCGAAGGGAATATTTGAGGAGGGAGTTTAATCCACTGTTTAAGTTTTTAGAGAGGCTTCGCTCAACTCCTTCTGACAGGGCTACCACCATGGCTTTGAGAAAGGTTGACATGTCTCACATCCAGGAAGAGTGGAAGAAGGCGATAGACAGACGTGCTTCTGATCCGGAGTGAGCTATCACTATTGCACGAACGCTAGTGGAGTCGGTATGTAAATATATTCTAGATGATGCTGGAGTTAATTATGGCACTTCGCCCAGCATTGATAGTTTATATGCGGGAACATCTAGGGTTCTAAACCTGCACCCCTCTCAGCATAATGAGGAGATTTTTAAGCAAATTCTCGGAGGTTGTTTTTCTGTAGTTAAGGGCTTGGGTGCTTTGCGCAATCACTTGGGCGATGCACATGGGAAAGGGAAAAAAGGCATCAAGCCAGCTTCACGTGATGCCGAGCTGGCAGTTAACCTATCGGGAGCAATGGCTAGTTATCTTTTTGCTACTTGGGATACTTGTAAGAAGCCCGCTTAAAGCGTGCTGTGCTCACGCGGGTGACTGCCCACGGGATTGGTGATCGTAATGATTACGTCCTGGCACTTGTGGAGGCCGACTTGGCGTTGGAACTGACTCCGGTGTTTGCCTCTGAAATCTTGCGCCGCTACGATGGCCCCGGGCCGCGTACACTTCCTGCCCGACGGTGCCACAGTTTTCTGTTGAGTTTGGCGAGCGGGATTTGCGCGAAGGGTAGCCCGCAGCACTGCCGCAGGGCCTGCGATCCAGCCCGTGCGGGCGACTTTGGCTGCGAGTCGTAGCCCGCTGTTCTGGTCGTCATTGCCAGTTGTGTTTTCCCTTGGCGGCAATTGGGGCAGCGGTGCAGCTGGGGAAGCTTTGGCGGGCCGGTCAAATGTGTGGGCCGAATGTACACTGCGCGCAAATCCTGTAGTTTTGCCTTTAACCCAAACCACGCGGCCAACGGAAATCCACGCTTTGGCCCCTCCTTCGTGCGCGCGAGACCCGCAGCGGGGGGTGTGTGGTTCTCGATTTTCCTCCCAAGGCGATTCCGCCAACTGGCTCAAGCGGAGCTCCGGAGTGGAGCGGGCGACGCGACTCGAACGCGCGACGTCCACCTTGGCAAGGTGGTGCTCTACCAACTGAGCTACGCCCGCAAAACAAGGCACTGAGACAGAGGCCGCGCGCAGGGAGCGTCAATGCCTATTTTTCCGCTAAGCCCAAATTTTCGATTTTTCCGGAAAGAGATGCTACGACGTGCGCACCTGCGCGCGCCGGTGCGTTTGAGTGGACCGCTCGCGGGAGGTTTCCCGATGAATGCGAGCGGTGTGGCTTGTTAAAAACGGGAACTTGGACTCCAATGCATCCCCGTAATGAGCAAGTGGGAAAAGGTCTACGCGCAGGTGATGGACGACGCAGGTGATGGCCGAGCGGGGCCGCTTTGATTTCCACATCCGTTTCGCAGATTTGGTTGGGCTGTTGCGTCGTAGCGGCTATTCCTCAAAGCAGGAGGGCAGCCATGTCAGTTTTCGCAAAGAGGGCCGCGTGGTAGCTAACCTGCAACCCAAGGGCAAGTGGATGGCGAAGCCTTACCAAGTGCGCCAAGTCAGAGCATTTTTAAAAACCGAGCAGCAGCTATGAAAAAGAGCGTTAACGATTATCAGTTCCAGATTTGGTACTCCGCTGAGGACGAGTGCTGGATTGCGCAGGTAGTGGGCTGGCCGTCCATCATGGCTGATGGGGCCAGCGTCGAGGAGGCGGCATATGAGATTCGCGCTTCGCTGGCCCTCGCGCTGAAAGTCTCACTGGAGCACGGGAACCCGATCCCCGAACCACAGAGTGCCGGGCAGAGTGTGGCAGCGACCTTGAGCCGCTCCGGCGGGCGGGGGATGGCTTCTGCGCGTTTGGCGGCAGACCGGCGCAATGCGCGAAAGGCGGGCAGGCCCCGCAAGGCGGCAAAGGTGCTCGCGGCGGCATAAGGGAAGTCGATACCTAGGTGACCTTTCTGGCGACGGCGGAAGGGGGGGGCGGGAGCACGTGGGCGGCACCTGTTGTGGGTGCGCGGAGCGATCCGCCGCGTGCGCTAATCGGTGACGTCGAGCTCGGGAAATTGTGCGAGCTTGCGGTGCAGGGTGCGGCGGCTGATCCCCATCAGGGCGGCGGCCTTGGTGCGGTTGCCGCGCGATTTGATGAGGGCTTCGTGGAGGAGTCGTTTTTCGTTTTCCTCGACGGAGAACGAGCGGTTTGGCGGCAGCGCAAAAGGGGCGGGCGCGCCGCCCTCTGCCTCGCCGCCCGCTCGTTCGCCGAACGTGTGCCGGCCTTCGCCCAACAGCGGGTGGTTGCTGGCCTCTGGCGAGGCCGTGCTCGTTTGGCGAAACTTGGGCTCAAGGTCGTACTCGCTGAGCTCGGAGCCGCGGTGGAGGACGACCGCATTTTCGCAAAAGTTGCGCAGCTCGCGGATGTTCCCCGGCCACGGATAATTTTGCAAAGTGCGCAGCGCGCCGGTCGTCAGCGCGAGCGGCGGGCGCGCGTTTTCGGTGGCGAAGTGCTTCAGGTAGTGGGCGAGGAGCAGCGGGATGTCGCTCGTGCGCTCGCGCAGCGGCGGCATGAGGATGCGCACGACGTTGAGCCGGAAAAAGAGGTCTTCGCGGAACTTCCCCTCGCGCACGCGTTGTTCGAGGTTGCGGTTGGTCGCAGCGACGAGTCGCACGTCGAGCTCGATCGGCTTGGTGCTGCCTACGCGCTCGATCGATTTGGTCTCCAGAAAGCGCAGGAGCTTTACTTGGGTGGAGGCAGAGATCTCCCCGATCTCGTCGAGAAACAGCGTGCCGCCGTCGGCGGACTCGAAGCGGCCGATGCGCCTTTCGTTTGCGCCGGTGAAGGCGCCGCGCTCGTGGCCGAAGAGTTCGCTCTCCAGCAAGTTGTCGGAAAGCGCCGCGCAGTGCACCGCGACGAGTGGCCCGCGCGAGCGCGGGCTGGCCTGGTGGATCGCCTGGGCGATCAGCTCCTTGCCCGTGCCCGACTCGCCCTCGACCAGCAGCGTGGCGCGTGAGGGGGCGACGAGCTTCACGCGGTCGATCACCTCGCGCAGTTTTTCGGAATTTCCGATGATGTGGCTAAAGTTAAACCTCTCATCCAGTCGCTCGTGGAGCTGCTCGACCTCGACCTCCAGAGACTTGGTGCGCAGGGCGCGTTGGAGCAGGACTTCGAGGCGTTCGATATTGACCGGCTTGGTCAAAAAATCGACCGCGCCGCGCTTCATCGCCTCGACTGCCGTCTCGATATTCCCGTAGGCGGTCATCATGAGGACGGCTGGCCGCTGCGGCAGCGAGAGCGCCTTATCGATGACCTTGAGCCCCGACTTCCCGGGCATCCGCAAGTCGGTCAGCACCGCGTCAAAAGGCTGCGCATCCATGAGGTTGAACGCCTCGGTCGCATTGGCGGCTACCGAGACATCGTAGTTTTCCTCCAGCGCTTGTTGGAGCCCCTCACGGGTGTGCTTTTCGTCGTCAACGATCAGGACGCTGGGCAACATGGCCGCCATCAACAGCAGCGGCGCGGGGCGGGTCAAGCGCGGCGGCCCTTTTGTGCGCCGTGCGGTGGGGATGCGCCTCCATTTGCGCGCGCGATCCGATCAGCGCCCACGAAAAAGGCCCCCCACAGAGTGGGGGGCCTTTCCCATAGAACATGATAAACTAACCAGACTAATGAGGGCCGCCTACCCCTAGGCGGCCCTCCCCTAACACCAAGCAAACCAAACTTACGCCGAGGAAGACGCAACCCCGCGTGGCCGCGTTCAAAAAATCCCCGATAATTTTCTGGGCGGATTTTTGGAGAGCGGCTGGCCCGCTCGACTCACGACTGGCGGCTGGCCGATCAAGTTGCGGGCGGGCACGCACACACCTTGGCGCTGCGCAAACGCCCTTGGGCTGCGCCGAGCTCATGCGGGGGCGTGCACCCCTGGTTCCCGACGCTGCCTGAGCTGTGCCAAACAAGCCACCCGGCCGCCGAGCGGTGCCTGGGGCCCCGAGTTCCGCTCCATACTCATCATCACGATAGATATCGTGTCATAACGTGTCATAAATAGTCATAAAAATATAAGTATAATCATGTGGGGTAGGGGGTGTATACTACGCAGGGGCTGCCCTGTAGTAAGGCGGTAGGTGTGAATGCCTGATGATGCCCATAAAGTACGTATATAAAATATACGTATCGGAACAAAGTGATCCGGGGCGTATCTCAACGGCTCATTACACAACTTGTTGGGAGACTTGAGGCGAATCACTGAGTGGGGGCATCGCTCAGGCCGGTATATACTTAATTTTCTCGGTGCCCCGTAACCAAAGCAAAAAACCAAACAATGACGTATAGTATTAGAAAGAAAATAACGGCCCCTGCACTCGGAGCACTATGCCTTATGGGATTGTACCCACAGGCGTATGCCTCGGCAGTGGGTGAATCGGTGCCCGCAGCACCGCAGCCGGACAAAAAGGAAGCACTGCCGGAGCCCGCGCAAGTGGAGCACTGGGACACCGAGTTTAAAACCTACTTCCGGGGCGGGATGGCCGAAGGGATGTCTCCGAATCGCCAACTCAAACTCCCCGGGGCAAAATCCAAGTACCGGCTCGGTAACGAGTTCGACCAGTACGGGGAGCTTTTGCTGCGGCAAGACCTCGCTCACCTGTCTGATGGGTCGATCGTCAGCATGGGGACAGGGGCCAAGGTGGACTACCCTTATGACACGACTCATTATGACCGGAAAAATGATGAGAACCCACAGTTGGCAGAGGCTTATCTATTGTGGCGTAATATCCCCTGGCTGGGTGGCGGCACACTGACAGCGGGGCAACGTCTCTATCTAAAAGATAGTACCATCCACATTAACAACTTCACGTACGAGGACTTCTCCGGAATAGGGGTGGGCGTCGAAGATGTAAAGATCGGACCGGTAAAAGCCACGTGGATCTTGTCTCGCAAGGACGATCCCGATCAGGAGGACTACATCACCCGTAACAATCTGTTGATCGAGGGATTCGAGGTGAATCCGGATGGGTTTCTGGAGTTTGGCTTTACTCAGATAAGTAAAGACAAGGACGTGCCGGGGAGTAACTCGGGCTGGTCGAGCATGCTGCGTCACCGTCAGATATTCCCTGACGATGCGCAAAATCTCTTCGTTATACAATACGGCGAAGGGCCCGGGACGAACCTCGGCCTGACCGGAAACCCTCTGCTCAACCGTGACAACAAGAGCTGGCGATTGCTGGACAGCTACGAGTGGCAAAATGGCCGCTTCGGCGGACAGGTGCTCGGGCTGTGGCAGCGCGACCGCTTCAGCGAGGGCAATGGGCAGGACTGGTGGTCGATCGGTGGACGCGCCACCTACGGGATCACCGACTACCTGAAGCTCGCGCTGGAAGTGGGGCATGACCAGGTGAAGCCGACGGACGGAGACTCGCGGAGCATGACCAAGCTCACGATTGCGCCGATCCTCTCGCCTGCGGGCAGCGGTTTCTGGCAACGTCCTGAAATCCGCCTGTTCTACACCTACGGGTTCTGGAACGAGGCGGCGCAGCAGGCTGCCGGCCGCTTGAACCCGGGGGCTGCGCTCTCCGACACCGGTGCCTTTGGCACAAGCCGTCACGGAGGTACCTTCGGCATTCAGGTCGAGTACTGGAACGACTACACTCCGGTGAAAACCGCCCTCAAAAACATGGGCTGGTAAGGCGGAGCTCTCAGGATGGGTTGCCCGAGGCCGAGAGGCCGCGGGCACTCGTCCCGCTGGTGGGGTGGGAGGCATTCCTTTTCTAGCGTTCTATTCATGAGCCGTTCGCTAGAGACGAAACAGGCGGGTCGCCGTAATGGGCGGCCCGCCAATTTGTTTATGGGGGGCAAACTGAGGCAGGCTTCCACTGCGCGTGGGGCGGCAGGCAGTGCCTGCACCCATTTACTGTGCGGTTCGTGTTTCGGGCGGAACGCCCGAAACACGAACCGCACAGTGAGGAGCTCCCCGACCTTCGGTCGGACCGGAGATTTAACCCGTCAACTTTTTCGCCGCGCCCAAATGGGTTTCCGCGTCATCCGCGATTCAGGCTCCTTCCCGGTCGCAACGAGACTGGGGGAGTCCCGTCAAATTTGCGATTTTGCTTGGGCGCAAAGCGCACGGGCAAAATCGCAAATTGAATGGCACGTGGCGCTCCGCCACCGCCGCCCGCGTAGGGCTGACGAGCCGCCAACGAGCGGCTCGCAAAGTAGACGGGTCTGCGCCCCCGCCCCGATTCAGCCTGGGGGCCAGGCAAGTGCGCGACCGCCGAGCAGGTGCACGTGCAGGTGCGGGACAGCTTCGCCGCCGTGTGGGCCGTTGTTGATGACGATGCGAAAGCCTTCCGCGAGGCCGAGCTTGCGGGCGAGCGCGCCTGCGGTGAGGAGCAGGTGGCCGAGGAGCTCGGCATCGGCGGGCTGTGCCTCGCCCACGCGGGGAATCACGCGCTTGGGGATTACGAGTACGTGAACGGGGGCCTGCGGATCGATGTCGTGGATCGCGATGCAGTGCGCGTCTTCGTGGGCGATTTTGGCCGGGATTTCCCGCGCGATAATTTTTTCAAATAGGGTCATGGGAGGCACTGCCCCTTTTTTTGCGGCGCACTCGCGGCCGTTCGACCGTTTTATCGGGCGAGGCCCTCGTTGGAGCCTCGTCAGTGCGGCGCGAGCGTAAGGTCAGGGCAGGCTCTCTTGTGTGATGGATAGGCCCAGGTGTGCGAGCGGTTTTTAGATGAAGAAGTACTACAAGAAGAGGAGCTGGAGGCGACTGTCGGGCGCGCTGTGCGAGGCGGCGAGCTGGCGGATGAAGTCTACGAGCTCGCGATACTCTCCGATGCGGCGCGCGGTGGCGCGTTTGGGTGCGGGGATGAGTGCCGGGCGCAGGTGAGTGATCAGGAGCGTGCTTTCGCGGTAGGCGGAGAGGTGCCGGAGGCCGGTCAGGATTTCATCGCGCGCGAAAAGTGGCGTCACCGAGGCGAGGCTTTGCGCGGCGTCCCAGTGATAGAAGCCGCGCTCGGGGAAGTGGCGGGCAAAGGCGGTTTTCAGCAGCCGCGCCGCCTCCTCGTAAAAGAGGGCATCTTCGATGCCTTTATCTTGGCGCGGTCGGTCGACCGGCTCTTGGCCGAAAGCGTGCGCGGGCTCGCCCCCTGGTGTGTGCTGCGCCTCTTGCTTGCTCGCTGGCGACAGGGCCGCTGTTGCGCCGTCGGTACAAGTCGGAGGGGGCTCTTGCGCTTGGCGCGTTACGCTGATTCCGGCCTCTCCCCCAGCGTGCGCGCCATTGGCGAGTGTCGCCGTTTTTTCGGCGAGCTCTTCGAGGCTAAAGGCGATTGCCTCTTTTATCTGCGCCGCGAGGTACAGGTCGTGGCCGGTGATGTGCGAGAAGAGCGTGTTGATGAAATGCAGCCGCCGCAGCTCGCGTGCGCTGAGTGTTCTGGCTGCTGCCCCACGGGGGGCGCGGGGCGCTGTGCTCATGGTTCGTCGCCGATCTTGGGCAGGCTGCTGATCTCCTGCATGAATTCCGAGACGTCGCGAAACTCCTTGTACACGCTGGCGAAGCGCACGTAGGCGACCTGGTCGATGGCGCGGAGCCGCTGCATGACGCCCTGGCCGATGGCGCGCGAGGGCAGCTCGTTGTCGTACTGGGCTTCGAGCATGTCTACGACGTCTTCGACGAGCATGCCCATCTGCTCGATATCGACGGGGCGCTTGTGGCAGGCGGCGCGGATCGCGGAGATGAGTTTCTCGCGGGAAAACTCCTCGCGGCGGCCATCGCGCTTGATGACCACGAGGCCATCGCGCACGAGCACTTCGGTGGTGCTAAAGCGGTGTCCGCATTCCAGGCACTCGCGGCGGCGGCGGATGGTATTGCCCTCGCGGCTGATGCGCGAGTCGATGACCTTGTCCTCGATGGAGGCGCACTTGGGGCAGCGCATGGTTTTTGGGTGATGTGGCGGAAAGGGGGGCAGAGAAGTCGGAGGCGGCGAGCATCAGGGGGGCGCGCGCCCGGGCGGCGTTCACGCGTGGCCGAGCGACAAAAAGTTTTTCAGCAGGTCGAGGCCGTGCTCGGAGGCGATTGACTCGGGGTGAAACTGCACGCCCCAGATCGGCAGCGACTTGTGGCGCAGGCCCATGAGCTCGCCCTCGGCAGTGTGGGCGGTTGCTTCGAGGCAGTCCGGCAGGGTGGCACTCTCGACGACGAGCGAGTGGTAGCGCGTGGCGGCAAAGCCCTGCGGCAGTCCGGCGAACAGGTCGCGCCCGTCGTGCTGGATGGGCGAAGTCTTGCCGTGCATGAGGCGGCCCGCGCGCACGACGCGCCCGCCGAAGTGCTGGCCTATCGCCTGCATGCCGAGGCACACGCCGAGCAGCGGTTTTTTTCCGGCGAAGGCCGCGATCATTTCGAGCGAGACGCCGGCCTCGCTCGGCGAGCAGGGGCCGGGCGAGATGAGGACGTGGTCGGGGTTGAGCGCGAGCGCTTCGGCGGGGCTGATCTCGTTGTTGCGAAACACGCGCGGCGCCTCGCCCAGTTGCCCGAAATATTGGACGAGGTTGAAGGTGAACGAGTCGAAGTTGTCGATGACGAGTAGCACGGCGTATGTGAGGGAAGGGAAGGGGGCGCCATGTATCGCGGCTTGGCGCGCACGGTCAAGTGGGCTCTTGGGTCATAGCCGCGTGCGACTGTGTCGGCGCGCCTTTTATCTGGCCTGCGCGTCGCTGTCCAAATCGAGTGGTGGCCTACGATGTCAGCCACTGCCTCTCATTTTCACTTGATCAAAACAGACTCCGGAACCGCCGCGCGTCGGGGCCGCTTGCAGACAGCGCACGGGACGATTGAGACGCCGATTTTCATGCCGGTGGGCACTCAGGCGACGGTGAAGGCGCTGACGCCCGCGCAACTGCGCGAGATCGGCGCGCAGATCATCCTCGGCAACACGTACCACCTCAACCTGCGCCCGACCTCGGAGCTCATCGCCGAGCTCGGCGGGCTGCACCGCTTCATGCGCTGGGACGGGCCGATCCTCACCGATAGCGGCGGCTTTCAGGTCTTCTCTTTGGCGAAGCTGCGCAAGCTGCGCGACGATGGCGTCGAGTTCCATTCGCACCTCGACGGGCGGCGCCTCTTTCTGGGGCCGCGCGAGGTCGTGGCGATCCAGAGCAACCTCGGCAGCGACATCGCAATGGTGCTCGACGAGTGCCCGCCCTGGCCCTGCGAGCGCGCCGCGTGCGAGGCCGCCGTGGCGCGCAGCGCGCGCTGGGCCGCGCAGTGCCTGGCCGCCGCGCGCGAGACGGGATTTTTTGAGCGCGGGCAGCTCCTCTTCGCCATCGTGCAAGGCTCGACCTACGACGACCTGCGGCGCGGTGCGGCCGAGTCACTCGCCGCGCTCGATTTTTCCGGCTACGCGGTCGGCGGTGTGAGCGTGGGCGAGCCCGAGCCCGAGATGCTCAAACAAGTCGGCGCCACGACGCCGTTTTTACCCGCGCACAAGCCGCGCTACACGATGGGGCTGGGGACTCCCCCCCAAATGCTCAAGATGATCGCGCAGGGCGTGGACATGTTTGACTGCGTCTTGCCCTCGCGCGTGGCGCGCCACGGGCTGGCCTTCACCCCCGATGGGCCGCTCAACCTGCGCAACGAAAAGCACCGCCGCGACCCGCGTCCGATCAGCGAGGAGGTCGTCAACTACACGACACAGTTTTCGCGCAGCTACCTGCGCCACCTCGTGCAGGCGGGCGAGATCCTCGGCTGCACGCTGCTCACGCTGCACAACCTGCACTTCTACCTCGACCTCATGGCGCAGGCCCGCGCCCATATCGAGGCAGGCGACTACGCCTCGTGGCACCGCGCCTGGTGCGAACGGTACGAGTCAGGAGCCCAGCGAGTGTAGCCATTCACGCTCGTGCGACAAAGGGGAGCGTGCAGCGAGTCTTCTCTGTTAGGCCAGGGTGGCATCGCACGTAAATTCAGTTGCGTGTATAAATACCTTTTCACGAACATCTACTTCTACTTGATTGGCTATCAGTGACACCGCCATCTCTCTGGCGAGTGACCTTGTACCTCCCTATAATAACTGCCTTGCTTTCTCAGTACTCTAGAAAATGGATAAAATAATTCGGTTTTTGATCTTGGTTCCCATAGCCTTCCTGCTATTGGCCCTAACGCGGATGCCTTATGGTTACTATGATGTGATGCGGATAGTGGTTTCTTTAGTGACTTCTGTTTTTCTTATAAAAGAGTGTATTGCTTTTTTTAAACATAAAACATGGGAGCGTGCCGTGCTATGGAGCCTTATTTTTGTCGGGATCGTGCTGCTGTTTAACCCGCTGGCCCCATTCCGGTTTCCGCGTCAAACCTGGACGCTATTCAATATCGGTGCGGCCATCTTGTTGTTTATCTATTTCCTCTCGTATGAGTTTAAGTCAACTCCCCCTGTGGGTGATCGTACCGATCAGAACAGAGAGCTCAAGCTTATCACTAAAATAGGTGAACACAGTGACCTCTTAAGGGAGGCGTTGCTGACAGCCAAAAGCAGTGTAGTAATCGCATCGCCCTATTTATCTCAAAATGCTATGAATGTAAATACTGTTGATGAACGGATCAAGGCGGCAGTTGCAAGAGGAGTTAATGTGAAGGTGTTTTGTAATCCTGATTTTAATGACGGTTCTCAAAAGAAAGTTCAAGATTTCAATCAATGTGTGCAATATTTGGAGGGGGCTAAGGCTCAGGTTTATAAGAGAAACCATCACAGTAAGTTCATTTGTGTGGATAGTGAATGGCTTGTTATTGGCTCTTTTAACTGGCTATCAGCGGCGAATAATCCTAGAAGCATCTTTTCAAGGAAAGAAGTATCATTGCGCTACTCGGGAGGGGACGCAGCCGGAATGGTTTCTGATTTGAGGGGCAAGTATAGATGGTAGTTTTAATGGATGGTGGCCCCTAAGAGCGGTAGTTGAAAAGGCACAACCCTTAGCAAGGGAGTCTGACCGTTAATCAAAAAACATTTCAATGGGTTTTCGCTCTATTTGCGCTTTGGATGTTTACCCTGTCATCGCGCGACAGGGAGGCGAATTTTGAGAGGCGGCTTAAGAAGCCAAAGTGCGGAAGGGGAGGGGGGGCTAGGGGGCCCTGCTGGCGTTTAAGCCAGATAGCCTACAGGGCTTTTTTTGGAGGGAGTCGAGCATTGCAATGCGTAATTTCCCTCCGTTTTCTCGCAGCAGTTTTCACGAGCCTGACATGTCGGCTTGGACAATGTTTAACCGTAGGCTAAAAGCTCAACATCATGACAATTAAAGACACCCTTAGTACTGGAGCGGCGATCGCCCTCGGATCAGTAAATGCAACAGCAACAGAGCGCACGCCTGCCGATAGCGAAGTTTGGGATCCGGAGCCGGTGCACGTTGCCACGCCGCTAAACGCTGCACCGTCGGATGCGGTTGTGCTCTTTGACGGCTCGGGGCTTTCCGAGTGGGAGAGTGTGCAGGGCGGCGAATGCCCGTGGAGTGTGGCCGATGGCGTGCTCACTGTTGTTCCGGGCAGTAAGGATATCCGCACAAAGCGCAGTTTCGGCGACGCCCAACTCCACATCGAGTGGCGTACGCCGATCTACAAAGAGCCGAAGATTGGGCAGGGCCCGGGTAATAGTGGTGTCTTCTTTCAGGAGCGCTACGAGGTGCAGGTACTCGATAGCTACGAGAATCGGACTTATGCGAATGGCCAGGCAGCCGCGATTTACAAGCAGGCCATCCCGCTGGTGAATGCTTCCCGCGCACCGGGCGAGTGGCAGACCTACGATATCATCTGGACGGCTCCCCGCTTCTCGCAGGGCGGTGGGCTTCTCTCGCCCGCCCGCATTACTGTGCTGCACAATGGCATCCTCGTCCAAAACAACACCATCCTCGCAGGGAAAACCGAATACCTCGTGCCCCCGTCTTACAGTCCGCATGGCCCCGGCCCGCTCATGCTGCAAGATCACGGTGAGGAGGTCAGCTTCCGTAACATCTGGATACGCGAGCTTTAAGACCTTGGCTGGCCGAGTGGCTGCGCCATAGCTACGTGCGGCCGCTCGGCTGAGGACTGGCTGGCAGGGGACACTGGACGGTGCACCAACGAGTGCACCGCACAATAAAACGGTCGAAGACCGCGCCCCACGCGCAGTGGAGAAATGGGGGCGAAGACCCCTTGCAAAGTGGGGAGCGGTTTCGCATGCCCCTTGTCCCATATGCGCATACTCGTCACCGGCGGTGCCGGTTTTTTGGGCTCTCATCTCTGTGATCGTTTGTTGGCCGAAGACCACGAGGTCATCTGCCTCGACAACCTCTTTACCGGCCGCAAGGCGAACATCGCGCACCTGCTCGGCAATCCGCGCTTCGAGTTTGTGCGGCACGACGTGATCGACCCCTTCAAGTTTGAGGTCGACCAGATCTACAACCTCGCCTGTCCGGCCTCGCCGCCGCACTACCAGTACAACCCGATCAAGACCACGAAGACCTCGGTCATCGGCGCGATCAATTGCTTGGGGCTGGCCAAGCGCGTGCGCGCCCGTGTGTTCCAGGCCAGCACCTCCGAGGTTTACGGCGATCCGGCGGTGCACCCGCAGCCCGAGAGCTACTGGGGCCACGTCAACCCCATCGGCCAGCGCTCCTGCTACGACGAAGGCAAGCGCGTCGCCGAGACGCTGTTCTTCGACTATCACCGCGAGAACCACGTCGATATCCGGATCGTGCGCATCTTTAATACCTATGGCCCGCGCATGCACCCCAACGACGGCCGCGTGGTGTCCAACTTCATCGTGCAAGCCCTGCGCGGCGAAGACCTCACCGTCTATGGCGACGGCTCGCAGACGCGCTCGTTTTGCTATGTGGACGACCTGATCGAGGGCTTCGTGCGGCTGATGAATCAGAGCGAAACCGTCGGGCCGGTGAACATCGGTAACCCGGGCGAGTTTACGATGCTCCAGCTCGCCGAGCTCGTCCTGCGGCTCGTCGGTGGCCGCTCGAAGATCGTGCACCGGCCCTTGCCCGCAGACGATCCGAAGCAGCGCCGCCCCGACATCAGCCTCGCGCAATCGGCACTCGGTTGGCAGCCCACCGTGGCACTCGAAGAAGGGCTTAAGCGCACGATCGCGTACTTTAAAACGGTGTGAGTGGCGGCCGGCAATGTGGGCGCCGTCGGGAGTGGCGCGTCGGCTGCGGCTGCGGCGCGCGGAGTCGCCGCGAAAGCGCCCTCCCTTGATCGCGGCCCGAAACCGCATGCTGCGCCCCTCCGGGAAGCTCCCCTCGAAGAGGGGTTGCGTTGGCTGGGGGCTACTCTGTAGACCCGCCCCTTCATGTTTTCCTTTTTGTTCAAACGCTTTGCTGGGCGGCACTATAAGAAATTCCTCGAACGCAGCCGCCCGATTGTAGCGCGCATCAACGAGCTTGAGGCCTCGTACCAGGCGCTCAGCGACGAGCAACTCAGGGCAAAGACCGACGAGTTTCGCGCGCGCATTGCCCAGGCCGATGACAAGCACGCCGCGCTCGAAGCGCTCCTGCCCGAGGCCTTCGCCGTCGTAAAAAACGCCGCCCGCCGCCTTCAGGGCCGCAGCATCACGGTCTGCGAGCACGAGCTGGTGTGGGACATGGTGCACTTCGACGTGCAGCTCATCGGCGGCCTCGCCATCCACGAAGGCCGCATCGCCGAGATGGCTACCGGCGAGGGCAAGACGCTGGTCTCCACGCTGCCGCTCTACCTCAACGCGCTTACGGGGCGAAACACCCAGCTCGTCACGGTCAACGACTACCTCGCCCGCCGCGACTCCGAGTGGATGGGCCACCTCTACAACTTCCTCGGCGTGACGGTCGGCTGCGTGCAGCAGCAGATGCCCTCCGAGCTGCGGCGCGAGATGTACTCGCGCGACATCACCTACGGCACCGCTAGCGAGTTCGGCTTCGACTACCTGCGCGACAACGGCATGGCGACCCGCCGCGAAGACCAGGTCCAGCGCGACCACTGGTTTTGCATCGTGGACGAGATCGACTCCATCCTCGTGGACGAAGCGCGCACGCCGCTGATCATTTCCGGTCCGGCTCCGATCGAGCGCGAGCAGCCCTTTACCCGCTTGCGGCCCTCGATTGACCGGCTCGTCGCCGTGCAGGAGCGGCTCTGCAACACGCTGATCTCCGAGGCGCGCGCGACGCTTGAGAGGGGCAGCGCGGCCAGCGAAGACGAGCGCCGCGCCGCCATCACCAAGATGCTGCAAGTCAAGATCGGCCACCCGAAGAACAAGCAGCTCCTGCGACTTCAGGAAAACGCGGAGTGGCGCAAGGCGCTCGACAAGTTTGAGACCGAGATGAGCTCGGACTTCAACAAAGCCGAGTACTACAAACTGAAAGAAGAGCTCTACTACGCCATCGACGAGCGCCAGCAGCAGGCCGACCTCACCGAGCGCGGGCGCCTGCACCTGCGCCCCGATAACCCCGATGCCTTTGTGCTGCCCGATCTGGCGACCGAGTACTCCGAGCTCGACCGCGAGAGCGCGGGCACGCCCGAGCAGCGCGAGGCGGGCAAGCTCGCCGCCCAGCAGCGCTTCGCCGAAGTCTCCGAGGAGATCCACGCGATTTCCCAGCTCCTGCGCGCCTACTCGCTTTACGAAAAGGACATCGAGTACGTCGTGCAGGACGGGAAGGTCATGATCGTCGATGAGAACACGGGCCGCGTCATGCCCGGGCGCCGTTGGTCGGACGGGCTGCACCAGGCGATCGAGGCCAAGGAGGGCGTCACCATCGAGCGCGAGACGCGCACCTACGCGACGATCACGATCCAGAACTACTTCCGCATGTACGAAAAACTCGCCGGCATGACGGGTACTGCGGAGACGGAGGCCAGCGAGTTTCACGACATCTACAAACTCGCCGTGCAGGTCATCCCTACGAACAGGCCCTGCATCCGCATCGATCACAACGACTCCATCTTCAAGACCCGCCGCGACAAGTATAATGCCGTCCTCAAGGAGATCGAAGACGCGCACCGCCGCCGCCAGCCCGTCCTCGTCGGCACCGTCTCCGTCGAGTCCTCCGAAGTGCTCTCCCGCATGCTCAAGCGCGCGGGCATCGTGCACACTGTGCTCAACGCAAAGTTCCACGAGCAGGAGGCGGAGATCGTCTCGCGCGCGGGCCTGCCCGGTGCCGTCACCATCGCGACCAACATGGCGGGCCGCGGCACCGACATCAAGCTGGGGCCCGGCGTGCGCGAGAGCGGCGGCCTCTACGTCATCGGCACCGAGCGGCACGAGTCGCGCCGCATCGACCGCCAGTTGCGCGGCCGCTGCTCGCGCCAGGGTGACCCGGGCATGACCAAGTTTTTCCTCTCGCTGGAGGACAACCTCATGCGCCTGTTCCTTCAGGGGAACCTCGCCTCGCGCCTCATGGAAGGCTCGATGAAGGAGGGTGAGGAGCTCGCGCACCCTTGGCTAAACCGCTCCATCGAGAGCGCCCAGAAGAAGGTCGAGCAGCAGAACTACTCGATCCGCAAGCGCCTCCTCCAGTACGACGACGTCCTCAACCAGCAGCGCGAAGTCGTCTACGGCATCCGCAACGCGGCGATCCACGCCGAGCGGCCCAAGGACATCATCTTCGAGCAAGTCCAGGAGGAGATTCTCACGCGCCTGGAAAACGCCGGCTACGGCGAGAAGAGCGCGCCCAGCCAGGCGGATATCGACCAGCTCGTCGGCTGGATAAACTCGCATTTCCCGATCAGCCTGAAGGCTGAGGAGCTCCAGGGCAGCGACATCGACGCGCTCGGTGCCCAGCTCCTCGAACGCGTCTCCCAAGCCTATGCGGTCAAGGAATCGGTCGAGGTCCCCGAAGCGCTCGGCGCGCTCGAGCGCTACGTCATCATCAACGCGATTGACCGCCACTGGCAGGAGCACCTCACCGAGATGGAGGAGCTGCGCCGCTCCATCGGCCTGCGCAGCTACGGCCAGAAGGATCCGCTCGTCGAGTACAAGGGGGAGGCCTTCAAGTACTTCGAGGAGCTCATGAATAACGTGCGGCTGCAAATCTGCACCGGCCTGTTTCGCAGCGCCTCGAATATCGAAGCCTTTGAAAACATGCTCGCGCTGCTCAGCCGCTCGGCGCGCGCGCAGGGGCCCGCCGACGATGCGGCCCCCGCGATTGGCGGTGGCGGCGGTGCCACCCGCACGATGGGGGCGCTTCCCCCAGCTCGCGGCGGTCGTGCGCTCCCCGCGCGCTCTGCCCACCCGTCGCAGGAGATCGAATTGCCCAAGGTCACCATCCGGCGCGACATGCCCAAGGTCGGTCGCAACGACCCTTGCCCCTGCGGCTCGGGTAAAAAGTACAAACACTGCCACGGCGCCTGACCCTGCGCACCGCCAGTGAGGCCCGCAAATCCCGCGCCCTCCCGCCGCTCCCGCCCTCCCGCCCCCGACCGATGCAGCCCGACAAAGACTCCGTGCAAAGCAAAAGCAGCCGCCGGGCTGCGCCCAGCCCCGCTCCGGCAGCGCACGATGACCCCTACGCGGAGCGCCCGTCTTTCTGGGCGCAGCAGCGCGACGGCCTTTGGGCAGTCGGCATCTTCCTCGTCACGACGGTGCTCACCGCGCTGAGCTTTCCGCCCTTCAAGACCTCGGAGTTCGCCTATGCCTTTGCCGCGCCTGCGGTGTTCTGGGCTTATGCGCGCCCGCGCTTCCGGCTCTACGCGGGCACGCTCTTTGCCGCGCAAGCCGTCGCCTGGGGCGTGATTCTCGGTTGGCTGCACCACGTCACCTGGGCGGGGCTCCTGCTGCTCGCGCCTTTCGTGGGCGCGTGGGTCGGGCTTTGGTATGGGGCCGTGTGGTGGGCCATGCCGCGCATGCACACGCGCCGCCCGCTGGAGCGGATCATGGTCATCCTCGGGCTCGCCGCGCTGTGGGCCGTGATCGAGTGGACCAGACAGTGGGCCTTCGGCGGCTTCCCGTGGCTGCCGCTCGCCGCCAGCCAGTGGCAGCGCTCGATTGTCCTCCAGGTCGCTTCGCTGACCGGTCAGGGCGGCGTCTCCTTTCTGCTCATCCTCTTCAACCTCGGCCTGGCGGCCTACGCGCACCGCTTGCTGCGCCAGTCGCACAAGGGGCTCAGGAAGCGCAGCCCCGAGTTCATGGTCGCGCTGATGGCGCTGATCTTTCCCTCGTTCCTGATGCTCGGGGACACGTTTCGCCAGCGGCGTGAGGATGTCGCGCGGCTCACGCTCGTGCAGCCCCACGTGCCGCAAGAGCTCAAGTGGGAGCCCGCGCACGGCCAGCAAATCGAGCGCACGCTGGAGCAGCTCACGCTGCAAGCCGCGCGCGAGTGGCCCGATGCGATTTTGTGGCCCGAGGCCGTGACGCCCTGGGCGGTGCTCGGCGAGCCGCGCGCGAGCGACTTCGTAAACTCGCTGGCCGCCCGGGTGCGCGTCCCGCTCGTCCTCGGCTCGATCGCCGTCGAAGACGCCGGCTTCCCCGAAGAGGCGTGGTTTAACGCCGTCCTCATCGCGACGCCCGAAGGCGGCATTTCCCCCAGCTACTACGCCAAGCGCCGGCTCGTCCCTTTTGGCGAATACGTGCCGCTGCGCCCCTTGCTCGGCTGGCTCTCAAAAGTCGTGCCGGTGGGAGACGACTTTAGCCGCGGGCGCGATCCGCACCCGATCCTCCTGCCCATGCAAAGCCGGATCGCCGTGCTCGGCCCGCTGGTCTGCTACGAAGACACCTACCCGCAGCTCGCCCGCGCCAGCGTGCGCAGCGGCGCCGAGGTGCTGACCGTGCACACCAATAACGGCTGGTTCGGCCAGAGCGGAGCCGCCGTCCAGCACGCCGCGCACTCGGTGCTGCGCGCCGTCGAGACGCGCCGCCCCGTCATCCGCGTGGGCAATAGCGGCTGGAGCGGCTGGATCGATGAGTTTGGCAATGTGCGCGACACGATGACCGACGCCGAGGGCAGCATCTACTTCCGCGGCGTGAAGACGATCTCCCTCTCGCGCGACACCCGCTGGGCCGAGCGCCAGAGCCTCTACGTGCGCTACGGCGATTGGTTTGTGCTGCTGTGCGCCGCACTCGCGCTCTCCGCCTGGGCCCTCCTGCGCTTCACGCCCACGCCCACCGAGCCGAGCGAACTATAACCTCACCCAGTTGTCCGCGTAGGCCCGACGCGCGGCCAACGAGGCCGCGCGCATGATGAACGAGCCCGAGGACGAGCCGCCAACGAGCGGCTCGCAAGATGAGAGGGTCGAAGACCCCGCGTGGGGCGGTGGCGTGGCGCCACGTGCCATTGAATTTGGGAATCGGCCCCGCCGCTACGCGGCGGAACACGATTCCCAAATTCGCCTCCCTGTCGCTTCACGACAGGGCTTGAAGCATCAAATGCGAATGAAGCGGGAACCCATTTGGGCGGATTTTTTGGGTTAACCGGTAAACGCAGTTCTAGCGCGGCCCAACGAGGCCGCGCCCATAAAATCGGTCAACGACCGCCCGACCGAAGGTCGGGTATCCCTTACTGTGCGGCTTGTGTATCGGGCGGAACGCCCGACACACAAGCCGCACAGTAAATGGGTGCAGGCACCGCCTGCCGCCGCCCGCGTAGGGCAGTACTCCCACCGCCCTACGCGCAGTGGGAGGCTGGGGGGCGAGTTCCATTCGTCGTGTATCCTCGAAATCTAAGTGGAAAAACCAGTTGCTGAGTGAGTGAGGCGTTCCCAAGGTCGCCCGCCTGCTTTGCGTCTTAGTTCTTTTACTTAGATTGACCGTAACACCTGCATGGGAAGCCGGGTGTGCTGCACACCCCTGTTTCGCCTGCCTGCGCTCTGTTTTTCTCATCCTGCAAATGAAAGAGGCGTGTCGCTCGCAGCGGATCGTGGCCCTCGCGTTTTTCCCTGCTTCAGAACCAGCAAACCAAACCTATGAATAACCGATTCTGGCTTCCGAAATTGGCAGCCCTCTCCCTCGCGCTTGCGCCCGCTTTGAGCGCACAGACGCAGAAAGCTCCCGTCGAGGAGCCTCAACCCACGCAACTGTCGCCCTACGTGACGGTTGCCACGCGCACGCCGCATTCGCAGCGCACGCTCGGCACTGTGGTCGATGTGATTACGCCCGAGGAGGCGCAGCGCCGTCAGCTCACGTCGTTTGGCGATGTGCTGGGCGACATCGTCGGCGCGCCCACCGTCCGCACCGGTGCCGCGGGTGGCATCAACTCGATCTTCCTGCGCGGCACCAACTCCAACCAGACGCTGTTCCTAGTGGACGGCATCCGGATGAGCGACTCGGATACCGACTATCGCAACTTCCTCGGTGGCGCGGCCATCGGCGGTGGCGACACGGTCGAAATCGCCCGCGGCCCGCAGAGCACCCTCTACGGTGCAGACGCGATTGGCGGCGTGATCTCGCTGCGCGCAGAGCGCGGCTCGGCGGCCCAGTCGAAGACCCGCGTTGGTCTGGAGGGGGGCACCTTCAAAAGCGTCGGCGGCTACTTCCACTCGCAGGGCGAGAGCTCGGGCGTGGCCTACAACGTCTCGGTGCGCGGTTCGCACACCGACAACGAGCGCGAGAACAACTCCTTCGACAGCATCAACACCTCCGCGCGTATCGACGTCGAGGTCGATCCTGCGATCAACATCGGCGCGACCGTCCGCTGGTTCCAGGGCGACTACGAGAGCCCCGGCAGCCGCTTCGCTCCCACGCTCGACGAGGAGAGCCAGGAGCAAAACTTCCTCGGCACGGTGTTCTCCGAGTTCCGCAATGGTGAGCGCCTCAGCAGCCGCGTGACCCTCGGTGCACAGAGCCGCCGCTTCGTCCCGGAGACCGCAGGTACGGCCGATTACGTCGTCAAAAACCGCCGCCTGATCGCCGACTGGCAGACGCTCTACCTGCTCTGCGACGACAAACTCAGCGTCACGGCGGGCGTCACCGCCGAGAACCTGCACACGAAGAACACCAGCGCTTGGGCCAACATCAACAAGCACCAGGACCTGCTGGCCTTCTACATCAACCAGGAGTTCCACCCCACGGAAAACATCTACCTCACGGGGGGACTGCGCCACGACGACTTCGACACCTTTGGCGAGAAGACCACGGGCCGTGCGAGCGCCGCTTGGCTCGTCGCCAACAAGCAGCTCAAGCTGCGCGCCAGCTACGGCACGGGCTTCCGCGCGCCGAGCCTCATTGAGCTCTACGGCGTCTACGGCAGCTACGTGGGCAACCCCAACCTCAAGCCCGAGACCTCGCGCGGCTGGGATGCGGGCGCGGACTTCTACCTGCCCGAGGATCGCGGCGTCATCGGCGTCACCTGGTTTGAAAACCGGCTCCGCGACTTGATCGCTACCGACTACACCCCGATCCCCAGCACCACTTACAACGTGGGCCGTGCCCGCACTCGCGGTGTCGAGGTAAAGGGCGACGTGAAGCTCGCCGAGCGCACCCGCGGCCAGCTCGGCTACACCTATCTGGAGGCGAAAAACCAGAGCGCCGACGAGCGCTTGCTGCGCCGTCCGCGCCACACGGTGACGGCTGACCTCGGTCAGGACTTCGGCAATGGCCTGAGCGCCGGCATCGGCGTGCGCTGGATCGTCGACCGCGAGGACATCGACGCGCAGACCTTTGCGACCTTCAACGCCGAGGACTACACCACGCTTCGCATCTACGTCTCCTACGCGGTGAACGAGCAACTCTCGCTCCGGCTGCGCGTGGAAAACGCCCTCGACGAATCCTACGAAGAGGCACACGGCTACCCCGCGCTGGGCACCGGCACCTTCTTCGGCGTCGACTGGAAGTTCTAAACCCAAACGGGAGCGGTCTTCACGGCCGCCCCTCACTTCCTCAAAGCAGCACCCCGGTGCTGCTTTTTTTGTGCCCCCAATAAAGAAGACTGCCACTGCGCGTGGGGCGGTGGCGTGGCGCCACGTGCCATTGAATTTGCGATTTTGCCCGTGCGCTTTGCGCCCGAACAAAATCGCAAATTTAACGAGCCATCCCCCTGTCGTTTCACGACAGGGGAAGGAGCCTGAATCGCGGATGGATCGCGTACCCATTTGGGCGATTTTTTCGATTTACGGGTTAAGCCGCCCTTTGGTCGGGCATTTCCAACTGTGCGGTTTGCTTGGCGGGCGGAAAGCCCGCCAAGCAAACCGCACAGTGAACGGGTGCAGGCACCGCCTGCCGCCCCACGCGTAGTGGTTGCTGGGAGTTTTTGCGTAGACAGCAGTCTACAAATGCGTTTGGGCTGGGAACCCGGTTGGCCGCAGTTGAGTCGCTCAACTGCATCGCAAGCCCTCCAGTCATGCCCACGAATTTTTTCAGCCGTCCTCTGCAGTCGCGCGATTCCGGGTGGCGTGCGCGGCTGGGATTGGAGTTTGTGCGTCGAGGCGCCCGCAGCGTGTTGGTGCGCAATCGCCATGTGGGCCCGCTGCGGTTGCAAAAGCCGCTCTACCCCGAGGGCGAGGCCGTGTGCCACGCGATTGTGCTGCATCCGCCCGCCGGAATCGTCGGCGGGGATTCGCTGGAAATCGCCGTCGATGTCGGAGCAGGGGCGCACGCGCTTTTGACTACGCCGGGCGCGGGCAAGTGGTATCGCAGCGCGGGGCAGGAGAAACAGCGTGAGAGCCCTCCCGCTCCTCAGGTCCCACGCGCCCCTTCGGCTCCGCGTGCCCCTCTTGCCGCGCTGGTGCAGACGATCCGCGTGGCCGCCGATGCGCTGTGTGAGTGGTTGCCGCAGGAAAGCTTGGTGTTCGATGGTGCTGTCGGCACTCAGACGACCGAGGTCGAGCTCGCGCCGGGCGCGCACTTCATCGGCCTTGAAATGCTGTGCTTTGGTCGGACGGCCTCGGGAGAGCGTTTTGCGCGAGGCGATTTTTCCATGAGCACGCGGATCGGCTGCGGTGCGCGGTTGCTGTGGCGCGAGCGCGGACGGGTGACGGGCAGCTCGCCGCTACTGGACTCGCCCGTCGGTTTGGGTGGGGCACCCGTCGCGGGGACCTTGTGCGTCATCGGGCCGCGCGTGGGGGAGTCGTTGCGCGATGCTTGCTGCGCAATCGCGCCGGAGCTCGGCGCGGGGGCGGTCACGCTATTGCCTGGCGGCGTGTTGCTGGCACGTTGGCTCGGGCCTGTTTGCGAGCCGGGCCGCGCGTGGTTTACGCGGCTGTGGGCGGTGGTGCGCCCGGCCTTGAGCGGGCGGCCCGCCCTGATCCCGCGTATCTGGAACACTTAACGGTTAATTCAAAAAACGAGGACGATAACGATGGAGCTAAGCCCACGCGAGAAAGACAAACTGCTGATCTTCACTGCTGGCCTGGTGGCGGAGCGCCGCCGGGCGCGCGGCGTAAGGCTCAACTATCCGGAGGCGGTGGCGCTGATCACTTGCGCGCTGCTTGAGGGCGCGCGTGATGGCCGCTCGGTGGCCGAGCTGATGGATGAGGGCAAGCACATCCTCACGCGTGCCGAGGTGATGGAGGGCGTGCCGGAGATGATTCCGGATATCCAGGTCGAGGCCACGTTTCCCGATGGCACCAAGCTCGTTACCGTGCACCACCCGATTGTTTAGGAGGACAATACGTATGATCCCCGGAGAAATAAAAACACTGGAGGGCGAGCTCACGCTCAACGCAGGCCGTGAGACGTTCACCTTGCGCGTCGAAAACATGGGTGACCGGCCCGTGCAGGTCGGCTCGCATTATCACTTCGCCGAAACCAACGAAGCGCTGAGCTTCGACCGCGCCGCCGCGTGGCTTCCGGCTCAATATCGCGGCAGGCACGGCGGTGCGTTTCGAGCCGGGCCAATCGCGTACGGTGGAGCTCGTCGCGCTCGCAGGTGAGCGGCGCGTATACGGGTTTCGCGGCGAGGTCATGGGGCCGCTTGACGGGGAGGGGCCGCGATGAGCGCCACACTCTCCCGCCGCGCTCATGCGGAGATGTTTGGTCCGACCACGGGCGACCGCGTGCGCCTGGCCGATACCGGGCTGTGGATCGAGGTCGAGAAAGACTACACGTGCTACGGCGAGGAGGTGAAATTTGGCGGCGGCAAGGTGATCCGCGACGGCATGGGCCAAGGCCAGCGCGTCGCCGCGGAGGTCGCCGACACCGTGATCACCAATGCGCTGATCGTGGATCACTGGGGCATCGTCAAAGCCGACGTCGGCCTCAAGGACGGCCGCATCAGCGCAATCGGCAAGGCGGGGAATCCCGACATCCAGCCTGCGGTGGACATCGCGATCGGCGCGGGTACCGAGATCATCGCGGGAGAGGGGATGCTCCTCACGGCGGGCGGCGTGGATACGCACGTCCACTGGATTTGCCCGCAGCAAATCGAGGAGGCGCTCATGAGCGGCGTCACGACCATGATCGGCGGCGGGACCGGCCCGGCGACTGGCACGCTGGCGACGACTTGCACGCCCGGGCCGTGGCACATCCACCGGATGCTGGAGGCGGCAGATGCGTTTGCCATGAACATCGGTCTCTTCGGCAAGGGCAACGTAAGCCTGCCGGAGCCTCTGCGCGAACAAGTCGAGGCGGGCGCGATCGGGCTAAAGCTGCACGAAGACTGGGGCAGCACACCGGCGGCGATTGATAACTGCCTGAGCGTCGCCGAAGAAATGGACGTCCAGGTCGCCATCCACAGCGACACGCTCAATGAGTCCGGCTTTGTCGAAACCACGCTCGGTGCCTTCAAGGGCCGCAGCATCCACACCTTTCACACCGAGGGCGCGGGCGGTGGGCACGCGCCGGACATCATCCGCGCGGTGGGCCTGCCCAATGTGCTGCCGTCCTCCACGAACCCGACCCGCCCTTATACGGTGAACACCATTGATGAGCATCTGGACATGTTGATGGTGTGCCACCACCTCGACTCCGCGATTGCGGAGGACGTGGCCTTCGCCGAGAGCCGCATCCGCCGTGAGACGATTGCCGCAGAAGACATCCTGCACGACATGGGCGCATTTTCGATGATGTCGTCCGACTCGCAGGCGATGGGCCGCGTGGGCGAGGTCATCACGCGCACCTGGCAGACCGCGCATAAAATGAAGCAGCAGCGCGGCGCGCTCGCCGAGGACGCGGCCCGCTCCGGCGCCGACAACTTTCGGGTCAAGCGCTACCTCGCCAAATACACGATCAACCCCGCGCTCACGCACGGCATTGCGCATGCCGTCGGCTCAGTCGAAGTCGGCAAGCTGGCAGATCTGGTGCTGTGGCGGCCCGCCTTTTTCGGCGTAAAGCCGAGCCTCATCATCAAGGGCGGGATGATCGCCGCTGCGCCGATGGGCGACCCGGGCGCCTCGATCTCGACTCCGCAGCCAGTGCATTTTCGCCCCATGTTCGGGGCCTTCGGCAAAGCACTGAAAACCTCGGTGACCTTCGTCTCGCAGGCTGCCTTGAGCAATCCTGCCGTTGCCGCGTTGGGCTTGGCGAAGCCGCTCGTCGCCGCTCGCGGCTGCCGCCGTGTGCAAAAGCGCGACATGATTCACAACGGCGCAACACCGCAGATCGATGTCGATCCCGAGACCTACGTCGTCCGCGCCGATGGCGAGCTGCTGACCTGCGAGCCCGCCGAGGTGCTGCCGATGGCGCAGCGCTACTTCCTGTTTTAAAAAAGGTAATTCCTAGCCAGAGCGGACCAAAGAGGCCTTCAACTGTGATATGGGGATTGGTTTCATCATC
>NZ_LSZQ01000015.1 GCF_001580015.1 Cephaloticoccus primus
GGCCGGGGCGGAGCTCCTTTACCGTGCGCGTCTCCACAAGGTCGGCACGCCCGAGCGGAAGCGGGCCCTTCGGTAAGGGATTCGCTTGGGAGGAGCATGGCGCGCCAAGGAGCCCAAGCAGAGCCACGACTGGGGCGGCTGCGAAGAGCCGAAAACAACTCATCTTATTCATATGGATTTAGGGGGATCGGGGATTTAGGGAATGAAGGGGAATATCCTGCACATAGAAGTGCGGGATTCCACGTAGCTCACACTGCCCAAACACAAATAGCAAGAGACCATCTGCGTTCATTGGATGGAAAATAGGAGTTAACCGTGCCTGCGTGTCGCGCGTTTGCTAACGCAAAAGGCCCGTGCGCTGTGGTGCACACGGGCCTTTGAATGAAGCCGTTGTGGAAGGGGCGAATTACCGGGTCGCGGCTAGCACTCGCAACAACGGCGGCGGGGCTGTGCGCTCACTGTTTCGCAGCGTCCAGTTTGGTGATTTCGCTGGCGGCCATCAGCAGCGCACCAGTGCCGTAGTACTGGGTATCGTTCTTGCCTGCCTGTCTGGGGCCGGTGCCGATCTGCTGCACGTAGCCCAACTTGCCATTGGGATGGAGCGCGCGCTTTAAAGCAGACCAGCCCTTTCGTACCGCGGGTTCGAAGCGTTCGCGGTCGAGCAGGCCGGCGTTGATGCCCCAAGCGAGGCCGTAGGTGAAAAAGCCTGTGCCGCTCGTTTCAGGTGGAGAGCCCTCGGGGGACAACAGCGATGGTGACCAGTAGCCGTCTTCCTTTTGCAGTTCGATCAGACGCTCGGCCATCTCTACAAACAGCCCGCGCATACGCTGTGCATCGGGACTGTTTGCCTCCAGCAGCGGCAATGAACGTGCCATCGCCGCAAACGCCCAACCGTTGCCACGAGACCAAAAGATCTTGTTTCCCTGATCGTCGCGCCTCTCGAAGTAGTTTTTGTCGCGGAAGTAGAGCTTTTCGACTGGGTCGTAGAGAAAATCAGTAGTGGCCCACCATTCGCGTAGAGCGTGGTCGCGGTAGCGCATATCGCCAGTCTGTTTGGACAGCTGGAACATTGCAGGCGGTGCCATGAAGAGCGCGTCGCACCAGCTCCAGCGGCCTGGCGTTCCAGGGACCACAGCGCTCAAGGGGCCCCGCGGCGCTTCAGCCAATAGGCGCTCAAAGATTGCGATGGTCGGCGCAAGTGCTTCCTTGCCCGCACCATTGCGAGCCGTCCACAGGTAGGATTGTGTAATCGTCTGATTATCAGCATGAAGAAGACTGCCACTATTGGGCTGCCAACGGGTGTCGCGGCCCATCTTCAAGACCGCTTCACGAATATCGGCGGGCGCACCATCCGTATCAGCCAGCACGGTCATCCCGGCCCAGAATGCCCCGTGCTCCCAGCGACGCAGGTAGTTTATGGCATCGGGCTGCGTCAGTTGCCAGCGCGCAGCACGGACCGCAACCTCCAGCGGCGTTTCAGGTGCTGGCAGTCGGCCCATCGAGCGGGGGGCCCAAACATCGGTGTCGCCGCTCCAGAGCCGTTCCGAAGACGTCGGTTCATGCGGATCGCTCCAAAACGGGTCGTCGGGCGGTAGCCCGAGGGGCAGGAGAGCCACGCTGCACAGGTAAAGGCTGCCTGTGCTGAGGTAGCTTTCTGCCAGCAGGGGCTGGTGTCCCGACAGGCCGATCTGCAACCAGCCATTTTCATCAAAGGTACCTGGTGCATCAAGCGTGCGCCGCATGGCACGGGTAAGTGCGGTGCGTACTGCCGCCGGTGGCGCGCCGGGAGTAATGATGTGGACGGCTCCGTCTTCGGTGCGCTGAATCACTGGTTTTGGTAATTCGCGCCGCAATGCGATATCGGCAAGTAAGTGAAAGGCACCTGCGCGGTATACGATTGAGCGCGCGAGTGCCGGGAAGCTGCCATCGGGGGCGATCAGCCGCTCCTGCACCGCCGCGTAGCGTTGCGCCGCGGCCAGTGCCTCCCGTTGGAATTGGCGAAGGGCCTCGCTCTCGTGGGCTACCTCATCCAAGATACCAAGCAGCATTGGCTGGATGACGTAGGAGTTGTAGTAGCTCCAGCCAAAATGGGGTTCTCCATAATACCCATCCCCGAGGTACCATTCCCGGAAATTTTCTAAAGTTGGTAGAAGGCGCGAGTCGTCGCGCGGCTCGCCGCCTCGGGCAAGGGCAAGCTCCACAAAAGCCGGAAAGAACTGCCAGTTGCTTCCGCCAGGGAAGCCGACGCTGCGAGTTTCCTTTAAGCAAGCGATGAGGTTTGCCTGAACGCGAGGTTCCAGCTTTTCCCACAGCTCACGCGGGGCGCGAAAAGTGGCTAGCGACAGAAACGCAGAATCGACAAGTGACTGCCCGTAGCGCCCAAAGGTCATTCTATCGGGGGAGCTGGGGTCGGTCGCTGCATCAATTGCACGGCGGGCCGCTTCTGCGAGCTGCCCGCGCAGTTGGCCTTCGGGCGTGTCATCGGGCCCAAGCTCCAGCCAAGGGGCGATCCCCGCGAGAAGCCGCGCAAGTGCCTCCAGATAGGTAACACCGCCGGGACTGCCGACAGGGCCCGTCAAGTAGGAATGAGTCGCCCTCGTCTCGACGGGCATTCTCAGTCTGAGCTCGCGTTTATCGAGCGCGTCAAAAATCGGCTCGGCAAGTTTGGTGGCCCAAGCCACCCACTCTTGCCGGATTGCTGCCGGATCAGTTTCTTCATTCAGATTTGCAGGCGCCGAGGCCTGCGCATGGGCAAACAAAGGAAAACCAAGCACCGCAAAGAGCAGTGCGCGGACTGGGGTGGCTCTGAAGAGCCGGAAACAACTCATCTTATTCATAGGGGTGAGGGGGGGCAGGGACTAATGGGGGGGGAGGGGAGGTGGGTTACAGAAGGGGGAACATCCCGCATACAGAGATGCGGGATTCCACGTAGCCCGCACTGTTTGAAAATGACAAGAGGGCTGGCGGAGGCTGAAGAGGAAAATTTCCGTGTTTGTATCGTCCTTCGGCATTACAAGCGCGGCACAACATGCTCGTTTTTGGCGAGTTCGGCCTCTGGGCGCTCACGCGCGGGCTGACGATGACTGACGTGGGGTTGTGCGTTTGTCTGTTAATGAGGTTGAGTCTCAGCCTTATTTGCCGTTTCCCTTGTCCTGCAAGATTTTATAAAATCCAACTTGCGCGGGATCGGGCGGCTCGTAACGCTCTGCGCCGATTTTGTTTCGAGCAAACTGTGGCTTTCTCACATGGTAACACCGAACTCTGAATTGGCGTATAACAGCAAGATCGAGGGCGAGGTTGTCGTCACTCGGGCGGATGCTGTGATTAACTGGATCCGCAGCAATTCGGTGTGGCCGATGCCGATGGGGCTGGCCTGCTGCGGGATCGAGCTGATGGGGGTGGGCGGCTCGCGCTTCGACATCGCGCGCTTCGGCTCGGAGGTCATGCGTTTCTCGCCGCGGCAGAGTGATTGCATGATCGTGGCAGGTACGGTGACTTACAAAATGGCCTCGGTGGTGCGCCGGATTTACGACCAGATGGCCGCGCCGAAGTGGGTGATCGCGATGGGTGCCTGCGCGTCTTCGGGCGGCATGTACCGCAGCTACGCGACCCTTCAGGGGGTCGACCGGATCTTGCCGGTTGACGTTTATGTGAGTGGCTGCCCGCCGCGGCCCGAGGCGCTGCTCGACGCGCTCATGACCTTGCAAAACAAGATCCGGAAGGAGCCCGCGACGCGCAACCTGCTCCGCGCCGAATGAGGGGCGCCCTTTGCCGTAGACTCCTCCCGCCGTTTCCGATGCCCACACCGCGCCCCGCTTAACAAGCCAACATGCCGAGCGATTCGCCCCAACCGCCTCCGAAAAACGCACCGCACATCATCCGCTGATCCACACTCCCGCGCGCCGCCCTCCCTTTCCCACCAAGCCAATCTCCCCGCCCTCCCGCCCCTCCCGCCGCCGCCACACGCCAATGTCCACCACCGTCGATATTCTCGCCAGCTTACAGGAACGTTTCCCGCAGGCGACCCCGCGCGCGAGCCTCGACCATCCGGCGCTGGACGTGCCGCCGGGCGAGTTGCTCGCGCTGATGCGCGTGCTGCGCGACGAGCGTGGGTACGATTTGCTCACTGACGTGACGGCGGTCGATTGGGGCGAGAGCGCGAGCCCGCGTTTCACGGCGGTTTACCACCTCTACTCGACGGCGACGCACGATTACTTGCGGATCGCCACGCCTTGCGCGGGAGACGATGCGGCGCCGAGCGTGCCCAGCGTCACAAGCCTATGGGCAGCGGCGGATTGGCACGAGCGCGAGACTTACGACATGTTCGGGATCCGCTTCGAGGGGCACCCCGACCTGCGCCGCATCTTGATGTGGGAGGGCTACCCTTACCACCCGCTGCGCAAGGAGTTTCCGCTGGCGGGGATCGAGACCGAGTGGCCTGAGCCGGACGTGGCTGCCGAGACGCGCATTAGCGTAAAGCCCGCGCCGATGGCGGGCGGCCCCTTCGTCGCCTCCAGCGGCCAGGTAAACCTCAGCGAGGCCGAGCCCCGCGCCAAAGACGAGAGCTGGGACGAGTCTAACGAAAAGCCTGCTCCCTGAACCAAGCCCGCCGCCTCCCTCTCCTGAACGCCGTCAACCAAACCCGCATCCACGCCACTGCCCGCCCACTGCCCGCCCGCTCGCCATCCACGCCAATTTAGCCGCGCCGCTCTCCGCTACGACTCAGCCGCCCAAGCCGCTCCCGCCCCCTCCCTCACCAAATCTCAATGGCCACCGAATTTAACTTTCTCGATACCGCTGCCAGGCACGCCAGTGCCCAGCAGAGCGCCGCTGTGGAGACGCCGGAGTTTGAGACCGAGAAGATGTCGCTCTCGATGGGGCCCTCGCACCCCTCGACCCACGGCGTGCTTCGCCTGCAAATGGAGCTCGATGGGGAAGTCGTCACCGAGGCGCGCCCCGTCATCGGCTACCTGCATCGCGGCGACGAGAAGATCGCCGAGAACATGACCTACAACCAGTTCGTGCCCTACACGGACCGGCTCGATTATCTCGCCCCGCTGGCGAACAACATGGCCTACGCGATTGCGGTCGAGCGGCTCGCCGGGCTCGAAGTTCCCGAGCGCTGCCAGGCGATTCGCGTGATCACCGCCGAGCTCGCGCGCATCTCGGCGCACCTGATCGGGCTCGGCGCCTTCGGCATCGATACGGGCGCGTGGACGATCTTCCTCTACACCTTTACCGAGCGCGAAAAGCTCTACCGGCTCTTTGAGGAGCTGACGGGCGCGCGCTTCACGACCAGCTACACGCGGATCGGCGGCGTGGCGCGCGATCTGCCGGAAGGCTGGACGGGGCGCGTGCTTGAGTTTTGCGACCAGTTTTTGCCGATCCTCGAAGAGATCCTCTCGCTGCTCACGCGTAACAAGATCTTTATGGATCGCACGGTCGGTGTCGGCGTGATCACCAGGGAAGACGCGCTCAGCTACGGGCTCACGGGGCCCAACCTTCGCGGCTCGGGCGTCGCGGCTGACCTGCGCAAGGACCGCCCCTACAGCGGCTACGAGCGTTACGAGTTTGACGTGCCGGTGGGCTCGACGGGGGATTCCTACGACCGCTATCTCGTGCGCGGCGAAGAGATGCGCCAGTCGGTGCGGATCATCCGCCAGGCGATTGAGCAGCTCCCCGATGGGGATTGGTATGCGCGCGATGCGCGGCGGATTTTCGCGCCGCCGAAGGACAAGATACTCAGCTCGATGGAAGAGCTGATCCAGAATTTCATGATCGTGACCGAGGGGCCGCAGATGCCCGCGGGCGAGGTCTATTTTGAAGCCGAAAACCCGAAAGGCGCGCTCGGTTTTTACATCGTGAGCAAAGGCGGCGGCGTGCCCTACCGCCTGAAAATCCGCGCGCCCTCTTTCTGCAACCTCTCGATCCTGCCGAAAGTCTGCGCCGGAGCGATGATCTCCGATGTGGTCTCCATCCTGGGCTCGCTGGACTTCGTCATGGGCGAGTGTGACCGCTAAAGCCGCTGCCGCCCCCCTCCTGATCGACCGCCGCACTGACCCGATTTTCCCGAGCTCCCCCGAGTGATGAACCTTAAGCCCGAAACTCTCCAACGCATCGACGAGGTGATCACGCACTACCCCGTGAAGCGCAGTGCGACGCTGCCGCTGCTGCACCTCATCCAAGAGGACATCGGCTACCTGCCTTCGGGCACCGCCGAGTGGGTCGCGGCCAAGCTCGAAATCGAGCCGATCAACGTCCACGGCGTGATCACGTTTTACCCGATGTTTCGCCAAAAGCCGATTGGGCGTCGGCACATCCGTGTCTGCCGCACGCTCTCCTGTGCGCTCAATGGCGGCTACAAGGTCTGCGATAAGTTGAAGGAAGAGTTTAACACCGAGCTCGGCGAAATCTCGCCCGATGGCGAAGTGACGATCGAGTTTGTCGAGTGCCTCGCGAGCTGCGGCTCCGGCCCCGTCCTCATGGTCGATGACGAGCTCCACGAGCGCGTCGATGTCGATAAGGCGCGGCAGATCGCCGCGCAAATCCGCGCCGAGTCTGCGGCTCGCGGCCCCGCGCCCGCCGCCGCATCGCCCGCTGCCGCCGCTGCCAGCGCCTGAGCCCTGCGGAAACCCGCTCCCGCGCACTACCGCCACCAGCCGCCCCTCCCTCATTTATCCGAAAAAAACTTCCCTCTCATGCCCGAAGAGCGACGCCTCATTTTCAAGCACATCGACGAAGTCGGCTACACCAGCGACATCGACTGCTACTTGCGCCATGGTGGCTACGAGACGCTCCGGAAGGCCGTCGCCCAGAGCCCCGAAGACCTGCGCGAGGAGGTCAAAAAATCCGGCCTGCGCGGGCGCGGCGGAGCGGGCTTCCCCTGCGGGGTGAAGTGGTCGCTCGTCGACCGCAAAAGCGGCAAGCCCATCTACCTGATCGTCAATGCGGACGAGTCCGAGCCGGGCACCTTTAAAGACCGCTACATCATCCACCAGGACCCGCACCAGCTCATCGAGGGGATCATGATCTCCTGCTTCGCGAACGGCGTGAAGCAGGCCTACATCTACATCCGCGGCGAGTTCCCGCACGGGGCGAAAATCCTGGAGCGCGCGATTGCCGAGGCCCGCGCGAAAAACTTCGTCGGGCCCAATATTCTCGGCACCGATTACTCCTGCGAGATCTTCGTCCACCGCGGCGCGGGCGCCTACATCTGCGGCGAGGAGACGGGCCTGATCGAGTCGCTCGAAGGCAAGCGCGCCAACCCGCGGATCAAGCCGCCGTACTTCCCCGCCGTGCTCGGGCTCTACCAGTGCCCGACCATCGTCAACAACGTCGAGACGATGTGCCAGGTCCGGCACGTCATCGACATGGGCGGCGAGGCTTTTTCGAAAACCGGCACGCCGGGCAACACCGGCACGCGCATCTTCTGCGTCTCGGGCCACGTCAAGCGGCCCGGCTACTACGAGTTTGAGTGCGGCAAGATCACGATGGGCGAGCTGCTCTACGACGTGTGCGGCGGCCCGCTGGAGGGGCGGCAGTTCAAGGGCGTGATCCCGGGCGGTTCTTCGGCGAAAGTGCTGCGCTTCGGCGAGCGTTTCAAAGGCAAGCGCAAGCAAGGCGCGGACATGGTCGAGTTTGACTGGGGCGTGGAGGACGTGCCGATGGACTTCGACTCGCTGGCGGCCATCGGCTCGATGGGCGGCTCCGGCGGCGTCATCGTCATGGACGACAGCGTCAGCATGGTCGAGGCGCTCGCCAACATAAACGCCTTTTACTCGCACGAGAGCTGTGGCCAGTGCACGCCCTGCCGCGAAGGCTCGCTGTGGATGAAGCGCATCTCCTCGCGGATGGTTCACGGCCAGGCGCGCGCGGAGGATGCGGCCCTGCTCAAGAGCGTCGCCGATCAGATCCCCGGGCGCACGATCTGCGCCTTTGGCGAGGGCTGCTCGTGGCCCACGCAGAGCTTCCTCATCAAGTTCAAGGACGAGTTCGAGAGCTACTACCAAAGCAAGGAGTCGCGCCCCGCCGAGGCCCTGCAACTTGTCTAACGCACAATCCATTTTCCCGCGCTTCCCGCTGCCGCACGCCACCGCGCCCTCCCGCCCCTCCCGCCCGCGCAACAATTTAAATCAGTCGAAGACTGCCATGATCCAGCCCGCCAACCCAGACCTCGTCACCGTCAACATCGACGGGCGAGAGATCGCTGTGCCCAAAGGCACCAACGTGATCGAGGCTTCCCGCAAGCTCAGCATCGACATCCCGCACTACTGCTACCACGAGAAGCTCTCCGTCGCGGGAAACTGCCGCATGTGCCTTATCGAGATGGGCATGCCCGCCGTCGATCCCGCGACCAAGGCGCCGATCATCGACGAGGCCACCGGCAAGCAGAAGATCAACTGGATCCCGAAACCCGTGATCGGCTGCGGGACAAATGTGAGCCCGGGCATGCACATCCGCACCACCACGCCGATGGTCAAGGATGCCCGCGAAAGCGTGATGGAGTTTCTCCTCGTCAACCACCCGCTCGACTGCCCGATCTGCGACCAGGCCGGTGAGTGCAAGCTCCAGGAGCAGGCCACCGGCTACGGGCGCGGCTACTCGCGCTACATCGAGGAGAAAAACGTGAAGCCCAAGCGCAGCGTGCTCGGGCCGCACGTCACACTCGACGACGAGCGCTGCATCCTGTGTTCGCGCTGCATCCGCTTCTCGCGCGAAATCGCCAAGGACGACGTGCTCGGCTTCACCGACCGCGGCAGCTACTCGACGCTCACCTGCTTCCCGGGTCGCGAGCTCGCCAACAATTACTCGCTCAACACGGTCGATATTTGCCCGGTCGGCGCGCTCACCTCTACGGACTTCCGCTTCAAGATGCGCGTGTGGTTTCTCAAGCAGACCAACAGCATCTGCACCGAGTCCTCGGTCGGCACCAACACTGTTGTGTGGTCGCGCGAAGGCGTCATCTACCGGATCACGCCGCGCCAGAACGACGGCGTTAACGACACGTGGATGACCGACAGTGGTCGCATGCTCTACAAGCAAGTGCTCGCGCCTGAGCGGTTGAAAAGTGCTGCCGTGCGCGGCGCTGCTGCGAGTGCCGAAGACGCGCTGCGCGCCGCCGCCGAGCTGCTGCGCGCGAGCGAGGCCGGGAGCATCGCCATCGTCGGTTCGGGCCGCAGCTCGGTCGAAGAGCAGTTTCTCACGCGCAAGCTCGCCGAGGCACTCGGCGGCGCGCCCGTCTCGCTCGTCAGCCGGGTGGGCGAGGGCGATGGGCTGCTGCTCTCGGCAGATCGCAATCCCAACCTGCGCGGCGCACTCGTCACCGGTTTGATCCAGTCGCTGCCGCCAGTCACTGCGTCGCTCGCCGCGCTCGGCGCTGCGATTGATGCGGGCAAGGTGAAGACGGTGATCTCCATCGGCGAAGATCTCACTGCCGCCGAGGCTGGCCTCAGTGCGGAGCAGCTCGCGAAAGTCTCGCTGATCACCCTCGGCACGCATGCCAGCGCGACGAGTGCCGCAGCCGCAGTCGTGCTGCCCACGCTCACGGTTTTTGAAAAATCGGGCACCTTCGTTAACCAGCAGTTCCGCATCCAGAAATTTGCGAAAGCCGTCCCGGGCCCCGAAGGCGTGGGCGATGACCTCGCGACGCTCTCGGCGCTGATCGCTGCCGCAAAGGCTGGGGCATCCGCCAGCGAGGCCGACACGCCCGCTGCCGCCGCATCAGCGGCCTCGTGCGATGTGCACGCGGTTTGGGCGACGCTCGCCGCCGAAGTGCCTGCGCTCGGGACGATGACCTACAAAACGATCCCCGACGACGGGCTGCTCCTCGACGGCACGCCCTACGCCGCGCTGCCCTTTGCCGAGGGCGAGGCGCTCCACTACAAACCTGCGTGCGCCGCCGAAACTGCCGCCGCTCCCGAAGGAGCCGAAAGCCGTGCTAAAGCCCCAGCCGCGGCCTGACGTATCGCCAACGAGCGACACTTAAAAAAAGGTCGAAGCCCTCACCATGATCGAATTCTGGACCAGTCTTTCTCCTCTGCTTCAAGGCGTGATCAAGGGCCTTGCGGTGATTGCCGTCATCTTCCCGCTCGCGGGTGCTGGCTCGATGGCCGAGCGCAAGGTCAGCGCGTGGATCCAGGGCCGCCCCGGGCCCAACCGTGCGGCGATTCCCTGGCTGGTGAAAATCCCCGTTATCGGGCGCGTACTCCAGAGGCTGGGGCTCTTCCAGCTGCTGGCCGACGGGCTGAAGTTTTTCTTCAAGGAAGACCCCGTCCCCGGGCATGTGAACAAGTTTTACTTCTTCCTCGCGCCTGCGGTCGCGCTGATCCCCGCGCTGACGACTGTCGTCGCGGTGCCTTTTGGCGCGTGGCTTGATGGCGACGCGGTGGTGCCGATCGGCCTCGCCAATGTGGACCTGGGGCTGCTCGCGGTTTTCGCGGTTTCCTCGCTCGGCGTCTACGCGCTGATCCTCGCGGGCTGGGCCTCCAACTCCAAGTACCCGTTTCTCGGCGGCGTGCGCGCCTCCGCGCAGTTTATCTCCTACGAGCTGTCGATGACGCTCTCGGTGCTGCCGGTTTTTCTGTGGGTGAATGAGCCCGGGCTGCGCGGCTCGCTGAGCCTCGCGCGTGTGGTCGAGTTTCAATCGCAGCCGGGCTTCTGGGGCGGCACCTGGTTTCTCTTCACGATGCCGGTGTGTGCGCTGGTCTTCCTCGTGGCGCTCTTTGCCGAGACGAACCGCCAGCCCTTCGACATGCCGGAGTCGGAGGCCGATCTCGTCGGCGGTTTCCACACCGAGTATGGCGCCTTCAAGTGGGCGATCTTCTTCGTCGCCGAGTACGCGCACATGATCGTCGGCTCGGGCATCTTTACGCTGCTGTTTCTCGGCGGCTGGAATCCGCTGCCGTGGGTTTCGCTGGCCGATTTTGCCGCGCTGATCGGGATCGCGGGGAGCCCCCTCCTGGTGGGGGTAGTCTCAATCGCGATCTTCCTGCTCAAGGTGCTGTTCCTGATCTTCTTCTTCATGTGGGTGCGCTGGACGGTGCCGCGCTTCCGCTACGATCAGGTGATGGTGCTCGGCTGGCAAAAGCTGCTGCCGCTCTCGATCGCCAACCTCTTCATTTACCTGATCGCCATCGCGCTGTTGCAGCCGCGACTCTAAACTCCAGCCCGCCACCGCCGCACGGTACGCCGCTCCCTCTCCACCTTTAGCCCTTTCCTTTTCCCGCCATGGCCACTCTCCCCGTCGAACGCAGACCGCTCACGCTCGCCGAGCGCAGCTACCTGCCGCAGATCGCGCGCGGGCTGAAGACCACGCTCAAGCACATCTTCTCGCCCAACGTCACGATGGAGTACCCGGAGGTGCAGCCGGAGATCCCGGCCGGCTACCGCGGTGTGCCGACGCTGGTGACCGATCCGCATGGCCGCGAGAAGTGCGTGTCCTGCCAGCTCTGCGAGTTCGTCTGCCCGCCAAAGGCGATCCGGATCACGCCCGGGGCCGTACCCGAGGGCAGCGGCCGCGAGCACATCGAGAAGGCGCCCGAAGAGTTCAAGATCGACATGCTGCGCTGCATTTACTGCGGGCTGTGCCAGGAGGTCTGCCCGGAGGAGGCGATCTTTCTGCAGAACCAGTTTTCGCTAAACGGGCTGACGCGCGAAGAAATGGTGCACGACAAAAAGCGGCTCTACGAACTGGGCGGCAGCCTCCCCGACAGGCACTTTAAATGGGACAAGAAAAAGGCCGCTGCCGAGCACGGCAACGCCCACTAAACGCCGCAGGTTGCTCCCGCCTCATCGCCACTCTCCTTAACCCATGCTCGACACGCTGTTCATCACCTTTGCGACCTTCGCCCTGCTCTTTGCCCTGGGCGCAGTGCTGAGCCCCAATGCGATCAACGCCGCGCTCTGTTTCCTGCTCTGCCTGGTGAGCGTGGCCGGGCTCTTCGTCCTGCTCGAAGCCTACCTGCTGGCCGTCCTGCTCGTGCTCGTTTACGCGGGCGCAGTCGTCGCGCTGTTCCTGTTCATCATCATGCTGCTGGATCTCAAGGAGGTCAGCGCGTGGAAGCTGCGCGGTGTGTCGGCGCTGGCGAGTGTGGCGGGTGCGGGGCTGCTGGTCGCGGGCGTGCTCGCGGTGGCCACGCGCGGGCAGCTCGACTCGCTGCCGCTCGCTGCGATGCCGGCACTCGGCGCCGACCTGAAGGCCTACGCGCATGCGTTGTTTACGACCTACCTGCTGCCCGTGCAGCTCATGGGCTTCCTGCTCCTGATCGCCATGCTTGGCGTGATCGTCTTGAGCAAAAAATTCACTGCCGATGCCGCCGGAGTCGCGGCGGGCGACGGATCGGCTGCACAAGCAAACCTCGGCGCTGCCGCGTCCACACTGGAGGAGGCCCGGAAATGATCACTATCTCACTCAATACACTCGTGCTGCTGAGCACGGCGCTTTTCGCGATCGGTTTCCTCGGCGTGCTGCTGCGCAAGAACACGCTGATCATCTACATGAGCCTGGAGATCATGCTTGTGGCGGCGATTCTCGCGCTGGTGGTCTTCTCGCGCTTCAACGGGACGATGGATGGAAATGTCTTCGTGTTCTTCATCCTCACGGTCGCGGCGGCCGAGGTCGCCGTAGGCCTCGCCATCATCGTGGCGCTGTTTCGCAAGCGCGTAACCATCGAGGTCGATGAGCTCAACGCACTGAAGCACTGATCGTAACTGCGCACCCGCACCCGCCACTCGTTACACTGCCCGCACCTGCCTCCGCACTCACCGCCGCCTTTGCCACCACTTGCCGCCCTCTTCTCACCGCTCGCTTCTCAACCCATGACGCCGGTCCAACAAGCCCTACTCGTCCTCCTGATCCCGCTGATCTCTGCGGTGGTGATTGCGCTTTTCCTCCGCCGTCGCGGCGGGCTGGCGACTGGCGTTTCCGTGGCTGCGGCCGCGGCGCTGGCCGTGCTCTCGCTCGGGCTGATTTTTGGCGGCACGCGCTTCGAGTCGTCGGTCGAGTGGCTGCGGCTGGGCGACTTCTCGCTCTCGCTCGGTTTTCTCTTCGATGACCTGGCCGCGCTGATGCTCTTCGTGGTGAGCTTTGTCGGCTTCTTCATTCACCTGTTCAGCGTGGGCTACATGCACGACGACCGCGCCCGCGCGCGCTACTTTGGCGGGCTGTCGATCTTCATGTTTTCGATGCTGGGGATCGTCCTCGCGGACAATCTGTTCATGGTCTTCATCTTTTGGGAGCTCGTGGGCTTCAGCTCCTATTTGTTGATCAACCACTATCACGAGAAGCAGAGCGCGGCGGATGCGTCGAAGAAGGCGTTTATCGCCAACCGCGTGGGCGACTTTGGTTTCCTGCTCGGGATCATCCTTTGCTACGCGACTTATGGGACGGTGAATCTCGGCGAACTGCGCGCGCTCGACGAGAGCAGCGCGGTAGTCGCCGCCAGCGCGATCCCGCTGCTGCTTTTCTGCGGCGCGCTCGGCAAGTCGGCGCAGATGCCGCTGCACGTCTGGCTGCCCGATGCGATGGAGGGGCCGACGCCTGTCTCCGCGTTGATCCACGCAGCGACGATGGTTGCCGCGGGCATCTACATGCTCTGCCGCGTGGAGTTCCTGATGGTGCCCGAGGCGCTCAACGTCATCATGTGGGTGGGGACGATTACGGCGCTCTACGCCGCGCTCTGTGCGGTGGCGCATCGCGACATCAAGAAAGTCCTCGCCTACTCCACGCTCTCGCAAATCGGCTACATGGTCGCGGCCTTCGGCCTCGGCTCGATGATCGTAAATGATGGCGGGCCGGAGACGATTATCGAAGCGGGCGTCGGTGCCGCGATGTTTCACCTGACCACGCATGCCTTCTTCAAGGCACTGCTCTTCCTCGGTGCGGGCTCGGTGATCCACGGCTGCCACCACGAACAGGACATGCCCAAAATGGGCGGCCTCGCGCGGAAGATGCCGATCACCTTTGCGACCTTCACGCTCGGTGTGTTTGCGATCATCGGCGTGCCCGGGCTGGCGGGCTTCTTCTCCAAAGATGCGATTCTGCTGTTGGCCTATCAGAACAATGGAGCGGTCTTTGCGATCCTCGCCATCAGTGCGGTGCTGACCGCTTTTTACATGATCCGCATGTGGCGGATCGTCTTCTTCGGCGAAGCGCGCAGCGAGGCCGCGGCGCAGGCGCACGAGAGCGGGCTGTCGATGACCGTGCCGCTGCTCGTCCTCGCCGTCCTCGCCGTGATCGGCGGCTACACGGCAGTTTATGGAAATCTGGCCGGGCCGCTTGCCAACCTGATCCCGCACAGCGAGGCCGCGCACGGGGTGATCCTCGTGACCAGTCTTGCCGTGATGCTGCTCGGCGGCGGGCTCGCCTGGGTGTTGTACCGCAGGCCCGATGCGAAGGACGATGCAATCGCGCAAAAATCGCCCGCGCTCTTCCGCCAGCTCGTCGCGCTGCAACGGCCCTTCGACGCGGCCTACGGCTACTACGTCGCCAAGGTGCAGCAACGCTTCGCGATGATGCTCAACTTTTTTGAGAAAATCTTTCTCTCAGGCGTCATCGTGCGCGGGGCAGCCAGCCTCGTGGGGCTCGTGGGGCTGGGGGCGCGCGCGCTGCACACGGGCAGCCTGCACACGTACGTTTACTGGTTCTTGCTCGGGGTGGCGCTGCTGTGGGCCATCGCCTCGGGCGTGTTGTTTTAGTGACTCAATGTTATGAGTGAACTGCCTTTCGATCCCCTCCTGGTGGCCATCCTGAGCCCGCTGTGTGCGGCGGTGCTGATCCTGCTCGCTCCGCAGCGCTTCTCGGCGCCGCTCGCTTGGCTGGGCTTTGGGCTGCCCGCGCTGCTGGCCCTGCACACGTGGTACCACTTCCCGTCCGGGCTGGGCGGCGACTACGCGTTCGCGAGCGAGTACGGCACGGGCCTTTCGCGCTTCGGGATCGCGCTGCATCTCGGGCTGAACGGCATCTCCATGCCGCTGTTTGCGCTGGCGGGAATCGTCGGCCTGGCGGCCGGGCTTTACGCGCTCCAGTCGGGCGCGGAGCGGCTCAGGCTCTACCTCGCGCTGCTGCTCGTGATGCAGGGCGGATTGATGGGCGTCTTCGCGAGCGTGGATGTGTTTTTCTTCTACTTCTTCCACGAGCTCGCGCTGATCCCGACCTTTATCATGGTCGGCATCTGGGGCGGGCGGGATCGGCACTACGCGGCGATGAAGCTGACGATCTACCTGACGCTTGGAGCCATGCTCACGCTGGTCGGGCTGATCGCGGTGTATGTGCAGAGCGGGGCGCAGAGCTTCGATTTGATCGCGCTGCGCGCTGCGCTCACCGCGCAGCCGCTGGCGGAGACGGTGCAGCATTACGCGTTCGGGCTGTTGTTGTTCGGCTTCGGCATCCTCGTCTCGCTGTGGCCGCTGCACACTTGGGCGCCGCTCGGCTACGGTGCGGCGCCGAGCTCGGCGGCGATGCTGCACGCGGGCGTGCTCAAAAAGTTCGGGCTCTACGGGCTGGTGCAAATCGCGCTGCCGCTGATGCCGTTCGGCGCGGCAAAGTGGGTGGGGCTGCTCGCGCTGCTCGCGGCGCTGGGGAATGTGCTCGTCATTGGCTTCGTCACGATGGCGCAGCGCGACCTTAAGCAAATGGTCGGTTACAGCTCGGTCATGCACATGGGCTACGCGTTTCTGGGGCTCGCGTGCCTGAGCACCGTAGGGGCGGGTGGCGTGGTGCTGCTGATGGTCGCGCACGGGCTCTCGGTCGCGCTGATGTTCCTGCTGGCGACGAGCGTGCACCAGCGCACGCAGACCTTTGACATGGAGCAGATGGGCGGGCTGGCGCAGCGCGCGCCTGTTCTGGCGGCGTTTTTTGTGGCGGCGACGATGGCGGGGATCGGCCTGCCGGGCTTCGCCAATTTCTGGGGCGAGCTGTCGATCTTTGTCGCGCTGTGGAGCTTCTCTCCGGTGTTCACCGTAGTCGCAGTCGCGGGGATCATCCTCTCGGCGATTTACGGGCTGCGCGCTGCGGCTCGGGTTTTCTTCGGGAGCCCCACTGCGGAGTTTGCGCGTGTCGCCGAGGCGCAAGCGCCCGCGGATTTGCGCTGGGCCGAGCGCGTGCCCGCGCTGCTGCTCCTGGCGGCGCTGCTGTTCATCGGCTTTTGGCCGAAGTCGATTTCCGAGCCCGTCAACCAGGCCTTGTCCGGCAGCTGGGCTGCTGCGGTGGACGCGGGAGCTCCGGCTGCGGCGATTCCCTTTTCTGCGCCAGCTCCAGTGGCGGTTGATGCGGCTGCCCCGGGAGCACGCGCGGCTGCGTTTACCGCAGTGGACTGATTTTCCCCTCCTTCATTTTTCCCATCCATGAGTGTCGAACTCCTTCAAGCCGCAGCCGACTCCAACCGCTGGGGTGCCATAATCCCCGAGGTCTCGCTGGGCTGTCTCGCTTTGCTGTTGTTGGTACTGGAAATGGCGCTGCCGCGGCGCGCCCATCGCTTGATCCCGGCGGTGGCGATTGTCGGGCAGTTGGCGCTGCTGGTGGGCGTACTCGCCTGCTTCAACGCGCCGTACCTGGGCACCGAGACGTTTAACGGGCTGCTGGTGCACACGCGCGACGGGCAGTTCATGCGCGTGTTTTTCCTGCTGGCCTCGCTGCTCGTCAGCCTGCTGGGGGCGGTGAGCCTGGCGCGCCGGCAGCTCCCGCGGATCGAGTTTTTCCACATCGTGCTCGTGGTGAGCGCGGCGATGATGCTGCTCGCGCAGAGTAACCACTTCGTGATGCTCTTCGTGGCGCTGGAGACGGTGACGGTGGGTTTCTACATCCTCGTCAGCTATTTCCGCGCGAGCCCGCTATCGCTTGAGGCGGGGCTCAAGTACTTGATCACCGGGGCGCTGAGCTCGGGCCTGCTGCTTTTCGGGATCGTGCTGCTGTACGGCGTGGCGGGAAATCCGCTGCTCGTCGGCTCGACGGAGAGCGGGATGCACTTCGGGCATTTGCAGACTTTTCTCGCGGCCAATCCCGACCACTTCCTCGCGAGCCTCGGCATCGTCCTCGTGCTCTGCGGCGTGTGTTTCAAGATCGGCGCCTTCCCGTTTCAGATCTGGATCCCCGATGTGTACCAAGGTGCGCCTACGCCGGTGACGGCCTTTCTCGCCGTCGCCTCAAAGGCCGCAGGCTTCGCCATCTTGCTGACGCTGGTGCACACGGCCTTTGCGCCCTACGCGGGACTGGTCGTGCCCACGCTTACGGTGCTGGCCGCGCTCACCTTGATTTTCGGAAACCTCGCGGCGCTCACGCAGCATAACGTGAAGCGGCTCATCGGCCTGTCCGGCGTTTCGCATGCGGGCTTCCTGTTGCTCGGCGTCGTCGCCTCGCTGCATGCGGGCTCGGCGGCTTCGGCGATTGGCGCGGTGCAGTTTTACCTAGCTGTCTACCTACTGGCTTCGTTTGCGGTGTTTGGCGTGATGACCCAGCTCGCGCCTGCCGAGGATGCGACCCAGGAGCTCGACCACTATCGCGGCTTGGCGAAGAGGCAGCCCTTCCTCGCATTTGTGCTGGCGGTGGGGCTGGGCTCGCTGGCGGGCATTCCGCCGCTGGCTGGCTTTGTGGGTAAGCTGGCGATCTTCATTAACGCCTTCGACGCGCAGCTCTACGTGCTGCTCGGGATCGCGATCCTCGGTGTGGTCGTCTCCATCTACTACTACTTTGGCTGGATCCGCGTGGCCTTCTTTGGCGAGAGCACGGAGAGCGAAACGGCGGCTGCGACACCGCGCGAGGGCGGCGATGGGCAGCCGTGCTGTGGCTGCTGTGTGACGCGCTTTGTGCTCGGGCTGCTCGCGGCGGCGACGCTTGTTCTTGGTTTTTATCAAGGCGGGCTTGGCGAGTGGTTTTTCTCCCGCTAGGGCTGTGACTCGTGACACGTTTCCGCCCCTGCATCGACCTCCACAACGGTAAGGTAAAACAAATCGTAGGTGGCACACTCACCGACGATGGCGTCGGGCTGCGCACCAACTTCGAGAGCGAGCACCCTGCCGAGTACTACTCCGCGCTATACCGCAGCGATGGGCTGCGCGGCGGGCACTTGATCAAGCTCGGGCCGGGTAACGACGAGGCCGCGCGCGCCGCGCTCACCGCATATCCGGGCGGGCTGCAAATCGGCGGGGGCATCACGCTTGAAAACGCGGCAGTCTGGCTGATCGCGGGCGCCAGCCACGTGATTGTGACTTCCTACCTCTTTGACGAAAAGGGGCACTTCCGCCCCGAGCGGCTCCAGTCCCTCATCGCCGAGGTGGGCGCGGACCGGATCGTGATAGACCTGAGCTGCCGCCGCGAGCGCAGTGGCTGGCAGGTCGCGATGAACCGCTGGACGCAGCCGACTGACCTGTGGCTTACCCCGGCCAACTTGCGCGCGCTGGCAGGCGCCTGTGCCGAGCTGCTGGTGCACGCTGCCGATGTCGAGGGCCAGCAGGGCGGCATCGACGAAGAGCTGGTACACCATCTGGGCGAGCACGCGCCCCTGCCTGTGACCTACGCGGGCGGCGCCAGCGAGCTGGCCGACCTCGCGCTCGTAGATGCGCTCAGCGCTGGCCGCGTAGACCTGTCGATCGGCAGCGCACTCGATATCTTCGGCGGAAACAAAGTCCGCTACAGCGACTGCGTCGCGTGGAACGCGACCCGGAGCGAACTGCCTTCTCCATAGGGCGAGCGCGTCGCGGAAAGAAAGAGTTGAAGACTCCCACTGCGCGTGGGGCGGCAGGCAGTGCCTGCTCCCATTGAATTTGCGATTTTGCCTGTGCGCTCCGCGCCCGGACAAAATCGCAAATTTAAAGGGACTCCCCCCTGTTGCTTCGCAACAGGGTAAGGAGCTTCCAATGCGATCGGGGGCGTAAACCCATTTGGGCGCCGCGAAAAAGTTTACGGGTTAAACTCCCACCTGAGCTTCGCTCAGGGAGTTCATTCAACTGTGCGGTTTGCTCGGCGGGCGGAACGCCCGACAGCAAGCCGCTCAGTAAATGGCAGGGGACACCGTCCCCCGCTGCCCGCGCAGGGCCAAGTTTTCAGGCGAGCAAGCCGTCGTGGAGTGTGAGCTGGCGTGCACACTTGGCGGCGTGCGCGGGATTGTGCGTGACGAGGACGAGGCCCGTTTGTCGTTCGCGGCAGAGGTTGAGCAGCAGCTCCACAACTGCGTCCCCCGTGTGTTCGTCGAGGTTGCCCGTCGGCTCGTCGGCGAGGATGAGCGGCGGGGCGGCTACCAGTGCGCGGGCGATGGCGACGCGCTGGCGCTCGCCGCCGGAGAGCTGTGCGGGCAAGTGCCGCGTGCGCTCGGACAGGCCGACACGCGCGAGGAGCTCGCGGGCGCGCGCCGCGGCCTCTTTGCGTGGCAGGCCGCAAATCGCTCCCGCCAGACGCACGTTTGCCAGCGCATCGATTTCGGGGATCAGGTAAAAGGACTGAAAGATGATCCCGCGCAGAGAGGCCAGCGCACGCGTGCGCGCGCCCCCCGACACTCCTGGCCGCAGCCTGGCGGCGAGCCCTTGCCAATGCACCGTGCCCGAGTCGGGGGCATCGAGTCCGGCGAGCAAGTTCAGCAGCGTGGATTTTCCCGCGCCGGACTCTCCGCGAATGCTCACGCTCTCGCCTGTCGCGACGCGGAGCGAGGCCCCGCGAAGCACGGCCAGTTGCCGGTCGCCACTGGCAAAGGCCTTGTGCAGGTCCCGCGCCTCAAGAATCGGCGCGGCCACATCGGCAGTCGTGGGTGTGGCCGAAGCGGACTCGGGCAGAGGAGGTGCGTCGTTGTGAAAATCGTCGGGCATGGTCGGCAGGCAGGCGGTTGGGGGGAGCGTGCGTTGTGGGCTTACTCGGCGCGCAGGGCTTCGACCGGCTTGAACCGCGCCGCGCGCCACGCGGGCAGGAGCCCCGCCAGGGTGGAGATGACGACCGCGCAGATGACGATCAAGACGAGGTCGCCGCGCGCCGTGTGCGAGGGCAATTGGCTAAACTGGTAAAACCGCGCGAGCACTTGCTCGCTCCCTGTCAGCTCGGTGAAGAGCCGCACCACGTCGTTGCGAAAATGCAGGAAGGTGAGCCCCAGCCCCAGTCCGCAACCGGTCCCGAGTACGCCGATGAAGAAGCCCTGGAAGCAGAAGCACAGCGCCACCGCCACGGGCTGTGCGCCGAGCGCGCCGAGCAGGCCGATCTCGCGCGTCTTGCGCACCACGGCGATGAGCAGCGAGCTGGCGACCGAAAAGGCGGACACGACGATGATGAAGGTCAGCAGGAAAAAGATCATGTTCTTCTCCAGTTGGAGGACGAAGAGGAAGTCCTCGTTGGCATCCAGCCAGGAGCGCGCCTGCGCGGGCCGCCCCTCGGCTGCGAGCACGGTGTTGATCCGTGCGGCGACGGCGTCGGGGTCGCTCCCCTCGGCGAGCTTTACATTGATCCCGTGGACGGCGTCGCCGAGCCCGTAGAGCTCCTGCATCGTGCGCAGCGTCACCAGCACCAGCGCGTTATCGAGCTGCTGATGCCCGATCTCAAAAATGCCCACGACTTCGAGCTCGCGCGGCATCACGACCTGGTCGCCCTTGAGCCGCTCCAGCAGCAGCGGTGAGTACAGATCGATGCGGCTGCCCAAGCGCACGCCGAGACTCTGCGCGAGTGGCGCACTGAGGATCACGCTGTCGTCGTCGAGCGCGTCGAGCGAGCCCGCGCGCACGAAGTGCCGCAGCGGCACCACCGCCTCGGCACGCTCCAGGTCGATCCCTTGCACGGCGGGAAAGGCGGGCTTGCGCGCAAACTCCAGCATGGCGACACCTTCTGCAAAAGGCGTGGCGGCAGCGACGCCCGGTACACGCTCGACCTCGTCGAGCACGGTCTCCGGCTCGTACAGCAGCCCGTACGCGCGGAGCTGTACTTCACCCTGCGTATCGACGATCATCTGGCGGATTTGATAGCCGAAACCGCCCATCACACTGGTTGAGACCACGAGCAGCGCGACGCCCAGTGCGACGCCGAGGATGGAGATCACCGTGAAAAACGGGAACCAGCGTCCGCTCGGGAAAAGCTGCCGCAGCGCGAGGTAGAAGGGCCAGAGCATGTGATATCGAAGAAGCGCCAAGAAAGCTGGCTTGGCCGCGGGCTTGTCGAGCCCAACTCCACTACGCGTGGGCCGGCAGGCGGTGCCTGCTCCCATTTACTGAGCGGTTTGCACGGCGGGCGGAACGCCCGCCGTGCAAACCGCTCAGTTGAGGACTCCCGACCTTCGGTCGGACTGGGAGTTAACCCGTAAACTTTCTCATCTCGCCTCAATGGGTTTCCGCGCCATTCGCATTTGATGCTTCCTGCCCTGTCGCAACGCGACAGGGGGGAGTCCCGTTAAATTTGGGAATCGTGTTCCGCCGCGTAGCGGCGGGGCCGATTCCCAAATTCAATGGCAGTGGTCACTGACCACCGCCCCACGCGCAGTGGATGGTAAAGCTCCGGGCTCGGGGCGGCGGCATGACGCGCACAGCGGTGGTTTTGTGCGGCATAAGTGAGCGCCAAACAGACGCCCCTGAGGTCGGTGAAGCGCGCGCCGGCTCCCGCGTGCGCCCAGCAATCCACTCTCACGACAGGCGGTGTTTTTTTTCCTTGCAAAACCGCGAGACCCTAACCCATCGAAACTAACCCATGCTAACTGGCCTATCTATCTTCTTCGTGGGCGCGGTGCTGTGTCTGAATGGATTGTGGCTGCTCAGTCGCGTCCAGGATCGCGAGATCTGGGTCATCAACCTGTTTGTTGCCGCCGTGTCCTTCTTCGTGGCCCTGCCGCCTGGCTCTTGGTGAGGGGGCCGATCTGGCCTCGGTCAAAGGGGCGACGATGACGCTGCTGTTTAGCCTCAACTATCTCTGGGTCGCCCTGAATCGCACCAACGGTGCCGATGGGCGCGGCCTCGGCTGGTTCAGCCTGTTGGTCGCGGTGACCGCTGCCGTAGTTTCCGGCGAAACCCTGTGGCATGCAGCTACGCTGTGGGATTTCTGGAACGGCCTGTCGTGGGCGGCCTGGGCGGTACTGTGGGCCCTGTTTTTTGTGATCCTCGTGCTGCGCCGCGACATTGGCCGCATCACCGGCATCCTCGCCATCGTGCTCGGGGTCAGCACAGGTTTGCTGCCCGGGTACCTGCTGCTCAGCGGCCTGCTCTGAGTAGCGGGCAGGCGGGGGGAGCTTGCGCCCTGCGGCGCTGCAAAACCGGGTGTCGGGGGCGCGACCGGCAGCGGCAGTGCGCCCATTTTCAAGCAATAAACTTGGCGCAGTTACGCCGCGCCTGAACACTCGGTGGCTCGCCCTAATGAAAATCACTGGCCTTGCTCTCGTCCCACCGCCCACCGCTGCCGATTGCCCCAAGCTCACACCGGAGCTGCTGGCCTCCGTCCTCGCGCGCTACTCGCGCAGCAATAGCGGGCTGGCGGCGATCCTCGAAAAGGTCGACCTCGCCAACCCCGATGCATCGATTGACCGCATCCTCAAGTTTGTAGACTACGGCCACGCCTCGATCGGGGGCTTGACGGGCGGGCTGGCTGTCGCGCTTGACGGCGTCTCGATGTGGCTGGCCTACAAGCTGTTCGAGATAGCACAAATGGCCGATGGGCAGGAGTCGAGCACGCGCTACATCGCACTCAGCCCGAGTAACCTGCCCGCGCCCGAGGAGATCGGCATCCCCGCCGATCTCGCGCCGCGCTGGGCGGCGGTGATGGCCGCCGCTTTTGCGCACTACCAACGCGAGTACGCGCGACTCGATGCGCTCAGCCAGGCCGAGCCCGACCGCGTGCGGCTGCCTGCCGAAGGCGTCTCCCCCGCCGTCCTCGGGCGCATGCGCAAAAACTACGCGCTCGACCGCGCGCGCTACCTCATCCCGCTGGCGACGCGGACGAATGTCGCCCTCGTGCAAAGCTCGCGCATGTGGGCAGCCACGGTGAAGCACCTCGACTCGCTGCCGCAGCCCGAGGCGCGCGCGGCGGCGGCGCTCATCCGCGAAGAGCTTTTAAAACAATCGCCGCGCCTGATCCGCCACAGCCACGCCGAGGCTTCCTACCGCGAGCAGGCCGCCCAGGAGCTCGCCACCAGCCTGCGGCTCGGCTTGGAGCGGCTATCGACCGGGCCGCTCGCCGATGAAGTGTGGCTGCACATCGATCGGGAGACGCCGCCCTGGCTCGCCGAGGAGCAGCCCGTCGCCGAAGCGCTGCGCCACCGCGCCAACCGCTACGGCTACCAAGGCACGGCCACGCGTCGGATGCGCGTCAGCTTTGCGTGGAATAACATGGCGCTGGCCGAGCTGCGCGACCTCAACCGCCACCGCACCGGCCACCGCTACACGCCCCTCATTCAGGCGGGCTTTTACCTGCCGCCGGAGATCGACCGCAGCGCACACCAAGCGCTGCTCGACGAGCAGGCCGCGCTCACGCGCGAACTCATGGCGCGCGGCTCGCCCGCCTACACGTACTCGCTGCTCCTCGGCGCGCAGACGCCCTTCGAGCACAGCACGCACGCCGACAAGTTTATCTACGAAGCGGAGCTGCGCACCGGCCTCGGCGCACACTTCCGCTACGCCGAGCACCTCAGCGCCGCCCTGCGCGAGTTTTGCCAACAAGTGCCCGCCGCCCGCGAATGGATCGCCGAAGGCCGCGCCGAACCCGAAGGCACTTGAGGTCTGGCGCTGCTCGCTGTCGTTTTACCCTCCTTTTACAGCTATGCTTCTACACTTTCACTGGTACTGGCAGGTGGAGGTATTGGCGCCTTTTCCGGTATGCTAGCCCAAGTCCCAATGCGGAAGCAGAAAACACAGAGCTGTATACAGCCGCCTCGGGAACGGGATGCCAAGGGGTGTTTGTAAATGATATATAATAGTATCCGTTGTTGTTTATCTTATAATAGCTCGTATTCCATGAGGTGCCTCTAACATCGAAGGCAAGATGGCGAATTAGTTCATCCATATCCTGACCATTATCGCGGATCCACATTATTGAGTAGGTTATACCCATGAGTGTCACCCAGCTATCATTTTTAAAAATTATCTCATCAACGTATAGGGAGTTGTTATTTGAGCTGGAGAAATCGATAATTCCATGGCCATCAACAGTAATACGGTTGATTACTACTCCTTTATCTCCTTTGGGGACAATAAATACACCTTTCCCATTGCCAAGCTTTACCTCAGGTATTTGATTACTTAACTGCTTCTTTTCTTTTATATTATAGATGTTTGGGTTTGTTTGTGTGTGTGCTGGAAGAGTTGCGGTTGATATTGATATGCATATGATGGCTATGCGTGGGAATTTAATAGGCTTATCCATAGAGGTGTGATGGTATCGAGGAATACGCTTTCACATGGCTAGGGAATTAATAGAGGATTTATTCTTATAATTTAAGAATTTGCCATGTTAGTTATTGTGCTACGTGTTTTACTCAATACGTATCTGATATCAGTATACTTTTGTGTTCGGTGTTGGGTGGAGGTGGGGGTAATTACCCAGGTGGTGGGGCTTGCGCTGAGGTGGGTGGGGGGATTTCTGGTTTGGGCGTTGGGTGCGGCTTGGCTGTGCCCGACGAAGTACCCCTAACAACCCCAAACCCCAAGTCTGACTTATGAAAAGGAATCCGCTTTTGCGCGGCGTGGCTGCGCTGGCGCTCACTGCTCCGCTGGGCTTTGCCCAGCTTGCCAATCCGGAGGTCGCGCGGGCCGTGCGCGGGCCGGAGACGGAAGAGGCAGTCGTCCTCTCGCCGTTTGAAATCTCGGCCCACCAGCCCGCGCGTTATCAAGCGGCGGAGGCGGCTTCGGGCGGCCGCATCCGCACCAACATCATGGACTCGCCGACGAGCGTGACGGTGCTCACGGGTGCGTTTTTGGAGGACGTCGGCAGCGCGCGGTTTCGCGATGCGGCGAAGTACGTCGCGGGCATCTCCGAGTCCACGATCCCCAACGGCCACGACCGCGTAAACATCCGTGGTTTTCAAACGCAGGGGCGGCGGATCGATGGGTTCTCGACCTTCGCGCAGTCCAACTACGACTCGGCGGCGATTGAGCGGATAGAGATCATCAAGGGCCCCGACTCGGTGCTCCAGCCCGCGGGTGTGCCGGGCGGCACGATCAACCTGGTGACCAAGCGCCCGCAGTTTACGCCGGGCGGTTATGTGAAGGCGCAGCTCGGCCAGTACGATGCCAACCGCGTCGAGGCCGATGTGACGGGCCCGCTGGCCGATGGGCGGCTCGCGTACCGGCTGGTCGCGGCGGCGCAGGACAGCGAGGGCTACGTGAAGCGCTCCTATCGCGAGTCGCTGCTCGTCTCGCCTTCGCTGAGCTGGCGGCTCGCGCCGCAGAGCCTGCTCACGCTGCGCTACGAGTACCTCGACGCCGATGTCGCCAACCCGGAGGGCATCCCGGTGGATCCGGGCGTCGGTACGACGACGGGGTTTCGGCTGATGCAGGGCATCCCGCGTGACTTTAACCCGGCGCCAGGCAAAAAACACAGTGTGCGCGGCGCCGAGACTCACGCGCTGAGCTTCCACTTCAGCTCTACGCTCACCGACAGGCTTTCGGTGCGGCTGGCGGGCCGGATCGGCTATGTCGACCAGGACGAGCAGGGCTTTGGCTTCGGGCTGTCGCACCCTGGTGGCAGCCACAATCCCTACACGGGGAACTGGGAGGGCGGCGTGCTCTGGGTGAAAACTTCGGTCGATCCCGCGACGCCGACCTTTGTGGCGACGCCCGCGCCGGTCGTGAGCGATACGTTTCAACACTTCGGCGTGCACAACATCTCCAATCGCCGCGAGCGCGACATCCAGAACGACTGGGCCTACATCGTCGATAACCCCGCAGTCAAATCGACGACGATGGTCGGCTTCGCGTACAACTATTTCCACGGCAACGTGCAGACGCGTAACGAGCAGCTGCCCGACTTCACCGTGGCTGGCTGGACGCAGCCCGGCGCGCCGCTCGAGTTTCCCATCAGCCGCGATACGCGCGACATCACGAGCCGCTACCAGGTCTACCTGACCGAGTCGTTGGAGCTGCTGGATCGGCGGCTGGTGCTTTCCGGCGGCGTCTCGCACCTCAGCTACAACGGCACGAGCGGCAACAAGCTCTCCGCTGCGAGCCCGCCGCTCACCGTCGCCGGACAGATGTTCCCGGGCTCCGGCTCGAAGGCCACGTACAACTATGGCCTCGTCGCCAAGCCGCTGGAGAATCTCTCGCTCTACTTTGGCCACAGCGAAAACGCCGTACCTGCCGGAAACTTCGAGCAAGTGATGCGCGGCACAGCGCCCGCCTTTTCGCAGGGCAAGCAAGACGAGTTTGGCGCGAAAATGCTGCTCTTCGGCGGCCGCTTGATCGCCTCGGTGGCCTACTACGAGATCGAGCAAACGGGCTACGGCGTATACAACCCCGCCAACCTCGTCTCGCCCGCGCCCTCGCCGCTGCTGCCCGACCTCATCCTCTCGCGCGAGGCCAAGGGCTGGGAGTTTCAAGTCACGGGCAACATCACGCCCAGCCTCTCCGTGATCGCCAGCTACGACGATATGAAAAACCGCGACCCCAATGGCGTCATCCTGCGCGGCACGCCTGAGCAGACGGCTGCCGCCTTTGTGCGCTACGCGGTGACAAGTGGGCCGCTCAACGGAGTCGCCGTTGGTATCGGCGTTAACTATGCGAGCAAGGCCGCTGGAGACATCCCGCGTGCAGGTTTTACCGAAGCCTCGACGCCCGATAACCCGATCCCTTACCAGCCGACCTTTTACCTCCCCGCCCGCACTATCGCCGATGCCTACGTGAGCTATACGCGCGGCAGCTTTGTGTATCGCGTCGATGTGACGAACCTCACCAACGCGCGTCACTACGGGCACCTCTCGCGCAACAACATCATGGTCGGCAACCCTGCTGCCATTTCCGGCTCCGTGACCTGGAAATTCTAAACCTGCCTGTACCGGATTAACCCTACTCCTGTTTATCAACCCCTGCGCGGCGCCCCAAAGCACCGGGGCACCGCGCCCGAGGGAGAAGCGTTTGTTAACAAGAGCGGTCGCGCTATATAACGCGCCGACTACCGGGATCTACGCCCACAAACATGACGAAATGGGAGCGAAAAATTGATTTATGCCACGCCTTTCTATTGTGACTTGGGCGAAAGCATGCTTGGCGGCACGCCAAGTGTGCGCCGGTGGGTAACTCTACGTTTTGCCCTGGCCCGGGGAGATGTAATAGCCGCTTCTGGCCCCTGAATTAAAAGGAGGAGGCGAATATTTTTTTAAAATAGAATGAAATGAAGGGTTGCTAAATGAATTTCCCCGTACCTATCTAAGGCTTCTTTTTCCCAAAGATGATCGATAACAAACTAAAAAAACTAAACGCAGCGCGTGCCAAGGTTGCCGCCTTGGAGCAAGCAATCGCCAACGAACGACTCAAGGAGCTCGCCGTACTGCCCGCTAAATACGGCTTTGCCGATGCGGACTCCTTTATCAAGGCGCTGAAGTCGGCGCTCGGCTCGGCCAAGGTCGGTCGCGGTGTTGCCGCCGCTACTCGCGCTCCGGGTGCGAAGCGTAAGAACATCACTCCCGAGGCGAAGGCCAAGGTGATCGAGCTCCTCAACGCGGGCCAAACCGGTTCTGAAGTTGCGGCCAAGGTCGGCATCTCGCTGCCCAGCGTGCAGAAGATCAAGAAAGAGTTCGGCTTGGTGAAGCCGCGTGGCTCCAAGGAGCAGTCCTCCGGTGCAGAGTCGCAAGCTCCCGAGACACAGCCGGAACAAGCCGCTCCCCAAGAGCAGCAGCAGCCTCAGTATTAATTCCAGGCCTGTGTGACCGTTACCTGACGGTCATTCAGGTTTTTTGTTTTGGGCGATGGTGCGGCTTGCACTGTCGCCCCTTTTCTTGGGAGGAAGGGGGATAATGGAGGACTATATACAGGCCAACACGAATGGACATTTGCACGATGCGCGGCAGGCGTCGATTTCCCCGCTGGATCGTGGGTTTTTATACGGAGACGCGGTTTATGAAGTGTGGCGGACTTATGAGGGAGTCGTCTTTGCGTGGCGTGAACATTGGGCGCGACTGGAACAAAGTGCGGCGGCGCTCGGATTTTTGCTAAACTGGAGCGCGGAGCAGATTTTTGAGGAAATCAAACGCACGGCGGCAGCGTATCGGGCCGCGACGCAGTACGCGGGGGAGCTCTATATCCGGCTCCAGATCACGCGCGGCGGCGGGCCTATCGGTCTCGATCCGGGCTTCGCGGATGGTGCCAACTTTATACTATTAGTCCGCGCCAATAAGGATGTGCCCGCGGAAAAGCTGCGCGCGGGCTACGCCTTATCGCTGGCAACCACGCTGCGGCGCAATTCGAGCGAAACGCTCAACCCCGCGTGGAAGACGGGGAATTATCTGAACAATATTCTCTGCCTGGGTGAGGCGCGGCGCCGCGGTGCCGACGAGGTCGTGATGACTAACCTCGCGGGTGAAGTGGCCGAAAGCTCGGTGTGTAATCTGGGCTTCGTTGTTTCTGGCGGGCGCGAGATTCTCACGCCGCCGCTGCGATCAGGGATTTTGGCGGGCATCACGCGCGAGTTGGTGCTGACCAAAGTCGCACCAGAGGCGGGTTTCAGCATGCGCGAGGCGGTGATACGGCCCGAGGAGTTTTCGCGTTTTGAGGAGTGTTTTTTGCTGGCGACAACACGCGACATTGCCCCGGTGGGCCGGATTGACGCGCAGCCCTTCCGTGTCGGGCCGGATACGGTAACGATGCGCCTCAAGGCAGCGTTTGCGGACTACGTGGCGCGCTACGTGGCCGCGCACACGCAGCAGCGGGTGTAACGCGAGCTTGGGCCGCGACGCGCAGCGGCCAATAAAATGAGTTGAAGACTCCACTGCGCGTGGGGCGGGGGACGGTGTCCCCTGCCATTTAATTTGGGAATCGGCCCCGCCGCTTCGCGACGGAGCCCGATTCCCAAATTTGCCTCCCTGTCGCGCTGCGACAGGAAACGAGGCATCTAATGCGGATGGAGCGCCTACCCATTTGGGCGCGGCGAAAAAGTTTACGGGTTAAATCTCTGTCTGACCTTCGGTCAGACTCATTCAACTGTGCGGCTTGTTCGTCGGGCGGAACGCCCGACAGCAAGCCGCACAGTAAATGGCACGTGGCGCCCCGCCACCGCCGCCCGCGTAGGGCACTGCCTCCCGCTCCCCGCGGGCGGCGGTGCGGCGCGCTCGTTGGTGCGCCTCCTCACTCAGTAGCGGCGGAGGCTGGGATCGACTTGCTGGGCCCAGGCGTCGATGCCACCCGCGATGTTGGTGGCTTGGCCGAAGCCCATCGTGCGCAGGTACTCGGTGGCGCGGCGGCTGCGACCGCCGTGGTGGCAGAGCAGGAGCAGGGGGCGGTCGCGCGGTAGCGTGTGAGCTTGCTCGGGGAGCTGGCCGAGGGGGATGTGTTGTGCGCTGTCGATGCGGGCGATTTCCAGCTCGTGCGCTTCGCGCACGTCGATGAGCAGGGGGCGGGCTTCGGGAGCAGAGGCAGTGGCTCCGAGCCATTGGCTGGCTTCGGCGACGGAGATTTCGAGCGGGGCGGGTGCGTGGGTCATGAGGGCTGCGAAGGTGAGCGGGTTTGGGGGCGGAGGTTAAGCCAGCGTTTTAATAATTGCGCGTGTGCGCTGGGGCTGGCTCGAATCCGCTGCATGATGCGCTGCCTGGGGATCGACTACGGCACTCGCCGGATCGGCCTCGGCTACGGCGATGAGCTGGGCGTGGCGACGCCGCTGCCTGCGCTGGTGCAGTCAGATGCGGCGGCGCGTTGGGAGGCGCTGGGGCAGGTCGTGCACGCGCGCCGGATCACGGATTTCGTGCTCGGCTATCCGTATAATATGGATGGCTCGGCGGGCTTTAAGGCGCGCGAGGTCGATGCGTTTGCGGCGGAGCTGCGCGTGCGCTTCGGGTTGCCTGTGCACCTAGTTGACGAGCGGTTGACGAGTTACGAGGCCGAGGACGCCGGGACGGGGCGGAAAGCGGGCGGTGGCGCGGCCAAGCGCGGGCTGCGCCAACAACGCGACTTTCGCGAGCAGGGCGTCATCGATTCGCGCGCGGCGACGCTCATCCTCCAGGATTTTTTGAACCAACGTTTTGCTGCGCCGCCGCCGATTTCGTCTGCGGCTGAGTGGAGCGAGGGAGGGGAGGGAGCGGCCGATGAGTGGCGTTGAGCAGAGCGCTCGCGTTGCGCGCCCTGCGCTGTGTGCTGAGCCGTGCCGTGCTGACGAGGGGCCCGCGCGTGGCGGCCTGCAAAACAAGGTCGCTACGCCACTGCGCCGCTGGAAATGCGTTTGCGCGTACGACGGGACGGGCTTTGCGGGTTGGCAAAGTCAGGCGCGCGGGCTGGCGATTCAGGATGTGATTGAGGCGCGGCTGGCGGCGATTTTTGGACGTGCGCTGCGGATTACGGGCAGCGGGCGCACGGATGCGGGCGTCCATGCGCTGGGGCAGGTTTTCCACTTCGACGCGGCCTGGGCGCACGGCGAGGAGAAGCTGCTGCTCGCACTGCGCAGCGGCCTGCCGCCTGCGATCCAGATCAAGTCGGCGCGGCCGGTGCAGCCCAGTTTTCACGCGCGGTTTCAGGCGACGGGAAAGCGCTACGAATACCGGCTGCACCTGGGCGATGCGGATCCGTTTACGCGGCCTTACTGCTGGACGCTGTTTCGCCCGCTGGATGTTGGCGCGATGCGCGCGGCTGCGGCGCGGCTGCTCGGGCGGCACGATTTTCGCGCCTTTACGGCGCTCAACGGCCCGGCGCGCGAAGACACCGTGCGCACGCTGCGGCGACTCGATGTGATCCAGCGCGGCGCGCAGCTTCGCATCGTGTGCGAGGGCGACGGCTTTTTGTACAAAATGGTACGCAGTCTGGTCGGTGCGCTCGTTTCAGTGGGCGAGGGGAAGCTGAGCGCGGCGGATTTGGCGGCGATCCTCGCCTCGCGCCGCCGCACCGCCGCCGTGCAAACCGCCCCCGCCCAAGGCCTGTTCCTGATGAAGGTTTTTTACGGGCATGCTCACACCCGGTGAGTCGCTTTAATCCGAAACGACCTCCAGAGAAGGGCATAGGGAGCAGGAAGAGTGGCTCTGATATTATATCACTGCCCAATAGCTTCAGCCCCTTATCAGGAGTGAGGGCCCATCTTTATGATACTTTGCGCGCAATTTCCGTTTCCTGGTTATAGTTACTGATTATTCTATTCATTTCTGCACGTTTGGCATGAGTGGCCATAGTGGCTGCTGCCCACTCCTCCCGTTCGCGCTTTCGGTTGGCAAGTACAATCCCGTAGGACGCATCGCGCCGTTTATGCTCATATTCAGCAAGGGCGGTACTCAAGTCATTCGTTCTAGCTAGCGAGCTGGAGAGGACTGCAGCATCTACAATCGCTTGGGAGGCCCCGTTTGACGCGGTCGGATACATCGGGTGTGCAGCATCACCGAGAAGAGTAACCCTTCCTTTTGACCAGAAAGGCAGCGGGTCGCGATCAACCATGGGGTACTGCAAGATGAGTTGGCTGTTACTTAGCAAATTCGTCACATCAAGCCAGTCCAGGTTCCAGTGCGCAACGTAGGGAAGCACGTCACCTAAGCTGCCTGATGTATTTCCGTCGGATATATTGTTTGCACGAAGAGTTGCATGAGGGACCAGACACAACCAGTTCACTAAAGCCTTACCGCTATCGGCATGGCGTTTGGAGATAGCATAGGTCGCCAGGCGTGTCCACTTTGGGTCGTGAGTGAGGATCATTGTCTGCCCATCCAGAAAAGTGTCCATCAGTGTAATGCCGCGCCATATGGTAAATGGGCTCCAGTTTATTGAGGGGGCGTGAGGATGCAGTGTAGAGCATACTGTCGAGTGGATGCCATCAGCTCCAATCAGCAAATCGGCAGATGCCTGGAAAGTGTCATCATCTTCACGATTACGGCAGTGCAGCGTGACTTGTTTTGCGGTTTGCTCTATGTGCTCCAGGCATGTTCCGAGTTTGATGGCTTGGGAGCCAAGTCGCTGATTTACAACCGAAAATAATAGCATCTGTAACTCGCCGCGATGGATGGAGTACTGCGGGTACGCTTTGCCCGCCCCCAGCCCGCAGCGTTGAGACCAGATAAGATTCCCGGTTTGATCCATATAGTGGAACTCGGCAGTAGCGATGCCGGTTTTCCGCAGTTGTTGCATCAAGCCAAGCCTGTACAGGACGCCTACTGCTTCAGGTAGGATATTTATTCCTAGTCCCAATGGTTTGAGTTCTCTTGCTGACTCGATAATTTCGATATTGGTAAATCCGGCCTTGTGTAAAGAAAGTGCAGTAGTCAGGCCGCCGATGCCCGCTCCGGCAATTACGATTTTACTATTACTGGTTATTTTCTGGTTGTTATTCATGATTATCTTTAAACTCACTGTCAGATGGCATGTCTGGCGATCAGCGGGTTGTGCTGAGAAGTAATGATGTGGCTGTTTCTCAAATGGCGGCCGCTGGTCCTGTCACCAGTTATGATTAAAGCGCGCTCTGATACTTTTATTGGGAATTAAATTGAGTGTGTATTAGTGACACCTGAGACTACATTAATGACAGCGTAACAGGCTGTAGACACGCAGCCTTGGAGGGCTCTTTGTGGGAGATCAGAAAAAGTACTGTTTGTCCCTATCAATGGGGGCGGGAATCGCGTATAAAGCCCGCCGTAATCAGTGGATCGACTACTTCACCGGACAGGGCGCACCCTTGGTTTACATTTAAAGAGTCACGGGCAGTGGTCTCGCAGGCAGGGTTTACGAGTGACTGTCCGCGGCTGGTATTCAAGACTCGTAGCTGCGGCATCGCCGTTAACCTGCGATTGGGGGGAGAAAGCGGTCAACGGTGATGCCTGTACTATGACGCACATGGAGCCTTCCCCGCCCATCAGATTGGCTCGGTGCACCGCAGTTATCATTGCGCAGGGCGTAGGGGTTGACCGGGTGGCGGGTGGTGGCGGATTGTCGCGGGTGATGAAGTGTGTGTTGTCGTTTTTTGCGGTGTTGGGGCTGGGCGCGTTGGCGCCTGGGGCGGGCTCGGGCCTGCGCGCAGCGGGGGAGACAGGTGCTGGCGGAGCGCCCGAGCCGCGCGCGGAATTGCGCGCTTCGCAGCCGCCCGCCGCTCGCTCTGCCGTGCCAACCGTGCCACCTGCGGATTCGGTGGCGCTGCCTGCTACGCCTTCTGCTCCGCGTACGTCGGCCTCGCTTTCTTCAACTCAGCCGCCGTCTCCTCCTCCTCCGCCTGCGCCCCGCGCAGACCGGCGCGAGGAGTCGCTGAGCGAGCGCGGTTTGCGCCAACTGGTCGAGCGGCAGCGCGCGCTTTTTGAGGCGGCGGCAGCGAGCGAGAAGGCGGGCCGCTTCGACGAGGGGGACTTCGCCGCGCAGGTGCAGCAGCTTTGCCGCGCCTACGAATCGCTGCTCAGCGAGAACCCGAAGTTCGCTGCGGGCTACGCGGCCTATGGCTACCTGCTGGGCAAGATCGGGATGGAGGACGAGAGCGTGGCCTTGCTGCTGAAGGCCAACCAGTACGATCCGGAGATTCCCTTGGTGAAAAACCAGATCGGCAACTACCTCGCCGAGCACGGAAAGCCGCTTGAGGCCGTGAACTATTACCTGGCGGCTATCCGGCTCGCACCCGAGGAGCCGCTCTACCACTACCAGCTCGGGACGCTGCTGCATAATTCGCGAGCGGAGTTCGTCCGCTCGGGCGATTGGGAGGCGGATGCCGTGGACAGCGCCTCGCACGAGGGTTTCAGGAAGGCCGCGGAGCTCGCGCCCGAGCGCTTCGAGTTTGTGTACCGCTACGGCGAGTCGTTCTACGACGTGCCGGAGCCCGATTGGGATGCGGCGCTCGAGGTGTGGGGCGGCCTGGAGAGCCGCTCGGGCAGCGAGATTGAGCGCCAGGTCATCCGCCTGCACGCGGCCAAGGTTTGCCTGGAGTCGGGCCGCCGCGAGCACGCGCTCGCGCTGCTGGGCACGATTGATGAGCCGACCCTCGCCTCGCAGCGGGAAAAGCTGGTTGCGCAAGCTCAGGGCGCCGATGACAAGTAGGCCCACTCCTCCTCCATCCGCACGCACACACGACAATGGACCTCGGCCTCGACCCCGAAACGCTGCGCAAAGGCGCGATTTTTTACATCCTGCTAATATCCAGCCTCTGCGTGCACGAGTGGGCGCACGCGGTGACGGCGCACAAACTGGGCGACAGCACGCCCGCGAGCCAGGGGCGGGTGACGCTAAACCCGCTCGCACACATGGACTTGCTGGGCTCGGTGATCTTTCCGCTGCTGTGCATCTTTGTGCTCCCGGGGGCCCTGCTCTTTGGCTGGGGAAAGCCCGTGCAGATCGATCCGGCGAACTTCGCGCACCGCAAGCGCGACGAGCTGCTGACCACGCTCGCGGGGCCAGCCAGCAACCTCGTCCTCGCCCTGCTCGCCGCTATCGCGGGCGGACTCCTGTTCAAGTGGGAGCCGCGCACGGCAGAACTCTTTACCCAGTTGGTCGGCATCAACGTGCTGCTCGCCGTGTTTAACCTCATCCCACTGCCGCCGCTGGATGGCGGCCAGGTCCTGCGGCACGCCGTGGGCATGCGCGACGAGACCTTCTACGGAATCTCGCGTTGGGGCTTTCTGATCATCCTCGTGGCGATAAATATTCCCGCGTTTCGGTGGCTGCTCATGGAGGCCATGATCCTCGTCAGCACCCCGATGATGTTGGTCTACCAAGCCCTCGGCAGTTGAGGCCAAACCCCTGCACACAGCGGCCCATAAAACGGGGCGAAGCTGACGGCGCACCAACGAGTGCGCCGCAAAATGAACGAGTCGAAGAAGAGCCGCCAACGAGCGGCTCGCCAATAAGACGGGTCCCCGACTCCACTGCGCGTGGGGCGGCAGGCAGTGCCTGCACCCATTTACTGTACGGCTTGCTGTCGGGCGGAACGCCCGACGAACAAGCCGCACAGTTGAATGAGTCTGACCTCCGGTCAGGCGGGAGTTTACACCGTCAACTTTTTCGCCGTGCCCAAATGGGTATGCGCCTCATCTGCGATTCTGGCCCCTTCTCCTGTCGCAACGCGACAGGGGGATGTCCCGTTAAATTTGCGATTTTGCCCGTGCGCCGCGCACGGGCAAAATCGCAAATTAAATGGAAGTGGTCACTGACCACCGCCCCACGCGTAGTGGAGTCTTCGACTCTTTGTTTTGGCGAGCCACTCGCTGGCGGCTTGCCATTGCCTCGCCGTCGCCTCAACCAACCAATGACACACTCTAAGAAACAAGCCGCCCGCTCCCCCTCACGCCGCCCTCGACCAGCTGCGGGCGTGCGAGCGAAGGGCGAGCGGAGAAATTCCGAAGACACGGCATTTCTGCGCCGCGCTCGCAGCCTGGCGACGCCCGGCGAGTGGCTGGCCTTTGCCCTTGGCGAGTACGAGGCACACGCGCTGGCACTCGGCCAGATCGCCACCAGCGCGCACGACGAAGCCCTGTACCTGATCCTGCACACGCTCGCGCTACCCCTTGACAGCGACGAACGCGTGCTGGCGCAGCGACTCGATGCGCGACAGCGCGCCGCGCTGGCCGACGTGTTTCGGCGGCGCGTGTGCGAGCGCACGCCTGCGGCCTACATCACGCGCGAAGCCTGGCTCGGCGAACTGCGGTTTTACGTCGATGAGCGCGTACTGATCCCGCGCAGCTACTTTTTGGAGCTCATCGGTCCGCCGCTCGACCTGCTGATGGGCCGTGAGCCTCACAATGTGCGTCGCGTGGTGGACGTGTGCACCGGCTCGGGCTGCCTCGCGATCTTGCTGGCACAACACTTCCCCTGCGCGCAAGTCGATGCTATCGATCTGTCGGCGCCTGCCCTCGAAGTCGCCGCCAAAAACGTGAGCGAGCACGAACTGGAAGGGCGCATCGCGCTGCACAAAAGCGACGTATTCGACGCCGTGCCGCCCGCGAAATACGACCTCATCCTGAGCAACCCGCCCTACGAACCCAGCACACACTGCGACGCGCTGCCAGTGGAGTTTACGCGCGAGCCGCGGCTCGCCCTCGACGGCGGCAGCGATGGCCTCACCATCATCCGCAAGCTGCTGCGCCAGGCGCGCGAGCGCCTGACGCCCGACGGGCTGCTGCTGATCGAAGTCGGCGGACTGCAAAACGAAATCGACCGCGAGTTCGCCGCGCTAAACCCCCGCTGGCTCCCCACCGAAGACGGCAGCAACTGCGTATGCTTGATCACCGCCACCGCCCTCAGGCGCGCCACTCCGAAGCCCCCCCCCTGCGCTGACCGTATAAAACAGTAGATCCGGTGGCGTATGTGTTGCCAGCGGCACTGCATGTTTTTTCGGATGGCCCAGTGCGAATGGTGCGTAGATCTCTGCCGTGGGAAAACTACTATCCACTAAATAAAATACACTATGGGTTTTGAGTTACAGAGAATTTTGCGCGTGGAGATTCTTACGCTCCTATGTTTTATGTAATAAAATCCCTGTATGTCGCTCCCTTGTATTTCTTAATATGGGGTATTGCCTTCCCGAAAGATAATATTACCCCCCCCCCT
>NZ_LSZQ01000016.1 GCF_001580015.1 Cephaloticoccus primus
AACCTCCAGCCCTCCAGCAGCTTACCCAAAACTAAGTCTACTTAACTGCCGAATAGGCAGCTTAGAAAAATGGGCAGGATGCGCGGGTGACGTGGGTGCACTTAACTGCCGAATAGGCAGCTTAGAAACCCGCCTCGTCCCGTCCGAGATCAACACCTACCTTAACTGCCGAATAGGCAGCTTAGAAAAAAACCCACGCCACCCAAGGCATCTTCATGTACTTAACTGCCGAATAGGCAGCTTAGAAAGTCGGGGCCAGCGTAAACTCATAGCCCCCCGCCTTAACTGCCGAATAGGCAGCTTAGAAACACGCGGCACTGGCCGTAGATCATGCGGCGCGCTTAACTGCCGAATAGGCAGCTTAGAAAACGATGTGTTTGCCGTGGTGTCGCCGATCAGGCTTAACTGCCGAATAGGCAGCTTAGAAAGCAACATTTTCAAACGCCTGTCCGACGCGTTCCTTAACTGCCGAATAGGCAGCTTAGAAATCCCCGACCCCAGCTACCCCGTCTACACCGCTCTTAACTGCCGAATAGGCAGCTTAGAAATCGCGCAGGAGCTGGGCGCGTTTCTCGACAGCCTTAACTGCCGAATAGGCAGCTTAGAAATCGAAGGCGACCCCCGCCTCGTCCCGTCCGAGCTTAACTG
>NZ_LSZQ01000017.1 GCF_001580015.1 Cephaloticoccus primus
ATATAATCTTTGGAGCCGTCGTGACTGAGCAGCTTAACTGCCGAATAGGCAGCTTAGAAATGCGCGCGTTTGATGAGGTCGTAGAGGTGGCCCTTAACTGCCGAATAGGCAGCTTAGAAAAGAACTGGAAGTCGTGCGCGGTGCGTTGGTCTCTTAACTGCCGAATAGGCAGCTTAGAAAATTCGGGCTTTCTTTCTTCTGGCGCGGGCTGGCTTAACTGCCGAATAGGCAGCTTAGAAAGTCCACGTGCCACTCTTCCACTCCCTGATCACTCTTAACTGCCGAATAGGCAGCTTAGAAAGGCACATACGTCACTCGCGACCCCGTCCACGACTTAACTGCCGAATAGGCAGCTTAGAAACTTGGTTTTAGTCGCCCGCCTGGTCTGTCAGGCTTAACTGCCGAATAGGCAGCTTAGAAATCGCCGACCTCGGAGACGACGACGGTGAAGATCTTAACTGCCGAATAGGCAGCTTAGAAAAAAGGCCAGATCCGCGACTTCCTCCCCGACCCCTTAACTGCCGAATAGGCAGCTTAGAAAAGTCCCCGGCCGCCGCGACCGCTACGCGGCCACTTAACTGCCGAATAGGCAGCTTAGAAACGCTGCCCCCGCGCACCACGGCCGTATAGCGCCTTAACTGCCGAATAGGCAGCTTAGAAACTTCGGAGCCCTGCGCCTGCGCCCACCGCTAGCTTAACTGCCGAATAGGCAGCTTAGAAACGATGATCTGGAAGAGCCACACGCTGGTCTCGCTTAACTGCCGAATAGGCAGCTTAGAAAAGAGTCGCTGGCCAGGGGTGAAGGTGAGGCCGACTTAACTGCCGAATAGGCAGCTTAGAAATGCTGGAGGGCACGGGCAAGCTGGCGGAGCAGCTTAACTGCCGAATAGGCAGCTTAGAAATTCTCCAGGCTGGCTTTGATGTACATGCAGAACTTAACTGCCGAATAGGCAGCTTAGAAAGGTACGCAGTGGATGGGCTGCGCTGCATAGAACTTAACTGCCGAATAGGCAGCTTAGAAATCCCAGTCGTCATCAGCGGCGGCTTGGGCGGCCTTAACTGCCGAATAGGCAGCTTAGAAAAGCGCCATGACCTCGGCGAGCGTGGCCTGCTTCTTAACTGCCGAATAGGCAGCTTAGAAATTGGAAGAGATGAGCAAGGCGGTGCTCAACTTAACTGCCGAATAGGCAGCTTAGAAATCAGGCCAATCAGCAGTCAGCTCCTTTGGTTTCTTAACTGCCGAATAGGCAGCTTAGAAAGATGGGCAGTTCGACGATGTTGCGCATGGCGACTTAACTGCCGAATAGGCAGCTTAGAAACTCGGCCCAACCGTGGGTGAGCAGATGCTCGGCTTAACTGCCGAATAGGCAGCTTAGAAATTCCGCAATAATCCCGCACGCTCAATATCCTTCTTAACTGCCGAATAGGCAGATTTAAAACTATCGCATAGTCAGTCCAGTTGCCGAAAAGCCTTAACTAGTTTGGCGAAGTAACCGGGTGCACGGTGCGCTTTCCTTCGGCGATGGTGGGCAAGGTCGCGCGCGACAAGGGGTGTCTGCTCACAGGATTTCGGCAGGCTTTGACCGGCTATTCCGTGACGGTAGTGCCGATGTACTCGGAGGATACCCGAGGCTATCTGGCGCCTATGATGCGGCGCAGGCCGAGGGCCGCACGAAGCTGGGTTACGGGCAGTGGCTCTCCGTGCGCACACCGGAGTTCAGGCAGCAGTTCGGCGACTGGGAGGCACTGCGCGCGCAGCAGAAGCTGGACGCGATGGAGCCGGTGAGTATCGCGGTGCCAGAGGGGTGGGAGGCGATGAGCAGGGAGCAGTGGCGCTCCGAGATGGTCGGGCGTCTTGAGTTGTTGATGGAGGACAAGGCAAATGGTCGCTCGGCGACTCCCATCGTGCACCCTGAGCTGGGGGAGATCTTTGTAAATCGGGATGGGATCAATAAAACAAAGAGTGCGTCGGCTGATCCTGCAAAAATCCTGGTCGCGGCCCATGTGAAGGATGTGCTCCCGCAGGCGATTTATGCGTACAGCAGGCCGCTGAATAAGCCAAAAAGGGATGTCCGTATTGAGGGTTACGCGACGCTCTACGCAAAGGTAGAGGTGGGCGGGGTGCCCTTGATCGCGGTCTTCACCGTCGAGCGCAAAACGGATGGCAAGTGGTACTACAACACCGTGATGCGGCTGGCGGCGTCTGAAGACGAAAAGACCCGCAAGTTTCAAATAGGCGGCATGACTGGCAAGCCAGTTCAGGGTACGCCCCTTGCGGGTCTGGCTGAAGGCAAGCGCGATGTACTGCGCCGTGTCAAGGCCGAATCGGTGTCGCAGGCGGTGGATCCTGACACGGGCGCGCCGGTGGCGCAGCTCACGGGCAAGGAGTTTGCAAGGGCACCGGGGGCTCTGGCGGATCGTGTGGCCAAATGGTATGCCAAGAATAAAGTCTCCAAAGTTGAAGTAGAAGGGGTTGGGCCAGTGAGCCTCGACAGGCGAGCGGTGCAGAACAGTATTTCTCACGGGCTGGGGAGAGCCAAGGTAGTCGCGTTTGCCGCTGTGCCCAACATCCTGCGCAAAGGAAGAATCGTGCACGAGGAGTCTCTGCGTGGAACCCGCGATGGGGATTACATACATATCGCTGCGCCCGTCCATATCGCCGGTGAGCCTCACATCGTGGATGTAGACGTAAAAGCTGACCGCAATGGCAGCCGGATGTATCTACACGACGTGGAGGCCAGGGAGGTACTCCGGCTATCTGCCTACGCAAGCGAGGGAACCCCGCGCGGTGGTGATGTAGCATCAAGTACTACAGAGCAGCAGTCCGCATCAGCAGATGCCGGAGTGGTCGAGACGTGCTGCGGCCTATCTTCTCTGTCAAGGCCGATATAGAATGGCACCCACCAGCTGCGGCTGATCGGCGAGCAGGGCGCGGACCGGCTGCGGGTGCGCGCCGAGGAGTCGCTGAGCGCGGCCGAGCGCGAGGGGGGCGAGCATGGAGGAGCTGGTCGAGGCGGAGCTGGAGCTACTGGAGGCGCAGGCAGCTCGAAAATTAGCTGTGTGCGAGTGAGCTCGGGGACTAGCTCTCCAGGTTGGCGATTACTTTGAGGACGTCGGCGGCTTGTTCGGTGGTGCTGGCTTTATAGTCGGCCCAGACGACTTTGCCGCCTTTAATCAGGAATGCCTGGCGCTGCGCGTAGTTGGTGCCGCGATATGAGGGGACGCCGAAGGCGTGCATCACTTTCTTATCGGTGTCGGCAATGAGCGTGAATGGATAGCTCTGAGCTTCTTTAAACGCGCGCTGTGCCTCCACGCTATCGGTACTCACTCCGATCACTGCGACGCCGCGGTCTGTGAGCTCTTCGTAAGCATCGCGCAATGAGCAGCCCTGCGCCGTGCAACCGGAGGTTCCTGCCTTGGGGTAGAAGTAAACCAGCGTGTAGCGTTGACCTGCGTAAACACTGGCAAAGTTGACCACAGCCCCGCTATCGCCGAGCGCAACCACAGCCGGTGCAGCATCACCAACGGCCAGAGGTGATTTGGCGCCACTTGCCGCGAAGCCCGGTAGCAGGAACGAGAAAAAGGCGGCCAGCGCTGCGCAAAAGCGACCACGCCCGCGCGCAGAAGAGGTGCCGGACACCGCAGAGTTTTCGGGAGTTTTGGGGGAGTTCATGGTGCGCACCGTAAGCGACGGGGCTGCATGCGCAATTCCCCCCGGTACACTTTTCCAGCCATTTTATCGCGGGGCACATGCGATCTCTCTAAAGATCGCAAAACACCGCCACACGCCCGCGCGGAACAGAGCGGAACGGGGCCGCATGGCGTGACAGAAACCGCCCTCCTCCCGCGCGCGCAGTAGAGGCGCTACAACACATACGCAGTCTTTCAAGGTATGCGCGGGGCCCGCAGCCGTGCTCAAAAAGGCGCGACATACCGCCCAGCTAAACACAAAGCCGAAAACTCCACCTCGCCCGCACGCGAGGAGTGGGGGGCAGGGCGGGCAGTGCCAGCGTGTCTGTCTACCCACCCCGTCCGCCCATTCGCGGGAGCGGGAGCAGGCTCTCAGCGCGGGCGAGTACTCCAGGGCTGAAGGAGCGCAGACTAAGTCGCAGGCGGCGAGATCACGCGGGCCGCGGCTTGGGCTTTGAGGCAGAGCTCGGCGGCTTTGAAGGCGTGGGCCTGGGTCATCGCTTTTTCGGTGCGGTTCAGGCAATCGAGGATCAACTCACCAAAAAAACGGAAGCCGACTTTGCCCGCGACGTTGATGAAGTGCTCTCCCTTTTCATCGACAAGGATAACGTTGTCGCCCGCCGGATCGCGGGTGACGTCGATGTACTTGCGCAGTTCGATATAGCCCTTCGTCCCGAGGATGATCGTGCGGCCATCACCCCAGGTGCCCAGGCCCTCGGGCGTGAACCAGTCGACGCGGATGTAGTTGGACGCACCGTTATCGCCGATGAGCGAGGCCTCGCCGAAGTCTTCGAGCTCGGGCGTATCGGGGTTGGCGAAGTTGCCGACTGCGGCGCTGGCGACAGTCGCGTCCTGCGCCCCACTGTAGTAGAGGAACTGCTCAAACTGGTGGCTGCCGATGTCGCAGAGGATGCCGCCGTACTGCTCCTTGTTAAAAAACCACGCGGGGCGCGTCGGCTTGTTGAGCCGGTGCGGCCCGAGGCCGATGACCTGGATCACGCGGCCAATCGCCCCGCCGTGCACGAGATCGCCCGCGTACATCGCGCTCTCCACATGGAGTCGCTCGCTGAAGTACACCATGTACTTGCGGCCTGTCTCGCGGGTGAGCGCGCGCGCCTCCTCAAGCTGCGCGGCTGTGGTGAAGGGCGTCTTGTCGGTGAAGTAGTCCTTGCCCGCGCGCATGACGCGGCAGCCGAGCGGGCCGCGCTGGTTGGGGATCGCCGCCGCAGCCACGAGCTGCACTTCGGCATCGTCCAGAACCTCGTCGAGGCTGCGCGCGACCTGCACCTGCGGGTAAGCCTTGCGAAAGGCGTCCACCTTTTGCGGATCGGGGTCGTAAACCCACTTGAGCGTGCCGCCCGCCTCGCAGAGCCCGTTGCACTGGCCGTAGATGTGGCCGTGGTCGAGGTGCGCCGCCGCAAAGACAAACTCGCCCGGGCTGACCACGGGGCGGAGCTCGCCCTTGGGCGCGTAGTTCATGCCGTCTTTTTTTTGTGTCATGGGATTTCTTGTTGGGGAGATGGCGGGGACGGAGAGCGAGCGGCTCGCAGCGCGCGAGGCTAGGCAGCAGCAGGCCCGGCGATCACACGCGCGGCGGCCTGGGCCTTGAGCGCGAGTTCGGCGGCCTTGAATGCGTGCGCCTGAGTCATGGCGTTTTCGGTGCGGTTCAGGCAATCGAGGATCAGATCGCCATCGAAGCGCAGGCCGATCTTGCCGGAGACGTTCATGAAGTGCTCTCCCTTTTCGTCGACGAGGATGAGGTTGTTGATCTGCGTCTTGCGGGCGACGTCGGTGTACTTGCGCAGCTCGATGTAGCCCTTCGTCCCGAGGATGATCGTGCGACCGTCGCCGAAGCTGTCCTTCAGTCCGGCAGGCGTAAACCAGTCCACGCGGATGTAGCTGGAGGTGCCGTTGTCGCCGATGATCGAGCACTCGCCGAAGTCTTCGAGCTCGGGCGTGTCGGAGTTGGCGAAGTTGCCCACCGCCGAGCTGGCGACCGTGCCATCCGTCGCGCCGCTATAGAACAGGTACTGGTCGAACTGGTGGCTGGCGATATCGCAGAGGATGCCGCCATACTGCTCTTTGTTAAAAAACCACGCGGGGCGGATCGCCTTACTGAGCCGGTGCGGCCCGAGGCCGAGCACCTGAATCACGCGGCCAATCGCGCCGCCCTGCACCAGATCGCCCGCGTAAACGCCGCACTCCACGTGAGTGCGCTCGCCATAGAAAACCATGTACTTGCGGCCCGTCTCGCGCGCGACGACACGCGCTTCCTCAAGCTGCGCGAGCGTCGTAAATGGCGCCTTGTCCGTGTAGTAGTGCTTGCCGCCACGCATGACGCGACAGCCGATCGGGCCGCGCTCGTTGGGGATCGCCGCAGCGGCCACGAGCTGCACCTCCGGGTCGTCCAGAATCTCGTCGAGGCTGCGCGCGACCTTCGCTTGGGGGAACGCTTTTACAAAATCGGCGACGCGCTCCGGCTGCGGATCGTAGATCCACTTGAGCGTGCCGCCCGCCGCGATGAGGCCGTTGCACTGGCCGTATACGTGGCCGTGATCGAGGTGCGCTGCCGCAAAGACAAACTCGCCCGGCTTGACCACGGGGCGCGTCTCGACTGTCGGAGCCGCATTCATGTTGTATCGTTTTTCCATTGGGTGTGTGGGGAGAAAGGGTTTGGGAAAATCGGGGAGGTGGGGAAAGCCGCGCGAGCGCACCGTCGCTTCAGTGTGTCTACAAGAAGTGGAGGCGAAGTCGGGGGCCGGTCTGGGGCGGGCTTTATGGGAACTTGCGAAAGCGTGTAAAGGAGCCTGCGCCTGTTTTATTCAATCAGCAGGAAACCTGCTCCCCTCGACTGGCTGAACTAACGCGGATACCCGCCGGAACCCGTTGGCTCGCCTCTGGCAGAAAAGTCTGCGGAAAAAGGACTGCGCGCTCCCTTGATGTGGGGGCGCATTTCTCTTGGCTGGCGGGCATGGCAGCTCCCCAAAGCAAGTCCCCTCAACACTCCACGCTGGGCTTCGGCATCATCGGCAGCGGGATGATCGCCCGATTTCACGCACGCGCAATCAATGGCGCACAGGGCGCCCGCCTGGTCGGCGTCGCCAGTCGCAATGCCGAGACCGCGCAAACGCTCGCCGCCGAGCACGGCGCGGCGCTCCACACAACGCAGCTCGACGAGCTGCTCGCGCACCCCGGCCTCGACGTAGTCTGCATCACTACGCCCAGCGGAGCCCACCTGGAGCCCGCCCTCGCGGCGATTGCAGCGGGCAAGCACCTCGTCATCGAAAAGCCACTCGAAATCACTCCGGCCCGCATCGACTCGCTCCTCGCCGCGGCGCAGAGTGCGGGCGTAGTCGTCGCACCGATTTTCCAGGCGCGCTTCGGCCAAAACGCCCAGCGGATCAAGGCCGCGATCAGCTCAGGCCGCTTTGGGCGAATCGCGCTGGCGAGTGCTTACGTAAAGTGGTTTCGCGCGGCCGAATACTACAGCGGCTGGAAAGGCACGCGCCTGCTCGATGGCGGCGGCGCGACGATGAACCAATCGATCCACGCGGTTGATTTGCTCCAATGGTTTGCCGGCATGCCAGCCGAGGTCTTCGGGCGGACGACGCGCCGCGTGCATCTGGGCATCGAGTGTGAGGATACGGCGGTCGCCAGCCTGCGCTACGCAGATGGAGCGCTCGGCACGATCGAGGCCAGCACGGCGGCCTACCCGGGCTGGGAGCGGCGCATCGAGATCTGCGGCGAGCACGGCTCGGTCGCCCTCGAAGACGACACGATCACGCGCTGGGACTTTCGCCACGCACAGCCGGAGGACGCCGCCATCCGCGCTGCGGGCGCGAGCGGCGGCGGCTCAGGCGCGAGCGACCCGAGCGCGATCACCCACGAGCGCCATCAACTCCAGATCCAAAACCTCGTCGATCACCTGCTCGCCCAGCGCGAGGGCCGCGCGCCGCAGCCGCTGGGCATCGACGGCCCCGAAGCACGCAAAGCCGTCTCGCTGATCTGCGCGCTCTACGAATCAGCCGCAACAGGCCGCCCCGTAACGCCCGCGTAAAAGTGCCACTACGCGTGGAGCGGCCCTGCGCGGGCGGCGGGGGACGATGTCCCCTTCCATTTTTACTGTATGGTTTGCTTGGCGGGCGTTCCGCCCGCCAAGCAAACCATACAGTAAAAAGGTCCCGACCAAAGGTCGCGGTCGTTGACCGATTTTCTGGCGAGGCCCTCGCTGGGGCCTCGTCCGGTGCTGCACTTCTACCCGTTAACCAACGAAATCGGGCCAAATGGGTTTCCCGCTCCATCCGCATTTGATGCCCCACTCCCTGTCGCAACGCGACAGGGGGATGGCCCGTTAAATTTGGGAATCGTGCTTCGGCACGCAGTGCCGAAGCCGATTCCCAAATTCAATGGCACGTGGCGCCCCGCCACCGCCCCACGCGCAGTGGAGTCTTCGACCGTTTCATTTGCCGAGGCGGCGTTGCGGCCTCGTTGGCGGATCAACGCGAGCCGGTTTTCATCGCGGCCTTCAGCTCCGCCCAGCGGGCGAGCCGCTCGGCGATCTTGGCCTCCCAGGCCACCCGCTTCGGCGTGTAGAGCGAGAGTGGTTTCTCCAAAAAATCCTGCCCCGAAATATTTTCCGGATAGTCGTGCGAATAACGGTAGTCGCGCCCGTGGCCGGCCTCCTTGTTCGCCTTGCCGCTCTTGTCACGCAGGGCCAGCGGGACGGGTTGCATAGGGCCTTTTTTTAACGCGGCACGAGCGGCAGCGATTGCGAGCGTAGCCGAGTTCGATTTGGGCGCAGTGGCGATGTACAGCGTGGCGTGAGCGAGCGTGAGCTCCGCCTCGGGCAGCCCGATGAAGTCCACTGCTTGTTGCGCAGCTACAGCGAGTGGCAGCGCCATCGGATCGGCAAGGCCCACATCTTCGCTGGCCAGAATCACGAGCCGGCGCGCCACGAAGCGCGGGTCTTCTCCGCCTGCCAACATCTTCGCCAGCCAGTACATCGCGGCATCGGGGTCGCTGCCGCGGCAGCTTTTTATGAAGGCCGAGATCGTGTCGTAGTGCTCGTCCTCATCGGCATCGTAGCGGATGCGCCGCTCGCGCGCGAAGACCTCGATATCCGCCGCAGTGATCGCCGCCGCTTCGTCGAGCCCGAGCACGATCACCTCCAGTGCATTGAGCGCGCGGCGCAGGTCTCCTTCGCAGAGCGCCGCCAGGTCGAGCAGGATTTTCTCTTCGGCCGTGCAGCGGCGCGCGCCGAGCCCGCGCTCCGTATCGGTGAGGGCGCGCTGCATCACGGCCGCGATTGCGGCAGGCGCGAGCGGCTCCAGGCGGAACAGGTGGCTGCGCGAGAGTAGCGGCGGGTTCACATAAAACCCGGGGTTGTGCGTCGTCGCCCCGATCAGGCGCACGTGGCCCTCCTCCACGTCGGGCAGCAGCAGGTCTTGCTGCGATTTATTAAAGCGGTGCAGCTCGTCGATAAACAGAATCGTGCGCGCGGCGGGGTTGGCCCGCGCAGCGGCGAGGATCTGGCGCAGCTCGGCCACGTTGCTCATCACCGCGTTGATGCGCACGAAGCGGCCGCCCGACTCGGCGGCAATCGATTCGGCTAGACTCGTCTTTCCGCAGCCCGGCGGGCCGTAGAAAATCAAGCTGCCGAAACGATCTTGCGCGACCAGGCGCGGCAGCAGCGAGCCCGCGCGCGTGATGTGCTCCTGGCCGACCACCTCAGCGAGACAGCGAGGGCGCATCCGCGCCGCCAGCGGCTGCGTGCCGGGAGAGGCACCATGCAACGCGGCACGCGGCGTATGCGATTCGGTCAGCTCGCCCTCTGCCGCAGGGCCGCCTCCGGCCTCGGCTGACTTCCCGCGCGCGATATCGGCGCGACCAAAGGGCGGCGGCGCAGGCGCGAAAAACTCGGTCTGATCTTCGGGGAAAGACACGGGGCGCAAGCTGGCTTCGCCACAGCGTCAACGCGAGCCCACAGCCCGCAAAAAAAAGCGGACGTGGATTCACGTCCGCTTTTGCGCGGTGGCGACGCGCGCGTCACACATGCCGCGCCGCCAAGGGGGGAAGAGCAAACTGCTGCGGCTCCGTCAGGTGGAAGCTCGCTTAGTTGCTCGCCAGATATTCGGCGACGCCCTCGCGGGTGGCACGCATGCCGGATTTGCCGCGCGTCCAGTTGGCCGGGCAAACCTCGCCGTGCTCCTCGAAGAATTGCAGCGCATCGACCATGCGCAGCACCTCGTCGACATTGCGGCCCAGCGGCAGGTCGTTGATCAGCGAGTGGCGGACGATCCCCTTGCGGTCGATCAGGAACAGCCCGCGGTAGGCGATCAGCTCCGCCGTCGCGTTGAGCGTGATGCGGCCATCGAGCTCTTCGTCGAACTCGTACTCGCCAGTCAGCACGCCGTAGGCCGCCGAGATCGTCTTGTTCGTGTCGGCGACGATCGGGTAGGTGACACCCTGGATGCCGCCCTGATTCTTCGGCACCTGCAGCCAACCCCAGTGCGATTGCTCGGTGTCGGTCGAACAAGCGACGACAGCCGTGTTGCGCGACTCAAACTCGGACAGCGCCGCCTGGAAGGCGTGCAGCTCACTCGGGCAAACGAAGGTGAAGTCCTTCGGGTAAAAAAACAGGACGACGTATTTCTCGTCCAGGTAGCGACTCAGCGAGAAGTCGCTCACGATTTCGCCGCCATTAACGACGGCCTGTGCAGTAAACGCGGGTGCGGGTTTTCCAATGATTGCGGTCATAAGTGGCGCAGAGAGGAAACACCCTTGCGCACATCCGCAAGTCTGTAGCCGATGCTACGAACGCAGATTTCCCGTATCACCTTTCGCAGCAAAATCGGGGGGGGCAGTGCCCGCGTGAGCGAAACCTTGGCAAAGACCGCGCGACCAATAGAAGCCTCTGCGCCCCAAACAGCCATGAGTGATCTTAAAACGGACTCCCCACAGCAAACCACCACCAGCAGCAGCAACGCGGGCGCCCCCCATCCGCCCACTGCCACCGATGCGCACGCCGCGCGAGCCGCACACGCGCCGCGCGCGAAACGCGGGGCTACGCTCCTCTGTTTTGGCGAGCTGCTCTGGGACTTCCTGCCCGACGGGCTCTTCCCCGGCGGCGCGCCCTTCAACGTCGCCTACCACCTCCACCAACACGGCCTCGACGCGCGCATCCTCACCGCGGTCGGGCGCGATATTTTGGGCGAAGAGTTTCTGCGCCGCATCAAGGCCTGGGGACTGCCGACCGACACCATCGCACGACACCAGGAGCTGCCCACCGGCTATGTCCGCGCCGAGCTCTCCGCGAGCGGCGAAGCCCGCTACGCCTTTGCCGACAACGTCGCCTGGGACCAGATCCCCATCAACGACGAGGCCCAGCACGCCGCGATGCACGCGCGCGGAGCCGTCTTTGGCTCGCTCGCCCTGCGCTCCATTTCCAACCGCAACTCGCTTGAGCGCCTGCTCGCGATCCTGCCTGCGGACGCGTGGCGCGTCTTCGACGTCAACCTGCGCGCCCCGCACGACGATCTGGAGCTCGTCGACCGGCTCGCCCCCAAAGCCACACTCGTAAAACTCAACGCCGCCGAAGCCGCCCGGCTCGCGCGCGACGCAGCCGACGAAACCCCGGGCCGCGAAGAGGCCGACGCCCGCACCCTCGCCGCCCGCTGGGGCCTGCGCCGCCTCTGCATCACCTGCGGCGCGCGCGGCGCAGGGCTGCTCCACGAAGGCCAGTGGCACTACGAACCCGGCCGCCCCGTCGCCGTCGCCGACACCGTAGGCGCAGGCGACTCCTTCCTCGCCGCACTGCTCGCCGCGCTACTGGAAGGCGAAACTCCGCAACGCGCCCTCGCCCAGGCCGCCCGACTCGGCGAATGGGTCGCCAGCCAGCGCGGCGCCACCCCCAGCTACGCCAATCGCCGCTAAACTCGCGCCCCTCCCTCCAAGCCACCTGCCGACTCAACGCGAAGACGATTTTCGGTAATTCCCCGCAGGAAAGCAGAAAGCGTGAACACCTGACTCCCCACTGCGGAACCAGCACGACCAAGAGCGCCTCACCCGAAGCCGCAAGTGCCCCTGCCTCTACAGTGTCTTGGGCGCGGTTTCGTGGCACCGAGAGGCCGACGGCCTGTCTGCGCCGCGCATGCCCACCGAGCAGATAAGTTCTCCCGCCGCGCCCACTGCCTTACCGCAAAAGACACGCTTTGCCGAAATAGACAGCCTGCGCGCAATCGCATGTGCGCTGGTGATCATTTCCCACACTTTCGCCCTCTTTGAGAAGGTAACAAGCAATAACCCAGAGCTGCTTGCCAGATTGAAATGGGGAGGAGGACTGATGGGTGTTTATATATTTTTTGCGATTAGCGGATATGTCATTCCCAGCTCACTACGGGGAGATAGATCCTCCGGCTTAAAGCGTTTCGCAATACGGAGGTTCTGGCGCCTTTACCCTCCATTCTGGGCAAGTCTGCTAGCTTTTTATGCTGGCAATGCCTCTAAGTACACGATCAGTAATCTTGCGTTTGGTGTCACGATGTTCCCTGGCCTTTTCAACGCCAGACGTATGGGAGGCTACTTCTGGACTCTAGAAATTGAGCTCTTTTTTTATGTAATCATCACCTTAGCATTTCTAATCTTCGGACGACTAAACTTAAAAGTAACTACAGCACTCTTTCTCTTAACGCTTATTTGGTGCTGGTCTTGGTTTAAGCTCCCCGGTGAAGGAGGATACTGGACTCGCCCTTCTCTCTGCCTCACTGTCATGCTATGGGGGAGCTGTTGTCGTAATTTTATAAATAAAAAGGAGCGGTGGGGCTCTCCCAAATGGGGAATTTCTTTAAATACTCTATCTTTGGGAGTCTCCACAGGGCTTGTTTCCATATGGCCCACCCAAGGAGCCTATTTCAGCTTCCTATCGGAAGGTTTCCACAGTGCAAAAATCTCATTGGCAGTGCTCTCTGGCATATTGGCATTTCTATTTTTTGCTATACTCACACCAATCCGCTGTGGCTGGTTAGCGCGCATAGGGAGATGGACATACTCAACCTATTTATTCCACGGAGTAATCCTATACTCTATATTAGAAAAGTGCACCAAGGCATTATCCGGCTGGCCAATGCCGGTTTACATGGCAGGAACACTACTGCTATCTTTTACGCTCGGAGCACTACTCTATCGCTACCTGGAGCAGCCCAGTGACCGGATCGGCAAACGGTTATCGAGCAGGGATAGAAACATCACCAGATAGCTGAGATTGGGGCTTGAGTGCCAGCTCAGGAAGTTACTCAATCCCGGTCTCATCCCCTGTTTCTCTATGCTTATCCCCCCAATTGCTCCTCCCAAACTGCTCACTGCGACAATCGTCCTCAGCTTGCGTAGCTCACTACTGCAACTCCTTGTTATTTGCCTCATTGCACTGGCTCCTCGCTTACATGCCACGATTGACACCCAGGCCGACGAGCACTTTGTCGCCACTTGGGCGACCACGATACTCCCCATTAAAGCAGAAGCCCTTGACGACACCATACTGATCCAAAACGTCCGAATTTCCGCAGGGGGTGATCGAGCGCGCCTTCACCTTAGCAATCTCTACGGTGAGAGTGAACTAGTCATTGCGGCCGCATCGCTCGCACTCCTCCCCGAAGGCCATACGAAGGCAACTGAGCCCAAAGCGCAGCACACCCCGCTCACCTTTGGTGGCCAAAGCGAATTTACAATCCCCGCCGGGCAAAATGCGGTGTCCGACCCAATTGACTTTCCCGTTTCCGCACTCAGCGACGTCGCCATTACATTGCACATTAAGAAAGCCCCAGAAAGATACAGCGGCCACGGTAGCGCCCCAGCCGTATCAAGGAGCTTTTATCGCTCCACCCAAGCCCCCCACTCCGCTCAATACGAGCGCGTGAGACGCTGGTTTTTCATTCACGCTCTCGATGTTACCACAACCGCTCCAAGACAGGGTGCCATTGTGCTTCTGGGTGACTCCATTACCGACGGCGGAGGAGGTCCCGCCTCCCACTTGCGCTGGGGAGATGAACTCGCCCGTCGTTTACACGGCACAGGAAAGACAAACGGCATCGGGGTTGTTAATAAAGGTGTTTCGGGCAATCGCCTTCTACGCGAAGGTGGAAGAGCTCCCTCTGCCCTAGATCGCTTCGAGCGCGACGTACTCCAGACGAGTGGTGCGCGTTGGGTCATTGTCCATATTGGCATAAACGACTGCGGTACCCTCTCTCGCCAAGACGAAGGCCCGCCCCCTACCGTGTCAGAATTTATCGCCGCCTACGAACAACTGATTGATCGTGCACACGCCGCCGGGCTCAAAGTTTACGGATCAACGCTCCTGCCCTTCAAAGGCGCGGGGTACTGGACAGAGATTGGAGAGGAGTACCGCAAAGCGATTAACGAATGGGTACGCAATCACGCTCCTTACGATGCCATCATCGACTTTGATGCCGCCCTACGTGACCCGGATGATCCTGACTACCTCGCTGAGCACTATGACGGGGGCGACTACTTGCACCCCTTCGTAACAGGTCTCCACGCAATGGCACACGCCATTGACCTTGGACTGTTTGATTTAGACAAATAACAGTCCTCCCCCCAAGGCTCGAAGGCTAGCAAATGATCAGCTAGCTTTCGCCCGATAAGCGTTTTCCGATTCGGTCGCTAGGTTGCTCAATCCAGCGATAAAGCAGGCCGCCCAGTGAAAAGGACAGGACTAGGGCTCCTGCAACATAGGCTGGCAAAGACCATCCGACAAACCTTCCCGGCAACAAATAAAGTGCCACTCCGTGAAATAGATAGGTTGAGTATGTCCAGCGCCCCACACGGGCCAGCCAGCTAATACGAACAGGAGTTAACACAACCCAAAACAGAAAGCCAAGTATTGCAGCAAGTATCACCACAGCAGCCTTCACATGGTAGAGCTCTCCTGACAAAAAACTGAAATAAGCTCCTTGAACAGGCCATATAGAAACAAGACCTGTCGCAACACCGATCAATATGGCCCGGATGGACACCTGTACCCTCCCCAGACTCCAATATCCTTTCTTTTGGACAAAAGTCCGGCACGAAGCCCCAAAAAACATAAGGGCAAGAAACACTGAGAGACGAATCCAGTAGCCCCCTGCACCGGGAAGATTGGGCCAAGCCCAACACCAAGCGAGGGAGGTGGTGAATAGTGCTACAGTTAGTTTTGTGCTCAACCGGCCAAAAATCAGAAATGCCACGGCGACTATTACATAAAAAAAAAGTTCAACCTCCAAGGTCCAAAAATAGCTTCCGACAGAGCTTATACCAAAGAGACCAGGAAACATTGTCATGCCGAAAGCAAGCTGCTCCCCCGAGTACTTGGAGGCATTGCAGAAGTAGAGAGCAAATAAGCTGACCCAAAATGGCGGCCAAAGTCGCCAAAATCGCCGTATTGCAAATCGCTTAAAACCAACAAACCGGGCCCCACGTAATGAGCTGGGGATGACATAGCCGCTAATAATAAAAAACACTAACACGCCTAATACGCCTCCGCCTCGTCCCGCCCCACTAAACAACTCTACCCTGTGACTACCTCCAAAAACCGCTGCTGAATGAAAAATAATCACGAGCGCACATGCAATTGCGCGTAAACTATCCACTTCGCTAAAACGAGTCTTTTCCTTGGGTAAAACTGGAAGCTCAGTACGGGAAGAGTCCATTAAAGCGAAATATACAAATTGGGCAATCGCAGGTGACTAAAAAAAATAACACAGCCAAATCAAAGTACGACAGCTTAGGCGACAAATGAGTGACCTATCAGACAAAAGTCTCTGTGAGCCTCAGCACAGTAGTTGGGCGTAGTCCATGAAGTCGGGCTGGAAGCCGCCGGGCACGCCTTTGGTGATGGTGCTCACGGCGTCGTGCGAGTGCAGCGACTCCAGGTGGGTGCAGGCCACGCGGAAGTCGGCGATGCGGCGCTCGCGGTCGAGTTCGGCGTAGAGCAGCCGCGCGGCGTCTTCGACAAACTTCAAATAGGCACCGTTGAGCTCGGCAAAGGCCTGCTCGTCTTCGCGCTTCACCATCACTTGTGTCTCGGTTTGCAGCGCGCGCAGACACAGCGCGTGCAGGTCCTCAATCGCGAGTTTCTTCCCCTTCTTCAGCTCCACGCTCACGCGCGCCTTGCTGCGCTGCGAGTGCGGTATGCCATAGGCCCCGCGTTGCTCGCGCGCATGCTCGCTGAGCTCGGCAGCGCAGGGACAGGCCGAGGAGTAAACGAAATCGAAGTGGATGTAGCGCCGGTACTCGCCGGTCTCCGTCAGCACGCCTTCAAAAGCAGTCGCATAGTACTGGTAGCCCTGCATCCCGCTGCGCAGGCTTTCGCGCAGCATCGGGTAGGAGAACGCGAGGCGCAGCCGCGCGGACTTGGTCTCGATCTTGCGCAGGTAGCTCTTGAGCACGCGCCCGATCGACTCGCAACTCACCGGCTCGTCCTTGTGCGCGTAAAATTCGCGGATGATCCGGCTCATGTTGATGCCCTTCGCCTCGGCCTCCACGGAGACCGTGCCCGTGACGCTGGTCTCCAGCGTGAGCAGCTCGCCCGCAGCCGTCTGGTAGCGCAGCGGCAGCCGGAAGTTGTGGATGCCGACTTGCTGCTGCGGCCGGTGCTCGCCGCGCGGCACCACGTGCTCCGCCTCCAGCACATCGGGCATTGAGTCGCGGTAGCTGTCGCTCGCGCGAAACTTCGTGTCGTAGTTGCGCGAGAGCTTCGGCCGCTGGCCCTCCGCCGTGCGGTGCAGATACATCTGTTTTGCCATAGGACGGGGGCGAGTGACGGGTGCCTCCTACGTACAGGCAAATAAAAACTCGAAGCCCCCTGCCCGCCTCCCAACTTTCGCCCGATGCGGTTTTGCATCTTAGGCAGTGGCAGCTCGGGCAACAGCGCCCTACTCCAAACAACTCACGCAAACGTACTCATCGACGCCGGCCTCTCCGCACGCCGCCTCGGCCTCCTGCTCGCCAATCACGGGCTCTCGCTGGAGCAGATCGACGCGATCTTCCTCACCCACGAGCACGGCGACCACTGCGCCGGAATCGACGGCCTGAAGAAGCACCCGCACATCCGCCTTTTCGCCAACCTGCCCACCGCGCGCGCCATCCAGGCCAAGCTCAAGCACCGCCCCCACTGGGTGCACTTCGAGACCGGCGCGTGCTTCCACTACCGCGACCTCGCCATCACCAGCTTCAGCGTCCCGCACGATGCGCAGGAGCCCGTCGGCTTCCGCATCGAAGTCCGCCCCGAGGGGATTGCGAGCGGCGACGGGGCAACCGACAGTGCGCCCCCCGCTACGGACCCCGGCACCGCGCCTCTTGCCGGAAACGCCCAGAATACCGCCCGCTCGCTCGTGTGGCTGACCGATCTCGGCTACGCCCCGCCCGGGCTGCATCAACACCTCGCGCAGTCGGACATCATCGTCGTCGAAGCCAACCACTGCCCCGAGCTGCTTAAGGCCGACACCAAGCGCCCCTGGTCGCTCAAGCAACGCATCGCAGGTCGCCACGGCCACCTCTCCAACCACGCCACCGCCGAGCTCCTCGCCGCCACAGCCAGCCCGCGCTGGCGGCACATCTACCTCATCCACCTGAGCCGCGACTGCAACAGCCCCGAAGCCGTCCACGCCGCGCTCGGCCCGCTCCGCGCCCAGCTCGCCCCGCAGGGCTGCGGCTTCACCATCGCCGCGCCTGGCGAAGGCACCCCCCTCCTAGATTTTGGCGAGATGCCCCACGCGGCGGCCACCGCCGCGCCCGCCCGAGCCCCAAGCGCCGAACGCGAAAACGCCCGCGCGGCATACGCGCCCCAGCACGCCCCGCTATCTCCACTAACCCCCGTGCCCGCGCTCGCCTGATAAACCAGCGCGCACGCCGGGCCCGTTTTCACTTCGTGCCCACTTTCATCCAAACGCACAGCGCACATCATGCCTCAAAACCCGCTCTCCATGCTCGCCCCGCAGCCCACTGCCCCCAAACGCCGCTACCGCTCGCGCCGCACAAAGATCATCGCCACACTCGGCCCCGCCACCGAGAGCGAAGCCACCCTCGAAGCGCTCATCCGCGCCGGCACGGACGTCATCCGCCTCAACATGGCGCACGCCAACCACGAGTGGACGCGCAGCATCCTGCGGCGCATCCGCGCCATCAGCGCACGCGTCGGCCGCGACATCGCCACCCTCATGGACATCAAAGGCCCCGAAATCCGCACGGGCGATCTCGACACGCCGCTGGAGCTAAAGGTCGGCGAAATCTTCGACTTCACCGTAAAGCCCGGCTCCGACCGGCTCGACGCCGAAGAGGTCCGCTCCGTGGACGTCAACTATCGCGACCTCGTCAACGACATCCGGATCGGGGACACCGTCCTCGTCGATAACGGCCTGATCACCCTCGAAGTTTTAGAGAAGCACGACGCCCACATCCGCTGCCGCGTCCTCGTCCCCGGCGAGCTCAAGTCGCGCCGCCACATCAACCTGCCCGGCGTCACCGTAAACCTGCCCTCGCTCACCGATAAAGACCGCGCCGATGCCACAGTCGGCATCGAAGAAGGCATCGACTTCATCGCCCTGTCCTTCGTGCGCAGTGCTGCCGACATCGCACTCCTGCGCGACTTCCTCGCCGCGAAAAAATCCAAAGCGCGCATCGTCGCCAAAGTCGAAGACCAGTCCGGCATCACCAACCTCGACGAAATCGTCCTCGCTGCCGATGCCCTCATGATCGCCCGCGGCGACCTCGGCATCGAGTGCCCCCTCGAAGAGCTCCCCATCATCCAGCGCCGCGCCGTGCGCGCCTGCCTCAGCCACGCGCGCCCTGTGATCGTCGCCACCCACATGCTGGAGTCGATGATCACCCAGCCCATCCCCACCCGGGCCGAGATCACCGACGTCTCCAACGCCGTCTACGAACTCGCCGACTGCGTCATGCTCTCCGGAGAGACCACCATCGGCCGCTACCCGCTCGAGAGCGTCCAGACGCTCGACAAAATCGCCCGCCGCATCGAACACGAGACCGAGGGCCTCCCCGAAAGCATCCCCCCGTTTAACGGCGAACGCATGAAAGTCCTGCACTCCGCTGTCGTCCTCGCCAACCAGCTCCCCGACTCGAAGATCCTCACCTTTACCCGCCACGGTTTCATGGCGCACGGGCTCGCCGCGCTGCGCCCCGCCAAGGCCCCCATCCTCACCTTCACCCCGCACGAGCAGCTCTTCCGCCAACTGCGCCTCCTGCGCGCCGTCGAGCCCTACCTGATGCCCTTCGCCGGCGAGCCCGACATCACGATAGAAAACGCCATCGCCGTCCTGAAAAAAACCGGCCGCGTCACCGCTGGCGACAAGCTCGTCGTCGCCACCGACATCCTCTCCCACGACCGCCTCATCGACAGCGTGCAACTGCGCACCGTCTTCGATTAAAGACGCGCGAAAGCGCGCGCGCCGGACAACGAGCGCGCGCCGATCCCCCCCTCACGAAAACCGGCGAGCGCCCGCGTACCGATTGCCGTTCTAGAAGCTCAGGTTGAGCGAGGCCCACAGCGTGCGGCCCGGCTCGTTGATTCGCGTCGTCGTCGGGTAACCCGCTACGGTGGCTCCAGCACGGCTGAGGTGCTCGGCGTAGGTTTTGTCGAAGACGTTATCCACGCCCGCAGTCAGCGTCGCCCACTCGGTTACCCGCCAACCCGCGTTTAGCGAGTACACGGCAAAGCCCGGCGTCGCGCCGATGTCCTGTCCGGCAATCGTGCCCTGCCCCGCGGCCACGCGGTTTTGCGCCGCGACAAATCGGGCCAGCCCGCCGACCGACCACTTCGGCGCAGCGTAAGTCAGGCTGAGGCGCCCCTCCAGCGGCGGTTGCTGCGCGAGCGGCGTCCCGTCGCTGCGGTTGCGCCCGCGCACAGCCGCGAGGCTCGCATCCGCCTGCCAACGCTCCGCCCACGTGTAGCCCAGCCCCGCTTCGCCGCCCCACGACTCGGCATCGACACTGCGCACCGCAGTCACCGTGCGCATTCCCTTCTGCACGCCGTTTTGAAGCAAGATGAAGTCGTCCACACGATTCGCAAAAACCGCAGCGAAGGCCCTGAAGTCGCCGCTCGTGTAGTTGAGCCCGAGGTCGAGCTGCGCGGTCTTTTCGCTGTGCGTGCCAAACGCGCTGCGCGAGCCGAGGCTCTCGTGCCGGATCAGCTCCCAGTAGTCGGGCGCGCGCTCCGTGTAGCCGATCCCCGCGTAGCTCGTCAGGCCGGCGGCATCTTGCTCGCCGTGTTCGTAGCGCAGAAAACCCGCCCCGAGTGTCGAGCGCCGCTTCTGGTTTGCCGTGGGGTTGGGCACCGCACCGCCGCCCATCATCCCGCCCGACAACACCTGGCGCCGATCACGGGCACGCCACGTATCGACCCGCCCGCCGAGCACGACCCGCGAGCGCGGGCCAAAGGCCTTTTCCGCTTCGCCGAAGAGCCCTGCGCTCTCCGCCGTCGCGTCGTCCACCCAAGTGCCCGTGTCGCGCGAGCGGTGCCTCCCGTCGCGGAAGTCACCGCCCAAGCTCAGGCCCAGCGACTCGCCCAGCGCGAGCTCGCCCAGCACCCGCCCACTCCACACTTGATGGCCCGGGCGGGACTCCATCGCCATCATCCCCGGCGGGCGCAGCCGGAAGTTATCCATGATGTGATCCGCCGAGTTGTAGGCGACCTGCGCCTCCACGCGGGAGACGCGCTCGGTGAGGTTTCGCCTCTCCACGCGCAGGCTGAGGTTTTCCCGATCCAGCTTCGTGGCGTCCATCCCCCCGTGTCCGTAAGCCGCTTCGCCCTGGCCAAGGTTCCCCGAAAGCTCGACCAGAGTCTGCTCGTCGGGAGTCCAGCCCAGTGCCGCCTGGAGGCTCGCACGCTCGTATTGCGAATGCACCCGGCGGCCATCCCCGTCCTCATAATCTGCCGCGCGGGTGTGATTCAGCGCGAGCTCGCCATAGCCCCAAGACTCCCCCGCGCGGACATTGAGCGTCCCATCCCGGCGCCCGAAGCTCCCCATCGTCGCCACCGCCTCGGCCTCGATCGTGCGCTGCGCGTAGTGCCGCGGCTCGCGCTCAAAGAGGACGACGCCCGCCGAGTTTCCCGGGCCGTAGAGCACGGACTGCGGCCCCTTGAGCACCGTCACCCGATCAAAGGCTCGCGGGAAAACATAGGCCGTCGGCGGGTCCATCCGGTTGGGGCAGCCGCCGAGCACGCTCTGCCCATCGAGCAGCAAATCGAGCCGCGAGCCCGCTTGCCCGCGCAAGGTGACCTCGCCACCCGCACCGCCTTTTCGCCCGACAGAGATGCCCGCAATCGTCTTCAAGCTATCCGCCCCATCTTGCGCCGGGATCGGCTGCGCAGGCGCGCGCAGGGAAGAAACCACCGTGAGCGGCCGAGAGGCCGCGCGCACACTGGTGACCACCAGCGGGTCGAGAATCTCCGCCGCGTCGCTTCCGGCTGTCGGCTCCGACTCGTGACACTCGCAACCCTCATCGGCTGCGGCGGCATGAGCATGAGCGTGAGCAGGCGAGCGATTGGTACCGTGCCCGCCCGAGTGATTGTGAGACTGTGCGGCTGCGCTCAGCGCCACCGCCAAAGAACTTAAAATTCCTAAAAAAGTTTTCATTATAATTTCCCAAGATTTTATTAATAATATAGTTATAAATTCGGAGTGCCGGGGGGGGCGCTCCTCTCGCGACACACGCGGTGGGCCCCAAAGCCGGCTTCCGTGCGAACAGGAAAAACAACGCCGCGCGGCGTGCAGCACACTCGCATCAACCGCAGCGAGCCAAAGACGCCGTCATGAAAAGTCGCAGCGACAGGCCGCAGCATTATCGGCAAGCCAGCCTGATGCGCCGCCCTGACGAGCGGCGCGCGTTTATGAAACCAAACAGGCTAAGCCACCGACTTTCGCGGCGGGGGCGATGGAGGCGCGCCACGCTCCGCAGAGCGCGCGACCTGATCGCCAGACGACCACTTGCCCGCAGCGAGCACGGGCACTTCGGCGACTTCGATTTCGACCGCCGAGTAAACGCTCAACATCGGCTTGTCCGCCTTTCGGCTCGCAGCCGTGTTGGCGGGCAAATCGGGCGACTGCCTGGCCTCATCGACCGCCGCGCAGAATTCGCACAACTCACCGCCAAAGGTGTTTTCCAGTGCCTCCCCCAAAGTCGCGCCCGCACTCGTCGCTTGCACAAACATCCGCCCCCAGGCCAAGCCTTGCACCAGATCCCACTGCGCACCCGTTGTCAGAAACGCGGCGAGCAAAACGGCAATAAGCTGGAAACGCTTGGAAATCACGAGGGGAAGCAGAGGGTAGCCATCCACATGAGCCGCACACGCGACAACGCAAGAGCTGCGCCCTGCCTAATCCGTAAGCGCAGCCACTTATTAGCCCCGCACACCGGAGCCATTAGCCTGCATTTTAGAGCAGGCTGCGCCGGAGTTCACGGTCTTCATCCACTACGCGTGGGGCGGCAGGCGGTGCCTGCACCCATTTACTGTGCGGTTTGCTTGGCGGGCGTTCCGCCCGCCAAGCAAACCGCACAGTAAGGACCTCCCGACCTCCAGTCGGGCAAGAGATTACTCATAAACTCAAAAATTCGCCCCAATGGGTTCCCGCTTCATCCGCGTTTGATGCCTCACTTCCTGTCGCAACGCGACTGGAGGAGGTACCGTTAAATTTGCGATTTTGTTCGGGCGCACAGCGCACGGGCAAAATCGCAAATTCAATGGCACGTGGCGCCACGCCACCGCCCCACGCGTAGTGGAGAAAAGAGTTACGGGGCGAGCATGCGGATGCGGCGATCTTTGCGGGGGAAGCGCAGGGTCACCACGGTGCCCAGCCCTTCCTTGCTCTCGATGCCGATCTGGCCGCCGTGCTCGCGCATGATCCGTTGCACGACCATCAGGCCCAGCCCGTGCCCGCCTGCCTTTGTGGTGTGGTAGGGCTGGAAAAGGCGCGTGAGGTCTTCTTGCTTGATGCCTGCGCCGCTGTCGGCGAAGGCGAGGTACACGGCCTCGTCGTCCGCGTGTGTCTTGATCCGCAGGTGGCCGCCGGGTGGCATCGCCTCTACCGCGTTTTTAATCACGTTGAAGAAGACCTGCGTCACCTGGTTGCGGTCGGCCATGACGGGGGCGAGCCCGGCGCTGGTCTCGGCCTCGACTTCGATTTCGCGGTCGGCCAGCTCGCGCTGCTGAAAGGCGAGCACCTCGGCGAGGAGCTCGCCCAGATTGGTCTCGCGCAAGTCGGGTGGCTGCGGGCGGATCGCTTCGAGGAAGTGGGTGATGATGCCGTCGAGCCGTTTGACCTCCGCTTCGCAGATGCGGATCGAGTCGGCCACGGCATCGACCTCGCGCGCGGCAGGTGCCTCGCCTGCCAGTCGGCGCAGCTTTCGGTTAATCAATTGCAGGTGGATCGTGAGAGAGTTGAGCGGGTTGCCCAGCTCGTGCGCCACGCCTGCCGCCAGAAGCAGGATTGAGGAGGTGCGCTCGTTTTCGATCCGCTCTTCGGTGCTCTGCTTGGTGCGCGTGATGTCGGTGAGGATCACGGTCGAGCGCGGCGCACCCGCATGCTGATCGGCAAAGGGCACGAGGTAGAGTTGCACGGTGCGCGGCTCGGGATAGCTGAGCTCAAACTCGCGCGTCATGACGGGCAACGCGGCGGCACCAGCCTCGCCCGCTTGCGGCGGCGAAGACGAGGCCTCCGCCGCTACCTCAATGCCGAGCGAAGCCTGAAGCCCGGGGACGAGCCGCCACAGCTCTTTGCCCAGCAGGCTGTCGTCGGCCTGGCCGAGGAGCTGATGCGCGGCAGCGTTGGCGTACTCGATCTCGCCGCTGGGCGAGATGACGAGCACGCCTTCTTGCAGGGTGTTAAAAATCCCCTCGAAGAGGCTGCGCTCGCGGGCGAGCCGCTGCACGAGGTTGGTGAGGTTTACCGAGTCGAGCATGTCGATACGGCCCAGGACTCGATCCAGAGAGGAATGTTTAATCGGAGGCATCGGGGAGGAAGCGGTTCTGGTTACGGTTACGTGGGAACAGAGTTCCCACATAAGAGCCGCTCAATCGCTCGATACTGAAGCGAGAAAGTCGCCTTGGCCGGGATCGACGCGGCGCGCGAAGAGCTTGCGCAGGAAAACCTCCCGATGCTGCGGCGAGCGCCCGTGGGCGAGCAGAGCCTCGCGGTGCTGCTCGGTGCCGTAGCCCTTGTGCTGCTCGAAGCCGTACGCGGGAAACTCGCGCGCGAGCTCCCGCATGAGCCGGTCGCGCTTCACCTTGGCGACTACGGAGGCCATCGCGATACACAGCGAGCGGGCGTCGCCCTTGACGATGCCCACGTGCGGATAGGGGAAGTGGCGCAGCGCGAGCCCATCGATCAAGATCTGCGCGTTGGCGGGCGGCTGGTAAGCGCTCAGTGCCTCCGGCCCCGAAAACAAGTCCGGCTCCGGCGGGCGCTCGGGTGCAAAGGCCGAGGGCGGATAGAGCCCCTCCAGCGCGCGGCGCATCGCGAGCTTGGTCGCGCCCAGGATGTTGAGCTGCGCGATCTCGTCGACATCGGCCAGGCCCCAATGCAACCGCAACTGCGCCTGACCGGCGAGCACCTCGAAGTCGAAGCACAGGGCCTCGCGCTCAAGCGCGCTCAGCTGCTTCGAATCGTTCACACGGCCCGCGTTGGCGAGCGCCCAGCGCCCTTCCAGAAAGTCGCGCGTGACGAGCACCGCGGCTGCCACCACTGGCCCCGCCAGCGCACCGCGCCCCGCCTCGTCCACGCCGATCAGCCCCGCGTAGCCTGCGATTTTTTTAAGATCAAAACTGCGAAGCTGTCGCCGCCTGGCCATCGTGCTCGGGTTGCTGCCGCCTGTTCTGCCGGTCGTCGCGCGGGAGGAGGAGCTGGTGGGACGCGTCAGCCCTGGCGCTCCAGCTTCGGTGCCGGTGGCCGCAGCGGCAGCTCGTCCAGTTTGCCGAGGTCGGCCACCACTTCGTAAGCGGTGCGGAAGTGCAGTTTCGCAAAGTCGCCCAGTGCCCGCGTGCCAAACTTTTCGATGATCTGCGCGGCCTGTTTTTTCACCAGCGGGCCTGCGCCCTTTTGCAGCGGCTCGCCAAACTTTTCGGACAGCGTGTGCATCTGCCGCACATACTCGGCGCGCGCGATGATTGAGGCTGCCGCGACGACTGGATCGGCCTCCGCCTTCGGCCGCATCTTCAGCTCAAAACCGACCGGCAGCTCGTCCTGGAATTTCCGCAACTCGCGCTGCACGAGCGGTTGCTCGCTGAATTGGTCGAGCAAACCCCACTCGACAGGCCGCACCTTCAGTGCCTCCGCCAGTGCCTTCGCGTGCTGCCAGCCGAGGAGCCGGTTCAGGTTCGCACTCGGGCGCGACATCAGCGCGTTGTACTTGGCCATCGTTTTACAAAAACAGGTACGCACGACCACGCCGCTGCTCGCCCGGATCAGCCGATCCAGTGCTACGATCCGCCCGTCGGTCATCTTCTTGGAGTCCTGCACGCCGGCCTCGCGCCACGCCTCAATCGCGTCCCGATTTGCGATAACGGTGGCCGCAATGAGCGGCCCGAAGAAGTCGCCCTTGCCGCTCTCGTCGAGCCCCGCATGCGGCTCAAACCACTCAGGATGCTGGAGCTCCTCGTAGCCGAGCTGCGCCTCGCCGGTGATCTCTGGCTCTAGCACGTTTTTGACAAAGTCCTCCGTGCCCTTGCCCGCGATGACGACCTTGTCGCTCGTGTACGCGGCGATGTTGAGCCGCGCCTCAGCCGACTTGAATGCGAAGTGCGTGTAGGCCAGCTCCACGCGCTCCCAGCCGCGCGACTCGCAATACGCGCGCAGTTTCTGCTGCTGCGACAAATCGAGCTTTATCGTGTAGAGACTGAGAGTTTTGGGCGCCGGAGCATCACCTGCCCCAGCACTCGCCGCGCGTTTAGCCATGCCTCACGACTAGCCACGGTTTCGCCAACAAGCACAAAGAGAAAATGCCCGCTGGCGCGGACGCCCGTTTTCGCCCTTGCTCGCCCGCCTCTTGCCCGACCGCCCCGACAACCCTCAAGCCGCCCTCATCGCCGCCGCCGCCCCATTTCGCGCAGCCCTGCTCGACTGGTACCGGCGGCACGCGCGCGTACTCCCGTGGCGCAACGCGCCCTCGCTCTACAAGACGGTCGTCAGCGAGTTCATGCTCCAGCAAACGCAGGTCAAAACCGTGCTCCCGTACTTCGCACGCTGGATCGCCGCGCTGCCCGACTTTGCCGCACTGGCAGCCGCGCCCGAAGCCCAAGTTCTAAAACTCTGGGAGGGCCTCGGCTACTACAGTCGCGCGCGCAACCTCCACAAACTCGCCCGCGCGCTGGCCCCGCTCCCCGAACCGCCGCGCCGCCCCGAAGAATGGCTCAGCCTGCCGGGCATCGGGCCCTACACCGCCGCCGCGATCACGAGCATCAACTTCGGCGCGCACGCCGCCGTCGTTGATGGCAATGTCGTGCGCATCCTCGCCCGCCTGAGTGCCGACGGCACACCCTACCGCGACAGCAGCACCGCCGCCAAGACCTTCGCGCCGCTCGCCAGCGCACTGCTCAACACCGCCGCCCCGGGTGATCACAACCAGGCCATGATGGAGCTCGGCGCGACCCTGTGCCTGCGCCGCAAGCCGCTCTGCCTCACCTGCCCCGTGCGCACACTGTGCGCCTGCCACTCGCGCGGACTTGAGCCCGAAAACTATCCGCGCCTCGCGCCCAGGCAGATCGAGAAACTCACGGTCGCGCGGGCTTGGTGTGTGAAAAACGGGAAGCTCCTCCTGCACCGCACACCGGCAAAATCCCGACGGCTCGCCCACCTCTACGAACTGCCCAGCGCCGAACAACTGGGAACCCGCGCAGGCGATTTTTTTGGCACAACGGCAAAACCCCTTCTCACCAAAAAACGCGGCATCACCCGCTATCAGATTACGGAAAACATCTTCGCCGCCGAAGCGCCCGAGCCGCTCCCCGCCGACTTGGAGTGGATCGCTCTCGACGAGCTGGAAGCCATCACCCTCTCCGGCCCACACCGCCGTTGGGTGCGCGAACTCTTGAGGGCAACGCCCTAAGTCGTGTGCTCAATAGATTTGAAAAGGCCCCACTACGCGTGAAGCGGTGGCGGGGCGCCACATGCCATTGAATTTGCGATTTTGTCTGGGCGCTTCGCGCCCAGACAAAATCGCAAATTTAACGGGGCATCCTCCCTGTCGCTTTGCGACAGGCGAGGAATCCCAAAGCGCGGATGGAGCGAGAAACCCATTGGGGCGCAGCGAAAAAGTTTACGGATAAACGTTGCTCTGACGCGCGTCGGCAACGACGACGCGCAAAAAGAGACGGTCGAAGACCGCGACCGGAGGTCGGGAATTCCTTACTGTGCGGCTTGTTCGTCGGGCGTTCCGCCCGACAGAAAGCCGCACAGTAAATGGAAGTGGTCACCGACCACCGCTGCCCGCGCAGGGCTACCCCTCTCTCCCGCCCCACGCGCAGTGGGTGGGACTGGCGACTCCAGTGCTACTCGGCGTAGCGGCGGCGCAGCATCTGGGTAAAGGCCTGCACCTTGTTCTTGCGACGGCGCTTCTCGCAGGGCTTCTCGTAGTAACGGTTTGCACGGACGCCTTTGATGATGTTCTCGCGGTCGAGCTTCTTCTTCATCCGGCGAATCGCACGGTCGATAGGCTCGTTTTTGCGGATCTTGATTTCGATGGGCATGGAAGAGTGGCGGAGTCGTTACTGGGAAGCGGGAAAAGTCGGGCAGCAAGCGACAGCCACCCGCGCCCGTCAACGGTTTTTTGGGGGGCCGCCAGCCGCTTCCCCCGCGCAGTCCGCAGGGGCGCGCGCAAGCGGCGGCCAAAGGCAGCCTTGAGACTTGCGCGCACCCAACCTCGGTTTTGGGCTCTGCGGCCAAGTGTCCGCGACCGATCAAAACTTCGTCCACCTCCACGTCCACACCGACTACAGCGTACTCAACGGAGCCTGCCGCATCGACCGCTTGATGAAGCGCACCACCGAGCTGGGCATGTCCGCTCTGGCAATCACTGATCGCGGCAACCTCTTTGGCGCGATAGCGTTTTACGAGGCCGCGCGCGCCAAGGGCATCAAGCCGCTCATCGGTTGCGATATGAATCTCGTAGAGACCTCCCGACTCGAAAAAGCGGGCCACGCCGATGATGCCAAAACCGAGGGGAAAACCACTTTCCAGCAAGGGCTGCTCGCGCGCGACCTGGAGGGCTACCACAACCTGCTCAAGCTCGTGTCCGATGCCCACCTGCGCGGCTTTTACTACAAGCCGCGCACGGACATGGAGATACTCGCTGCGCACGCGCGCGGTTTGATCGGCTTCACTGGCGGCCTCGCCGCGCTCATCCCGCAGCACCTTTTGCATGATCGCGAAGAGGAGGCACGCCGCGCTTGCGCGCGCTTTGTCGATATCTTCGGTCGCGAGAATTACTTCGTCGAACTGCAAGACCACGGCATCCCCGAGCAAAAGAAAATCATCCCCGGGCTGCTCCGGCTCGCCGAGGAATTCGACCTGCGAGTCGTCTGCACAAACGATGTGCACTACATCAACGCGAGCGACGCCAGCCCGCACGACACGTTGCTGTGCATCCAGACCGCGGCCAAACTCAGCGACCCTGGACGCTTCAAATTCAGCACCACGCAGTTTTACCTGAAATCGCGCGACGAGATGGCGCGCGTCTTTAGCGAAGTGCCCGAGGCGCTCAGCAACACACAGCTCGTGGCCGACATGTGTAACCTCGAAATCCCCTACCCCAAGGGCTCCGAGCGCTACCCCAAATACCCGCTCCCGCCCGAGATCCGCAGCGAAAAAACGCCCGCCCAATATCTCCACCAGCTCTGCGTCGAGGGCCTGCGAGCGCGCTACCAGGTCGACTACGAGCAAGTCTGCACCGAGCCCGCCGCGGCCGGGCGCCTCGACCTCATCCACAATCGGCCCGAGGGCCAAAAACCGCAGCCGCCCGACTACGCCGGACTCACGCGCGAGCAGGAGCTCGTCGTGCGGCTCGGCTACGAGCAGGCGATCATCGAAGTCACCGGCTTCGTAGACTACTTCCTCGTCGTCTGGGACTTCATTTACTGGGCCAAGCAGCGCGACATCCCCGTGGGCCCCGGACGCGGCTCCGGCGCGGGCTGCCTGGTCGCCTACCTGCTCGGCATTACCAACATCGACCCGATCCGCTTCGGCCTGCTCTTCGAGCGCTTCCTCAACCCCGAGCGCGTGTCGCCGCCCGACTTCGACATCGACTTCTGCATGCGCCGCCGCAGCGAAGTCATCGACTACGTGCGCGACAAGTACGGGCGCGATTGCGTGGCAAACATCATCACCTACGGCACCCTCGGGGCAAAGATGGTCGTACGCGACATCTCGCGCGTCCATGACCTGCCCTTTGCCGAGGCCGACCGGCTCGCCAAGATGATCCCCGACGAGATCAACATCGAGCTACGCGACGCGCTCAACCGCTCCGCCGAGCTCAAAAACGAGTACGAGCGCAACCCGCTCGCCAAAAAAATCATCGACCAAGGCTTCGTCCTCGAAGGCCTCGTGCGCAACACCGGCAAGCACGCTGCGGGCATCATCATCACCGATCAGCCGCTCGATAACTTCGTCCCCCTCACCCTCCAGGAAGGCGACGTCACGGTGCAGTTTTCCATGAAAGCAGTCGATAAGCTCGGCCTGCTGAAAATGGACTTCCTGGGCCTCAAAACCCTGACCGTCATCGCCGACGCCGTCGCTCACGTGCGCCGCACCAGCCAGCCCGACTTCGACATCGACAGCATCCCGCTGGACGACGCCCGCACCTACGAGCTGCTCAACGCGGGCAAGACCGTCGGCGTCTTCCAGCTCGAATCCGGCGGCATGCAAAACGCCGCCCGCCAGGTCGGCATCTCCAACATCGACGACATCAACGCCATCTCCGCCCTGTACCGCCCGGGCCCCATGCAGTTCATCCCCGACTACGCCCGCGGGAAAAAGCAGCCCGACACCATTTCCTACCCACACCCGCTCCTCGAAGACATCCTGCGCGAGACCTACGGCATCATCGTCTACCAGGAACAAGTCATGCAGTGCGCCCAGCTCATCGCCGGCTACAGCCTCGGCGAGGCCGACATGCTCCGCCGCGCCATGGGCAAGAAAGACGCCGCCGCGATGGCCAAGGAGCGCGAACGCTTCGTCCGCGGCGCGCACGAAAAACACGGCATCCGCGAAGCCAAGGCCGACGAGATCTTCGAGCTCCTCAACAAGTTCGCCCAATACGGTTTTAACAAATCGCACTCCGCCGCCTACGCGCTCGTCGCCTATCAGACCGCTTACCTGAAGGCCAACTACCCCGTCGAGTTCATGGCCGCCGTCCTCACTGCCGAGCTCGGCAACGCCGACAAGGTCGCCCACTTCATCGCCGAATGCGAGGCGATGGGCCTCACCGTCCTGGGCCCCCACATCAACGAATCGCGCGAGAGCTTCACCCCCGTCGGCGCGAAGATCCGCTTCGGCCTCGCGGGCATCAAGGGCGTCGGCGAGGCGGCCTCCCAGCGCATCATCGAAGAGCGCGAGCAACACGGCCCCTACAAAGACTTCGACGACTTCATCGCCCGCATCGACTCGCGCGCGGCCAACAAACGCGTCCTCGAACACCTCATTAAAACGGGCGCCTTCGACTACACCGGCGCGCCGCGCCAAGTGCTCTTCGAAGGCATCGACGCCGCACTCGCCCAAGCCGCCGCACTCGCCCGCGACCGCGCCGCTGGCCAAAACAGCTTCTTCGACATCCTCGCTGCCGAGCCACCGCCCGCGAGCGCTGCCCGAAAAACGGGCGGCGGCGACGGCAGCCCGACTGCGAGCGCGGCAGGGCAAACCACAAGTGCTGGCGACGCGCAAAACCAGCCCGCCGCAGAGGGCGACTTCAGCACCGCACAGAAACTCCAATTCGAGAAAGAGCTCCTCGGTTTCTACGTCTCCGGCCACCCCATGAACCTCTACAACGGGCTGGCCGAAGCGATTGACACCTACCCCGTCGAACAACTCTTGCAGCTTAGCGAACGCCGCGACTTCCGCCTCTGCGGCATCGCCGGAAACATCGTCCGTCGCCTCTCGCGCAAAGACAACCGCCCTTGGGCCGCCTTCACCCTGGCGACGCGCCACGCCTCGCTCGCGCTCAACATGTTTTCCGAAGCCTACGACCGCTACGGCAGCCACCTGAGCTCCGAAACGCCCATCCTCGTCCAGGGCAACGTCATGATCGGCGACGAAGGCCCGCGCCTCAACATACGCGAGTGCTACCCGCTCGACACCGCACTGCCCGCGCACATCCGCGCCATCACCTGGCTGCTTCACCCCGAGCACCCGCAGCTCCCCGACTTTCTCCAGCAACTGCGCGCAACCCTCGACGGCCAAAGCGGCGACACCCGCCTGCACCTCGGATTCCTCTTCCCTGCCGACCAAGCCTCCGCCGCCTCGGCAACGGCAACGGAAATGGCGACCGCCACACCCAACGCGCCGCGCGTAGCCGCACTCGCCGACATCAGCACCGCCCTTAGCTGGCGACTCGACCCGCAAGCCTTCCAGCGACTCCGCGCCCACCCCGCCACCGCCGGCGTGCAAATCGAAACCAAGCCGCTGGAGCTCAAAAACGACCGCCGCTGGTCAACCCGCAGCTAGGCCACGCGCGCCGCCAGCCAGCCACGCATCGTAGCACCGCAGCTCCACAACCACGCTGGGGAGGAGCAGGCAGGAGAGATTACAAGCCGCCGAGCTCGCGAAGCTGGAGGGAGTCCTTCAATTGGAGCCTGTTGAAGGAACAGCCAGTACAGCCTCGCGGCCAAGCAAAAGGCCCGTGCGCTGACACACGGGCCTTTGAGTGAAACACTGTGGAAGGGGCGAACTACCGGGCCACGGCTGGTTCGCAACGACGGCGGCGGGGCTGTGCGCTCACTGTTTTGTGGCGTCCAGCTTGGTGATTTCGCTGGCGGCCAGCAACAGCGCACCGACGCCATAGAAGTGAGTCTCTTCCTTACTCACCGCTGTGGGGCGGGCGCTGACCCGCTGCACGTAGCCCAGTTTACCATTGGGCTCGACTGCGCGCTTTAGCGCAGACCAGCCCTTTCGCATTGCGGGCTCAAAGCGTTCGCGGTCGAGCAGTCCGGCATTGATGCCCCAAGCCAGACCGTAGGTGAAAAAGCCTGTGCCGCTCGTCTCAGGCGGAGAGCCCTCGGGAGACAGTAACGAGGGCGGCCAGTAGCCATCATCCTTTTGCAACTCGATCAGACGCTCGGCCATCTCGACAAATATCCCGCGCATCCGCTCCGCATCGGGGCTGCCTGCGTCCAGCAGGGGAAGCGAGCGCGCCATCCCCGCGAATACCCAGCCATTACCGCGGGACCAGAACTGCTTGTGCCCCTGATGGTCAGGCAGCTCGAAGAAACGCTTGTCGCGGTAGTAGAGACGCTCGACCGGATCGTAGAGAAAGTCGGTCGTCGCCCACCACTCGCGCAGGGCGTGATCGCGGTAGCGCGCGTCGCCCGTTTGATTGGACAACTCAAACATCGCAGGCGGCGCCATGAAGAGCGCATCACACCAAGTCCAGACACCTCCCGAGGCACCGGGGTTCAAGTCTCTTATGTGGCCGCGGGGTTGCTCGGCCAATGTCTCCTCGAAGACTCCAATCGTCGGCTCGAGGGCGGCCTTGCCCGCACCATTGCGCACAGCCCACAGGTAAACTTGGGAAATCGCCTGATCATCCCCATGATACGGCTCCCCGACTGGCCGCCAGCTCTCTTTGGCGGGCTGCCAATTGTTGCTGCGGCCCATCTTCATGATCGCCTCGCGGATGTCGGCGGGCGCGCCATCCGTATCCGCAAGCGCGGTCATACCGATCCAGAATGCCGCATGCTCCCAGCTCTGCAGGGCTTTTATCGCACCGGCTTGCGTCAACTGCCAGCGCGCGGAGCGGACGGCGAGCTCCAGCGGAGATTCGGGAGCTGGCAGGCTGCGCAGTGAGTGGTCGAGCTGAACGCTGCGCTCGCCGCCCCAGACGCGCTCCCAAGACGTGGGTGCATGTGGGTCACTCCAGAACGGATCGTCGGGCGGCAGCCCGAGCGGCAACAGGGCCACACTGCACAAATAAAGGCTGCCCGTGCTGATATAGTGTTCGGCCAAGAAAGGCTGGCTCCCCACGAGGCCGAGCCGCAACCAACCCTCTTCGTCAAAAGTACCCGGAGCTTCAAGAGTGCGCCGAATCGCACGGGTGAGCGCCGTGCGCGCAGCCGCGGGGGGGACGGAGCCCGGCAACTCGCGCCGCAGCGCAATATCGGCCAGAGTTTGAAGGGCACCAGCACGATACACAATCGAGCGCCCCGTTGCAGGGAAACTGCCGTCGGGCGCGATAAGCCGCTCCTGAACTTCCGCGTAGCGCCGCGCCACAACACGGGCCTCTCTTTGATGCTGGCGAAGCGCTTCAGACTCGTGGGCCACCTCGTCCAGAACACCGAGCAACATCGGCTGGATCACATAGGAGTTGTAATAGTCCCAGCGGAGTTGAGGGCCATCCCCGTAGGTCCCGTCACCGAGGTACCATTTCTGGAAATTTTCTAACGCGGGAAAAAGGCGCGAGTCGTCGCGAGGCTCGCCACCTCGGGCAAGGGCAACCTCAACGAAAGCCGAAAACAACTGCCAGTTACCCGAGTTGGCGAAGGGGACCTTGCGCGACTCTTTCAATCGGGCGATGAGATTTGCCTGAACACGAGGCTCCAGCTTTTCCCAAAGTTCGCGCGGGGCTCTAAAAGTCGCCTGCGCAAGAAAAGCCGCATCAACCAGCGGCTGCCAGTTTTCTGAAAAATTCATCCTGTCTGGAGAATCGGGGTCGGTCGCCGCATCGATTGCGCGGCGCGCAGCTTCCGCGAGCCGTCCGCGCAGTTGGCCTTCGGGCGTGTCATCGGGCCCGAGCTCCAACCAAGGGGCGATGCCGACAAGAAGCCGACCAAGCGCCTCCAGATGCGCAAACTCGTCACGACCATGAACGTCGCCCCCGGACTCGTGCGTCGCCCGAGTTTCGATTGGCATCCTCAACTTGAACTCGCGCGCATCAAGCGCGTCAAAAATCGGCTCGGCGAGCTGGGTCGCCCAAGCCACCCACTGCGCGCGAATCGCCACCGGATCAGTTTCTTCATTCAGATTTGCAGGCGACGCCTGCGCCTGGCCAAACAAAGGAAAACCAAGCAGCGCAAGGAGCAGCGCACGAATTGACGAAGAACTGCCTCTGGCCAAGAGACGCGCCCGTGCGTGAAACGGCCCGGCAAGAAATTGGAACAACCCCACTACTGGGGCAGCTCTAAAGAGCAGGGAATAACCTATCTTACTCATACGGATTTAGGGGATCAGGGATTTAGGGAACGAAGGGGGGGATATTCCGCATACGAAAATGCGGGATTCCACGTAGGCCGCACGGTTCAAACGAAATTGCAAGATGCCAACGTGCTCAATTGAGCGAAAAATAGTTAATGCCGCATCCGCCCGCAGGGCCTTCCCCCAGAGCAAAGGGCCCGGGTGCTGTGATGCACTCGGGCCCTTTAAAAAATGACTGCGAAGAAACGCGCCACTTGGCGCGGGCTTAACTCGCTACAACAAAGGCAGGCTTAGCCTGCTCACTATTTCGCAACGTCCAGTTTGGTGATTTCGCAAGCAGCCATAAGCAGCGCACCCACGCCATAGTAATGAGTATCGTCCTTATCTACTTGCCCCGGGCTGCTGGCGACCCGCTGCACGTAGCCCAACTTGCCATTCGGCTGGACTGCGCGCTTTAAAGCAGACCAGCCCTTTCGTGCCGCTGGTTCGAAGCGTTCGCGGTCGAGCAGGCCGGCGTTGATGCCCCAAGCGAGGCCGTAGGTGAAAAAGCCTGTGCCGCTGGTTTCGGGCGAGGAGCCTTCCGGGGACAGTAGCGATGGTGACCAGTAGCCGTCTTCCTTTTGCAGTTCGATCAGACGCTCGGCCATCTCTACAAACAGCCCGCGCATCCGCTGTGCATCAGGACTGTTTGTGTCCAGCAGGGGCAACGAGCGCGCCATCGCCGCAAACGCCCAACCGTTGCCACGAGACCAAAAGATCTTGTTTCCTCGTTCGTCGCGCTGATCGAAAAAACGGTTGTCGCGAAAGTAGAGCCTCTCAACCGGGTCGTAGAGGAAGTCCGTGCAGGCCCACCATTCGCGCAACGCATGGTCGCGGTAGCGCGCGTCACCCGTTTGTTTGGACAGCTGGAACATTGCAGGCGGTGCCATAAACAGCGCATCAACCCACGACCAACGATCCTGAGGCTGGGGGTTTGGCGAGTAAGATTTATCCCGCAGGGTAAGGGCCAAATGTACGCGAGGGTGCTCGGCCACCACTCGATCAAAAATTGACTTGGTCGGCTCAAGCGCAGCTTTCCCCGCGCCATTACGTGCCATCCACAAGTAAGCTTGGGTCATCGCTTGGTCGTCAGCATGAAATGGCCGATCATAGATCTTTTGCCAGCGATAGTGGCGCCCTATCTCCAAGACCGCCTCGCGAATGTCGGCAGGGGTGCCGTCCATATCGGCCAGGCCAGCTAGTCCAATCCAAAACGTAGCATGCTCCCAGCGGCGCAAATCCTCCTTTGTGCGATCCAGATCAGCTAGTTGCCAGCGGGCGGCGCGAACTGCAGGCTCCAGCGGCGTTTCAGGTGCTGGCAGGTTGTACAGAGCTCGGTCAGGCCAAACGTCATTTTCCCCGCTCCAGATTCGCTCCGAAGACGTCGGGGCGTACGGATCGCTCCAGAATGGATCGTCGGGCGGTAGTCCGAGCGGCAGGAAAGCTACGCTGCACAGATAAAGACTACCGGTACCAATGTAATGCTCGGCAAGCAGGGGTTGATGGCCAGCGAGGCCAATGCGCAGCCAGCCCTTTTCGTCAAAAGTGCCCGGTGCATCAAGTGTGCGCCGGATAGCACGGGTAAGTGCAGTGCGCACCGCCGCAGCTGGGGGAGCGGGACGGACGATGTGGATGGTATTTCCGTCTTCGGTGCGCGTGACCACGGGCTCTGGCAATTCGCGCCGGAGCGCGATGTCTGCCAGGGTTTGAAGGGCACCGGCACGGTAGGTGATTGAGCGTCCGATCGCAGGGAAGCTTCCGTCGGGGGCGACAAGCTGTTCCTGTAAAACCGCATAGCGTTGCGCCGCAGCAAGGGCCTCTCTTTGGAACTGACGGAGGGCTTCGCTCTCGTGGGCTACCTCATCCAGGATGCCGAGCAGCATCGGCTGGATTACATAAGAGTTATAGTAATCCCACCGGAACTCGGGACCGTCTCCATAGGTTCCGTCGCCGAGATACCATTTCTGGAAGTTTTCCAGGGCGGGGAAAAGGCGCGAGTCGTCCCGAGGTTCGCCTCCCCGGGCGATGGCAAGCTCGACGAATGCCGAGAATAACTGCCAATTATTCACTCTAGGTTGTACGTTGCGGGTCTCTTTCAGGCGAGCAATGAGATTGGCCTTAACCCGAGGCTCCAGCTTTTCCCAAAGTTCGCGCGGTGCCCGGAAAGTCGCTTGCACTAGAAACGCTGCATCAACGAGTGGTTGTCCGCCCGTCAAAAAGTTCATCTGATCGGGAGAGTCAGGATCGGTAGCTGCATCGATCGCCCGACGGGCAGCCTCCGCCATTTTCCCGCGCAACTGCCCCTCTGGCGTGTCGTCTGGACCAAGCTCCAGCCAAGGGGCGATCCCAGCGAGAAGCCGACTAAGGGCTTCCAGGTGGTTAACGGCACTGCGGTCAAACCCTGAGACTGGTATGGGTGCGTGGGTAGCCCTTGTTTCGACCGGCATTCTCAATTTGAGCTCACGCTTATCGAGCGCGTCAAAAATCGGCTCGGCAAGTTTGGTGGCCCAAGCCACCCACTCTTGCCGGATCGCTGCCGGATCAGTTTCCTCGTACAATGCCGTAGAAGTCCCAGCACGTACCGGAATACTTGTTTCTGCAAAAATAGTGCAGCCAGTCGCGGCAAGCGATATAACAAGAATTAACAATCGATGAATAGCCATAGGGGAAAGGGGGCAAGCCTGCACTGTGGAATGTCCCAATGCAGGCGGACAAAGCCCTATATGCGTAATGTCCCGAAAGCCAGCGGAAAACTACGGTCTTCTACCTTTTTTAGGAAGCAGCCAGTACGTCCCTACTTGGGGTAGTGAGAGGTCGTTTTGAGCTGGGTGGCGTTGCTGCTTGATTGAATTCGCAAAATGAGAGCAATGGTACGATAAGTAAAAAATATCACCGGCAACCCCGGAAGGTGCTGGCACTACACAAAACGCCGCGTACAAACCCAGCCCCGACTTGTACATCTCCCGACAAAGTACGCATCTGCCCAAATTGCTCGCGCTCCAAGATGGCATAGTCTTCCCTACATTACCTCTTTTAGGATCTCCTAAGTAGAGAAACAAGGGACTTATTTAAGCATCACCAAACTAACTCTATTCCCCCTCATTCCTAGAATATCCTGTTTGCCAAAATACCCAGTCATCAACAGTATAACACGTCCACTCATCTTCAGTATAGTCGACAAACCGACTCCTCAGGTTCCTCTGGGACCATATTGGTTCAGCGATTGTGATTTGGGAAACACGCCCCTTATAAGAAGGGGCTACTTTAATTCCGTTGCCATAAGTAGGAAAAATATGGGTTGAGGGATGCCTCACAAAGTCTAGCTCTAGAGCTAATGCAGGGTTTGATATAGCAATAATCGAACTACGATGCGTGGCTATTAATCGAAGTTCATTTATTACTCTGGGAGGTGTAATAAAGGCAAAGCCCTGCACGCCAATGTATGCAGGAGGCGAGCGCCCCTCCACAGCCTGGACCGACCGGGAAAACTTCAAAACCCCAAAGATCATAACCCCAAAAACAAATACCTGAGTCAGAATTGAGAACTTCCTTTTCTCAAATGCATAAACGACAACCACAGCAGACAAGAGAATACCCGCTTGTTGGTAGTACCGGTCCCTTAGGGCAACAGAGTACCCCAAGATGTAAAAAGTAGAAAATACAACGACGGTAGTAAGTGCGGCAATCCCTGCAAAGCGGAGGAGAGGCCTCCTCTGAAAAACAAAGTACACATAGAGTATTATGGCAAAAGGCGAAAGCCAAACAAAAATTGAGGCAACTAAGAGCCATACATCATCATACTCCTTATGTAAAAACCTGATACCAGCCCTAACTATGGGCTCCTGAAAGTTGGAGACTGAGGTCAAGGGTGACATAGGGGTGTAGGCCAATATTTCCCTTAGGCTATACCTATGCTCCCAACCTTGAAGCGGAGACCCTTCACCACTTAAAAAACAGTGCCTTAGTATAACATATAACAGACCTACTATAACCAAGGGAAAAGACACCCTTATTACGTCTCCTATTCTTCGGGAAGCTCCACCTAACCCTTCCAGGCTTAAGCCAACCAATCGCTCCGACCAAAGAAACAATAGTATACAAATTGCATAAATAGCAAATGAATACTTAATATAAGATCCTATTACAAAAAGTATCGGCAGAGTACAGACTAATAGTATGCTTCTATTCCTGAGTTTCCACGCGATAACCGCAACCCAAGGCCATAGGGCCATAATTAGCGGTTCTCCCCCCCAATAGCCAATAAAGCCAGTCAAGTTTTGTGAGGAGCACCCAACAGCTGCGGCAATCCAGGGAAGGCTCTCGCCAGGAGCCCCCAGCTCGGCAGCCAACACGGCTGATCCAACACAGCCCGAGAGGGAACAAAGAAACGCCAGGAGCAGAGCAGCATGTGCCAAAGAGAGGCCGGCTAGATTTAACAGCCCGTGGAAGAGATATTGACCAGGGGGCCACCAAGTTACGGCGACCTCGGTTGTCTGTGCGATGTTATTGGGATCGGGAACGGATATTGTGTTCCATGTTCCTCCATTCATAAAGTTAACCCATGCTCGCAACCCCGCGGCGGGATCGAAGCCTACCTGAGGTGGAACAATGAGAAATCCGACTATCATCCCGAACAATGCTGGGAAGAGGGCTGCAAGAAAGACGCGTTTGGCTGGAAATGGCTCGTCTCCTAAGAGGGACAGAGCTGATTCTTGATCGCTATCAATGGGCATAAACTTACCGGGCTAGCTTTGCGTTGTGAGTGAAAGGTGGCTTACAGAGAGTCCGCACGTCCCCAGATAAGTTCGCAGCACCTCCCGGTTTATGACTTGAAATACCAAAAACCCCTTAGGCACGCTGCGCCAGCAACTGGGCGGCTGCCTGTTACAAAGCGTTCTTCATGCGCCTCCACTTCCTCCTCCAAACGAAACCACTTCAGCGCTTTAGTTTTCCGATATAGGCAGCGCTTCACGCGTAAGGCACTTGCCTTGGTCGCCTTAGCGGGGCGCACGCTTGAAAGACTCGCCAGGCCTTCCCATTTCCCCGCAGCAGCTAAGCTCAATATGCATGTCGACCCGAAAGGCACAGCCACTTCAGTGGGGGAAAAGCAGCCCGCCTCCCAGCCTCCCATTCGAGGCGCGACTGTGCGCGCGGATTTCAACGATCTGCGCGCGGTCATCCACTACACCAAAGCCGCCCACGAGCTCGGTCTCTGGGCCTCTGAGCAACGACTCATTGAGTGCTATTTCCCTAAAAAAAACGCCCGACTCATTGAGGCGGGTTGCGGGGCGGGCCGCGTCTCAGTCGCACTCGCCGAAGCGGGTTATACGCGGCTCTACGCTTTTGATTTTTCGGAAGAGCTCCTCGCTCAGGCCCACAGCCTCGTCTGCGAACGCCGCCTGGAGAAGCGCCTCACCCTCTTCCATGCCGACGCTACGCGCGTCGCCGCACACCCCATTTTGCAAGGCACGGCTCCTTTCGATGGAGCGCTCTTTCTTTTCAACGGGCTGATGCAAATCCCGCTGCGTCGGAACCGTCGGCGCGCCCTGCGTCAACTCGCCGCTCTCTGTCGCCCCGGCGCACCGCTGCTTTTCACCACTCATGATCGCGAGGACTCGCCGGAGGAACGTGCCCTGTGGCGGCTCGAAGCCGCACGCTGGACACGCGGCAAACAAGATCCCGCCCTGCGCGAGTTCGGCGACCGTTATTACGAAGACGCCGCAATCGGGCGCACCTTCATGCACTTGCCCACGCGCGACGAAATCTTGGCCGACCTGAAAGCCACCGGCTGGCAGCACCACTTCGACGCCATGCGCCGAGACATCGCCCGCGAGCCCCGCCCGGTCCGCGAGTTTTCCGACGAATGCCGCTTCTGGGTCGCTCATCAGCACTCTTGAATCAGCCGTATCCGCGGATAAAATCCCACAAGCGGCCTATATAAAAGAAGGTGCTGTCTTGACTTTGGGTTATAGGTTGGCCCATTTTTTGACAGTTTTGATCTGTTGAGAAGGGGGAGCCGTAGTTGAATCGGAACTCACATTCTTCGAGAAATAAAAGGAAGTGCTTTCTGGGGATCCCGTTGTATTTGCGCAGGACTCGCCTGGGTTGGTTCCAAGAAGCTTTCGATGCTATTGATGTGGTTGCCCTGTTTGGAGACAAAGGTTTTGGCATGGTTGACGCGGTGGTGTCGAAAGCCCAGAATATCCAAGATATTATAGCTTGAGAGGCTGTCAGCATAGACTAATGAATCGCCTTTAGCTCTTGTTTTTAAGGTAGTTAAAAGAGTCTAACTAGAGGAACCTGCCTTGGAGATTGTAGCCTTTGCCGCCTCGTTTGAGGATTCCAAAGACGCAAATCTTATCTGCTACTCCACGGCCAATCTTACCTTTGCGTACCCCGCCAAAATAGCTCTCGTCGCACTCGAAGATCCCGAGCTCGGGCTCCACCTCTGCCATATTGGAGGCGATAAGTATCCGAAGCGTGTGGTAGAAAAGAGCTGCTGCGGTGAACCCCAAACACATCTGCTACAGAAAGGCGGCGAGTCGCGGACTCGATTCTGGTGATCGACGATAAGTGACGCGGCTGCGGCCCCCATTTCCGGCGCGGCGGCAGTGCTACCGCGCCTTTTAAAACGGCCTCGAAGATGCCTTGCGTGAGGCGGGGCGGGGCCTAGCGTGGGCGGCTTTTCTCCCCCATTTTTCCTTCTCATGTTCACCTGGATCCAGCGGTATTTTCAGAAGCATTTCGGCATCATCATCGTGGTGATTTTGGCAGCGATGGCTGTGCCGCTCATCGTCGTATTCACCCCCTCTGCAGGGGGTATTGGTCGCGGCGGCCGTTTCGCGCAAAAGCGGGTCGTCTTCGGCTACAACCTCGCCTCCGCCGAAGACCAGTCGCGGCTCATCGGTGACGCCAGCCTGAGCATCATGCTGCAGATGGGCTACGTGGGCGTAAACGACGAGCAGCTCCAGCAGTACGCCCTCCAGCGTGCCGCCGCCCTGCACCTCGCCGAGCAGCTCAACCTGCCCGCGAGCACCGAGACCGAGATCGCCGACCACATCAAAGCCCTGCCCATTTTTCGAGCCGAAGACGGCCGCTTCAGCGCCAAGCACTACGCCGAGTTTCGCCAGTCGCTTCAGGGCGGCTCGCGCCTCAGCGAAGCCGAAGTCAGCCGCGTAATCGCCGACGACATTCGCGCCGACAAGGTCCGCAATCTCCTCGCGGGGCCCGGCTACGTACTCGACAGCGACATCGTCGATCAGCTCCAGCGCGTGGACACCACCTGGACGCTGCAACTGGCGCACATCGACTACGCCAGCTATGCACCGCAGATTGAGCCGACGAACGACGAGCTCACCCGATTTTTTGCGGACAATACCTTCCGCTACCAAACCCCGCCGCGCGTCGTCGCCAGCTACGCGCACTTCCCCGCCAGTCGCTACCAATCTCAAGTCAGCACCAGCGAGGACGAGCTTCGCGCGGTCTTCGACTCGATGCCCAGCCGCTTCGCCAAGCCAAAGCCCGCCGCCGCCAACGACGGCGATACGCAGGCCGCCGCACTCGAACCCGCCGGCCCCGGGGATTTCGCGCTCGTGCGCTCGCAAATCGAAGCACTCGTCCTCAGCGAAAAGGCGCGCCAGCTCGCCACCCGCGCGGCCTCCGACCTCACGCTCGCCCTTTACGACGCAGCCCTCAGCAACGACCCAAGCGCGCGCCAAAGCCTCCTCGCCACGCACCAGGTCGAAGAAAAGACGCTCGCCCCCTTCACCGAAAACCGCGGGCCCGCCGAGCTCGGCAACCTCGGTAACGTCACCGCCGAAGCATTTCGCCTCAACGCCGAGCACTTCTACTCCGATGCGATCCCCGTGCAGGACGGCGCCGTCGTCCTCTTCTGGAAAGAGCTCCTGCCCACTTACACGCCGCTCCTGAGCGAGGTCCTCCCGCAAGTCCGGGCCGACTACATCGAAGAACAAAAGCGCGAAAAATTCGTCGCGCTCGGTCGCCACGTAAAAGCGCAAATCGAAGCCCGGCTCAAAGCGGGAGACGACTTCGCCGCAGCCAGCGCCCGAGCGGCCTCAAGCGCAGGAGTCGCGATTGAAACGTCGACTGTGCCCACCTTCTCGCTAGGGAAGCCGCCTCAAGAGGGGAGCTTCACTGCGTTCAACCTGTTGGAAAACCTGGAGCAAGGCCAAGTCTCGGACATGACGCTCAGCAACGCGCGCGGCACCTTCGTCTACGCCGCCAAACGCGAAGTCCCTGACCTGAGCGCCGCCAACCCGCGCTTCGACGAAATCCGCCAGCAACTCTCCACACTCACATCGGGCGTAGGCGTCGTGCGCACGCTCACCGACCTCGTCGAACAAGAACTGCGCCGCACCGAGCCCGCCGCCAACTGACCGCGCTCGCCGAACCTTATCGGTTCCTACGCTACGCGGCAACTGGCTCTTTTTGCCCTGTGCGGGCAGCGGGGACGGTGTCCCCTGCCATTCAAATTTGGGAATCGTGCTTCGTCGCTACGCGACGAAGCACGATTCCCAAATTTGAATGAACTCCCTGAACGCAAATGAGCAGGAACCCATTGGGGCGAAGTTTTTGGTTAACGGGTTAAACGCCTGCCCGACCAGAAGTCGGGGGATTTTCGTATAAATTTGCGATTTAGCCCGGGCGCGCAGCGCCCGGGCTAAATCGCAAATTAGATGGAAGTGGCGCCCTCCCCCCGCCACCCACGCGCAGTAGAAAACTCTTTTATTTGGTCGCTGCTTCGGTACCGCTGCGGCCAAGGGCTTCGACCGGTTTTACAGGCGGCGAGTCGTTGGCTCGCCGGGCAGCGGTCGCGCGGGAGGCGCGCGGCTCAGATGTGGATCGCTTCGCCGAGGGTGGCTGCGGCGGCTTCCATCAGGGCTTCGCTCAGGGTCGGGTGCGCGTGGATGGTGCGGTGCACTTCTTCCACGGTCGCCTCCATTTCGATGGCGAGGCCGTACTCGGCGATGAGCTCGGTGGCCTCGGCACCGATGATGTGCGCGCCGTAGATTTCACCAGTTTTCGCATCGGTGACGACTTTTACAAAGCCTTCGCTCTCGGCTGAGGCGACGGCCTTTCCGGATGCAGTGAAGGGGAATTTGCCGACCTTGTAGTTGAGCCCTTTTTCCTTCGCGGCGCGTTCGGTCAGCCCGATGCTCGCCACTTGCGGTTGGCAGTAGGTGCAGCCGGGGAAATTTTTCACACGGCGCGGCACACCGTGCCCAAAGATGCCGTTGACCGCACTCAGCGCCTCAAAGGTCGCCACGTGTGCGAGCCAGGGCGGCCCGATGATGTCGCCCGCGGCGTACACGCCTTTCACGCTGGTCTGGTAGTCGTCGCCGACCTTCAGGTAGCCGCGCTCCAGTTCGGGTTTCACCGAGGGGGCGAGCGCGCCGTCCAGGTTGGGCTCGACGCCAATCGCCGAGAGCAGGACTTCGGCTTCGAGCGCGGTCTTCTTGTCGCCACTCACGAGGTCGAGCGTCACCGCGTTTTTCCCGACGCGGAAGTTCTCGCACCTGGTGTTCGTGTGCACGGCGATCCCGAGTTTTTCAAAGGAGCGGTGCAGCAGTTTGGCGACTTCTTCGTCTTCGACGGGCAGCACCTGCGGCAGCATCTCGACCAGCGTTACTTGCGCGCCGAAGGAGCGGTAAAGATAGGCGAACTCCACGCCGATCGCGCCCGCGCCGACGATCACCACTGACTTGGGCAGCCGCGGCGCTGCCAGCGCTTCGCGCGAGGTCATGACACGCTCGCCGTCGTACTCGAGGCCCGGGATGCGGCGCATCTTGCAGCCGGTCGCGAGCAAGATGTGACTCGCCCGCAGGAACTGCCCTTTGTGCTCGCCCTCGGTGATCGTGACCATGCCGGGGGCGCTCACCTGGCCGCGCCCGACGAAGTACTCCACCTTGTTTTTCTTGAACAAAAACTCGATGCCCTTGGCCATCTGGCCGGAGACGCCGCGCGAGCGCTCGACGACTTTCGCGAAATCAAATGACAGCCCCTCGGCGCGCAGTCCGTAGGCCTCGGCCTTTTGCATTTTCTGGAAAAGCTCGGCGCTCTTGAGCAGCGCCTTGGTCGGGATGCAGCCCCAGTTCAGGCAGGTGCCGCCTGCGCGCTCGGCTTCGATGCAGGCCACTTTTTTGCCGAGCTGCCCCGCGCGAATCGCTGCGGCGTAACCCGCCGGCCCTCCCCCGATGACGACCAGATCGTACTGCGTTGTTTCAGCCATGTTTGTAGTGGGTTTTGTCAATTTGAGCGAAAAACTGGCCGCCACGCTGGCTCCACCGCCTGCCCCGTCAAGGGTGCACTCGCCTCCCCGCCGGGCGAAAGCACAGCGGCTGAAACGCAGGCCCAGTAAAACCTCGACCGCATGAGAGTACGCCGGAAAACGCCCGCTAAAAGGTTGCCAAGCCCAGGTGGAGCGCATTCTTCACTCACTTAGTGAAGATTTCGGTAAAAGTAGACTATGCCTGTCGCGTGCTTGCCGAGATGGCCCGGCTCCAAGGCAGCGCGGAGCTGGCGCAAATCGACCACTTGGCAAAAACCGAGGCCGTGCCGGCCAATTTCCTCGCCCAAATCTTGAGCGAACTGCGCAACGGCGGGCTCGTCACCAGCAAGCGCGGGATCCAGGGCGGCTACGCGCTCGCCCGCCCGGCCGACCAGATCTCGCTCTACGAAATCGTGAAAACAATCGACGGCGATCTCCTCGAGCTCAGCGGCAATCACAAAGGCCGCAGCGGAGCGCGGATCAAGGACGCGTGGCTCGCCCTGCGCGACACCCTCGACGCTCAGGCCAAGCGCATCACCCTCGATACCTTTGTCATCAAAGAGACCTCCGACATGTATCACATATGAGGAGGTTTTTTTGGAAAAACTCCCTCGCTCCCATCGTCCAAAAATCGGCTCATCCACACGCCCCCGTATCAGCAAGTGCCGCAGGCACGCCCGCCTCGCTCCCATTCTTCCGACTCTCACCCACAAGCTTGACTCAGTCTCAAAACTCAATTCACAAGTATTCCCATGTCCTCACTAATCTTTAATGACATCGTCTCCACCATTGGCAACACCCCTCTGGTGAAGCTAAACCGCAGCGCGGCCGGCCTCGCGGCCGACATCTACGTCAAAACCGAGTTCTTCAACCCGCTCGCCAGCGTGAAGGACCGCATCGGCCGCGCCATGATCGAGGCCGGCGAGCGCGACGGGCGGATCAAGCCCGACACCGTCATCATTGAGCCCACCTCCGGAAACACCGGCATCGCACTCGCCTTTGTCTGCGCCGCGCGCGGCTACAAGCTGATCCTCACCATGCCCGAGACGATGTCCCAAGAGCGCCGCATGCTCCTACGCATGCTCGGCGCCGAGATCGTCCTGACCCCCGGGGCCGAAGGGATGAAAGGCGCGATCAACCGCGCCGCCGAGCTGCTCGCCGAGCACGGCAACCGCGGCTTCACCCCGCAGCAATTTGAAAACCCCGCCAACCCCGAGATCCACCGCCGCACGACCGCGGAGGAAATCTGGGCCGCCACTGGCGGCAAGATCGACGCCTTCGTCGCGGGCGTGGGCACGGGCGGCACCATCACCGGCGTCTCCGAGGTCATCAAGGCGCGCAAGCCCGACATGAAGGCCTTCGCGGTCGAGCCCAGCACCAGCCCCGTCATTTCCGGCGGCAAGCCCGGGCCACACAAAATCCAGGGCATCGGCGCAGGCTTCATCCCGAAAAACCTCAACACCGCGATCATCGACGAAGTCATCCAGGTCAGCAACGAAGACGCACTTGAGACGGCACGGCAGACGGCGCTGCTCGACGGCATCCTCGGCGGCATCTCCACCGGCGGAAACATCTGGTCTGCGATCCAGGTCGCCAAGCGGCCCGAGTTTGCGGGCAAGACCATCGTCACCGTCGCAGCCAGCTTTGGCGAGCGCTACCTCTCCACCGCACTGGCCGAGAAAGCGCGACTCGAAGTCGCCTCGTAAGCAGCGCGGCCACTACGCGTGGGGCGGGGGACGGTGTCCCCTGCCATTTACTGTGCGGTTTGCTCGGCGGGCGTTCCGCCCGCCGAGCAAACCGCACAGTAAGGGATACCCGACCTACGGTCGGGCGGTCGTTGACCGATTTTATGGGCGCGGCCTCGTTGGGCCGCGCTAGAACTGCGTTTACCGGTTAACCCAAAAAATCCGCCCAAATGGGTTTCCGATCCATCCGCGTTTGAGGCCTCATTCCCTGTCGTGAAACGACAGGGAGGAGTCCTTTAAATTTGGGAATCGTGCTCTGGCGCTCCGCGCCGGAGCCGATTCCCAAATTGAATGGCACGTGGCGACCCGCCACCGCTGCACGCGTAGTGCCTGCCCTGTGCCGCGCGTACACTTACTGGAAGCTGCCTTGTTTTTGCGAGCGGCCTGCGCAGAGTCAGCCACCCGCATGAACCTCGACCCGATCCAAGACGCGCTGCTCACCTCCTACGAACGCGACGGCGGCATCAACCACCTGGATGGCGTAAACCTGCCCGCGCAGGACTCGGTAAACCAGCTCGCCGTCGATGTCATGCACCTGCTGTTTCCCGGGTATTTTGAGGAGGCGGGGTTGACCCGCGCACAAGTCCCGCAGCACGTGCGCACGCTCCTCGCGCAGATCCGCGACCACCTCGTCTGCAATGTGGAAAAGTGCCTGCGCTTCGCCGATGCGGGCGCGCCATCCCCCAGCCAGGCCGCCGAGCCACTCGTCGCCGAGGCCCTGCGCCAGCTCCCCGAGCTGCGCCGCATCGTGCAGACCGATGTCGTCGCCGCCTATCACGGCGACCCCGCCGCGCACAGCGTCGAGGAGATCATCCTCGCCTACCCCTGCGTGCTCTCGATCTCGGTGCAGCGGTTTGCCCACATACTCTACCGGCTCGGTGTCCCGCTGCTCCCGCGCATGCTCACCGAGTTTGGCCACGAACGCACGGGCACCGACATCCACCCGGGCGCGCGCATCGGCACACACTTCTTCATCGACCACGGCACCGGCGTCGTGATCGGCGAGACCGCCCGCATCGGCAATCACGTGAAACTCTACCAAGGCGTCACCCTCGGCGCGAAATCCTTCGAGGTCGATCCCGACGGCAACCCCGTAAAAGGCATCAAGCGTCACCCCGATATCGACGACCACGTGACCATTTACGCGCACGCCACGATCCTCGGTGGCGACACGCGGATCGGCCAAAACTCGATCATCGGCTCCAACGTCTGGATCATGAACTCCGTGCCCGCCGACTCGGTCGCCTACTACAAAGGCGAAAACCTGATCGTGCGCTCGCGCAACGCGCAGGACAAATTTGTCGAGACCGCCGAAACCCTACACTGGGTAATCTAGCAGGCAGTTGCTGGATAAATGGAACCCAAGGCCGAAGCCCCCCTCCACTACGCGGAAGATTTTGCCCTGCGCGGGCAGCGGTGGCGGGGTGCCACGTGCCATTCAATTTGCGATTTTGTCCGTGCGCTTTGCGCCCGACCAAAATCGCAAATTTCGCTCCCCCTGTCGCGCTCCGCTGCGACAGGAGATGGAGCTTCAAAACGCAAATGGAGCGGAAACCCATTTGGGCAAGATGAAGCGATTTGCCGGTGAATCACCGACTAATGATTGGGCCCCTTCTACTGTGCGGCTTGTTCGTCGGGCGAAACGCCCGACAGCAAGCCGCACGGTCTTCGACCGTTTTATTGAGCGCGGCGTCGCGGTCGCAGACCGGGCCGCCGCGTCAGAACTGCGTTTACCGGTTAACCAACGAAAATCGCCCAAGCGGGTTTCCGCTTCATTCGCGCCCAACTCTGGGGCCGTTGACGAGCCGCCAGACGGGAGGGCGAGCGGCTCGCCAAATAGAACGGGGCTGCGCCCTTCGTAACGCGACAGCGAAGGTCCCTTTCAATTTGGGAATCGTGTTTCGGCACGCAGGGCCGAAACCGATTCCCAAATTCAATGGCACGGGGCGCCCCGCCCCCGCCGCCCGCGTAGGGCTAGATCTCCCGACGCCCCCGCCCTTGACCCAAAATCTGCGTAGGCCCCACGCATTATCCGCAGCGTAAGGGGCCTTGCGTATGTCAGGCCGCGCGGGTTTGCTCGGCGGCTTAGTACCTGATTTATGCTTGATTCCACGCCTCCGCCGGCGCCCGCGGCACGTCCCGCCCGCGCCTCTCTCCTGCGCCGCTGCGCCACTGCGATTGTCCAATGGATTGACTCCGACTACTGTCCCGAGGGAGCCGAGAAAATGCGCAACGAGCCCGACCGCGTGGACTGGGTGCGTGTGATGCCCTTTGTGTTTTTGCACCTCGGCTGCCTCGGCGTCATCTGGACTGGTGTCAGTGCCTTCGCCGTCTACGCAGCGATCGCCCTGTACTTCATCCGCATGTTTGCGGTCACCGGCATCCACCACCGCTACTTTTCGCACAAGACCTACAAAACCTCGCGCTTCGGCCAGTTCCTGCTCGCCGTCTTTGCGGGCACCACCGTGCAGCGCGGCTCGCTCTGGTGGGCCTACCACCACCGCCACCACCACCAGCACAGTGACGGGCCGGACGACGTGCACTCGCCGCACGTGCACGGTTTTCTTTGGTCGCACATCGGCTGGATCACCAGCCGCCGCAACTTCCCCACCGACTACAGCAAGATCAAGGACCTGGCAAAATTCCCCGAGCTCGTGTGGCTCAACCGCTTCGATCTCGTCGTGCCCGCGCTCTACGCCGCCGCCATGTACGGCCTCGGCGCCCTCCTCGCGCACGTCGCCCCCGGGCTCGGCACCAGCGGACCGCAAATGCTCGTCTGGGGCTTCTTCATCAGCACCACCTTCCTGTTTCACGGCACCGGCTGCATCAACTCAATGGCGCACATCATGGGCCGCCGCCGCTTCAAGACCAGCGACGACTCGCGCAACAGCGCCATCCTCGCCCTCATCACGCTCGGCGAAGGCTGGCACAACAACCACCACCGCTACCAATCCTCCACCCGCAACGGCTTCTACTGGTGGGAGTTCGACCCGACCTACTACCTGTTAAAACTGCTCTCCTACACCGGCTTCATCCACGGGCTCAAATCCGTCCCCCAAAGCGTCCTCGAAGAAGGCGCGCTCGCCGATCACCACAGCTCGGTGGCCGCTGCGCGCAAAGCCGCCGCGCAAACCCTCGCCGCCCACATCCCCGCGACCGCGCTGCGCCGCGTCGTCCCGACAGCAGCGGCCCTCGCCGTCGCCACCGCCACCGCCAGCGCCAACCCCGCCCTGCTTCCCCAAAAGAAATCCGAATCAATCATTCAAAAAGACCCCTCCGGCGAAATCACTCCAGAGCCCCAAGCAGCCGCCAACGCAACGGCGACTCCCGAAGCTCACGTCGCGTCCTGAAAAACACGCGCTACGGTGACAGCCGTTTGAGGCATTTTTCCTACACACACCCCCGTAAGCATAGACCCGCCGCCCTGCTCGCCGACCTTCGTCCAATTCCCCGCCTCAAAACCGCGCCACTTCAGCGCGGTTTTTTTTGTTTGGAGCAAATCCGTGCGAGCTCGAACCGAGCGAGGTACACACACGCACGGCCAGCCGCCCCACACTCAGCTCACCGCCCCAATGTGACTTTCCATTCGGGCGAGTTGTTTTGGTTTACCAGAAAACGGTGCTCCAAAAAGACCGGACTCAATCCGCATGCGCTATAACCCCTCATTTTCACGCAAGGGGCGGAAAAATGCCTCGTTCAGTTTAGGCACTCCGCTTGGATAGTCCTCTGGGGAATAATTATCAAGTCTATCATAAATTTCGATCAGAGCCTTTTCCAAGCGACTGTCTTCGGGGTTCACTACTTCTGCAATATAGGCAGCCCCATCCTTATATCGCGTCACGCCCACCAGCCGTATCCGCGTCCCGCTATATAGAGTCCCCCAATAATATCTGCCATAGTCATTAAGCCGCCGACCGCCTATCGTGCCTCCCGTCGCCGCAGTCATCCGGTACCACACTTCGCGTCCACTTTCTCTGAAAATCACAATCGGTTTCTCGTAAGAGTATACCCAGTATCCTTTTTTAAGCGCAAACTCGGTGTCGATCAACTGACTATCAGACAGTACACTCAAACTATCAGCCCGTGGAGTCGGCGTTACCGTACAGCCCATGAAGAATAACGAAAATAACCCAACGAGAATGAATGATTTCATGGCGTAGTTCTGAAAAGAGTAGGCATTAATTATTTGGAGGGCCAAAGAGGGCCTCATTCAGTCGAGTCGTTTTCATGTCGTGCCCTTGCCGTGAGTAGTTTTTCCGCCCCGAGTAGATTTCGATAAAAGCCCCTTGGAGGCCCTTTTCTTCGGTTGCCTCGACTTCAACCACATAAGAAAGCCCGCCTTTCCGACGTATTGCACCCCAAATGTTTAGCTGACTCCCCGCAGGAAGAATTCCTAAAAATTCGCGATCCCGCCCGCCTATCCTGCCAGTAGATGCTGCGGTCATTCGCAGGGATAGCGGGATGCCACTCCCACTAAAGGTGGCAATTGGCTTGGGGTAAAAATAAACCCAAAACTCCTCATTGAGCACAAACCGGGTTTGCTGAGGAGGCGCCTCCCCCAGAGACGCGATATGCTCCACCACTGCGACTCTCGACGATACACAGCCCGCCCCGAGCAGAGCGAGCAGTGCGGAAAAGAGAATGGCCCACTTTGCTTTCATGGTGCCTTGGGGGCTTCTTCTTTATGAAGCCAGCGACTGCTGAGGTCCCAATACCCGTTTTCATCCTGAACATAGAGGGCGGGGTCTTCCGTATACGCTCGAATCACGGCCTCCGCTCCCTGCAAGATCTCATCGCGCGATTCTTCGATCTTTACGATATAGGCCACTTTTTTAGACTCCACTCCCTGTTTGATCGAAGTCACCCGCAGCCGATCCCCTTTGGACAATCTCCCCAAAAGTCGGCTGTATCGGTTATTTACATGCCCTCCCTCCGTAGAAGGATAAAGGGAGTAATAGAAGCCCTCGCCCGAGATAAAGTTCCCCCTCTTCTTATCATCCTGATGCTTATAGATACTGAAAGGAGTTTTCAGCACATAAGCCGTTCCGAGTACATGGCGATACTCCTCGGGATTATCGCGCAGTGCCTCACCCATGTAAAAACAGCCCACCAGCCCCAGCGAGGCCAGTAAAAATGCAGCAAATGTCAGGGTTTTCATAAATAGCAGCAGGTTCACTCTTCAGGGTAAATAAAATCAGTGAATAAGTCGGGATCGAGCTCGACCCTTTTCTCGTTCAGCGGTTCGTGGCTAAACAGCTGTTTCCCCCAAGTAACCTTGCGCATTGAGGCGGGATGTATGAAGAGGGTTGCGTCACCGACCCCAAGGGCATCGCCTCCTTTGGGTTTAACGGTATAAATCCAATTCCGCTTGTTCTTCTTTATCAGGGAAACCACTTCAAACCGTGCTCCAGCAGGGAAGCTGCCGCGATACTGCCACTTCCGACCTCCGATACCTCCCCCCCTATCCGAATCCATCACATAATGATTGTTTTTCCCATAGGGCGGCTTCCCCTTTATTTCGTAGACCAGAAAGTCCGTTTTTATGGAAAACGTAGTCCCAACTGGAAGCTCTGAGCGAATTTCACCCGTTACAGCAAAGACCTGGCCCCAGAATCCCAGAAAAATGATCAAGATCAGTTTTTTCATTTTTCACTCCTTCATATTGAGGGTTCCAAACCCGGCTTCGTTCAGCCCGGGCGTACTGCTGGGGTAGCGGGGATGAGCAGTGCCGCCAGATAAGTAGACCTACGGCCGGAATGTCCAATCGTTTCTTCAGCGCAGCAGCGCTGCCCCAGAAAAACGCGCAGAGTGGGGCAATCCCCCCACCATGAGCTCCCGAAGCATCGCGCAGCGAGCCCCGCACAACAGTCAGCCCCGACTGCTGCGGGCGAATTTGCGCAGGTTGCGCTGGGCGATTTCAAAGGCCTTGGGCAGGGGGGCGGTGAGTGTGAGCGGCTCGCCCGTGTCGGGGTGCCGCAGCGTGAGGCTGCTGGCGTGCAGGGCCACTTGCTCGATCATCGGGCGCTCGCCCGGCTCTCTCCCTCTTTTGCCTTGGCCGTCTCTCCCGCTGCGGCCGCCGCCTTTGTAATCGCGCTTGAAGTCCGAGAGCAGGAGCTGCTCTTCGGGCAACCCATAAACCGGGTCGTTCAAGATCGGCAGACCCGCCGCCGCGAGGTGCACGCGCAATTGGTGCCGCCGGTTGCTGCGAAGCCGGCACTCCAAAAACGCGAAACGCCCAAAACGCTCCAGCAGCCGGAACTCGCTCAACGCAGGCTGCCCGCCGTTGCGGCGAAACGCGCGCATCCGCTCCGGATCGGTGGCCTCGCGGCCGATCCACCAATCAATCGCAAACTCGGCGGGCACTCCGCCGCCCGGGTCGCGCGGCCAGTGAGCGGCCTCAATCCGGCTGCTCGTCGCCCCCGCGCCCGCCCCGCCACCAGCGCGCGCGGCGCTGCGCTCGCTCTGTGCGCGGCGCACGACCACGACTGCGTGGTAGAGCTGCTCAACGGATTTCGACTGAAACTGCCCGCTCAGGAAATCCAGCGCGTGCTTCGTTTTTGCAAAAACGATCAGCCCGCTCGCTGCCGGATCGGGCCGATGCACAACCGTGAGCGAGCGCGTGTCACGCGCGCCGCCGCCGCCTGCCGCAAGCCTCTCTGCGGCAGCCTCGCGCGCGCCTTTATTCACGCTCTCAAGCAAGTGCCGTAGACCTTCTGCCGTTTCCGCCGCCGATCCCGGCACGAGCGAGGGCTTGTTGAGGACGAGCAATGCGGCGTCCTCAAAAACGACTGACGGCACAGCCGCGCGGCGCGCGGCGGCAGGGCAAGGTGGGAGGCGGCTATCCGGCATCTCGGTCACTGGCTCACGCGCGCTCGTCCAAGGCTGCGCGAACGAAAGTCTCGTACTCGGCGGTCTTCATCGAGCCCAGCTTGTGGTGGCGCACGTTACCCGCGCGGTCGATGAGGAAGGTCGTGGGGATCGCGCGGATGGAGCCCGCGATTGAGCCAAAGGCGTTGACGATGTCGCTGCTGCCCAGCGCGAGCGGGTAGTTCACGTGGTGTTTGGCGGCGAAGTCGCGCACCTTGCCCTCGTTATTCGCGCCTTTATCGAGCGATACGCCCACGATGACCAGGCCCTCGGCAGCGTACTTCTTTTGCAGCTCCACGTAGCCGGGGATCTCCACCACACACGGGCCGCACCAGGTCGCCCAAAAATCCACAACGACGACCTTGCCCTTGAGCGACTCGGAGCTGATCGGCGTGCCGTCGAGCGCGACCAGCGACCACTGCGGCGCAGTCCCGTAAAACGAGAGGATCCCCATCTCACCCGCTCCGCTCGCCTCACCGGTGAGCGGCGCTACGCTCTGCTCGGCCTCGGTCCGGTGCAGCACAAACAAGCCCAGCACCGCCACGAGGAGCAAAACCGCCGCAAAGCGCAGCCAGGACCGTGAGTTTTTCATCATGCTCCAAGCGGGTGGAAAATCCGCCGCGCGTCAAACTCAGGCAGTTATCGGGTGCCCCAAAGTCTCGATAAACTTGCGCATCGCAGGCGTCAGCACGCGCCCCTTGCGGTGCAGGATCGCCAGCGGCCGCGTGAAGTTTTCCTCGCGAAACGGCACCGCGGCGAGCGTGCCCTGCTTCACCTCCTGCATCACCGTCGCGTAAGGCACGATCGCGATCCCGTGGTCGATCTCCACGGCGCGCTTCACCGTCTCGATATTGTCAAACTCCATGACCGGATCGAGCTCGATGCGGTGGTCGCGGAAGATCATGTCGACCGCCTTGCGTGTCGGGATGTCGGGGTCAAAGCCGATGAATTTTTGCCCCACCAGATCCTTCAGCTCCACATCCACGCGGCGCGAAAGCGGATGCGTCGGATGCGTGATCAGCATCAGGCGATCCTCGCGAAATGGCACGATCTCGATCTGCCGCGTTTTGACCGGAAAGGCCACCAGGCCGAAGTCCACCGAGTTGTGCAGGATGTCTTCGTAAACGAGATTCGAGCGGCGGTACTCCACCCGCACATTCACCGAGGGGTAATCTTGCAGGAATTTTTTGATGTACGGCGGCAGCTCGTGCAGCCCGATCGAGTAGATCGTCGATATGCGGATCGTCCCGCTGATGACCTTCTTCAGCTCCTGAAGCTCGCAGAGCAGCTTCTCGTACGCGTGCAGCATGTCCTTGGCCGATTCGTAAACCTGCTGCCCCTCGCGCGTCAGCTGGAACTGCTTCTGGCTGCGGTCGATAAGCAGAGATTTAAAGTGCCGCTCCATCGCACGCGCCTGCTGACTGACAGCCGACTGTGTTATCCCGTTTAGTCTGGCAGACTTAGAGAAGCTCTTGGTTTCGACCAGATCGGCGAAGATTTTAAAATTCTCGATTTGCATAGCGAGCGCAGCTGCCACCCAACATAAACCCTCCTAATCCCCAATCAATAATATTAGCAGCAGCAATCCCTGCGCACTCATTGCGCAAGATACGCTGATCCTCCCACCCCTCCCGCTATCCTCCACTGCGCGTGGGGCGGCGGTCAGTGACCGCTTCCATTTAATTTGGGAATCGCGCTTCGACGCGTTGCGTCGAAGCGCGATTCCCAAATTTACATGAACTCCCCCTGTCGCGTTGCGACAGGAGACGGAGCTTAAAGCGCGAATGAGGCGTAAGTCCCATTGGGACTAAACGGAACAATGTACGGGTAAATTTCTGCCCGACCGGAGGTCGGGTGTCCTCAACTGTGCGGTTTGTTTGGCGGGCGTTCCGCCCGCCACAAACCACACAGTCAATGGCAGTGGCGACCCGCCACCGCCGCCCGCGCAGGGCTGCCTCTGGCCCCACGCGCAGTGGGAGCCTCCCCCTCCTCCTACTTAACAGCGGCGGCCGCTTCGATGAGCTCCAGGAAGCTGCGGGCTTCGAGGCTGGCGCCGCCGATCAGGCCGCCGTCGATATCTTGTTGCGTGAGGAGCTCGGGCGCGTTGGCGGGCTTCATCGAGCCGCCGTAGAGGAGCCGGATTTTGCGCGCGATGGTGTCGTCGAAACGCGTGACCAAAAGGCTTCGGATAAAGGCGTGCACTTCCTGCGCTTGCTCGGCGGTGGCGACCTTCCCCGTGCCAATCGCCCAGACCGGTTCGTAGGCGATTGTCACACTGGCGGCGTGCTCAGCGTAGACGCCTGCGAGGCCTGCTTCGACCTGGGTTTGCACGACGCGCAAGGTGTCGCCCGCTTCGCGTTCGGCGAGGGTTTCGCCCACGCAAAGAATCGGGCGCAGCTCGTTTTTCAGCGCGGCGAGCACCTTCGTATTTACGACCGCATCGGTCTCGCCAAAGAGCTGGCGGCGCTCGCTGTGGCCGAGGATCACGTAGGTGACGAAGAGGTCGCGCAGCATGGGTGCGGAGATCTCGCCAGTGTAGGCGCCGCTGAGCTCGGCATGCATGTTCTGCGCGCCGAGCTTTATGCTGGAGCCTTCGAGCTTGCGGCTGACGGTTTCCAGCGCGGTGAAGGGCGGGCAGATGAGCACGTCTACCTCGGTTTGCGAGGCGAGCGGAGCGACGAGATCGGCCACGAGGTCGGCGGCCTCGGCGCCGCTTTTGTTCATCTTCCAATTACCGGCGATGAGTTTTTTACGAAAGTTCATGAGAGTGCGTGTGTGTTGAAAAAAAAGACCGTGTGTGCGGGATGCGAGGAACTCGGGAGGAGCGGAGGGCGAAACAAGCGCAGGCCGCCGGATAGCGCAAATGCGGGCGGCGGGAGCGCTGCTCCGCATTCGCCCTCAGCTTTCGAGGAAGACGACGCCCGGGAGTGCCTTGCCTTCGAGGAACTCCAGGCTGGCGCCGCCGCCGGTGGAGCAGTGGGTGACCTTATCGGCGACGCCGAATTTCTTGGCGGCGGTCGCGGTGTCACCACCACCGACGACGGTGGTCGCGCCGCGCGCGGTGGCTTCGGCGACGGCAGCGGCCATGGCGCGAGTCGCCCCAGCGAATTTCTCGAACTCGAAGACGCCCGCCGGCCCGTTCCAGATGATGGTCTTGGCGGAGAGAATCGCCTCGCGATAGCGGGCGATGGATTGCGGGCCCGCGTCGAGCCCCTCCCAGCCGTCGGGGATGCCGCTGGCATCGTCGGCGGCGCGGGTGTTGGCGTCGGGCGAGAAGGAATCCGCACAAAGGTAATCGCTGGGGAAGATCAGCTCGACGCCGCGCGCGGCGGCCTTGGCGACGAGCTCGGGCACGAGGGCCGCACCGGCTTCGTCGAAAAGGCTCGCCCCGATCGGCATCTGGTTGAGCACTTTCTTGAACGTGTAGGCCATGCCGCCGCCGATGATGAGCTTGTCGGCGCGTTCGAGGAGGTTGTTGATGAGCGGGATTTTGTCGGCGATTTTGGCGCCACCGAGGATCGCGAGTAGCGGGCGGTCGGGCGCGGCGAGGACTTTGTTGAACGCGTTGAGCTCGGCCTCCATGAGGAAGCCCGCGGCCTTTTCGGCGAGGGCCACGCCGACCATCGAGGAGTGCGCGCGGTGCGCGGTGCCGAAAGCGTCGTTAATGAACACGTCGCCCAAGCGGGTGAGGCTTGCGCGAAAAGCAGCCACGGCGGCGGGATCGGCCTTGAGGGAGCTGCCATCGGCGGCCTTGGCCTTGCCTTCCTCCTCGATGTGAAAGCGCAAGTTTTCCAGGAGGACGACGCTGCCCGGCGCGAGCGTGGCGCAGGCGGCCTCGACTTGCGGGCCGACGCAATCGGCGAGCAGCGTCACCGGACGGCCAAGGAGCTTCTCCAGCTCGGCTGCGACGGGCTTGAGCGAATACTGGGGCACCGCCTGGCCATTGGGCCGCCCGAGGTGGCTCATGAGGACGACCGAGGCGCCTTGGTCGAGCGCGTACTGGATCGTGGGGAGCGCCGCGACGATGCGTTGGTTATTCGTGATCGCGCCGGTGGCTTTGTCCTGAGGGACGTTAAAATCGACGCGGATGAGGGCGCGTTTACCGGTGAGCGAGAGGTCTCGGAGCGTTTTGAATTTAGCCATGTTGGAAAGTTGAGCGAAAGTGGGGGGAACGGCGAGCGCGTGTGCGGCAGCCCGCACCTAAAATCGGGCGCGGCAAAAACGGGCCAGCGCGAGGCCGGTAGAAGAAAGAGGAGAGCAGCGCGGCGCTGATCTCCTCTTCGTAGTTTCGTGTGCTCACGCGCACGCCGAGATGGCGTTAAAATATTTTAAAAAGATAAAACCTCTTTTTTTGAAATTAAAAATCTACTTACCTCACATCAGAGCATATTACAACTCCGCCAAGTCCGTTATGGCGCAAGTAAACTATTTCTCCCTTGGAGAAATCTTTAGCAAGTTCCTCTAATATTCCTTCAACACAAGATTTGGAATAACAAACTTTGATAAAGGTCAACCCAGGCGGGCAATCCTCATCAAGTACAGGTGCACTTCCTTGTTTGTCACCTGACTTACCTTCTACGACATTGAAGTCTACAAAGCTTAATTCGTCACCATTATGAACAATATTATACGAAATTGAACCACCCTCTTTTAGGTTTCTGTTAAAATGGCCAAGAATTTCGCCTACCTGTTTAAGAAGTATTTCTTTTACGCCTTCTTGCTCGGTTATCGGAACAGAAAAGTCTGGAAGTATTACTAAACCATCAAAGACACCTTCAAAACTAATATTTTCAAGAAGCCCTCCGTCTTCGACAAGAGATTTATTTGAAACCTGTGAATTATTGCCACTCTCGTGAGCCCCATTGGAATAAGCTATAAAGGAAGCTACTCCAAAAACCAGCACACCTGATGATATTAATTTCATTTTTTTCATCTTTCTGCCGAGAAGCCTGAGGGAGCCAGGAGGGGCGCAAAACGCCCCTCCTCCAAAAAAACTAGAGTCCGGCAGCGATCTTCTTGGTGAGGTCCACCACGCGGTTCGAGTAGCCCCACTCGTTGTCGTACCAGCTCACGAGTTTGAAGAACTTGCTGTTGAGCTCAATGCCGCTGCCTGCGTCGAAGATTGAGGATGCCTTGCAGTGGATGAAGTCGGAGGAGACGACCTCGTCGCCCGTGTACTCGAGGACGCCTTTGAGGTAGGTCTCGCTGGCCTTCTTCATCGCCGCGCAGATTTCCTTGTAGGAAGTCTCCTTGGTGGTGCGCACGGTGAGGTCGACGACCGAGACGGTCGGCGTAGGCACGCGCAGCGACATGCCGGTGAGCTTGCCTTTCACCTCGGGGAGCACGAGCGCGGTGGCCTTCGCCGCACCGGTCGAGGCGGGGATGATGTTTTGCGCCGCGGCGCGGCCGCCCTTCCAGTCCTTCTTTGAGGGGCCGTCCACGGTCTTCTGCGTGGCGGTGTAGGAGTGGACGGTCGTCATGAGCCCTTCCTCAACGCCGAAGCCTTCCTTGAGGAGCACGGAGACGATCGGCGCGAGGCAGTTCGTGGTGCAGGAGGCGTTGGAGATGATGCTGTGCTGGGCGAGGTCGAGCTTGTCGTCGTTTACGCCGATCACGACCGTGATGTCTTCGCCCTTGGCCGGGGCGGAGATGATGACCTTCTTCGCGCCCGCCGTGATGTGGCCACGCGCCTTCTCGGCCTCGGTGAACAGGCCGGTGGACTCGATAACGAGATCGACGCCGAGCGCGCCCCAAGGCAACGCTGCGGGGCCCGCGCGCTCGCCGAGTACCTTGATCTTGTGCCCGTTTACGACGAGCACGTCGTCCTCGGCTACGTCGGGCGAGGATTTCTCGCTGCTGACGGTGCCGTTGAAGCGGCCCTGCACGCTGTCGTACTTGAGCAGGTACGCGAGGTTATCGGCGGGGACGAGGTCGTTTACCGCGACGACGTCGAGGGTGCTGCCGAGGAGCCCTTGCTCAACCAGTGCGCGAAAGACGAGGCGGCCGATCCGGCCAAAACCATTGATGCCAACTTTAACTGCCATAATCTGTGGTGGGTAGTGGGTTTAGTTACTGTGTGAGAAAAAATGAACCGGGCGCCCAGCGGACGACGGGCCCGGGAGCGCCCTCCCAAATCGGGAGGAGTGCCGAGACTGAAGGGCCCGCATTTGCCCAAGCAAGGGTCTTTTGGGCCGGACCGTGCGTCATAAGCTGCCCTGCCACAGCCCACAAGATAGAGCAGGGAGCCAGAGCTGGCTTGTGACGGGCTGGCGCATGCCATTGGCGCTCAAAAACCCTTCATGATTAGCGATTTGCTGCCAGCTGGTGACCGTCGGCAATGCCTCGCCCAGCGGGATTTCGACGTCTGCGCCGGTCGGGTTTATCGCGAAAAGGAGCCGCTGGCGGCCTTGGCTCGCATCGAAGTTGTACACGACGGCGCAGGCCGTGGAGTCCGGCGTGCGGTAGCAGCGGAAGAAGCCCTCGCCGGGGCGCTGCCACTGGCGCAGCAAGCGGCCCGCCGCGCTGCGGCGAAACGCGATCCAATCGGCAAAGTACGTGTGCGTGGACGGGTAGCGCAGCAGGCGGCGGTAATCGAGCGCATTGAGGTCGCCGCGTTGGTAGGTGTTGTTCACGCCGTGCTTGGAGCGCAGAAAATCCTGCCCTGCGGCGATCATCGGAATCCCGAGCGAGGCAAAGAGCAGCGCAGCCATCAGGTGGGTGCGGCGGCGATCGGTGGCGGTCGGCGTGCTGCCGTCGTGGTGCGCGTTTTCGGTGATGCTGTCGACCCACGCGCGGTCGTCGTGCGACTCGCTGTAGTTAACCGTCTGCGCGGGAAACTTGGACCAAAACCAGGGCGAGCCCTTGATGAAGTACTCCAGCGCCTCGGCCGACGAGCCGCCGCACACATAGTCGCGGATGAAGTTGCGGTAGCCATCGTTCCACGAAGACCAGCCCGTATCGCGCAGCGCTCCGGCGATGTGGCCGCGGTAGCTCCACGGCTCGGCGATCAGGATCACGTCGGGCTTGGCCCGCTTGAGCGCAGCCTCGATATCGCGCAGCACCTCGATCCCCAGCAGCTCCGCCAGGTCGAAGCGAAAGCCATCCACGCCGTAGCACTCGATGAAGTGGCGGCACGAATCGATGATCAGCCGCTTGGCCATCGCGGCATGCGCGCGCAGATCGTTACCGCAGCCGCTCCAGTTGGAGAGCTGCCCCTCCGCATCGAGCTCGAAGTAGTACTGCCGGTCGATCGATATGAGGCCCGCAGGCTCGCCCTGGTGGTTGTAGACCACGTCCAGGATGACCGCGATCCCGCGCCGGTGAAAGGCGGCCACCAGTGCTTGCAGCTCGGCGATGCCGCTGGCGCGCTCCGGCTCCAGCGCGTACGCGCTCGCGGGCGCAAACCAGTTCACCGGCATATATCCCCAGTGGTACTCCTCGCGGCTGCGGTTATCGAACTCCTGCACCGGTTGCAGCTCCACGCAGTTTACGCCGAGCCGGTGCAGGTAAAAGCCCTCGCTCTCGACCCACTTTCGCAGCCCCGTAAAGCCGAGCCGCTCCTCCGCGCTGAGCTCGATCGGCGCGCGCGCGGCCAGGTCGCGCACGTGCGCCTCGGCGATGACCAAGTCCTGCCACTGCGGGGTCGCAAAACGATCCGGCCAGCGCGCAATCGCCGGATTCGCGTGCCGGTTAATCCGCGCCCGATCAATCACGATGCCCGGCCCTGCATGGCCCACGCAGGCCAGCGCATACGGATCGAGCACCCGCGCGGTGCGCGCACGCTCCGTGGCCGCCGCGCCCTCGCCGCCCGAAGCCGCGCCCGGGGCTGCCGCGGGCACCGCCGCCGAACGCTCGGCCAGGACTTCCAGTTGGTACCAGTAGTAGCGGCCGTGCAGGTTTCCCTCGACCGTGGTCTCCCATATTCCTGCCTCCGTGGCGTGCCGCGCGAGCGACACGACCTCCGCCGGCGCGGCGGCATCGGGCGTTTTTGCAAGCAGTAGCCGCACCCCCGCCGCGCGCGGCGCAAAGAGCCGAAAACAGGTCTCGCGGCCATCCGCACTCACGAGCGCCCCGAGCGGCAGCTCACTGGCGATTGAGAAGAAAAACGCGCCCGGCTGGATCGGCACACCGAGCGCCTCGCCCAAAACGGCAGCCGCGCGGCCCGGCCCAGCCTGCGCCTCTTTTTTGGCAAGGGCGGCGGATTGCGGCTCTGCCCGAGCAGCGGATGGCAATCGCGACGACACAGGCTGACCCTGCGGCGCGTGGGTGGCTGGCGCCGGAGCTCCCGCGAGCGGCGCGATGCACCACTCCTGGCTGAGGTCGAGCGGCGCCCGCAGCTCGAAGCGGAAGAACTGCCGCCCCGTCCGCGTAGAATCGATCACGTAGTTGATGTGCCCGAGCGCATCCTTCACGCGGTTGGGCGAATCCTCCGGCACGTTGAGCCACTGGTTTTGGCTCGTCACAAATTTGAACTGCGCGCGCGGCCACGCGCTCATCAGCGAGCGCCGCTGCGCCAGCGGCAGCACACAGCAAAAAAGCTGCCTTGGCGCGCGCGGCGCCGTGTCTCCCTCGATCTGGAAAGGCTTGAGCTCCCAGGCTGGATCCCCGGCCGCCCCCTCCCAGCCATTGAAATCGCCAGCCACATACAGCTGCTCCGCATCCACACCGGCGGCAGCAGCAGCGACCTCGCGCACCAGCGCAAACACCAGGGCGCCATCTTCGCGCACAAAATACCCGTAGCGGCGCGCCGCCACATACCGGGGCGCGGGCTCCAGCTTCGCAAAGGCGGGCACTTCGGGCTCCGCCGCCGGCGGGCTCGGCGGACTCTGGATCTGCGTCACCGCGCCCTCGCTCACCCCAGCTCCGCCCGATGGTGCGCCGCCGGGCCGCAGCCGCAACGCGGGCACGTAAATCTCCTCCCAGTCGCGCGCGTACTCGATGACGCCTCCCTTTAGCGAAGTCAGCCAAGCGCGAATAAGCGGGTTGTGGGAGGTCATCGGGCTAGCAAATTGCGAACGAGGAAAGAGTTAAGGCACGAGCTCTTCGAGAGCTTTTTACCGATAAGCCACAGTCCAAGAGCCCGCGAGCACAGCCCACCCCGCCAAACTACGCAACCCATCCCCGGATAAATCGTATTGCATCGGAAGCAGGCACGGCGCGTCGCTTGGGCGCGATGAGCCGCGACCCCAGGATAAATGCTGCCGCCCACACGACGACGCCGAGCGCGCGCGAGCGCATCCTCGTCGCGCTCTCCGGCGGGGTCGACAGCGCAGTCGCCGCGCTCCTGCTCCAGCGCGAAGGCCACGACATCGTGGCCGCTTACATGAAAAACTGGATCAACGAAGACGGCGTCATCGGCCACTGCCCTTGGGAGCAAGACATCGAAGACGCGCGCGCCGTCGCCGGCCGACTCGGCATCGAGTTTCGCGTCGTCAACCTCATCGAAGATTACCGCCACCTCGTCGTCGATTACCTGCTCGAAAACTACCAACGCGGCCTCACCCCAAACCCCGACGTGATGTGCAACCGCGAGATCAAGTTTGGCGCCTTCCTGCGCTACGCGCGCGCCGAAGGCTTCAGCGCAGTCGCCACCGGCCACTACGCGCAGCGCGTCCACGCTCCCGACACACCCGGCGGCTACCGCCTCCTCGAAGGCGCCGATAAAAACAAAGACCAAAGCTACTTTCTCGCCCTGCTCTCCGGCGCGCAGCTCGCTGCCGCCCGCTTCCCCATCGGCCATCTGGAAAAACCCGAGCTGCGCCGTCTCGCCGCCGAAGCCGGGCTCCCCAACGCCCAGAAAAAAGACAGCCAAGGCATCTGCTTCATCGGCCAGGTAAAGATGGCCGACTTCCTGAAAGCCTACGTGCCCGACCAACCCGGACCCATCCTCCGGGCCAGCGACGGCCAAAGACTCGGCGAACACCGCGGCCTGCACTACTACACCCTCGGCCAACGACGCGGCATCGGCATCCCCTCCAACACCGACAACAAAGCCTACGTCGTCGTCGGAAAACGCGCCACAGACCACGCCCTGCTCGTCGCCTTCGACGAACCCCGAGCCCCCGGCCTGTGGACGCATGAAGCGCACGTACACGGCCTGAGCTTCATTAACGAACCGATCCGCGCCCACGCGCAAATCGAAGCCCGCGTGCGCTACCGCGACCCGCGCATCCCCATCCACTTCATCCCCGAGACAAACGCCGCTCCTCCCAGCATCGAAAGTTCGGGAGAAGCTCCGGAAACCCACGCCAATGGCAGCACCGACTGCGCAGCAGTAAAAACCGCGACACACCCCGCCGCCGCCACCAGCTTCGCCGCACAAATCCGCTTCGCCGCGCCACAACGCGCCATCGCCCCCGGCCAGATCATCGCCCTGTACCGCGGCGAAGAACTCCTCGGCGGCGGCATCTTCAGCCCATCTTAGCGACAAGCAGAAGAGCCCCCCTCTCAACGCACCCTCAGCACCTGCCCCCCCCCGGCAAAACTCGAGCCCCCCAGTTTCCCACTTAATGAGTGGGAGCGGCTTGCCATTTTTTCTTGAGTGCTGCGGGCTACGTGGAATCCCGCATCTCCGTATGCGGGATGTTTCCCCTTCTGTAACCCACCTCCCCTCACCCCCATTAGTCCCTGCCCCCCATGAATAAGATGAGTTGTTTCCGGCTCTTCGGAGCCGCCCCTGTTGTGGCGCTGCTTGGTTTTTTTGCCGCGTCGTGCTCTTCACCAAAGGATCCGCTCCCTGCGGGCCCGCTTCCGCTCGGGCGTGCCGACCTTGTGGAGACGCGCACGGTAAAGGAGCTCCGCCCCGGCC